>JAIXWM010000188.1 GCA_027491255.1 Rubrivivax sp. | reverse complement strand
ATCGGCATAGGGGGCCCCCGTTATCGGAGGCGCCCCTGCCACACCACCCGGCATGCGGGTCCGCACCGGGCGGTTCGAGAGCTTGAGGTCAGGACAGTCGGGGAACCCCCAGCCGGTCGAAGTACGCGATCGTCAGGACGGTGTTGATGACCCCTCGGCTGTTGCGCCACCAGCGGTGGCAGTTGCCTGCCACCTGCCGGGCCGCATCTTCCGTCGCGCCCAGCGCCTTGAGCTCCCGGTAGATCGTCTTGGGCCGCCTCCACTGCTTGAGCTGGATCGCCCTCAGGCGGTGGCGCAGCCACTCGTCCAGCTCGCGCCAGACCCGGGGCGTTTGCGCCACCCCGAAGTACGCCTTCCACCCCAGCAGGTAGGGGCGAAGCTTCTCCACCACTTGCTCCATGCTGCGTCCGCCACTGCGACGGGTGAGTTGCCGGATCCGAGCCTTGAGGCTGTCCAGCGCCTTCGTGGCCACCGCACATTTCACCTCCCGGCCCTGGGCAAGCCACAGCGCATACCCCAGGAACTTGCGCCCGAAGGCGCTGCCCACCGCGCTCTTGGCTTCATTGATCTGAAGCTTCAAGCCCGTGTACAACTTCCTGAGGTAGGCCATCACCCGCTCGCCTGCCTTGATGCTGCCCACGTAGACGTTGCAGTCGTCGGCGTAGCGCGCAAAGCTGTGCCCCCGCGCCTCCAACGCCTGGTCCACCTCGTCCAGCAACACGTTGGCCAGCAACGGGCTCAGCGGCCCGCCCTGCGGCGTGCCCAGATGTCGCTCCACCGCCACCCCACCATCCATGATCCCAGCGTTCAGATACGCCCTGATCAGCCGGATCACTCCAGCGTCATCGATGCGCCTGCCGAGCCTGTCGATCAGGATGTCGTGGTTGACCCGGTCGAAGAACTTCGCCAAGTCCACGTCCACCACCACGCGCTTGCCCGACTGCACGTACGTCCGCGCAGCCTTCACCGCATCGTGCGCACGCCGCCCAGGCCGGAACCCGTGGCTGTGGTCGCTGAAGGTGGGGTCGATCAGCGGTTGCAGCACCTGCAGCAGGGCTTGCTGAATCAGCCGGTCCGTCACCGTCGGAATGCCCAGCTCGCGCTGGCTTCCATCGGGCTTCGGGATCATCACCTTGCGTACCGGACTGGGCCGGTAATGCCCCTGCACCAACGCTTGGCGGATCTCGGGCCACCTCGTTCGCAGCATCCGGGCGGTCTGCTCGATGTCGAGCTCGTCCACCCCGGCTGCGCCCTTGTTGGCCTTGACCCGCTTCCACGCCAGCAGCAGGTTCTGTCGCGTCAGCGCCGCCTCCAGCAGGCCACCCGTGCCCGCCTTCGGCTTTGCCAACCCCGTGTCCGGGTGCTCACTCGGCGGGCCCCAGGCTTCGTCGCTGATGAGATCGCGCACGGCTTCACCTTGCGCTACGCCCACCCGCCCAGGTTGCCCCGGCATCTGACGCATGGCCCTCGACATCCTCGTGTCCTCGGTCACTCACTCTCGTTCGGCCCTTCGCCCAAGCCACTTCTCCCATCCGGGCCTCGGGCTCAAATTACTACGGCCTCTGCTGACTTCTCGCTCCGGCTTCAAGCCGTCGGGCTTTCACCCACAAGGCGAGATCTCCCCGGGTAAGAACGCACTCCTTCGCTGCACAACCGCCGGATTTACGCCACCCAGGCCTTGATCACGAGAGCTTCGCGGTTTCTTGCCCGCTCGCCCTGCCAGGCAGCGCCTTCTATCCGGTTCTTGTCCATCGGCTCGCAGCTTCGCTCCACGCTTCCTCCCCACATTCGGTCACCCTCCTGCAGCTGCGCTTCGCTTCGTTCGCTGTGATCAACTCACGGGAGGACTTGCACCTCCAAGAGTGCGCCCGTGCCGGGCGCACAAGAAATCGGCTGCCCAGGGCAGCCGACATTGATGGGTGTTCTCGGCGCGGGTACGGGTTCCGCGGTGTCCGCCCAGTGCTGCGGTCGGTTGTTGCCTCGAACGACTGAAGGATACGCGAACTGCGTTGCCCTTCAAAGCTCGAAATGCAAGACCCTGATGGCATTGTTGTGCTTCGGGCCCAAGCTGCCGTGGGTCATCCGACCGCCGACACCCATGGCAAGACTCAGCCCAGGCGCCGCGCGCATGGGTGAAACTCCAAGTTCCCCTGGCCCTTCGGCGCGGCGGCAGCCGTGCCCTCGCCGTGAACCGTACAGCGTCGACATGAACACCACGCCCTCCTCCTCCCCGCTGGCCGCCCTGAACGACCCCACGCTGCTGAAGACCGATGCGCTCGTCGGTGGCGATTGGGTCGGCGGCGACTCCCGCTTCGCCGTCACCGACCCCGCCACCGGCGCGCACCTGGCCGATGTCGCCAACCTCGGCGCGGCACAGGCGCAGCAGGCCATCGCCGCGGCCGATCGCGCCTGGCCCGCCTGGCGCGCCAAGACCGCCAAGGAACGCACCGCGATCCTGATGAAGTGGTTCGCGCTGCTGCACCAGCACGCCGACGACCTGGCGCGCATCATGACGGCCGAGCAGGGCAAGCCGCTGGCCGAGGCGCGCGGCGAGGTCGTCTATGGCGCGAGCTTCCTCGAGTGGTTCGCCGAAGAGGCCAAGCGCGTCTATGGCGAGACCATCCCGACCACCGACCCGACCAAGCGCTATCTCGTGCTGAAGCAGCCGATCGGTGTGTGCGCGGCCATCACGCCGTGGAACTTTCCGATCGCGATGATCACGCGCAAGGTGGCGCCGGCGCTGGCCGCGGGCTGCCCGGTGGTCATCAAGCCGGCCGAGCAGACGCCGCTGTCGGCGCTGGCCTGCGCCGAGCTCGCGCAGCGCGCGGGCATGCCCGCCGGGGTGCTGAACGTGCTGAGCGCCGATGCGGCCAACTCCATCGCCATCGGCCAGGTGCTGTGCGCCAGCGACACGGTGCGCCACCTGTCGTTCACCGGCTCCACCGAGGTCGGCCGCATCCTGGCCGCGCAGTGCGCGCCGACGATCAAGAAGATCAGCCTGGAGCTCGGCGGCAACGCGCCCTTCATCGTCTTCGACGACGCCGACCTGGACAGCGCCGTCGAGGGCGCGATGGTCAGCAAGTACCGCAACGCCGGCCAGACCTGCGTCTGCGCCAACCGGCTGTACGTGCAGGAGGGCGTGTACGACGCCTTCGTCGAGAAACTCGCCGCCAAGGCGGCGGCGATGCGCGTCGGCCCGGGTTTCGAGCCCGGCGTGAACATCGGCCCGCTGATCGACGCCCAGGCCATGGCCAAGGTCGAGGCCCACGTGGCCGACGCCCTGGCGCAGGGCGCGCGCGTGGTCGTCGGCGGGCAGCGCGCGGGCGAGCGCTTCTACGCGCCCACGGTGCTGGCCGACGTCACGGCCGCCATGCGCTGCGCGCGCGAGGAGACCTTCGGCCCGGTGGCGCCGGTGTTCCGGTTCAAGACCGAAGCCGAGGCCATCGAACTCGCCAACGCCACCGAGTTCGGCCTGGCCAGCTACTTCTACAGCCGCGACATCGGCCGCATCTTCCGCGTCGCCGAGGCGCTGGAATACGGCATGGTCGGCATCAACACCGGCCTGATCTCCACCGCCGAGGTGCCTTTTGGCGGCGTCAAGCAGTCGGGTCTGGGTCGCGAAGGCTCGCGCCACGGCATCGACGACTACGTCGAGATGAAGTACCTGGCGCTCGGAGACCTGCACCGCTGAGGGCAGGCGT
This sequence comes from Rubrivivax sp., assembly GCA_027491255.1. Taxonomy (GTDB): domain Bacteria; phylum Pseudomonadota; class Gammaproteobacteria; order Burkholderiales; family Burkholderiaceae_C; genus Rubrivivax. The sequence continues at coordinate 66,017 of JAIXWM010000188.1, read as the reverse complement.
CCCACCATGCCCCCGCCCGCGACCGGCCTGAGCCCTGACGACGCGGCCAGGCGGCTGCGCGACGAGGGCCCGAACGAGTTGCCGCACGGGCCGCAGCGCACGCTGTGGCGCATCGCGCTCGAGGCGGCGCGCGACCCGATGTCGCAACTGCTCGTGGCCGGGGTCGTGGTCTACCTGCTGCTGGGCGACGCGCGCGAGGCGCTGGTGCTGCTGGCCTTCGTCGCCGTCACGATCGGCATCTCGGTGGTGCAGCAGGGCCGCACCGAGCGCGTGCTGCAGACGCTGCGCGAGCTGGCGAGCCCGCGCGCGCTCGTGCTGCGCGGCGGCGAACGTGTGCGCATCGCCGGGCGCGAGGTCGTGCGCGGCGACCTGATGCTGCTGGGCGAGGGCGACCGGGTGCCGGCCGACGGGGTGCTGCTCGACGCCGCCGACCTGCAGCTAGACGAGTCGCTGCTGACCGGCGAGTCGGTGCCGGTGGCCCGGGCTGCGGGCGATCCGGCGCACGGCGGCACGCTGGTCGTGCGTGGCCAGGGGCTGGCCGAGGTCACGGCCACCGGCGCACGCAGCCAGATGGGGCGCATCGGTCAGGCGCTGGGCAGCATCGTCACGCCGCCGACGCCGCTGACCCTGGAGACGCGGCGCCTGGTGCGCGTGGCCGCGCTCGCCGGCGCGGCCGTGAGCCTGGTCTTCCTGCTCGTCTTCGGGCTGACACGCGGCGACTGGCTGGGCGCGCTGCTGGCGGGCATCACGCTGGCAATGTCCATGCTGCCCGAGGAGTTCCCGCTCGTGCTCACGGTCTTCATGGCCATGGGCGCCTGGCGGCTGTCGCATGCGCGTGTGCTGTCGCGCCGACCGGCGACGATCGAGGCCCTGGGCGCGGCCACCGTGCTGTGCACCGACAAGACCGGCACGCTGACGTACAACCGCATGGCCGTGGCCGAGCTGGCCGTGCCCGACGACGGCGGGCTCGCGGTGTGGCGTGCCGACGCACCAGGCGCCGGGCTGCCCGAGGCCTTCCACGCGCTGCTCGACGCGGCCGTGCTGGCCAGCGCCGCCGAGCCGCACGACCCGATGGAGCAGGCCTTCCACACGCTCGGCCGGGCCGAGCTCGACGCGGCGCACGGCCACGACGGCTGGTCGCTGGTGCACGCCTTCGGGCTGCGGCCGGAACTGCTGGCGGTCTCGCAGGTCTGGTCGGTGCCGGGCGAGGACCTGCACACCGTGGCCGCCAAGGGCGCGCCGGAAGCCATTGCCGCGCTGTGCCGGCTCGACACCGCCCGGCACACGGCCTGGACCGCCGCGGCGCACGCGATGGCCGAACGCGGGCTGCGCGTGCTCGCGGTCGCGCGGGCGGCACACCGCCGCGGCGACCCGCAGGCCCCGGGCGGGGGCTGGCCCGCCAGCCCGCACGGCTTCGAGTTCGAGCCGCTGGGCCTGGTCGGCCTGGCCGACCCGCTGCGCGCCGAGGTGCCGGCGGCGGTGCGCGAATGCCGGGCTGCCGGCGTGCGCGTGGCCATGATCACCGGCGACCACCCGGCCACGGCGCTGGCGATCGCGCGCCAGGCCGGCATCGCCACCGAGGCCGGCGTGCTCACCGGCACCGAGATCGATGCGCTCGACGACGCCGCGCTGCGCGAGCTTGCGGCCCGCGTCTCGGTGTTCGCGCGCGTGATGCCGACGCAGAAGCTGCGCCTGGTGCAGGCCTTCCGGGCCGCCGGCGAGGTCGTGGCGATGACGGGCGACGGCGTCAACGACGCCCCGGCGCTGAAGGCCGCGCATATCGGCATCGCGATGGGCCAGCGCGGCACCGACGTCGCGCGCGAGGCCTCGTCGCTGGTGCTGCTGCAGGACGACTTCGGCGCCATCGTGCAGGGCCTGCGCCTGGGCCGACGCATCCTCGACAACGTGCGCAAGGCCATGGTGTTCATCGTCGCGGTGCACGTGCCGATCGCCGGGCTGGCGCTGCTGCCGCTGCTGCTGGGCACGCCGCCGCTGTTCATGCCGCTGCACATCGCCTTCCTCGAACTGCTGATCGACCCGGTGTGCTCGATCGTCTTCGAGTCCGAGCCCGACGAGGACGACGTGATGGCGCGACCGCCGCGCGACCCCGCCGCGCCGGTGCTGTCGCGCGGGCTGCTGACGCTGGGCCTGCTGCAGGGCGGCGCCGCGCTGGCCGCCACCGCGGCGCTCTACGTCGCGGGGCTGCAGCTCGGCTGGAGCGACAGCCTGGCCCGTGCAGCCGTCTTCACGGCGCTGGTGGCCTGCTTCGTCGCGCTGGTGCTGGCCAACCGCTCCTTCACCGCGCCGTGGTGGGCTTCGATGCGCCGCCCCAACGCGGCGCTGTGGGGCGTGCTGGCGGCCACCACCGCGCTGCTGGCCGCCGCGCTGTGGTGGACGCCGCTGCGCGCGCTGTTCCGCTTCGCCGACCCGGCTGCGGGCCCGATGCTGGCCGCGCTCGGCCTGGGCGCGGCGCTGCTGGTGGCGCTGGAATGGGTGGAGCGGCGGCGGGCGGTGGGCTGATCCCGGGCCGCCCCGGCAGACCGGCCTGCGCAGGTGGGCGACGAACGCCCGCGCTGCAGACGGGCCGGCAGGGATGCGCGATCATGCACGCAGATGGCCACCGGAATGCCGATGAACGACCCCGCCCCCCCACCCGCTACTCCCGCCCGGCGCCTGCGCCGCCTGTCCGAGCTGCCCGGCCCCCGGGGCTGGCCGGTGCTGGGCGTGCTGCCGCAGATCACACCGGCGCGCTTCCATCTGCAGATGCAGGCCTGGGCGGCCGAGCACGGGCGCTGTTTCCGCCTGCCGATGGGCAGACACGCCGTGCTGGTGACCGCCGACCACGAGGCCGTGGCGCAGATGCTGCGCGACCGGCCCGAGGGCTTCCGCCGCACCGAGCGGCTGGAGGAGATCAGCCTGGAGATGGGGCTGAAGCCCGGGCTGTTCGGCGCCCATGGCGAGACCTGGCGGCGCCAGCGCCGCATGGTGATGGCGGCCTTCGACCCCGGCCACGTCAAGGCCTACTACCCGGCGCTGCTGCGCTGCGGTCAGCGCCTGCTCGGGCGCTGGCAACGCGCCGCCGCAGCCGGCGAGACGATCGCACTGCAGCCCGACCTGATGCGCTTCACCGTCGATGCGATCGCGGGCCTGGCCTTCGGCACGGACGTGAACACGCTGCAGTCCGACGACGACGTCATCCAGCAGCACCTGAACCAGATATTCCCGAAGCTGTACCGGCGCATCATCGCCCCGCTGCCCTACTGGCGCTGGTTCAAGCTGCCGTCGGACCGCGCGCTGGATGCGGCGCTGCGCGAGGTGGATACCGCGATCGACGGCTTCGTCGCCGCCGCGCGCCGGCGCCTGGCCGAAGACCCGGCGCGCCGCGCGCAGCCGCGCAACCTGCTCGAGGCCATGATCGTGGCCGCCGACGAGCCCGGCAGCGGCATCGACGACGCGCAGGTGGCCGGCAACGTGATGACGATGCTGCTGGCCGGTGAGGACACCACCGCCAACACCCTGGCCTGGGCGATCTGGTTCCTCAGCACCCACCCGGCGGCCGCCGCGCGGTCCGCCGCGCAGGCGCGCGCGGTGCTGGACGCCGCAGGCGGCGATCTCGCACGCCTCACCGTGGAGCAGCTCTCGGGGCTGGACTTCATCGAGGCCGTGATGCACGAGACCATGCGCCTGAAGCCCGTGGCCCCACAGCTGCCGCTGCAGGCGCTGCGCGACACGGCGGTGGGCGACGTCGCCGTGCCGGCGGGCGGCGTGGTGATCGCGCTGATGCGCCACGACTCGATCGACAAGGCCTTCGTCCCGCGCGCGCAGGAGTTCCTGCCCGAGCGCTGGCTGGGCGAGGCAGGCCTGTCGGCCACCGCGGCCCGGCGCGTCAGCATGCCCTTCGGCGCCGGGCCGCGCATCTGCCCGGGGCGCTACCTCGCGCTGCAGGAGATGAAGCTGGTGATGCTGGTGCTGCTGGGCCACTTCGACCTGCGCCGCGTGGCCACCGCCCGCGGCGAGCCGCCGGCCGAGGAGCTGAAGTTCGCGATGGCCCCGGTGGGGCTGGACATGGTGCTGGCGCCGCGGGCGGGCTGAGGGGCCGCGCCGGGGCTGGCCCGTGGTGCCCGCACCGAAGCGCTCCTCCGGTCCTCCGTGCGATACAGGCGTGGGGCGATTGCTCAGCCCATCAACCCCCGCAGCAGCGCCAAGGTGTCGGCCTCGTGCAGCGGCTTGTCGTCGCGGATGCGCAGCATGCGCGGAAAGCGCACCGCGATGCCGCTCTTGTGGCGCGGGCTGGCGTTCAGGCCCTCGAAGCCGAGCTCGAAGACCAGCGTGGGCCGCACGCTGCGCACGGGGCCGAACTTCTCGAGCGTGGTGGCGCGGATGACGCGGTCCACGCGCGCGAACTCGGCGTCGCTCAGGCCCGAGTAGGCCTTGGCGAAGGCCACCAGTTGCAGCGCGCCGGGCTGCGCGGGCTCGCGCCGCGCGATGGCCTCGACCACGGCCTGGGCCTCGGCGGCGTCGGCCGGGGCACGGTTCCAGACGGCGAAGGTGTAGTCGGTGTAGACGCTGGCGCGCCTGCCGTGCCCGGCCTGGGCGTAGATCAGCACCGCGTCGACGCTGTAGGGGTCGACCTTCCACTTCCACCACAGACCCTCGGCCTTGGTGCGGCCGCTGCCGTAGCGCGAGGCGCGGTGCTTGAGCATCAGGCCCTCGACGGCGCGCGCGCGCGCCGTCTCGCGCAGAGCGGCCAGGCCGGCCCAATCGTAGGCGCAGACCTCGGGCGAGACCTCCAGCCCGGCGCGCCCGGCCAGCGCGAGCAGGCGCTCGCGCCGCTGCGCCTGCGGCAGCGCGCGCAGGTCGGCGCCGTCCTCCTCGAGCAGGTCGTAGGCGACGAAGCGCACCGGGGCGTCGGCCAGCACCTTGCGCGTCAGCGTCTTGCGGCCGATGCGCTGCTGCAGCAGGTGGAATGACGAAGGCGCCGCGGCGCCGTCCACCCAGACCAGCACCTCGCCGTCGAGCACACAGCCCTCGGGCAGCGCCGCCGCGCGGGCGACGATCTCGGGAAAGCGCTCGGTCACCAGTTCCTCGCCGCGCGACCAGATCCAGGTGCTGCCGGCCCGGCGCACGAGCTGGGCGCGGATGCCGTCGTACTTCCACTCCGCGAGCCAGTCCTGCGCCGGGCCGAGCGCCTGCGCCAGGCTGCGCCCCTCGAGCTGCAGCGGGTGGGCCAGGAAGAAGGGATAGGGGTGGCCCGGGTCGGCCTGCGGCGCGGCGTCGAGCGCGATCAGGCGCGCGTAGCGCTCGACGCTGGGCACCGCCTTCGCGTCGGTCCAGCCCATCATGCGCTGCGCGATGGTCTTGGCGTCCAGCCCGCTGGCCTCGGCCAGCGCGCGCTGCACCAGCAGGCGGCTGACGCCGACGCGAAAGCCGCCGCCGATGAGCTTGACGAGCAGGAAGCGGCCGGGGGCGTCGAGTTCGTCAAAAGCCGCGCGCAACCGCTCGGCCTGCTCCGCCGGCGCCAGGCCCTTCAGCGGCAGCAGGCGCTGCTCGACCCAGTGCGCCAGACCCTCGGTGGAGACGCTCGGCGCGGCCGGCAGCACGTGCGTGATGGTCTCGGCCAGGTCGCCCACGGCCTGGTAGCACTCCTCGAACAGCCAGTCGTCGACCCCGGCCGCGGCGCAGGCCGTGGCGCGCAGCAGCGCGGTGGGCACCACCTGGCGCGGCTTGCCCCCGGCCAGGAAGTACACCGCCCAGGCCGCATCGGCCGCGGGCGCGGCGCGGAAGTAAGCGGCCAGCGCCGCCACCTTGGCGGCGGTGGAGGTGCTGGCGTCCAGAGCCTCGAACAGGGCAGCGAATTCGCGCATCGGCGGGTGGTCCAGGCGCAGTGTTCCACGCTAGGCGGCGCGCCGCAAAGCGTCGGCGCGGCCCCGGCGCCCTTGCAAATGCTCGCCAGGGCCCCGGGCGTCGCCATGGCCTGCACCGGGCCAGACCAAAGAATCCATCAGCTTCATCCCGTGCTGCGCCGGACGGCACACGGCACCCGGCCGGCAGCCCCAGGCACCCAGCCCCGCCGCAGGCGGCTCCCGCTCGACCGCTCGCCGCCCGGGCCAACGCGCCACGCGGCGTGGCGCACGGCGCCCGGAAGGCCGCTAGGCACCCAGCGCCCGCGCTGCCAGGGCCTTCTTGAGCGGGCCCAGCCGGTCGAGCAGGGAAAGACCCTGGTTGCGGAGCAGGCGCAGCGCCGGGTCGGGCGCCGCAAACAGGTGCCACAGGCCGTCGGTGACCCCGGCCATGGCCTGGGTCGCGCCGCGCCGCGCACGCGCGTACCGCCGCAGCAGCTTCTCGTCGCCGAGCCCGCGCCAAGACTCGCGTGCGCCGAGCACGCCTGCCAGCGCCGCGACGTCCGCCAGGCCCAGGTTCAGCCCCTGCCCGGCCAGCGGGTGGACGACATGGGCCGCATCGCCCACCAGCGCCCAACCTGGGCCGCAGACGGAGGCGGCCTGCGACAGCCGCAGGGGCCAGGCCGCGCGCGCGCTGCGCAGTCGCAAGGCGCCGGCCGCACCCTCGGTCGCCTCGGTCAGGGCCTGCTCGAACGCGACATCGTCCAGGGCAAGCAGTTCGGCCGCACGCGCTGCCGGCACCGACCACACCAGCCCCCAGCTGCGCCCCGCCACCGGCCGATCGAAGGGCAGCAGCGCCAGGACGTCGGGCGAGCGGAACCACTGGTGTGCGACGCCAGCGTGCGGCCACTCGCCCTCGAGCCGGGCAGCGACGCCGCTGTGGCCGTAGGAGTGGGTCGCCGCCTGCACGCCGAGCGCGGCGCGGCCGGCGGAGTCCTTGCCCTCGGCGAGCACGCGCAGCGGCGCCTCGGGTTCGCCGTCCAGCCGCTCGACGTGGGGCGCAAACCGCACCGCGGCTGCCAGCGCCGCGTCGAGCTCGGCGGCATCGACGATCCAGGCGAGCTCGGCCACCGCCTGCTCCCAGGCCGAGAAGTGCAGCTGCGCGCCCGGCACGTCACCCCGGATGCGCATTTCCTGCACGGCGGTGCGGGCATCCGCCGGCAGCGCGTCCCAGACCTTCAAGCCCTGCAGCAACGCGACCGAGGCCGCGTTCAGGGCGTAGGCGCGGACGTCGGGGCCCGCGGGCGCCGCGGCGCCCGAAGGTGAGCCGGGCCCGACCAGCGCCACGCGCAGGCCCTGGCGCGCCAGGGCGAGCGCCAGCGCCCGGCCGACAGGGCCTTCGCCACGGATGCAGACATCGAAGCGCGACATGCGAGGGATTCTAGGCAGCGGGTACCATCCTGCGGCCGCCGGCCCGCATACCCTTCCTGGCCACCGCCAGTGCACCGTCCCCACGCGCGCGCCGACAGCCCCCTTGCACCTGACAAGAGCCCGCCGATGAGCACCCTGCCCTGCACCCTGTCCGAGATCCGCCTGCACCCCGTCAAGAGCTGCGGGGGCTTCACCGTGACCGAGAGCCTGCTCGTGGAGACCGGCCTGGACCTGGACCGCGCCTGGATGGTCGTCGACGCCCACGGCGACATGCTGACGCAGCGCGAACTGCCGCGCATGGCGCTGGTGTCGGCCTCGATGCGGCGCGGCGACCTGGCGCTGCGCGCGCCGGGCATGCTGGCGCTGCACCTGTCGCTGGAGGCCGTCGAGGCCCCCACGCGCGTGCAGGTCTGGGACGACCAGGTCGCGGCCTACGACATGGGCGCGCTGGCCGGGCAGTGGTTCAGCGACTTCCTGGGCGTCAAGGGCCTGCGCCTGGTGCGCTTCGACCCGGAGCAGAAACGACTGTCCGAGCGCAAGTGGACCGGCGCGATCGAGGCCGAGAACGCCTTTGCCGACGGCTTCCCGCTGCTGGTGGTCTCCACGGCGTCGCTGGCCGAGCTGAACCGGCGCCTGGCGCTGGCCGGCCAGCCTGCGGTGGACGTAGCGCGTTTCCGCCCGAACCTGGTGCTGGACGGCCTGGCAGCGGCGCACGACGAGGACCACGTCGACACGCTCGAGATCGAGGCCGAGGCCGGCCCGGTGGTGCTCAAGCTCGTCAAGCCCTGCGCCCGCTGCACCATTCCTGACGTGGACCCCGCCACCGCCGCGCAGGGCCATGCCATCGCCGACACCCTGGCCACCTACCGCGCCGACGCGCGCGTGGGCGGCGGCCTGACCTTCGGCATGAACGCGGTCATCGTCTCGGGCATCGAAGCGGTGCTGCGCCCGGGCGCCGCGGTGAAGGCAACGCTGGCGTTCTGAAGAGCTGAGCGGCCCGCGCCGGGCCGCCCCGGGCCTGCGGCACCTGCCCGCCGGCCCCGCACCCCCGCGGCCTAGAATCCTGCTCCTTCAGACGGCAGCCCCCGCGGCAGCCCGATGCCGGGCCCGTGGCACCGGCGCCACCCCTCCCCCGAAAGCCCGCCCATGAGCCTCCAATGCGGCATCGTCGGCCTGCCCAACGTCGGCAAGTCGACCCTGTTCAACGCCCTCACCAAGGCCGGCATCGCGGCCGAGAACTACCCCTTCTGCACGATCGAGCCCAACGTCGGCATCGTCGAGCTGCCCGACCCGCGGCTGGCGCAGCTGGCGGCCATCGTCAAGCCCGAGCGCGTGGTGCCGGCCATCGTCGAGTTCGTCGACATCGCCGGCCTGGTGGCCGGGGCGAGCAAGGGCGAGGGCCTGGGCAACCAGTTCCTCAGCCACATCCGCGAGACCGACGCGATCGTCAACGTGGTGCGCTGCTTCGACGACCCGAACGTGATCCATGTCGCCGGCAAGGTGGACCCGATCGCCGACATCGAGGTCATCCAGACCGAGCTCTGCCTGGCCGACCTGGCCACGGTCGAGAAGAGCCTGCAGCGCTACCTGAAGGTGGCCAAGGCCGGCGGCGACAAGGAAGCGCAGCGCCTGGTGGACGTGCTGAAGAAGTGCGACGCCGCGCTCAACGAGGGCCGGCCGGTGCGCAGCATCGACTTCAGCAAGGAGGAGCGCGTCGTGCTCAAGCCGCTGTGCCTGATCACCGCCAAGCCGGCGATGTTCGTGGGCAACGTGGCCGAGGACGGCTTCGAGGCCAACCCCTACCTCGACCGGCTGCGCGAATACGCCGCCAAGCAGAACGCCCCGGTGGTGGCCATCTGCGCCAAGACCGAGGCCGACCTGGCCGACATGGGCGACGAGGACCGCCTGCTCTTCCTGCAGGAGATGGGCCAGGACGAGCCCGGCCTGAACCGCCTGATCCGCGCCGCCTTCAAGCTGCTGGGCCTGCAGACCTACTTCACCGCCGGCGTGAAGGAAGTGCGCGCCTGGACCGTCCCCATCGGCGCCACCGCGCCGCAGGCCGCCGGCGTGATCCACACCGACTTCGAGCGCGGCTTCATCCGCGCCCAGACCATCGCCTTCGACGACTACATCGCCTGCAAGGGAGAGCAGGGCGCCAAGGACACCGGCAAGATGCGCTCCGAGGGCAAGGAGTACGTGGTGAAGGACGGGGACGTGATGAACTTTCTGTTCAACGTCTGACGGGTGGGACGGATTTCGGCGGTCCTCTCGGGACCTCTGCGAAATATCAAAGCTCACCGATACCCAGTGCCGCGCGGCCCGTCCGCGCGAGAAGACCTACAAGCTTGCCGACGGCAGCGGCCTCGTTCTGGAGGTCAAGCCCAACGGCGTGAAGGCCTGGCGCTACCGCTTCAAGCTCACCACCGGCGGGGTGACGAAGGGGAGCATGTTCGCCATCGGCGACTACGCCGTGGCGCCCCGGGGCGAGACGCCCGAACAGGCGAAGGCGCGCCGCGACGGCGGCCGCTTCACGCTGGCCGAGGCCCGCGACGAGCGCACCCGGGCGCGTGACCTCGTCAAGCAGGGCATCAACCCCGCGCACGATCGCAAACTGGCCCGCCTGCGTCGTGAAGAGGACGGCGCCACCACCTTCGAGCCGGTGGCCCGCGAATGGCTGGCCATGAAGGACTGGGAGGAGATCACCAAGGCGCGCCGGCTCAACATGCTGCAGCGGGTGGTGTTCGGCAAGATCGGGCCGCTGCCGGTCAGGCAGATCACGCCCATGCACATCCTGGACGTGCTCACCACCGCCGCCCGCAAGAACGGGCCGAGCGTGGCCGCCGAGGCCAAGCGCAGCATGGCCGGCGTGTTCGAGCTGGCCATGGCCACGTTGCGGGTGGACCGCGACCCGATCTACCCGGTGCGCCGCGCCCTGCCGCCCAACAAGACCCAGCACATGCGGGCGCTGGAGCCCGAGGAGATCGGCCGCCTGCTGCGCGACATGGCGCGCCATGGTGGCCGGCACGAGACACTGGCGGCCTTCCGGCTGATGTGGCTCACGCTGGCCCGCCCAAGCGTGGCGGTGGAAGCGCGCTGGGCCGAGTTCGACCTCGATGCCGCGCTCTGGCGCATCGCGGCCGAGCGCATGAAACAGCGCAAGACGCATGCGGTCCCGCTGCCCCGGCAAGCGGTGGAGATGCTGCGGGCACTGCGGGGCATCACCGGCCACCATGAGCACTTGTTCCCCGGGCGCGACGACCGCCGCAAGCCGATGGCGATCGCCTCGTTCCGGCAGGCTCTGCATGTGCTGGGCTGGAGCGGGCAGTACAGCCCGCACGCCACCCGCACCACCGGCAGCACCCGGCTTAACGAGATGGGCTACCGGCCCGACTGGATCGAGCGCCAGCTCGCGCACGTGGAGCCCAACGCGGTACGACGCACCTACAACCGCGCCGAGTATCTGGCCGACCGCGCGGTGACGATGCAGCGCTGGGAGGATCCGCTGGATGAGTGGGAGAAGGCGGCGGCAACGGGTACGGCAGGGACGGCGAAGGCGACCGCCGCCGCGTAGCTCGGCCGGGCGCAGCCGATCCACGTCATAGGCTGCCTATCGCATGGAGGACGACTCGCCCCATGCGATAGGCAGAACGCGACACAGGCCGGGCAGCGGATCGGCACGCCGCTTCTGTCGCCTCGGACCACGCGATCCGTTACGATCCACGTAAAGACCGGAAGCGCCGGACCAGTCCCGGTCGGACTTCTCGGCAGTCACCAGAGCCCTCCATGTCCCGCACCCCGACTCACCCGGGCGCGCACCTCGCCGAACGGCTGGCGGAATTGAACATGAGCGCCGCCGAACTCGGCCGGCGCCTGGCCGTGCCCACCAATCGCATCACGGGCATCCTGAACGGGCAGCGGGGCATCACCGGCGACACGGCGCTGCGGCTGGGGCACTTCTTCGGCATGCCTGCCGAGCACTGGTTGAATCTGCAGACGGTGTACGACCTGGGCGTGGCGGAACGAAAGCTCGGCGCGGACCTGAGCAAACTGCCTACGCTTAACAAGCGCAAGCCTTCAAGGGGCAAGTCGTTTGGGGTCGCCACCCAGGAAGAGGCGTCGTGAGCGTGATCAGCGTCTCGGTCGATAGGGTCCGGGCCTTTGCCACCGCCGGTGAATCCGCCACGCTCGAATTCAAGAAGTCCACCGCGGAAAAAGACCGCGCCTGCAGATCCCTCTGCGCCTTCGCCAATGGCCGGGGCGGTCGCGTGCTGTTCGGCGTCACGCCGGCAGGCAAGGTGGTGGGTCAGACCGTCACCGACCGCACGCTGGAAGAACTGGCGCAGGAGTTCCAGGGCTTCGAGCCGCCAATGTTTCCAGTGGTCGAGCGGGTGAGCGTCGAGGATGGCCGCGAGGTGTTGGTGCTCACCGCACCTCGCGCGGCCCGCGTGCCAGTCGCCTTCCGCGGCGTTGCCTATGAGCGGGTGCTGAACACCACACGCACGATGCCGCGCGAGACCTATCAGCGCCTGCTGCTGGAGGAGATGCACGCGACCGAGCGATGGGAAAACCAGCCGGCCGGCGGCTGGCATGTCAGCCGCCTGGACCGGCGCGAGTTGGTGCTGACGCTGGAGGAGTCCATCCGCCGCGGTCGCGTGGACGACCCCGGCACTCGCGAGCCGCTTGAGATCCTGCGCGGGCTGGGCCTGCTGGTTGATGGCGATGAAGTCTCGCGGGCGGCCGTGGTGCTGTTCTGCGCGGAGGACGGGCCACTACCGGATTTCCCGCAGCTGCTGCTCAAGGTGGCCCGATTCAAGGGCACGACGCGCGATGAGTTCCTAGACAACCGCCAGTTTCACGGCAATGCCTTTGCGCTGATGCGGCGTGCCGAGCGGTTCCTGATCGACTCTTTGCCTGTGGCCAGCCGCATCGTACCCGGACGCATGGAACGCGAAGACACGCCGCTGCTGCCGGTGGAGGCCTTGCGCGAGGCGCTGGCCAACGCCTTCGTCCACCGCGACTACTCGGTAGGCGGCGGCTCGGTGAGCGTGGCGCTGTATGACGACCGGCTGGAGATCATCTCCATCGGCGACCTGCACTTCGGGTTGACCCCCGAGGCGCTGTTCCGGGAACACGAGTCCAAGCCCTGGAACCCGATGATCGCGCGGACCTTCTACCGGCGCGGCATCATCGAGACCTGGGGCCGGGGAACACTCAAGATCGCCCGGCTGATGCAGGAGCGGGGGCTCGAGCCGCCGGCAGTGGTGGTGCGCCAGGGCGCAGTGGTGATCACTTTCGTGCTGCCAGCGCTGGTGAAAACGCCCGAGAAAGCCGAAACGCCCCAGAAAACGCCCCAGAAAACGCCCCAGAAAACGCCAGACGCCATTGTCGATCTGCTTCGGCAGCGGCCCGAGCTGAGCCTTGCAGAGGTCGCAGTGATCCTGGGCAAGTCGGAAAGCGCGATCAAGCGCGCTGTCCGGTCGCTGCGCGAATCCGGCCGCCTGGTGCGGATCGGGCCGGACAAGGGTGGCCATTGGCAGGTGATCGAGTGAGCGCGTTCAGCGAATCCAACGTCGAGCTGGCTGCACTGCCCTACCGGGCATAGCCCTTGACCTGGTTTCGACGAAGCAGAAATGTGAGGCGTAGGCGGATAGCGAACGCGCTGGCGATGGCCTTTTGAGTTGGCAAGGAGAACAACGAGTGCAAGACGTCTTTGAGTTTCGAAATCGCCTGGTCGACGAGTACAGCGCGTTCTCGCGCAGCTTCTCGCGGATTTCGGCTGCCGACCTTGCACAGAGGGGAGAGGAGGAGTACGCGCGCGGCCGCTACTGGCCGGTGTTGCCGCCGGTAAAAATCCGCCGTCATTCGCTGGCGAGGTGGCGGTTTTGAATTCTTCGGCCCCCGAAGTGCAGATGGCCCCGTGAGGGGCCATCGTCTTGGTGGGGGTGCTTGTTGCTCAGGCGTGTGGGCTCAGAACGGCTCGTCGGGGTCGAACTCAGGGGGTGGGTGATCGGGCGCGAGATGGTCTGGCCAGGCCTGCTGTACCTGCGCCCCGCAGGCGCGCCACCGCGCTTCGCGCGCGATACCTCGGGGCTCGTATCGTGATGTGCGCCGACGATGACCACCTCACACCCGGCAACCCGGGGCGCATCCACGCGGCCGATGCGGCGCGCGTCATCGGCGGCCTCGTCGCGGAGCCGAACTTCGGTGATAACCGGCCTGCGGACGCCACCGACTTCAACGACCTGCGCCAGCTGCTCGGGCTGTCAGCAGTGCGGACAGCATTGGCAGCGGCGAGAACGCCGCCACCGGTTCGTGGTGGTGAACCCTGCACTGCTTGATGCGCCGATCGCTGAGCCATGACCCCGTGGACCATCGCGCTCGCGGCCCCGGGGGCCTTGCTGCAGCAAGGGGTAGGATGCATTGTGGGAAGTCCATCACACGCAGCCCGATGCTCAGCGGGTACGATTTTGTAAGGTTCAAGAAAAGACATGCAGATCATGACCTTGCAGAGCCACTCACGGGTCAACGTCTGAAGGACCACAGCGCCTGAGTCTCCTGCCTGCCATGCACCGTCGCCGCTTGCTGCGCCTGCTGGGCGCGCTCATCGCCGCCGCGCCGCTGTCGGTCCTTGCGCAGGCCGACATCGGGGTGCTCATGCTCCACGGCAAGAACCCTGGCGGCCCCCAGGATCCGAACTTCGGCGTCCTGAAGACCCGGCTGGAGAGCGAAGGCATGAGCGTGCTGATGCCCGACATGCCCTGGTCGCGCCACCGCTACATCGATGGCCACTGGGACCAGGCGATGGCCGAGATCGCCGCCCACGTCAAGATGCTGCGCGAACGCGGCGCCCGCAAGATCGTGCTGGTGGGCCACAGCATGGGCTGCCCGGCGACCCTGAGCTTTGCCGCGCGCGCGGGCGACGTCCAGGGCCTGGTGCTGCTGGCACCCGGCCACATTCCCAGGGGTTACTACAACTTCCCGGCCTTGCGAAGGGTGCGCGAAAGCATCGACGAGGCCCGCGCCCTGGTCGCCAGGGGCCAGGGCGACCGCAAGGAACGCTTCAACGACATCAACCAAGGCACGGCACAGCCTGTGGTCATGACGGCGCGTGACTACCTGAGCTATTTCGATCCTGAATCGGATGCCGACATGGGCGTCACCGCGCCCCGCGTTCCAGCCACCACGCCCGCCCTGGTGGTCCTGGGCGACAAGGACCCGCTCCAAGCCATGGCACGGGCCTACTTCTTCGACCGACTGCCCGCCCACCCGGACACGCGCTTTCTGCAGATCCGCGCCGATCATCTGAGCACGCCGCGCGAGGCGCGGGATGTCACCGTCGAATGGATACGCCGGATCACGGCGCCCTGAGGACGGCGACGGCGACGGCGACGACGACGACGACGACACCGCCGATACCGATGCCAACGCAGATGCCGACGCCGGCGCCCGGTATGGGGGTTCGGCCACCCCGATGGATGAAGGAGGCTCGCATGACAGATCTCTCCCGACGCAGGCTCCTGGCCGGCGCCACCGCAGCGGTCGGCCTGTCGATGTTCGCCTTGGGCACGGGCCGGGCCCGGGCCCAGGACGGTGCATTCACGGTCCGCGAGCTGGACTGGGAAGACGCCGCGCGCCAGCGCCCGGTGCCGGCACTGCTGTACTTGCCGCGCGCGGAAGCGCCGGCGCCGCTGGTGGTGTTCTCGCACGGCCTGGGCGGCTCCCGCCACGGCTACAGCTACCTGGGCCGGCACTTCGCCGCAGCGGGTGTGGCCTGCCTGCACCTGCAGCATGTGGGCAGCGACCGCCGGGTCTGGAGCGGCGGCAACCCGCTGGAACTGCTGGGCCGTCTGCGTGACGCGGCCCAGGAAGCCGAGGCCATCGCCCGCGCGCAGGACCTGCGATTCGGCCTGGACCGGCTGCTGGACGGCGAGTTCGACGCGCTCGTCGACCCGTCGCGCATCGTCGCCGCCGGGCATTCCTTCGGCGCCAACACGGCCCTGCTGGCCGCCGGGGCGCGACTGCAGCGCCACGGCCGCGCCGTGGACTTCCGCGACGAGCGCGTGCGTGCCGCGATCCTGCTGTCGGCACCACCCTTCCACGGCGAGCCCGAGCCGGCCCGCATCGCCGGCGCCGTGCAGGTGCCGACGCTGCACGTGACCAACACCGAGGACACGATCCGCGTGCCCGGCTATTACAGCCGCGCCGAGGACCGTGTCGCCCTGTTCGAGATCACCGGCAGCGCGCGCAAGGCGCTCGCGGTGTTCGAAGGCGGCGGCCACAGCATCTTCACCGACCGCCGCGGCCCGGGCGGGCCGGTGTTCAACGCCCGCGTCAAGGAGGCCACCAAGGAACTTGCGCTCGCCTTCGTGCGCAGCGAGCTCGACGGCGATGTCTCGGCGCTGCAGGCCTGGCCCCAGCGCCACACGGAGTTGCTCGCACGCTTCGTCGCGCCGGCCTCGATCGCCGGCTTCAGGACTTCCTGAACTCAGCCGCCTGGATGGACCGCCGGGGTGGGCCGCCTGGATGGATCACCGGGGTGGGCCGCCGAGAAGGATCGCACCGGCTGCCCGAGGCCGAGCGGTGCACGGGCCGCACGCGCGACGGGTCCTGGGTAGGCCGATGCTGTGCACGGCACTGCCGGCTGGTGCCCCGGAACCGCACACAGGGTTCCGTCCAGTCGCCCATACCGTTCACTCTGTTGAAGGGAAGGGCGCGAGCGCCAAGGTCTTCCAGCGGGGCTTCGACAGGGTCAGCCTGAACGGATCAGGGGCCTGCGAACCCCAGGTAGACAAGGAGCTACCTGGACAGGCGCCCGCACCACGCGGTGCGTAGGGCGCTCCATGACGGCAGGCCGGGGGTCACCTCCGCCGCCCCGTTCAAGCCGCCGCCATCCTCTGCGTGATCTCCCGGCCTGCGGCGGTGATCAGTTCGACCAGCCGCCCGTCGTCGAAGGCGGCGAAGCGCTCGTGGCGGCCGACGAGGGTGACACTGCCGAGCACGCGCTGACGGTCGTCGAAGATGGGCGCGGCCAGGCCGGTCTTGTCGCTGTCGAGCTCGCCGCGCGAGAGGCACCAGCCCTGGCGCCGCACCTCCAGCATGGCGCGGGCGAAGCTCTTCCAGTCGGCGCCCAGGGCGTGCAGCTCGGGCGCCTGGGCGTGCGCGTCATGCACGCGGCGCAGGCGCCGCGCCGGCAACCAGGCCAGGATCACGCGCGAGGTCGCGCTGCGGAACAGCGGCATCGGCCGGCCGCGGCCGAAGTTCAGCGCCTGCGCCTCCACGCCCTGCTCCTGGTGGATGGTGACGACCTTGTCGTCGTAGAGCTCGCTGAGCAGCACATTGAGCCCGGTCTGCGCCGCCAGCGCCGCCACCAGATCGCGGCTGCGGTTGAGCAGCGGGTCGGTCTCGCGGATCAGCAGGTCGAACTCGATGATGCGCGGCCCGAGGCCGTAGCCGCCCGGCAGACGCACGAGCAGCCCCACGTCGACCAGCTCGCGCACGTAGCGGTAGGCCGTGGCCGGGGCATAGCCCAGCAGGCGGCAGATGTCGTCCACCTCCAGCGTCGGCCGGTCGGGGCGCAGGAGCTCGAGCACGGCGAGCATGCGGCGCAGGCTGTTCATGGCGCGGAGTGCATCGGGGCAGGGCAGTCAAGGCAGCGCCGCAGCGCAAGGCCTGCGCGCGACGGCAGCGCGCAATGTAGCCGGCCCGGCGGCCGGACCCCGGCGCCGGGCCGGACCTTGGCGCTCCATGCAGCGGCTGAGAGTTCTTCCGCCGTGCCTGAAAGGCGCGTCCAAACGCCCTGGATCGAGGCGCAAACCACAGCCATAGCCCGGGCTGTGGCGAGCATCTGCAACGATGAGCCGGGGTGCTCGGACGTGCAAGGCGGGCATGGGGGAAAGACTCTCAGGCTCTCAGCCCAGGGCGCCGCACCCCGCACCCGTGTCGATCGAGCCGCGCGTGCTTGCACAGGCGCACGGACACGAGGTTCGAGGTTCGAGGTTCGAGGTTCGGGCTCGGGGCTCGGGGTGCTGGATGCTGGGTGGTCGGTCGTCGACCCACGCGCCGGCGTCGAATCAGGGTAGACCCTGAATATTCCCTATTCTCACATTTCGATAATCGTGCAAAACTTCAGCCATGACCACCGGCGCCGAACTCCTGCTGCACACCCTGAACGCCCAGGGCCTGGAGGTGTGCTTCGCCAACCCGGGCACGACCGAGCTCGAGCTGGTGCGTGCGCTCGAGCGCACGCCGGCCATCCGCTGCGTGCTCGGATTGCAGGAAAACGTCTGCACCGGCGCGGCCGACGGCTGGGGCCGCATGACGGGCCGGCCGGCGGCCACGCTGCTGCACCTGGGCCCCGGCCTGGCCAACGGCATTGCCAATCTGCACAACGCGCGGCGCGCGCGCACGCCGGTGATCAATGTCGTCGGCGACCACGCGAGCTGGCACCTGGCCTACGACGCCCCCCTCACCTCCGACATCGAGTCGCTGGCACGGCCGGTCTCGGGCTGGGTGCGCCGCCTCGGCAGTGCTGCCGAGGCGGGCGCCGTCGCGGCACAGGCCTGGGCGCGCAGCCAGGCCGAAGGCGGACAGGGCGTGACGCTGGTGTTCCCGGCAGACTTCCAGGCCGACGAGGCTGCGCCAGCCCCGGACGTGCCTGCCGTCGGGGCAGGAACCCCGGCGCCCGTCCCCGGCCCATGCGCAGCGGCGGACGTGGGAGATCCAGGGGCGCTGGCCGTCGACCACGCGGCCCGGCGCCTGCGCCACGCCCGCAACCCGGTGCTGCTGCTCGGCGGCGGCGGCAAGCTCAGTGCGCTGGGCGAACGCGGCCAGCGCGCGGCGGCGCGGCTGGTGACCCACCTGGGCGGCCGCGCCTTTGCCGAGACCTTCCCGGCGCGCGCCGAGCGCGGCGGCGGGCTGCCGGACTTCGACCGCCTGCCCTACTTCCCCGAGGCAGCGCGCGCCGTGCTCGACCCGGCCGACGTCGTCGTGCTCGCCGGTGCGCTGCCCCCCGTCACCTACTTCGGCTATCCCGGACAACCCAGCCTGATGGTCGACGAAGCCCGACTGCTGCGGCTGTGCGCGCCCGGGCACGATGCAGCCGCGGCGCTGGAAGCCCTGGCTGACGCGCTGGGCGCGCCCGCCGAGCCCGCGCCAGCGGGCAGCGCCGCCGAGCCCCGGGGCGCTGCAGGCGCGCCAACCGCCGCGCCCACGCCGCCCGCCGCCGACGCGCCCCTCACCCCGGCCCTGATCGGCGCCCTGCTCGCACGCGCGCTGCCCGAGCACGCCATCGTCTCGGTCGAGGGCGGCACCTGCGGCTACCCCTTCTACGCGGCTTCGGCAGCGGCCGCGCGCCACACTGCGCTCACCAACACCGGCGGCGCCATCGGTCAGGGCCTGCCGGTGGCGCTGGGAGCGGCCATCGCCTGCCCGGGGCGGCGCGTGGTCGCGCTGGTGTCGGACGGCAGCACGCAGTACACGGTGCAGACGCTGTGGAGCCTGGCGCACGAGCGGCTGCCCGTGACGGTGCTGATCGCGGCCAATCACCAGTACGCCATCCTGCGCAACGAGCTCAGGCGCGGCGGCGCGCCGCTGAGCGAGGCCGCGCTCGCGATGACCAGCCTGGCCGACCCGCGCATCGACTGGGTCGCGCTGGCCAACGCCTACGGCGTGCCGGGCTGCCGCGCCACCACCGCCGGCGAGTTCGCCGCCGCGCTGGAGCGCACCTTCGCCGAGACCGGGCCGATGCTGGTGGAGATGGCGCTGTGATGGCCCGGCCCTGGCCGGCACCGGGCGCGCGCCTCAGGCCGGCATCGGCGCGCGGGCCCGTCCACGGACTGCGCGCCGCTTCGACGACGGCCGAGCCACCGCCGCAGCGCAACCAGCCCGGCATGACAGACATCCCCGCCCGGGCCGGCCCGGGCGCCACGACCGACAAGGACACACGATGGATCTGGGACTGAAAGGCCGGGTGGCCGTCGTCACCGGCGGCAGCATGGGCATCGGCCGCGCGGTGGCGCAGGCCTTCGCCGCGGAGGGCGCGCACGTGGCGCTGGTCTCGCGCGGGCGCGCCGCGCTGGAGCAGGCCGCGGCCGAGATCGCGCGCGACACCGGCGCGCAGGCGCTGGCCGTGCCGACGGACGTGACCGACACCGCGCAGGTACAGGCGGCGATGGAGCGCGTGGCCGCACACTTCGGACGCCTGGACGTGCTCGTCAACGGCGCCGCCCACCCGGGCGGCCTGGTGCGCGGCGGGATCGAGGAGGCCGACCCCGCCGGGCTGCTGCAGGACATCGACATCAAGGTCGTCGGCTACATGCGCTGCGCGCAAGCCGCGGTGCCGCACATGAAGCGCGCCGGCTGGGGGCGCATCGTCAACATCGGCGGGCTCACCGGGCGCGGCAGCAAGCAGCTGTCGGGGCTGCGCAACGTGGCCATCTGCCACATGACCAAGGTGCTGTCGGACCAGCTCGGCCCGCACGGCATCACCGTCAACGTCATCCACCCGGGCGTCGTCGACACCCCGCACATCCACGAGCTCTACGCCCGGGAGGCGAAGCTGCAGGGGCTGACCCCGGCCGAGGTCGAGGCCAACTACTGCAAGGCCACGCCGATCCGGCGCACGCTGCAGCCGGCCGAGATCGCCGACGCGGTGCTGTTCCTGGCCTCGCCGCGAGCGGCCGCGATCACAGGCGAGTCGCTGGGCGTGGACGGCGGGATCACGCGCGGGATCTTCCTGTGAAACGCACACCAGGCTGAATCGGCAGACGTGCAGGAGTCACCACCATGCAAGGCACCATTCTGGTCGGCACCGCGGGGCAGGGCATCCTGCGCAGCGTCGACGACGGCGCGACCTGGCACCGCCTCGGGCTGAAGGAGGCGATCGAGTTCGACGGCGTCGTGCGCGCTCTCGCGGTCGATCCGCAGGACCCGACGCGCATCTACGCCGGCGCCGACGCCGGCATCTGCGTGTCCACCGACGGCGGCGCGCATTTCTCGCGCCTGCCCTCGCCGGCCGACGGCATGACGGTGTGGGCACTGGCCATCGACCCGCGCAACCCGCGCCATCTGCTGGCCGGCACCGGCGCGCCTTCGCGCGCGGCGATGTTCCGCTCCACCGACGGCGGCGCCAGCTGGCAGCGCCTGGGCATCGAGATCCCCGAGTTCTGCCGCGGGGTCAACCGCCCGCGCATCCTCAGCATCGTCTTCGACCCCGACGACGGCCGCGACGTGTGGTTCGGCATCGAGGAAGGCGGCGCCTGGCGCAGCCGCGACCTCGGCGACACCTGGGAGCGCGTCGATACCGAGGCCAGCGGCATCACCGGCGGCGACATCCACGCGCTGGCCATCCTGCCGGCCAGCGCCACACAGTCCAAGACGCACCTGGTGCTGACCGTGAACTCGGTCTACACCAGCTCCGACGGCGCGCGCAGCTGGAGCGGCGAGCCCTCACGCGCACGCTTCGACGGCATGTACTACACGCGCACCGTGCAGGCGCTGCCAGGCGCCGAGGACGCACTGCTGATCGCCATCGGCGACGGCACCCCGGGCACGCGCAGCCGCATCTACCGCTCCACCGACCGCGGCCGCACCTGGGGCCCGGCGCTGCAACATACCCCGCCCAACTCCACCTTCTGGGCCTTCGGCGTGCATGCCGCGGACGCCGCGCTCGTCTTCGCCGGCACCAAGTACGGTCATCTGTTCCGCTCCACCGACGGCGGGCGCAGCTGGTTCAAGGAGTGGCGCGACTTCAGCGAAATCACCTCGGTGGCGTGGACACCGCACGTCGCGCCGGTGACGGCGCACCCGCAGTCGATCGCTTGAAGGGCCGACAGGCTCAAACGCCGAGGAGACCCCGATGGACGAGCCCTCCCACCCCCCCGCCGACGCGCCGCGCCTGACCCCACGCATCCGCCGCACCCACATCGCGCTTTTCGTCAAGGACCCGTACGCGTCGGCCCCCTGGTACGAGGACGTGCTGGGCATGCAGGTCACGGCGCGCGGGCCGCAGTGGGTCTTCCTGTCCTTCGGGCGCAAGCACCACGACATCGCGCTGATCCGCGCCGAGCCCGGGGCCGACGGCGCGCACACGCGCGGCACCGTCAACCTGCAGCATTACGGGCTCGAGATCGAGGGCGACGTCGACGAGCTGCGCCGCCTCTACGGCATGCTGCTGGCGAAGAAGGTGCCGGTGGTCAAGACCACCGACCACGCGGTGGGCCTGGGCGTGTACTTCACCGACCCCGACGGCCACCGTTTCGAGTTCTTCTGCGAGACCGTGCACGACGACGCCGAGGGCCGGCGCATCCTCGGCCTGCTGGGCGCGCCCAGCACCCCGATCGAACTGCAGCCGCTGTGAGGCCGGCGCGAGCCACCGACCGCTGACCGCCGCGCCACCCCACACCCCACACCCCGCAGCCCACACCAACCCACCCCCAAGAGCCCGAGGCCCTGGACGATGAAGACCCCGAACTTCGGTCCGTACCACATCCGCAAGTGGTTCCTGCAGATGGACGACACGCTGGCCACCGAGGCCGGCGCGCCGGCCGACGGCGAGCCGCTGCGGCGCATCGTGATCGCCGCAGCGCTGCACAACCCCTATGCCGGCCGCTTCGAGGCCGACCTCTCGGCCTTCATCGAGCCCTCGCCGATGCTCGGCGAGGAGTTCGGGCGCCGCATCCAGGCCGCCGCGCAGGGCCGCGCCATCGAGAGCTACGGCAAGGCCTGCCTGGTGGGCATCGACGGCGAATACGAGCACGGCAACGCGCTGCTGACCAACCCCGCCGCCAACCCGGTGCGCGCCGCGCTGGGCGGCGGCAAGGCCTGGGTGCCGTCCACCGGCAAGCGCGGCGGGCCGGGCACGGCCATCGACGTGCCGCTGGCGCACAAGGACGCCCTGTACGTGCGCTCGCATTACGACACCGTCACGGTGAGCTTTCCCGACGCGCCCAACCGCGACGAGCTGCTCGTGATCTGGGCCTTCGCCACGCGCGGCCGGCTGCAGGCGCGGCTGGGCGGGCTCCGGGCCGCGAACATCAAGGGCCAGGACGGCTTGGTCTGAGAGCCCGGGAGTTCGCGCCATGCCCCTGCCGATCCTCGGTGCCCGCAGACACACTGGTCGGGCCGAGTCCGTCGAAGCCCCTGCGGGCGTATCGACAAGCTCCGTGCGAACGGGGGCCTTGGCGGGCCGCACGACAAGTTCCCCACGAGAGCCCTGACCGCCAGGACGCTGACCACCATGACCGCCCCGGCGCTCCAGTTCCTCGACCACCCGCTCGCGCGGGTGGCCTACGCCGACACGGGCCGCGGCGGGCCGGCGCTGGTGTGGTTGCACGGCGCGCTGTGCAGCCAGGCCGACTGGGTGGGTTCGGTCGCGCACTTTGCCGGGCGCCACCGCTGCATCGCCCTGGACCTGCCGGGCCACGGCGCCTCGCCCGCCGGGCCCGCGGCCATCGGCATCCAGGCCTACGCGCGCATCGTGCGCGACCTCTGCGCCGCGCTGGCGCTGGACGACGTGGTGCTGATCGCCCACAGCATGGGCTGCCGCGTCGCGCTCCAAGCGGCGGTAGGGACCCGGGCGCAGGAGCCGCCGGCCTTGCGCCTCAACCCCGGAACCGCGCCGCCACCGTCCGGTCTTCAGCGCCTCTCCCCCGGCGGGCAAGGCGAGCAGGACGCGGACGCCGAGCCGCACGCCGTCTTGCTGCCGAGGCTGCGCGGCCTGGTGCTCGTCGACGGCGCCTACCTGACGCCACGCCTGCTGGGCGATGCCGGCGCCGCCGAACGCCAGGCGCTGGCCGCGCAGGCACGCGCACGCGCCGCGGCCCTGTACGAGAGCGCCGCACCCATGGAACGCGCCGCGCGCGGCTTCGGTCAGATGTTCTACGACCCAGCCTTCGACGCCATGCGCGACCGCATGGTCGAGCGCGCCCGCGCCCTGCCGCCCGAGGTGGCGCGCAAGCTGATGCCGGACTTCGCCGCCTGGGACGTCGAGCACATGGAGCAGGTGCTGCCGCGGCTGCGCGTGCCGGTGCTCGCCTTCGTCTGCACCTTCATGAACAGCGCGCACGAGCGCGTGCGGCTGGGCGCCGACACCCGCACGCCGTGGATCGAGGCGCTGGAGCGGCACGTGCGCGCGCTCGAGCTCGTGCGCGTGCCGGGGGCCGGGCACTTCCCGATGCTCGAGCAGCCGCAGGCCGTGCACAGCCGTATCGACGCCTGGCTGCAGGGCCTGCCGGCATCCTGCGGGGCCGCGGACGCAGCGGCCACAGCGCACCGCTGCGGCGGCGCAGCGCACACGCCCGCCGCGGCACAGACCCCCCTCGGCGCGGCGGGCACGCCCACCGCTGCATGGCCCCCCTGCCACGGTGCCGCTGACGCACCCGCCCCCCCTCACGCCCCCCACCCCTGATCAGGAGACACCGATGACAGACCGCCGCACCTTCCTCGGTTCCATGCTCGCCGCGCCGCTTGCCACCGCGCTGCCCGCGCGCGCCCTCGCCCAGGCAGACATCACGAAGCTCTTCGTCGGCTTCCCGGCCGGCGGGCTGCCCGACGCCGTGGCGCGCACCATGGCCGCGACGGTGGGCCGGGCCAACGGCGGCACCGTCACGGTCGAGAACCGCCCCGGCGCCAACGGCCGCCTCGCCGCCCAGGGCGTGCGCACCGCACCGCCCGACGGCCGCGCGCTGCTGGTCTGCCCGGCCTCGGCCATGGTGCACCTGCCGCACGTCTACCCCGACCTCGGCTACGACCCCTTCGCCGACTTCACCCCGGTGGCCCAGGTCTGCGAGAACGCCTTCGCCTTTGCCATCAGCGGCAAGATTCCGGCCACGACGATGGCCGAGTGGGTGGCGTGGTGCCGGCAGAACCCCGACAAGGCCACCTTCGGCTCGCCGGGGCAGGGCTCGTCGCCACACTTCATGGGCGTGACGCTGGCGCGCGCGCTGGGCGTGACGATGAACCACATTCCCTACCGCGGCAACAACTTCGCGCTCACCGACAGCGCTGGCGGGCACATCTCGGGCATGGTGTCGACCACGGGGCAGCTGCTCCCGCCGCACCGGGGCGGACAGATGCGCATCCTCGGCGTGACGAGCCCGAAGCGCCTGCCCGAGCTGCCCGACGTGCCCACCTTCGCCGAGCTGGGCGTTGCGGCGCTGACGCTGACCGAAGGCACCTGGGTCATGGCCTCGGCGCGCACGCCTGCAGCGGTGATCAACCGCCTGTCGGATGCCATCGTCGAAGGCCTGAAGGACCCGGCCGTGATCCAGGCCCTGAAGGCGCAGGCCGACATCGCCCCGCTGGGCAGCCGCGCCCTGGCCGCCCGGCTGCGCAAGGACTACGACGAGCGCGGTGCCGGCATCAAGGCCGCCAACTTCACGGCAGGGCAGGGCTGATGGGCCGCCGCGTCGAGCACCACCTGCGCGTCGACGGCCTGATGCTGGCCGTCACCGAATGGGGCCCGGCCGAGGCGCCGCCGGTGCTGATGCTGCACGGCATCCGCGGCTACGGCGAAACCTTCGCCGGCGTCGCGCAGGCACTGCAGCCCGAGCGCCGCGTGATCGCCTTCGACCAGCGCGGACGCGGGCGCAGCGACTGGGACCCGCAGCGGCGCTACCACACCGACGCCTACGTCGCCGACCTCGCCGCGGTGGCCGACCAGCTCGGGCTCGAGCACTTCGAGCTGCTGGGGCATTCGATGGGCGGCATCAACGCCATCGTGTTCGCGAGCCGCCACCCGCAGCGCGTGCGCCGCCTCGTCGTCGAGGACGCCGGCCCGGGCGCCTTCGAGCATTCGCCCGGCGCGGCGCGCATCGTGCGCGAACTGGCGCAGACACCTCCCGGCTTCGACGACTGGGAGGCCGCCAGCGCCTACATGCGCGCGCTGCGCCCGAGCGTCACCGAGGCTGCGCGCCAGCAGCGTCTGCGCGAGATGCTGCGCCCGCGCCAAGGCGGCGGCCACACCTGGCAGTACGACCTGGCCGGCATCGCCGCCACGCGCCTGAACCCCGACCCGGCGCGCGTGGTCGACCTCGCGCCGCACGTGCGCGCCCTCGCCTGCCCGACGCTGGTGGTGCGCGGCGGGCGCTCGGACTACCTGCAGCCGGCGATGGCACAGGCCATGGCGGACGCGAACCCGCACGTGCGCTGGGTCGAGATCGCCGACGCCGGCCACTACGTGCACGACGACCAGCCCGAGGCCTTCCACCGCGTCGTGCGCAGCTTCCTGATCGAGGGGCGCGTCGAGGCGCCAGGGGTGGTGGCGTGAGCAGGGCCGTGACGCGGTCATCCGCGGCCGTCGCGCCGCCTGCCGCCGCGCGCAGGACCGCCCCGTGAGTGCGCCGGATCTGCGGTCTCCCACGGCTGCGGCAGCCGGCGCGCCCGGCCCGCAGCCCGCCACGGCCGAGCACGTGAGCGTGCTCGTCGTCGGCGCCGGCCCGGTGGGCGTGACCATCGCCAACCTGCTGGGTACCTATGGGGTGCGCACGCTGGTCGTCGAGCGCAGCCTGGAGATCCTGGACTACCCGCGCGCCGTCGGCCTGGACGACGAGGCCCTGCGCACCTTCCAGGCCGCGGGCGTGGTGCAGGCGCTCCTGAAGGACATGATCCAGAACGTGCCGATGCGCATGTACTCGGCGCGCAAGGAGTGCTTCGCCGAGATCCTGCCGTCCACGCGCGAGTTCGGCTGGTGCCGGCGCAACCTGTTCTCGCAGCCGCTGGGCGAGCGCGCGTTGCGCGCCGGGCTGCAGCGTTTCCCGCAAGTCGGCCTCGAGCTCGGCACCGAGCTGACCGCGCTCGCGCAGGACGGCACAGGCGTCGACGCGGCGCTGCGCGATGCCCGCGGGGCCGAGCGCACGGTGCGCGCCGACTGGGTGGTGGCCGCCGACGGCGGCCGCAGCACCGTGCGCGAGGGCCTGCTGCGCATCCCCTTCGACGGCCGCACGCACCCGCGCAAGTGGGTCGTGATCGAGTGCGACCAGGACCCGCTGGACGCGCCCTACACCGCGCTGCACTGCGAGCCCGAGCGCCCCTACGTCTGCCTGCGTCTGCCCTACGGCCTGCGGCGCTGGGAGTTCATGCTCTTCCCGGGCGAGGACGGCGAGCAGATGCTGGCGCCGGCCAAGGTGCGCGAGCTGCTGGGCCGGCACGTGGCCGACCCCGAGCGCCTGAACGTCATCCGCGCCCGCGTCTACACCCACAACTCGCGCGTGGCACGCCACTTCGTGCAGGGCCGCGTCTGCCTGGCCGGGGACGCCGCGCACATCACGCCGCCGTGGATCGGCCAGGGCCTGAACGCCGGGCTGCGCGACGCCTTCAACCTCGCCTGGAAGCTGGCCTGGGTGGTCCAAGGCCGGCTGCAGCCGCAGGCGCTGCAGAGCTACCACGACGAGCGCCAGCGCCACGCGCAGGCGATGATCGAGCTGGCCGACCTGTTCGGGGCCGCGCTGTCTGTGACCAATCCGCTGCTGGCCTGGTTGCGCGATCGATTCATGCTCGCGGTGCGCAACCTGCCCTCGGTGCGCGACTATGTGCTGCAGATGAAATTCAAGCCCATGCCGCGCATCAGCCGCGGCGTCGTGCTGGCCGCGGCCACACCGCGCCTGGACGAGCGCGTGGGCCGGATGTTCATCCAGCCGCCGGTGGAGCGCGGCGACGGCAGCGTGGTCAAGCTCGACGACGCGCTCGGGCCGGGCTTTGCGCTCCTGTGCTGGCAGAACGACCCCGGCCCCGCCTTGCCGGCCGCCTTGCGCGCCGCGCTGGAGCGCCTGGGCTGCCGCGTGATTGCCGCCGCGCGCAGCCGCGGACTGCAGGCCATGCAGATGAAGGCCGCGCCCAGCCGCGGCGTCGAGGTCGTCGAGGACGCCGAGAACGCACTGCACCTGTGGTTTGCCGCCAGCGGCGCCGACTGGGTGCTGCTGCGCCCGGACCGCTACGTCGCCGCGCTCGGGCCCCTGGCCACGCTGCCCCGCGATCTCGAGACCTTCCTTCTGCAATGGCTGCCTCCAGCGCCGGGCAGCGACCGCCACGGCATGACCACCGCCGCATCATCGCCCGGCCCCTCGCTGGCGCACAGTGCTGCCACCGCCTTGTCCTGAAGCACCGCAACCCCGTCCCCCGACCCCCACCCAGGAGCACACCCATGAAAGTGAAGTCGATCATCACGCTGCTCGGCCTGTGCGCCGGCCTCGTCGCCGCCGTGCCGGCCGCGCTCGCCCAGGCCTGGCCGAGCGCCGACACCCGCATCATCGTGCCCTACCCGCCGGGCAGCGAGCCCGACGTCCTGGCACGTGACGTCGCGCAGCGCCTGGGCGCGGCCTCCGGCAAGGCCGTCATCGTCGAGAACCGCCCCGGCGCGAACTCGATCATCGGCACCGACGTCGTCGCCAAGGCCGCGGGCGACGGCGCGACGCTGTTGATGGTCGACCGCCTGGCCGTCGTCACCAACCCGATGCTCTACAACAAGCTGCCCTACGACAGCGCCACGCAGCTCAAGCCCGTCACCGACATGGCCGGCGTGCGCCTGTTCGTCGCCGTCAGCCCGAGCTTCCCGGCGCGCAACTGGCGCGACTTCGTCGCCTGGGCCAAGGCCAACCCGAAGAAGCTCGACGTCGCGATCGCCGGCAACGGGCACGTCAACCACATCGGCATGGAGATGGTGGCGCAGTCCGAGGGCATGCGCTTCAACTACATCCCCTACGCCGGCATGGCCCCGGCGATCAACGGCGTGCTCTCCGGCGAGGTGCACGCGGTCATGACCGGCGGCCTGTCGGCGCTGCGCATGACGCAGGCAAAGCCGGTGGCCATGCTGGCCGTGGGCGACGACCGGCGCGCGAGCTACCTGCCCGACGTGCCGACCATCGTCGAGGCCGGCGGCAAGGCCGGCAGCATCCCGTCGACCGTGTTCTCCTTCTTCGCCCCGGGGCGCACGCCCGACGCGCTGGTCGAGCGCATGGCGCAGGTGCTCAACGGCGTGGCGACGCCGGATTTCCGCCGCACCTACGAGGCGCGCGGCCTGGTCATGCTGGGCAGCTCGCCCAAGGTGATGGCCGCCGAGATGAAGGAGGACGCGCAGCGCTTCGACAAGGTGATCCGCGAACTCGGCATCAAGCTCGACTGATGGCCGCGCGCATCGCCGTCGTCGGCGCCGGGGCGATTGGCAGCGTCGTCGCCTGGCGCCTGGCGCGCGCCGGCGCGCCGGTGCTGCTGGCCGGTCGGGGCCCGCATCTGGCCGCCATCGGTGCCGCCGGCCTGCGCTACACCGACGCCGCCACCGACGAGCGCCGGTCCATCGCCGTGGCCGAGGTCGGGCCGGCCTTGAAGGAGCACGGTCCCTGCGACACCGTCTTCGTGGCCGTGAAGGCGCAGGACGTTCGCGGCGCGCTCGAGGCCGCGGCGCCGCTGGTGGGCGACCAGACCACCGTGGTGGCGCTGCTGAACGGCCTGCCGTGGTGGCTGTCCAGCGAGCCGATCGAAGCCGTCGACCCCGGCGGCGGGCTGTGGCGCGCGCTGCCGGCGCCGCGCGTGATCGGTGCCGTCGTCCACCTCGGCGCCGAGGTCGTCTCGCCGGGCTGGGTGCGGCAGGCCGGGGACAACCGGCTGACGCTGGGCGAGCTCGACGGCGCGACCAGCCCGCGAGTCCAGGCGCTGGCGGCGCTGCTCGACACCGGCGGCCTGCCCACGCGCGTGCACCCGGCGATCCGCGACGAGGTCTGGACCAAGCTCGTGGGCAACCTCAGCACCAACCCGCTGTCGGTGGTCACCGGGGCAACGCTCGACCGGCTTTTCGGCGAGCCCGGGCTGCGCGCCGTGGTCAAGGAGGTGATGCTCGAGACGATGACGCTCGGCGCCAGCCTGGGCGTGCGCTTTCCGCTCGACGCCGAGGCCCGCATCCGCGTCGGCCAGCGCCTGGGAGCCTTCCGCACCTCGATGCTGCAGGACTTCGAGCGTGGCCGGCCGCTGGAGCTCGGCGCCATCGCGGACGCCCCGCTCGAGCTTGCGGCGCGGCTGCAGGTGCCGATGCCGACGACCATGCTCGTGCGCGACCTGGTGCGCGCGGCCGAGCACAGCCGCGACCTGCGGCGCGCGGCCGAGGGGTCCACCGCGCCAGGCACTTCATCGTCCCGCGAGCGCCACGCATGATCGCCACCGCCCGGCAGACCGACGGCGACCCCGCGCCTGCCTCGGGGCCGAGGGTGGGCCTGAAGCCCGCTGGGCGGACGGGCCTGCGCGGGCCGAAGCGCGGCAGCGCAGCCCAGCCGCGGGGACCGTCGCACCGTGACCGAAGGACCGTCGCATGACCGAACGCCAAGCCGAGCCCGCCGCACGTGACGCCTACGCCGCATGCGCCCCCGACCTGCCACCGCCCGCGGGCATGGACAGCGCCGAGTGGGCGCTGCGCATCGAGCTCGCCGGGCTGTACCGCGTGGTCCACCACCTGGGCTGGTGCGACCAGATCTTCAACCACATCACGGTTCGCGTGCCCGGGCCCGAGCGCCACTTCCTGATCAACCCCTTCGGCCTGCGCTACGACGAGGTCACGGCCTCGAACCTGGTCCGGGTGGACCGCGACGGCCACCCCGTGGCGCCGACGCCGTGGCCGGTCAATGCCGCGGGCTTCGTCGTCCACGGCGCGGTGCACCGCGCGCGCGAAGACGCCCACGTCGTCATGCACACGCACACCCGCGCCGGCATGGCCGTGGCCTGCAAGGCCGAGGGCCTGTCGCACGACAGCTTCTACGGCGCCATGCTCACCGGCGAGGTCGCCTACCACCCCTTCGAGGGCATCACGGTGCACCCCGGCGAGATGGAGCGCCTGGCCGCGAGCCTGGGCCTGCGCTCGCTGATGATCCTGCGCAACCACGGCCTGCTGGCCTGCGGGCCCGACGTGCCCACCTGCTTCTTCGCGATGTGGCTGCTGCAGCGCGCCTGCGAGACCCAGTGCGACGCGCAGGCGCTCGCCGGCCCGCACGCACTGCTGTCGCCCGCGGTGCGCGAACGCACGCGCGAAGACCGGCACCGCTCGGTGGTCGACCCGCAGCTCGCGCGCACCGTCCTGGCGGCGCTGCGGCGCGAGATCGACGCGGGGCTCACGCAGACGACCGATTACCGGCGCTGAGCGGGCGATCGGGGCCGCGCCTACCCGCCTACCCGCCTACCCGCCGGACCGACCGACCGATCTCGCCCCCCATCACCCGACCTCGCTCTGCCTGGCTCGACCCCGCCCGATCCGCCGAGCCCCGCCGCCGCTGCCCCGCCACCATCACGCCCCGTCACGTCCCCTCCAGCCCAGACGCGTCGCAGGAACGCCCCCACCATGAGCACGCCCACCCCCACCGTCAGCGACCACCTCGTCGCCTGCCTCGAGCAACTCGGCATCCGCTGCGCCTTCGGGGTGCTGTCCATCCACAACATGCCGCTGCTGGACGCGATGGGCCGGCGCGGCAGGATCCGCTTCGTGCCGGCGCGCGGCGAGGCCGGCGCGGTCAACATGGCTGACGCCGCGGCACGGGTCAGCGGCGGCCTGGGCCTGGCCGTCACGAGCACAGGCACCGGTGCCGGCAACGCCGCCGGTGCGCTGGTGGAGGCGCAGACCGCGGGCACCCCGCTGCTGCACCTGACCGGGCAGGTGGCCGTGCCCTACCTCGACCGCGGCCGCTCCTACGTGCACGAGGCCGTGGGCCAGACCGCGATGCTGGGCGCAGTGTCCAAGGCGGTGCTGAGGGTGTGGTCGGCGCAGACCGCGCTCGGCACCCTGGTCGAGGCTGCGCGCATCGCGCTGACGCCGCCCACCGGGCCGGTCAGCGTCGAGATCCCGATCGACCTGCAGGGCGCGCCGCTGGGGGGCGACCTGCAGCCCGCCGCCCCGTTCGTGCCGCCCCCCTGCCCGCCCGACACCGGGGCGATCGACCGTCTTGCCGCCGCGCTGGCCCAGGCGCGGCGGCCCGTGCTCTGGCTCGGCGGCGGCGCCCGCGACGCCCGCCCCGAGGTGCAGCGCCTGATGGCCCTGGGCATGGCCGTCGTGACCACGCTGCAGGGCCGCGGCATCGTGCCCGAGGGCACATCCGGCTCGCTCGGGGCCTTCAACTCGCAGCCCGCCATCGAGCGCTTCTTCGGCAGCTGCGACGCGATGCTCGTGGCCGGCTCGCGCCTGCGCGTGCCCGAGACGCTGACCCACCAGTTGAAGCTGCCGCGCCCGTTGTGGCAGGTCGACGTCGACCCGCAGGCCTGGAACCGCGCCTACATGAGCGACGACTTCATCGTCGGCGACGCCGGGCTGACGCTGCGCCTGCTGGCCGACCGGCTCGAGGGCCGCGTGCGTTTCGATGCCGCGCTGCACGCGGACGCCGACGCCGCGCGCGCCGCCGCCGAAGCCACGCTGCGCGCCAACGTCAGCCCCTACGACGCGGTGGCCGACGCGGTGCAGCAGGTGGCCGGGGCCGACTTCAACTGGGTGCGCGACGTGACGATCGCCAACGCCACCTGGGGCAACCGCCTGCTGCGCCTGCCCGACGTGCGGCGCGGCGTGCACGCCACCGGCGGCGGGATCGGCCAGGGCCTGGCCATGGCCATCGGCGCCGCCGTGGCAACGCCACAGCGCCGCACCTGGGCCCTGGTGGGCGACGGCGGCCTGGCGCTGAACCTGGGCGAGCTCGCCACCGCCGTGCAGGAGCGCACCCGCCTCGTGCTGCTGGTGATGAACGACGGCGGCTACGGCATCCTGCGCAACCTGCAGGACGCCGACTACGGCGGCCGCCGCCAGTACGCCGACCTGCACACCCCGCGCTTCGAGGCCCTGGCCGCGGCCATGGGCCTGGGCTTTCGGCGCGTGAGCACGCTGGCCGGCCTGCCGGCGCAACTGGCCGACGCCGCAGCCGACCCGGCGCCTGCCATGCTGGTGGAGTTCGACATGGCCGCGATCGGCCCCTGGGCGCGGCCCTTCACCGGGCCGCCGCTGGCTCGAGGCTGAGGTCCGGCCAGGGCGGCGATGCGGCAAGCACCCGGCGTCCAGACGCGGGGCTTCGTCCCCGTCACAACCAGCCGGCGCGCCTGAAACGCCAGAACAGGATGCCGCCAGCGCTGGCGATCAAGCCCAGGGCCATCGGGTAGCCGGCCTCCCATTTCAGCTCGGGCATGTGCTCGAAGTTCATGCCCCAGATGCCTGCCAGCGCCGTGGACACGGCGAAGATGGCGGCCCAGGCCGCCAGGCGCTTGGTCGTCTCCGATTCCTCGATGGCCACCATCGACAGGTTGACCTGGATGGCGGTGGCGATGGTGTCGCGGATGCCCTCGATCGCCCCGTGGATGCGCGCCAGGTGGTCGTGCACGTCGCGGAAGTACTCCTGGCTGTGCGCGCACACCGACGGCACACGGCCGCCGTGCAGCTTGCCGGCCACCTCCAGCAACGGCGCCGCGGCGTGCCGCAGCACCGTGACCCGGCGCTTGAGCTCGTACAGCCGCTGGATGTTCGAGCGCGCCGCGCCGCGGTCGAAGATGCGGCTCTCGATCTCCTCGAGATCGGTCTCCATCGCGTCCAGGATCGGGAAGTAGCGGTCGACCACCGCATCCATCAGCGCGTACAGCACGAAGCCCGCGCCCTGCCTCAGGTGCTCGGGCTCGCGCTCGCAGCGCTCGCGCACGCCCAGGAAGCCCTGCTGGCTGCGATTGCGCACCGAGAGCACGAAATTGCGGCCGGCAAAGATGGCCACCTCGCCGTTGTCAAGTTCGCCGGCGCGCATTTCCGGCAGCTTCATCACGACGAACAGCGTGTCGCCGTACTCCTCGACCTTGGGCCGCTGGTGGCCGTGGCGGGCGTCCTCGACCGCCAGGTCGTGCAGGTCGAATTCCTCCTGCATCTGCCGCAGTTCCTCGTCGGTGGCATCACGCAAGGCCACCCAGACGAAGCAGTCGGGCCGGCCCAGCCACTGGTCGATGTCCGCGACCGGAATCTCGGCCAGCTTGCGCCCGTCCTGGTAGGCCACGCAGTTGATCAGCATCGGCCATGCTCCCCCATGTCCATCCAGACATCTTCCCATGCCTTCAGTACGCGCACGCTTCCAGCCTCCCCCCGGTACGGAGAACCCAGAGGCACCGCACCCGGTCTCGCGGTGCGGCCATCTGACGCCCTCCTTCGCGGCCCCGGGAACCCGCGTTCCCGCACCTCCAGCGGATGCCGCACTCCGAGCCGCGCCTCAGGAAGCTGCGTCACTTTCGCAGCCCTGCGCCTGGTCCAGCACCCACTCGCGAAAGGCTGTGAGCGGCGGAAAGTTCGCCCGATCGGGTGGGTATACGAGCCAGTAGTTCCAACGGCTGGGGACTGCGAGGTCGAAGGGCACCACCAGGGTGCCGGTGCGCAGTTCCTCCTCCACCAGCACCTTGGTCACCAGCCCCACCCCCATGCCGGCGACCACTGCCTGGATCAGGTGGGCGGTGTACTCGAAGCTGGGCCCCATGCGCATGCCGCGCAAGGGCAAGCCGTGCGCGACAAACCAGCTCTTCCAGGCCTGAGGCCGCAGCACCGCTTCCAGCAAGGTGCATTGAGCCAGTTGCGAAGGATGGTCCAGCGGCTGTCTGCTCATCAGCTGCGGACTAGCGATCACGACCGGGTGCTCCTTGAACATGTGGTGCGCCACCAGGCCGGGCCAATGGTCGTCGCCGGCACAGATGCCGGCATCCAGCCCCGAACGCGCGAAGTCGACCTCGCCCACGCGGGAGTGAACGTGGATCAACATGCCGGGATGCCGGACATAGAACGAGCCCATCCGCGGCAGGAGCCACTTCGACGCCAGGGTCGGCGGAATCGCGAGTTGCAGCGAACCCTGGTCCGGGCGAAACGACATGGCCCGCGAACTGGCGCTGCGTATGCGGGCCAGGGCCGTGGTGATCTCGCGTGCATAGGCGGTCCCGACCTCGGTCAACCGGATGCGACGCCCCGCACGCTGAAACAAGGCCACGCCCAGGAGCGCCTCGAGAGTCTGGACTTGCCGGCTGACCGCGCTCTGGGTCAGCGACAGTTCATCGGCTGCACGCGTGAAGCTCAGGTGCCGAGCCGAGGCCTCGAAGGCTTCGAGCAGCGATATCGACGGTACCAACGCGGAGCGCATCCTGCAGCGACCTGTTGCCTATCGCGCCGAATATACGCCCCACCATACTTCAAGGGTAATGCTGCCCCCTCAGATGTGTGAAGGCGATGGCAGTCCGCCAGGCCGTGCTGCACCGGACATGGCTTGCGCCGGCGCGCCCGTCCCGGCTTGCGGTAGGGGGCCCGATGGGAGATGCTCGGCCCGGTGCCTGGCTCAGGACAGCGTGTAGGGATCGCGCAAGGGCTGCCCGCTGAAATGCAGCCGAAGGTTGTCCCGCATCACCTCGAACATCTGGACGCGCGCCTCCACCGTCGAGGCGCCCAGGTGCGGCAAGATGACGAGATTGTCAAGAACGAAGAAGCGCGGGTCCGCGTCGGGCTCGTTCTCGCACACATCCAGTCCGGCGCCGGCAATCGTCCCGTCTCGCAGCGCCTGGATCAGCGCCTCCTCATCGACGACTGCACCGCGTGAGACATTGACGAGGAAGCCATCAGGGCCCAGCGCCTGCAGCACCGAGGCATCGACGATACGCCGGGTCTCGGACGTCGCGGGGCAGCAGCAGAACAGGAAGTCACTCTCCCGCGCCAGATCGAGCAGGGTTGCGATGTATCGATAGGCAACCCCGGCCTGAGGCCTGCGACCGGTGTAGGCCACCTCGAGCCCGCAGGCCACGAGCCTGCGTGCCAGAGCCTTGCCGATCCGACCAAGTCCCAGGATGCCTGCCGCCTTTCCACTCAGTGACCGGGCGAGGGGCATATGGCCTGTGCGGCTCCAATGGCCCGCGCGCACGTAGCGATCGCCGCGCGTCATCCCACGCGCCAAGTCGATGGACAGCGCGAGTGCAATGTCGGCCACCGGCTCTGCCAGCACGTCAGGCGCGTGGCTCAAGGCGATGCCTCGCGCCTTGACAGCCGCAATGTCGATTCCGTCCAGCCCGCTGGAGAACGAAGAGATCACCTCCAAGTGGGGCAACTGGTCCAGCAGCGCCGCATCCAGTGGGCCGCCGCCGGGATCACGACCCGGCGTGGCAATCGCACGAATCTCCTCTGCCCACGCCAGCGGCACCACACCACGCGGCTGCGCCGCAGGGAGCACGCGAACCGTGAAGTCCGATTCGAGGAGGCAGACGGCATCCACAGGAAGCTTGGGCATCGCCAACACCACCGGAAGCGCCATCGTCAGCGCCTCTCGAAGCGCGTGAGTTCAACGGGCTGGGCGGCAAGTCCGCCCACAGGCTCAGCAGCCATCTCAATCGATGGGGTCGATCTTCGCGCGCTTCACGACGTCCTTCCACTCCTGGATTTCGGCCCGGTACTCCACACCGAACGCCTCCGCCGAACCGGTGCGCGGTGTCCAGCCGAGCTTGACCATCTCGGCGACGACAGAAGGATCGGCCGTGATCCTGTTCAGCGCGACATTGAGCTCGCGCAGGACGTCGGACGGCGTGCCACCCGGCACGAAGGCGCCGAACAGGTATGAGAACTGGATGTCAGGGTATCCCGCTTCGGCGGTCGTGGGGACCTGGGGCAACACGCTCATGCGCTCCATGCCCGTCACCGCCACCGCACGCACCTTGCCGGTGGGCAGCAGCGGCACGATGTTGAGCGCGCTGCCGAGAAAGAGGTCGCATTCGCCAGAAAGGATGGCTCGGGCAGCCTCGGCCGAGCTCTTGTAGCGGATGATCTCCACTTCGATGCCGGTCTTGACCGCGAAGTAGGCCTCGACCAACCCCACGCCCGAGGCAGCCAGATTCAGCTTGCCAGGACGCTCCTTGGCCCACTGGATGACCTCGCGCAGTGACTGCGTGGGGAAACGGCTGGTGCTCGCGTTGATGACCTGCTGCGACTCGGCCAGGCGGGCGACCGGGATCACTTCCTTGATCGGGTCGAAGCCGAGCTTGTTGAACAGCGCCGGATTCCATGTCACGGCGCTCGACGAAAACATGATGGTCAATCCGTCGGGCTTGGATTTCGCGAGTGCCGCGATGCCGATGTTGCCCGAGGCACCGGCTCGGTTGTCGACGACAACCGTGCGGTCCCACAGCGCCGCGAGTTTGTTCGCGTACAGCCGCGCAAGCGCGTCGGAGCTCCCCCCGGGGGCGAACGGCACGACAGCGCGGATCGTGCCGCGCGGGTATTCGGCCAGCGCAAGCGCAGGCGCCCCGGCCAGCGCCGTGGCAGCCAGCGCCAGGGCAGCGCGACGCCGAGATGGATCGCGCGGTGGATGTGGCGTTGTCATGGTGGCTTTCCTGTGGTCTTCGGCTGCGACGCCTCGCGTTGAACGAACGGATCACAACTTGATCCGGGCCTCGTCGATGATCCTGGACCACTTGCCCGCCTCCTCGACCAGCGTGGCGCCGAAGCGGGCCGGGGTGCCGTATTCGGGCTGGATGCCCTGCGCCCGAAGTGCCTCGGTGACGGCCGGGTCCTTCATGGCCTGCGCCATGGCTTCGCCCAGTGCATTGGCAATCCGATCGGGCATGGCCGCGGGCGCCAGGAATCCCCAGTGGCCCACCAGATCCGGCCCCTTCCATCCCTGCTCGGCGAAGGTGGGCACGTCCGGAAAACTGGCGTCACGCCGCGAACCGCTTGTGGCCAGAGCGCGCAGTCGCCCGGCCTTCAAGAAGGACACCGCGGCCACGTTGTCCATCGCGATAGGCACATGGTTGGCGACGAGGTCGGTCATCGCCGGAGCGCTGCCGTTGTACGGCACGTGCACCATCGTCAGCCCTTCGGTGCGCGCGAACAGCTCCATCACGAGATGCGGCGCGCTGCCCACACCCGCCGACGCATAGCTGTACCTCCCCGGCTGACTGCGCACGAGTCTGACGAACGCGTCGTAATCCCGGGCCTCGAAGCCTGGGTTCACCAGCAGCAAGTAGCGGACCGTGCCTATGGCCGCCAACGGTCGAAAGCTCGTGATGGCGTCATAGCGCAGGCCGGGATAGAGCTTGGCCGAGGACGTGTGCTGCAGGGCGTTGACCAGGACGATCGTGTTGCTGTCGGGCAGGGCGCGAGCGACATATCCGATGCCCAGGGTGCCACCGGCGCCCGGCTTGTTCTCGACCACCACCGGCTGCCCCACCAGATCTGCCAGACGCCTGCCGATGACACGGCCTATGGCATCGGTGGCCCCGCCTGCTGCGAAGGGGACGACGAGGATGACCGGTCGGTCGAGTACCGGCTGGCCCACAGCAGGGGAGACTGCGAGCAGCGAGGCGACCAAGGCGAGCGCCACGCCTGCCATACGAAGGAGTTGCTTCATGTCGTTTCACCGTAGGGGTTGTAGTTCAGGGGCAGCCCAGGGCGGGGCCAGGGTATCGCCACCAGCCGCCCGCTGTATGCCTGTGTCACGTAGGCAGTCTGGAGATCGCGCTGGCCGAAGCACAGGTTCGTGGCGTGGGTGTCGCCATCCACCGGTACGAAGTGGGCGTGTGCGCCGTCCGGCGAGACCACGGTGATCCCGCCCCGGTCGAGGTTGGCCACGCAGATGTTGCCGTTCGCCTCGACCTTCAGCGAATCGAAGCGCGCGTACACAGGCGACACGTGCAACAGACGCCCGCCGTGGGGCGAGGTGTGCGAGGCCACCGCAGGCGAGGCCAGTTCGCCAGGCCCGGCGAGGTCCCAGGCCCACAGTCGCGCCGTCTCGGTCTCGGCCACGTAGAGGGTGCGGCCGTCGGGCGACAGGCCCATGCCGTTGGGGCGGCTGATCGGGAAGATCAGGGGCTTGATCAGGGAGCCATCGGCACGCGCGTAATAGACACTGCCGCGATCGGCGTCGCGCGATCGCGTCTTTCCCGGGTCGCTGAAGTAGAAACCGCCGTGCGCGTCGAAGACCAGGTCGTTGGCGCCACGCAGGCGCTCGCCGTCGCACCGGTCGTACAGCACCTCGAAGCGGCCAGTCTCGATGTTGACCCGTTCGATGCGGCCGGTGACATAGTCGTCGGGTTGGCCGCCGTTGATCATCACGGCATCGGCTCGGCGTACCCACTTGAAGCCGCCGTTGTTGCAGACGTAGCAGTGCCCGTCGGGCCCAAGGGCGGCGCCGTTCGGCCCCCCTCCCAAGGCGGCCACGACGGATTTGCGCCCGTCAGGCCAGATCCGGGTCAGCGTCTGGCGGCGGATCTCGACCACGAGCAGACTGCCGTCACCGAGCCATACCGGTCCTTCAGGAAACCATAGGTCGGTGGCGATCACTTGGACGCTCATGACCAGTTCAGTCCATGGTGGGAATCTTGGCGCGCAAGACCGTGTCTTTGAACTTCGCGATCTCGCTGCGGTAGCGGCGCATCGCTTCCTCGGGCGACTGCTGCACCGGCTCGGCGCCACCATCGCGCAAGGCCTTGCTGACCTCGGGCCGGGCGGTGATGGCATTGATGGTGGAGTTGAGCCTCGCAAGAATCTCAGGCGGCGTGCCTGCCCTCGTGTAGACCCCGAAGAAGCTTCCGTAGTTGTAGTCCGGCATGCCGGCCTCGCGGGTGGTGGGCACATCAGGAATGTCGGGCTGCCGCTGGGGACCGGTGGTGGCCAGCGCCCTCAGCTTGCCGGCCTTCATGTGCGCGATGATTCCCGGCGTGTTGATGATCATGAAATCAGCCTCGCCCTTGAGCATTGCCAGGATCGCGTCACCTCCGCCTCGGTAAGGCACGACGGTGAAGTCGAGGTTGTTCTGGAGCCGGAAGATGTCCAACCCGAGTCGCGTACCGCCCGCAGCGCCATTGATCTTGCCTGGGTTCCTGCGGATCAGATCCACGAACTCACCCAGGGTGCGCACCGGGACCTTCTCGGGGTTCACCACGATCACGTTGTAGTACTCGCAGACGATGGCCACCGGCACGAGGTCCGTGAGCGCGTCGAAGCGCAGCTTCGAGTACATCGCGGGGTTGACGGTGGCCGCGCTGGAGTTGAACAGCACGGTGTAGCCATCCGGTGCCGAGCGGGCCACATGGGCCATGCCGATGTTGCCGTCCGCGCCAGCCCGGTTCTCGATCACGACCGGCTTGCCGAGCGCCGCGGCGAGTTGCTGACCGATCAACCGGCCGAAGATGTCGGTGCCACCGCCAGGGGGAAACGGGACGATCGCATTGATCGCTCGCTCGGGATATTGGGCGTGCACGACTGGCGCGAGCACGAGCAGCACCATGCCGACCAGCCAGATGGTCCTGCGGGTGAGCATACGAATCATTGCTGTCTCCTTGTTGCCGGGGCTGTCGCCGCGGGCGGTTTCGTCCTGCACCGGAAGGGGGCCCTTCGATGCTCTTGTGTCGCGTTGGCCCGCCTTCGTGCTGCGGTCACGGCTCAGCGCAACTTCCACGTCGGCTTGCGCTTCTCCTTGAAGGCCCTTGACCCCTCGGCGCTGTCCTCGGTCTCGGCGATCTCGCGATCGAGGTGTTTGCCGTAGGAGATGAGTTCCGGGGAGAAAGCGGTGCTCAGCCGGTACATCCGCACCGCAGCCTGTACCGCGAGGGGGGAGCTGTCGCAGACCATGCGCGCCAGGTCCTCGGCCGCGGCCAGGAGGCCCTCAGGCTTGGTGACACGGTTGACGATCCCGTACTGCAGGCACTCCTGTGCCGACAGGCGCCCATTGCACAGCGTCAGGTAGGCAGCAACGGCACGGGGCAGTTGCGCATACAGGTTGTGGGCCGAGCCCAGACGCCCCACCTTGGTATGCGTGTCGCCAACCCAGGCGTCCTCGGCCATGACACGCAGCTGGCACTGCAGCGCGAGCGTGAAGCCCACGCCCACTGCCAGGCCGTTGATCGCAGCGATCAGGGGCTTCTCGAGGTTGGCGTCGCTGGGCTGCCCACCGCCACCCCAGAAGTAGGCCGGATTGGTGGGATCCTCGTGGGGTGTTCGGATGCCCTGGGCCTGATGCTCGGCCAGAAACTTGATGTCGCGCCCGGCGCTGAAGGCCTTGCCCGTGCCGGTCACGATGCCGACATAGATGTCCGGGTCCCGCTGCATGTCCAGCCAACAGGCGCGCAACTCGATGTAGGCGTAGGTGTGCAGGGCATTGAGGACCTCCGGCCGGTTGATCGTCACATAGGCGACGTGGCCCTTCTTCTCGTAGATCACATGCTCGAGATTCCGGGGCGCACTGGCAGGGTCGTAGGGCGATTCGTACTTCGGCATGCCGGGTTCCTGTGGTCGGGAAAGGAGGGGTCGGGGACAGATCGGCATCAGCCGATCAGCAGCAGGCCGTCGACCGCGGCGAGGCTGTCGA
Organism: Rubrivivax sp.; assembly: GCA_027491255.1. Lineage (GTDB taxonomy): Bacteria > Pseudomonadota > Gammaproteobacteria > Burkholderiales > Burkholderiaceae_C > Rubrivivax. The sequence continues at coordinate 25,447 of JAIXWM010000188.1, read as the reverse complement.
CGGCGAGCTTGACGGGGTTGATCTCGAGCGTGAAGCTCGGCCAGGGTGCCGATGCAGCCAACTGGGAGAAGCGGGCCAAGAAATGAGCGGCCTGCCCGCGCTGAGCGGCAGACAGCACCCCGGGCAGGCGCCGCAGCGTGCGCAGGTGCCCCAGCAGGTCGTTCGCGCCAGCCTCGTCGATGGGCGCGCGCGTGAAGACCACGTCGTCGATGATTTCGGTCAGGCCGCCGCCCATGCCGCAGCCCACCATGACACCGAATTCCTGGTCCCGAAACGCGGTGACCAGCAACTCCCGTTCGCCGGGGAACATGTGTTGCACCCACAGGCCATCCAGGCGGACGCCCAAGTCGCGAGCGCGCTGCTCGAAGGCGGTGAAGGTCCTCGAAACGCCGTCGTCCGTCTCTACGCCCAGGGCCACAAGACCGACGGCAGCACGGTGCGTGACGTCAGGCGAAATGCCCTTGATGGCCACTGGGAAGCCCACTTCCCTGGCCGCCTCGAGGACCTGCGGCAGGTCCCGCCCCAGCCGTCCACGGGCCACGGGCAGGCCGCAGGCCTCGAGTATCCCGGCCACCGTGTGCTCCGAAACCACCGCCCCATCGCTGCTCGAACTGACGTGGGCTCCCCAGTCGAAGGCGGGAAGCTCGAGGGGAACACGGCGGATTCGGTGACGCAGGTTCTCCGCGTGCCGGACCAGATGGCCCAGCGCTCGCACCGCGCGCGCGGTTTCGGTGAAGACATGGACTCCGCGGGAGGAAAGGGTCTCGGCGATGCCGGCAGGCATGGCCTGCCAGGTCAGGCACAGTGGCCGATCGGTATCCTGCCGCACAGCCTCGACCATCGCTGCGAGTTCGGGCGCCAGCGCACCGAAGCCGGCAGCCATGAACAACCATGCATCGGCGCCCGGCACCCCAGCCAGCGCCTGCAAGGCCGCAGGCATGTTGGCGCGATGACGGGGCGTGGTCATCATGCCGGGTGTGAAGTCCACCGGATTGGCGGCCGAACTCAGCGGGGTGAGAAGTCGCGCGATGCGCGCCGCGCTGTCGGGATCCATGGGCGGAACCTGCAGGCCCTCGCGCTCGCACTGGTCGGTGCAAGTCACGCCGCTGCCGCCCCCGAATGACGACAGCAAGACACGGTTGCCCGCAGGCAGCTGCCCCGGACGCAGCGACGCCAGTTGCAGGCTGACGTCCAGCAGTTCCTCCACCGAATACACACGGATGGCAGCGAACTCGCGAAAGATCGCGTCATAGGTCCGGTCAAGTCCGGCCAGCCGACCCGTGTGAGCGAGGGCCGCGCGACTGCTGGCCTCGGTCGCGCCGCCCTTGAGGATGACGACCGCCTTGCCTCTTCGGCGCGCCTCGCCCAAGGCGGAAACGAAGGCATCTGGGTTGGACAGACCCTCGGTGTAGATCGCGATGACGCGCGTGCCCGGATCCTGGGCCAGTGCTTGCACGAAGTCCGCGACGCCGAGGACCGCTTCGTTGCCGACGCTGACGGTGACCCTGAAACCCAGGCCGGTCTCCTGGGCCCGGGAGTGGGACATCACACTGATGCCACCGCTCTGGCTCACCATCGAGACCACGCCCACCGACAGCCTTTCATGCTCATAGAGCATGGAACTGAACGATGCCGTCATGCCGGTGGCCGTGTTGATGATGCCGATGCAGTTGGGCCCGCACAGCAGCAGACCGCTTTCGCGGCAGATCGCCTCCAGTTCGGCCTGCATCGCCAGGCCTGCCGCATCCTGCTCGGCGAAACCGCCGGCCCAGACCAAGGCCGCGGGGATGCGGGCCCGGACACATGCGCGCAACACCTCCACCACCGCTTCCGCGGGCACGGCCACGATCGCCAGATCAGGGCAGCCCGGGAGGTCGTCCAGGCTCGGGAAGCATGGCAGATCGCCTACGGTGCTTCGCGCCGAATTCACGGGCCAGATGTCGCCCGCGAAGCCGAACTTGCGCAGAAAGCGAACCGCCGTGCCGCCAAGGTTGCCATCACGGTCTGAAGCACCCACCACCGCGATCGACCGAGGTGCCAGCAAGGGCGTGAGCGCGCCGAAGCCGCCTGGAGCACCAGGCCCGGACAGCCCCACCCCTTCGTTAATCGTCTGCATATCGAAAAGGGAAGGTCTGGGTGGGCGCCGAGGATCGCGCAGATACCCATCGCACGCGCCCTGTCATCTTGCTGCCTCCTCGAACTCGCATCGGTCGGTCCTGCACCACGTGAGCGAAGTCTTACGTGTAATTCATGCGATGCAAAGCGTATTCTTTTCAGCGTATGCATTCATTCTTTGAATGTTTGGCTGTTCAGCAGCTCCCATCATCCCGGTCCGATGCGCGCTGCGCAGAGGGGGTGTGAACCGAGAAGAACCTGTTTCCGGACGGGGTGCGTACGGACCTGGCGAAGCTGCTGCCGGCACCTGCGTTGGACAGTCGCCACGACCCGACCATCGTGCGCGCTGGTGTCGGCACCGCCCTGGCCCAGACCTGCGCCCTGGCGATGCAGGCCAGACGAACGATGTGGCCGAGTTCCTTATCGGGACACGCCTCAGACCACCCTCGGAACGCAGCGCGCAGCAGACTGCTGCGAGCATCGCGGGCCGCCAGGGTCAGCGAGTCACCGTCTTCGCACGGTACGGGCCTTCAGGTCCTTGTGCCTGGCCACTGCAGCGCATAGGCCGCCGCCTCGCGCTGCAACCACTCGCACACAGCCGCAATCTCGGGCCGCTGCCGGGCGCCCGGGCGGGTCAGCAGGTGGTAGGACTTGACCGGCTCCAGACGCAGGTCGAAGGGCTGCACGAGCCGGCCGGCGTCGACGTCGTCCTGCACGAAGGGAAAGATCCCGAGCGCCACCCCCTGACCCAGCAGGGCGGCCTCGGTGGTGACGTTGGAATCCTCGATGATCATCTCCTCGGCGAACAGCAGCCCGGGTTCGCCGGCCAGGTCGAGCCAGGCGCGCCACTCCGAGCGGTCCTGCTGGTGCAACGCCGTGTGGCGGCCGAGATCGCGCGGCGCGCGCAGCGGACCCGCGGACTCCAGCAAGGCCGGCGCGATCACCGGCGCGTAGTCGATGCGCATCAGCGGTTCGCTCTGCAGACCCGGCCAGTCGCCCACCCCCCAGTCGACGACGACGGCCGCGGGCATGTCGAGCGGGCTCGTCACGCGCCGGCCGCGCTTGAGCGTGAGGTCCAGGTGCGGCAGTTCGCGGCGCAGGCGCGACAGGCGCGGCATCAGCCAGCGCGCGCCGAAGATCGAGCCCACGGCCACCGAGACCGCGACGCGGCGGGTCGCGACATGGAACTCCACCTCCTGCGCGATCGCGTCGAAGGACTGGCGCACCACCCGGGCCAGCGACTGGCCGAACTCGGTCAGCACGACCTGGCGCGTCATGCGCACGAACAGCGCGCTGCCCCATTGCCGCTCCAGGGCGCGGATCTGGTTGCTGACGGTGGTGGCGCTGACGCCGAGTTCCTCGGCCGCGTCCTTGAAGCTCTCGAGGCGGGCGGCCGACTCGAAGGTGCGCAAGGCCGTCAGGGGCAGTCGCTTGGCTCGCTTGCTCGGCATGGGTCCTGCAAATGACGCTGCCCGACAGGGGGTGCAGCGCCCTGCATGGTAGACGCTCGCCCGGCTTTGCTGCCAGCACGCGCTGCAGGCCCGGGGGCCGACCGGCCTGGCGCGCGCGCCCTGCCGTCGCCTTCCTGCCGCCGCTCAGGGCCGCGCGGTGATGCGCCAGCCTCCCTCGAGCAGGCGATCGCGCAGCAGGGCGATGTGGGCGGGGCCGACCCCGCAGCAGCCGCCAACGATGCGCGCGCCGGCCTCGACCCAGTCCACGGCCCGGCGCGCGTAGGCGTCGGGATCCAGGTCCTCGCTCGAGCTCAGCTGCTCGCGCGTGCGCCCGGGCAGGAAGGTCTGCGGGATCTCGACGAAGCCGTTGGCATAGCCGCCGGCGGGCAGCCCCGCGCCCACCAGGGCAGGCAGGGCCTGGCTGATGGACTCGGGCGGGCAGCAGTTGGCCAGCACCGCTTGCACCGGAAACCCGGCCAGCGCCGCCACGGCCGCCTGCACCGTCTCGCCCGAGCGCAGCAGCGGGCCACGGTCCTGGCCACCCACACCGGCTTGCCGAAGGCGGCCACGGCAGTCGCCGCGGCATGCGCCTCCTGCGCCGTGGACATGGTCTCGCAGAGGAAGAAGTCCGCGTGCGGCGCCTGCAGCTCGGCCACGAGCGCCAGGCCGTAGCCCTTGGGCCCGGCCATGGGCAGCAGCGCGCCGCCGTTGAAGTAGTCCTCGGGGTCGGTCGTCGGCCGCCCCAGGGCGTCCACGCACAGGCCCTCGGCCAGCGGCCGGCCGGCCATGCGCGCGGCGTAGATCTTGCCGCCGGAGGCGGTGGAGGTGGCGAAGTCGATCACCACCGGGCCGCGATCGCCGGCCGGCATGCCGAAGGCATACGGACTCGTCGGCAGCACCGCGCGCGCGCCGCCATGCGGCACGACCTGGCGCCAGTCGCGGCGCAAGCCGCCGCCGAACAGGATGGTCAGGCAGCCCGCCTCGGCGCCGCGTTGCACGAAGGCCCCGAGCCGGCCCGTGTGGTCGACATTGGCCAGGCCGACCGCTGCCACGCCGTCGCGCCGGGCGCGCTCGATGGCGACATCGGTGGCCAACCTGCAAGCCGGTCGAGGTAGTGCGCGCCCAGCCGCACGCGCTCCAGCCAGTACACGCTGCGCTCGAGCAGCTCACGCCCGCGCAGACCGAAGTACAAGTACAACTGCAGCGGCTGGGCCAGCAAGGTGGCCACGGTGTGGCGCGGTTTCACACTGTCGTCGGGGTTCTGGAAGATGGGCTGGACGCGGCGCAGCTGTGCCGGACTGCGGCACTCTGTGCCGCCCGGCAGCGCCTGCGCGACCGGTCGCGGTCATCAGCGCCGCCGGCGTGGCCCATGCGAAGAACTTCTTTATGTGCCGTCTCCAAGGTCAGGGCGCCGAACATGCCCTCCACGAGCGGATCATGGAAAACCCGTACGCCTTGCGGGCCATGATCGCGGGAGAGTGTCGAGGCATCCTGAACTCGACCGTAAACGATTTTTCGCTCTTCCGTGGATAGCCAATATTTGATCCGTCACAGCCCTCGAGTCCTCTCCGCCTCCGCGGCCGCGCGCCTGGTCGCCATCGGTGGCGGAGGCGCCACCCACGGCCTGGACCCGGCAATCGACGAATTCATCCTCGGTCTCGTGCCCAGCGCCCACCCCCGCGTGGGCTATGTGGGCTGGGCCCGCCAGGACCGCCCCGAACGCCTGCAGCGCCTGCGCGAGCGCATGCAGTCCTGCGGCGCCAGCGTCGACGCGCTGGCACCCACGGCAACGCGCGGCGAGGCGCAAGACTGGCTCCAGCGCGTGGACCTCGTCTATGTCGGCGGTGGCGACACGGCCGCGCTGCTGAGCAGCCTGCGGCACCTGCCGGCCGGCGCTGCGCTGGTGCAGGCCGCCCGCCAGGGCCTGCTGCTGGCGGGCGTCAGCGCCGGGGCGAGCGTGTGGTTCGACTGCGCGCTGTCAGACGCCGGCGGGCAGGGGCTGCGGCGCTTGGACGGCCTGGGTCTGCTGCCCGGGAGCTTCTGCCCCCACCACGACAGCGAACCCGCCCGGGCGCCCGCCTTCGCCGCGGCGGTGGCCGACGGCACGCTGCCCGCCGGCCTGGCGCTGGACGACGGCGTGGCCGTGTTGATGACGGCGCAGGGGCCGGGGCCGGTGTGCAGCGCCCGCCCCGGCGCGCGCGCTTGCTGGGTGGAGGCGGACGAAGGTGGCGCGCGCGTGACGTCATGGCCCGGCGGCTCCGAGCGATGAGACCGCAAGCCCCTTCGACGGCGAGGACGCAAGACGTCAGGGCGGGCGGGCTCCGCATCTGAGCCTGCATCCGGCCGTTGAGCGCGCCCACGCGGGCCGTCACCGACCGCCAGGGGCTGGCGCGAACCGCAGCGAGGCCGCCAGCCATGGCGAGGCGTGGCAACGCCGCCCAGGCGGTTGACGGCGGCTCGTCGTTGGGGGTCTGCAGCGCGCCCACGCTTCGGGCGGTACTGGTCGCAGCGGCCATGGCCCGAACCGTCGCGGACGGGCTCGCACGAGGCAGCGGTCAACCGCCAGAGCTGGACCGGGCGTCAGCCCGCCGGGAACGGCCCGTCCAGGCAGCAGGATCGCCTGCAGGGCGCGCGACGCCCTGCACGGTGTCCCCTCCGCGGGCAAACCCGAGCCCCACCCGCTGCGCCGACAATGAGCGCCACCGTCCGCCCATGTCCACGGCCGCTCCCATCCTTCGACCGACCGCCCGCTTCCTGTGGCGTCACCCTGCGCACAGCCTGGCCTTGGGCCTGGGCAGCGGGCTGTCGCCCTGGGCGCCCGGCACGGTGGGCACGCTGTGGGCCTGGGTGAGCTGGCTGCTGATGGCGCCCTGGCTGAGCGACACCGCCGCGGCACTGGTGATCGGCGGCGCGTTCCTGGTCGGCTGGTGGGCCTGCACCCGCACCGCGCGCGACCTCGGCATCGCCGACCCGCCGGCCATCGTCTGGGACGAGGTCGTCGCCTTCTGGATCGTGCTGTGGTTCGTGCTGCCGGCCGGCTTTGCGGCACAGGCCGCGGCCTTCGTACTCTTCCGTTTCTTCGACGCCGTCAAACCCGGCCCGGTGGGCTGGGCCGACCGGGCTTTCAAGGTACGCCTCGGCGAGCCCATCGGCTGGCGGCAGGGTTTCGGCATCCTGTTCGACGACCTCGTGGCCGCGTTCTGCACACTGCTGGCCTACGCCGCGGCGCTGGCGGCGTGGCGGGGCTTCATGGCCTGACGGGGCGAGGGCCCGCTCGAATCTGCGGCAACCGGCTCCCGCTGCGGCGCGGGTGGCCCCGTGGGCCGGGCGCGACCCGCAGGCATGGCCGCACGATGGTGAATCGGCCGTCCGTATCTGCTGTGAGTCACGCGACCGGCCGCACAATAGATGCCAACTGTCATGAGAGACGTTGGACTTGAAACCCGGATCGTTTCGCCGCCGCGTCCTCCTCGCCGTCTCGGGACTGAGCCCTCAGATCGTGACCGAGACGGTCTATGCCTTGGCGGTGGGCGTGCCGACAGCCGATCGCTTCGTGCCCACCGAGATCGAGATCGTCACCACCGCCGAGGGTGCGGCTCGCATCGCGCGAGATCTGCTCGATCCGGCCAAAGGCTTCTTCCACCGGCTGTGCAGCGATTTCGGGCTCGAGGGCATCGAGTTCACGGCCCGCCAGGTTCACGTCGTCCTGGATGCCGATGGCTCGCCGCTGTCGGACATCCGTACCGCCGAGCAGAACACGCGCCTGGCCGACACCATCACCCGGCGGGTGCGCGCGCTCACCGCGGACCCGAACTGTGCGCTGCATGTCAGCCTTGCCGGCGGGCGCAAGACCATGGGTTTCTACGCCGGGTATGCGTTGTCGCTTTTCGGTCGGGAGCAGGACCGCCTTTCGCACGTGCTTGTGAGCGCGCCCTACGAGTCCACGCCGGGCTTCTGGTACCCGCAGCCCGGCGCAGAAAACGCCGACGCCCGTGTCACCCTGGCCACCATCCCCTTCGTCCGCCTGCGCCAGGGCCTGCCGCGCGCGTTGCTCGAGGGGAGCGGCGGCTTTGCCGACGCCGTGGCCGCGGCCGACGCCGCAGTCGGCGCTCCGTGCCTGCGCATTGACCTCGCAAGGCGCGAGATCACCGCCGACGGCCAGCGCATCCGCCTGCAGCCCGCGCCCTTTGCCTTCTACGTAGCGCTGGCCAGCCGCGCGCAGCGCGGTGCGCCGCCGCTGCCCGCCCCGCCGCGCGACGCCCACGACCCCGACTGGGCCGCCGAGGTGCTGGCCGACCTGCGGCGCGCCTGGGGGCAGATGCACGTGCCCGACAAGATCGAGGCATCGCTGCTGCGCGACTGCAGCGGCAGCAAGGTCTCGCCCATGGTCTCGCGCCTGCGCGCCGCCCTGGCCCGCAGCCTGGCCCCCGGCCGGCTGGCGCTGTACTTCGACGACGGCGGGACGCACCGGCACAAGCGCTACGGGGTGCCGCTGGGGGCGGGGGTGGTGGAGATCAGCGGCCCGCACGGCCCCGGCACGGTGACCGTTCGGGTGCGGGGACAGCGAATCGGCAAGCTTGCCGATTCGCACCCTCCGGCGGAAGGGCCAGATACTTTTTCGGTCCCGGGGCACGCCAGCCAGGGAGACGACCCATGACGATGATCGAACTGCGCTACCGCATGAACTTCACCACCCCCGCCTTCCTCGGCAATGCCGAGCAGGCGGGTCAATGGCGCGCGCCACCGATCAAGGCGCTGCTGCGGCAGTGGTGGCGGGTGGTGTATGCCAACGACTTCCCGTCTGCGTCCATGACTGGCCTGCGCGACGCGGAGGGTCGGCTTTTCGGGCATGCCTGGCTGGACAGCGACCGCGATGAACAAGGCCAAACCGTCTCGGCACGGCGCAGCCGAATCCGCTTGCGCCTCAGCAAGTGGGATCACGGCACGCTCCCGTCGGCTCGCTGGAATTCGCTGGCCACCGTCCCGCATCCTGAAGTTCGTCAGCCGGTCGCAGCCGACCTCTATCTCGGTTACGGCCCGGTGATATTGCCCCGTGGTCAGCGTGCGCCCACCCTCAAGTCCAGTGCCGCCATCCAGGCAGGAGAAGGCGCCTTGCTGAGCATCGCTCTGCCTGCGGAAGAAGCACCACGCATCGTGCGAGTTCTTGCGCTAGCCGATCGGTTCGGCACTGTCGGCGGCCGCAGCCGCAACGGTTGGGGCTCGGTCAGCTTGGTCGCCGAGGGAAGTTCGCCGCCCCTGTCTGAAGCGTCGCCTGAATTGCCAACTCTTGCCTGGATGGACGCGATCGGGTTCGAGTGGCCCCAGGCGATCGGAACGGATCAGCGCGGCCCGCTAGTCTGGCAAGGCAATGCCGAGACGGACTGGAAACCCGTCATGCGCCGATTGGCGGAGATCAAGGTGTCGCTGCGTACGCAATTTCGTTTTCCCCATGAGCGCCCCGACGGGCAAGTCCATGCGCGGCACTGGCTGAGCTACCCGATCACGTCCCACAAGGCCCTCGCGTGGGACCGGTCTGGCCTGCGCCTGCCCAACTCCCTGCGCTTCAAAGTCCGCGCCGAAGCCGACGGCAGGCTGCGCGGCGTGGTCTTCCACATGCCCTGCCTGCCGCCTCCCGCGTTCCGGCCAGACCGCAACGCGATCGAGGGCGTCTGGCGGAAGGTTCATGCGCATCTCGATGCCGACACCCGCCTGACGCGCGCACCCACCTGAGCCCACGATGAGCACGAACGACACGCTCTGGCAGACCAAGCTCCACGCCCGTCTGCACGACCCGGCCGAGAAGGCCCTGGTGCTGCTGCGCGACCCCGAAGGCCACGAAGGCGGCACCTGCCGCGCGCTGGCCCGCCTGCTGGGCTGGGAGACGAGCACCACCACCACCCGCATCGACCCCGACAACGCGCAGGTCCTCCACTGCACGGTGTTCAAGGACGGGCTGTCGAGCGACACCTACAAGACCGTTCAGCGCGCCGACTGGTGGGCCGCTGCGGCCGACCGCCCGCAGTGGCCGATGGATAAGTTGCCCCTCACCACCAAGGCGGGGCAGCAGATCGTGCGAATGGTCGCGCCGGGCGCACAGGTTCGATGGACCCGCCACCCGGTGCTGATCCACCCGCTGACGGGTACCGAACTTGACATGGCGCCCTACGGTGGCTTCAAGGACACCGACATCGCCGAGATCAAGCAGCGCAGTTTCGCCCACTTCGCTTCCCTCGTTCAGAAGGATGCCGACGGCCAGATCGACATGACACGAACGCTGTTCGCGATGTGGCGCTTCGGGCCCGAGCTGCGCGAGGAACAGGACAACGGCACCCTCGGCGCGCTTTGGCCGCTGCTGCCCGCCGACACCCGCGTGCCCGACCACAGCATCTGGGACCACCTCGACCTGGTCTCTGCCTTCGCCGGGGCCTTTGCAGAAGACCCGCAGGGCGAGGTGGCGCTGCTCACCCTGTCCATCGGCCCGGTGCAGAGCTTCATCGCCGCGGCGCGCAGCACCTCCGACCTGTGGGCCGGCTCGCACCTGCTGGCCCGCCTGGCCTGGGAAGCCATCAAGCCGGTCTGCGAAGCCCTGGGCCCGGATGCCATCCTGTTCCCGCGTCTGCGCGGCGTGCCGCAGGTCGACGCCTGGCTGCGCGACGACCTCAGGCTGCCGCCGGAACTCTTCGCGGATGAGCATTGGACGCAGAAGATCACCGACGCCAACCCGCTCTTCGCGGCGGCGTTGCCCAACCGCTTCGTCGCGCTGGTGCCGGCGTCGCAGGCGCGCGAGATCGCCCTGCAAGTGGAGCGGGCGGTGCGCGGCTGGCTGCAGACGCTGGGTGCCGAGGTGGTGGACCGACTGCTGAACGAAGCCGGACTGGATGCGGGCGAGGGCAGCAGCCACGCCCACCGCCAGATGCGCCAGCAGCTGGAGGGCTTTCCCGAGGTGCACTGGGCTGCGGTGCCGTTCTCGCTGATCCAGGCGCGTAACGCCGACAGGCAGACCGACCTCGACACCACGGCGCTCAGCGCCGCGATGCGGCCCTTCTTCGACGCCGGCGAGGGCCAGCCGCCCGGCTTCCTGGGCAGCCCCGCGTGGCAGGTGCTGCAGAAGGAGGCCCGCTGGGAAAGCAAGGACGCGAAGACCACCTTCTTCGCCCCCAACCCTGGCGCGCTGTACCCGGCCGTTCACGACCTGGCCGAGCGCGCGCTGGCCGCGGCCAAGGCGGTGCGGTCCTTCCAGGCGCAATCGCAGCAGGGCTGGCGTTGCTCGCTCACCGGCGAGACCGAGTGGCTGACCACCGACCCCGCGCAACTGGCACTCCCGCCCGGGCAGCGTCGCGACACGCTGTGGACGAAGATCGCGGCCAAGCGCCCCGCGTGGGCGCGCAAGGGCGAGCACCTGGGCGCGCTGCCGGCCGTCAAGCGGCTGTGGCCCACCTTTTTCGCAGAGGAAGTGGGCCGCATCGTCGGTGACAACGACGCCGCGGGCGGCGCGCGACGCTTCGTCGTCTCGACCCACACCATGGCGCTGGCGCACCAGCTCGACCAGTGGCTCAAGCACGATGGGCAGGCCAGCGCCGGGCTGGAACAGGCCGTCGAGTACCACCGCGCAGAGCCCGCCGCGCTGCCGCGCAAACTGATGGGCGATCACAAGGGTGCCGCTGCGGCGCTCGCTGTCGCGCGCCGCCTTCCGGCGCTGCTGGACGCCGCTGGCGAAATCGAAGACGAAGCCAAAGCGCGCCACCTGCGGCGCCTGGTCACCGACACCCTGGGGCGCGACGCCGGCCGACTCGAGACCTACTACGGCCTGCTGCTGATGGACGGCGACCGCATGGGCGCCTGGCTGGCCGGCGGCGGCGAGTACGCCATCTCCTACCGCCAGAGCTTCCACCCGCAGGTGCGCGCCGGTTTTGACGAGCACGCCCGGAGCGAACCCGCGCTGCAGAGCTACGCCGCGCAGAAGCGGGCCGTCTCGCCCAACCGGCACCTGTCGATCTCGGCCGCGCTGAACGACTTCTCGCTCGCCGTCGTGCCGCACGTGGTCGAGCAAGAGCACCTGGGCCGGGTGATCTACGCTGGCGGCGACGACGTGATGGCCATGCTGCCGGTGGCCGACCTGCTGCCGGCGATGCAGCGGCTGCGGGTCGCCTACGCGGGCCACGATCCGGCGCACGAGGCGGGAGACTTCAGCCGCGACGGCTTGAGGCTGCACAAGGGCTTTGCTTTTCTACGAGAAGGCCAAGGCCGCCGCCAGCGCCTGATGCGCATGATGGGCGAGCTCGCCACCGCCAGCGCCGGTGCCGTGGTGGCGCACCACCAGGCGCCGCTGGGCGCGGTGCTGCGCGAACTGCGGGTCGCCGAGGCGCGTGCCAAGGGCGCCGGGGGCCGTAACGCCTTCACGCTCACCGTCGTAAAGCGCTCCGGCGGCGCGCTCACCGTCACCGCCAAGTGGGGCGAGCCCACCGAACTGCTGGACGCCCTGCGCGCCTTCCTCGCCAGCGAAGGCGTCTCGCGCCGCGCCGTCTACAACAGCCTCGACTGGATCAAGGACCTGCCCGACGACGACCCCGCCATGCTGGGCGCGCTGCTCGCCTACCAGTTGTCGCGCCAGGTGCAGGGCAACGAACAAGCGCACCACGATGCCCCGCTGCTGGCCCGCAGGCTGGCCGCGCTGGCCTTCGACGACAAGTTGCGACCCCCACCGCAGGCAGGCGAGAAGCGCCTGGACTGGCTGGCCCACTTCATGGGTGTGGCCGAGTTCCTGGCCCGCGAAACCCGCAGCAGCGAATGAGCATGGCCATGACCGAGACCGTTCACCACCGCTTCATCGAGCCGCTGGACGTGCTGTTCCTGCGCGGCAACAAGCTCTTCGGCGACCCGGGGAGCTTTGGCGAGTGCCTGGTGCCGCCCTGGCCCTCGGTGGCTGCCGGCGCGCTGCGCAGCGCCATGCTGGCGCGCTCAGGCATCGACCCGGCCGCGTTTGCGGCGGGCACTGCCCCCCACCCCACGCTGGGGAAGCCGCAGCAGCCCGGCCCCTTCACCGTGGTGGGCTTCACGCTGGCGCGCCGGGGCGCAGACGGCAGCGTCGAGTCTTTGCACGCACTGCCCGCCGATCTGCTGGCCGAGGCGGGCGACGGCGGCGGCGTGGCCCGGCTGCGCTGCATCGCGCCGGTGGCCCCGCCGCAGGGTCTGCTGAGCTCGGCGCCGCTGGCAAACTGGCCCGTGCTGCCGCAAGGCGAGGTACGGGCCAAACCCGTCGGCGGCGTATGGCTCACCCAGGCGGGCTGGGCCGATTACCTGGCCGGCCGCACCCCTGCTGCAGAGGGCACGGTCAGCAGCGCCAGCCTGTGGTCCATCGACCACCGCGTGGGCGTCGGGCTCGACGCCGCCAGCGGGCGCGCCGCCGACGGCCAACTGTTCAGCGCACAGGCGGTCGCCTTCCGCCCTGGCATCGGCTTCCTGGCCAGTGTGGCGGGCGCCGAGCCACCGGCCGACGGCGTGTTGCGGCTTGGCGGCGACGGGCGCGGCGCGGGGCTGTGCATGGCACGGCACCGCCCAGCGGCGCCCGATCTGGCCGCCATCGCCCGGGCGCGCCGCGCGCGTCTGGTGCTCACCACCCCGGCGCTGCTGCCCGAAGGGTGGCTGCTGCCGGGTGCCGCGGGCGGGCAGAGCATCGCGTGGCCCGGCCTGTCGGCCCGGCTGGTCTGCGCCGCCGTGCCGCGCGCCGAGGTCGTGAGCGGCTGGGACCTGGCCCAGCGCCAGCCCAAGCCGGCCGAGCGCGCCGCGCCGGCCGGCAGCGTCTACTGGCTCGACGAACTCGACGCCACGCACGAAGCGCTCGGCAAGCTTGCCGAATCGGGCCTGTGGCTGGGCGAGCACCAGAATGCCCAGCGCCAGGCCGAGGGCTTCAACCGCTACACCTTCGCCGCCTGGTAAGGCCGGGCGCGCGTACACCCCCAGACCCGCACCGAAAGACCCGCACCATGTTCGACAAACAAGCCGCCGTCTTCCTCTACGCCGTCAGCCCCGTGCACGTGGGCGCCGGCAGCGCCGTGGGCGTGATCGACAACCCCATCCAGCGCGAACGCCACACCGGGCACCCGAACTTTGCAGGCTCGGGCATCAAGGGGGCGCTGCGTCACGGCTTCGAGGCGCTGGGCGGCAAGCGGGAGTACGTGGACCGCCTGTTCGGGCCCGAGTCGCAGTCGGGCGATCTCCACGCCGGCGCGCTGAGCTTCGGCGACGCGCAACTGGTCGCCTTCCCGGTGCGCAGCCTGCGCGGCGGCTATGTCTACGCCACCTGCCCGCAGGCGCTGGCCCGCGCGCGGCGGCTGCTGGCGCTGGTGGGTGTCAAGGCCGAGTGGCCGGCGCTCGATGTCGAGGAGGGGAAGTGCCTGGTGGCCAACCCGGCGCTGCTGTCGGGCAGCAAGCTTCACCTCGAAGCCTTCGAGTACGAGGCCCGGGTGTCCGAACCCCTGGGCGGCGTGGGCCAGGACCTCGCCGCCAAGGGCCTGCCCGAGGGCGCGGCGTATGACTTCTTCCGCGCCAAGCTCGCGCAGGACCTGGTGGTGCTGTCCGACACCGACTTCGGCTACTTCGCGGAGCACGCCACGCTGGTGGAGCCGCACGTGCGCATCAACGCCAACACCGGCACCGCTGACGATGGCGGGCTGTTCTACACCGAGAACCTGCCCCCCGAATCGCTGCTGCTGGCGCCGCTGATGGCCAGCGCCACGCGCAGCGGCAAGCCAGGCGATCGGCTGGAGGCCGTGGAGGTGATGTCGCAGATCAGGACCGTGCTGCACGGCCGGATGCTGCAGATCGGCGGCGACGCCACCACCGGCCGCGGGCTGGTCGTGGCCCATGTGGTGGAGGGCTGAGGACATGGCACAGACGCTGGAACAGAAGCGCGCCGCCGATGCCTGGGCGCGTGCCCAGGGCTGCGGCGACGACTATCAGAACCTCGCGAAGGGCTTGCCTGCCTTGATCATGAACAGCGGGCTGATGCAAGTGTTGGCTTTCCTGCAAGAGAAGGGGAAAAAGGAGTCACAGCAGCACTGCCGCGTCCTCGGCGACCAGTTGCGGGGCTGGTTGTGTCAACGCTTTCCCAAGGCACTTCCGAGCCCTGAATTCGCCGCGTTCATGCAAGCCTTGATGAACGCCGAGCCTCGCACCTTCCAGGCGATCACGACGGAAGCGCTGGCGTGGTTACGTTGGGTGCGACAGATGGCGCCTGCCGTGCGTAGCACTGCAAGGCAGGGGCACTGAGATGGCTGTCGCAGCTGTTCCGGCCTACCTGGGTCGTGACTTCTCGAAGGCATCTCCCGGCCTGCGTTTCGGCATGTACCTACCCTTGTGGGGCATCGACCGCCGCACCGGCGAGATCAACTGGGAAACGCGCGACCACAAATACGAGGTCCGCGGACAGGACCACGTCGAGCGCCGCATACCCCATGAGAACAAGGGTGACGCACTTCGCCAGGCGCTGTCGCTGACTGCGAATGATGTACGGTGCGTCGACGCCTTGCGTGGTCGCCAATCGGCGCTCGCCCTGTCGCCGGGTATCGCGCAGAGCGTTCTAACCCTGGACGCCAGATCCGTAGCCCCCTTCGCCACCGGACTGGGCAACGAACATCCGCTGGAGAACGGCTTCGCCTTCCTCAACCCCTACGGCCTGCCCTACCTGCCGGGCAGTGGAGTCAAGGGCGTGCTGCGGCAGGCCGCGCGCGAGTTGGCCAGCGGCGAGTGGGGCGACCCCAGGGGCTGGACGGAAGACGCCATCACCCACCTCTTCGGCCTGGAATCGGATGACGGCGACAAGACCCATCAGCGCGGTGCGCTGAGCTTCTGGGATGTGCTGCCGCAACTGGAAGGCGGCGTCCTGCAGGTCGATGTGATGACGCCCCACCAGAGCCACTATTACCAGCGACGCAAGGGCGAACCGATCGTTCCGCCGCACGACTCCGGCCAGCCGAACCCGATCAATTTCCTCACCGTGCCACCGGGCTCACGCTTCACCTTCCACGTGCAGTGCGACCTGCCCTTCCTGCAGCGGCTGGCAGCGCCGCTGGCCGAAGAGGGCCGCTGGCAATTGTTGCTGCAGGGGGCTTTCGAGCATGCCTTCGCCTGGCTGGGCTTCGGCGCCAAGACGGCCGTAGGCTACGGGGCGATGACGGAGGACGAGCAGGCGCGAGCGCGCCGCGAAGCTGAACGCGCCGAGGTGGCCGCTCAGGCGGCGGCGCAGGCCGAGCAGGCCCGGATTGCATCGCTGGCGCCCGAGGACAGGGACTGGGCGCTGGCCCAGCCTGACCTCGAGCAGTTCCGCAGCGAATTCGAGAAGGCCAAGGCCGCTGGGGCCTACAACCCAGGCGGCCCTTTCAACCAGACGCGACAGACCTTCGTGAAGAAAGTCCTCGGCTGGGCCGAGGGCCGCAGCCGCGCCGCGGCGGCTGCGCTGTTGGAGCAGACCGCGACCAAGAACTGGGGGCGTCCGTCGAACAAGGAGCGCTGGGCGGAACTCCAGGCGGCGATCCAGCAGCTCAAGGGGGGCGCATGACCGAGGTGGTCGGGTCGACCGTCCCGGGCGCGCCTTCTGCGCTGGACGACGTGGGGCGCAGCCGAGCCGCACCTGCGGCGGAGCCGGCTGAACGTCTGGCCGACATCACCTTTCCGCTCGCCCGCTACCGCCTCACCGCCCGCTTCTCCACCGAACTCCGCCTGCCCGACTACGCCGGTTCGCTGCTGCGCGGGGTCTTCGGTGCGTCGCTGCGCCGCTCGGCCTGCATGACGGGCCTGCCGGACTGCCGCCCTTGCAGCCTGTGGCGCACCTGTCCCTACCCGGCAATCTTCGAGACGCCGCCGCGGCCCACGCAGTTGGCGCAGCGCTTCAGCCAGGTGCCCAACCCCTACGTGATCGAGCCACCCGCCGCCGGGCTGCGCCGGGTTCCCGCCGGCGAGCCCCTGGCGTGGCACCTGCTGCTGTTCGGCGCCGATGCGCTGCGCCAGCTGCCGCTGGTGGTGCACGCCTGGCAGCGCTCGCTGCGCCACGGCTGGGGGCCTGACGGCGCGCGCGCGCAGGGCGAGCTGCTGGCGGTGGAGGCCGTCGCCGCCGACGGCCGCGCCGAGCCCGCCTGGGACGCTGTCGCCGGCCGCGTGCTGCCGCACGACGCCGCCTGGCGCCTGCCGCCGACCGAGCCCTGCCGCGCGCTGACGCTGCACCTGCACACGCCCCTGCGGCTGCAGCAAGAAGGCCGCGCGCTGGGTGTGCGCGAGCTCTCGCCGCGCGTGCTGGTGGCGCACCTGCTGCGGCGCGTGCGCCTGGTGCTCGAGCTGCACCTGGGCGTGCCGGCACCGCCCTTCGACCTGCCGGCCCTGCTGGCGCTGGCCGACACGCTGCGCGACGACCGCAGCGGCCTGCGCTGGCACGACTGGGTGCGCTACTCCTCGCGCCAGCAGCAGGAGATGACGCTGGGCGGCGTGGTCGGCCCCTGGCGGCTCGAGGGCGATCTGGGCCCGCTGCTGCCCTGGCTGCAGTTGGGCCAATGGTTGCACCTGGGCAAGAACGCCACCATGGGGCTGGGAGGCTATGGCGTGGCCTCCGAGATCGCCACTTTGCTGCCCGATCCGCCTGCCTCATGCAGCCATCCGACCAACCCGGGCGCACCGCCGCGCGAAGCTCCAGCGCCCGGCGCCTCCACGCCGCTACAGTCATCTTCAAGACCCTGAGTCGATTCACCCCCTGGGAGAAACCTGTGACCACCCTTGCCGAGAACCTGAGCCGACAGGCCGCCCAGTTGCCGCCCGCCGAGCGCATGGAGCTGGTCGAGCGCATCCTCGACAGCCTGATCGAACCCGCGCCACAACTGGACGCGTTGTGGGCCCGTGAAGCCGAATCGCGCCTGGAGGCCTATCGCAGCGGCGAGCTCCATGCCGTGTCGCTGGCAGAGGTGCTGGCGCGCTACCGGGCCGACCCTGCCAGCCGATGAACGTCAAGCTGCTGACGCCTGCACAGGACGAGCTCGATGAGGCTGTGGCCTGGTACGCGTCGCAGGCACCGGGGCTGGGGGATGCATTCCTTGCAGAGACGTTGAAGACGCTGGAGCTCATTACCCAGCACCCTCTGGCCTGGCACAGGTTGAGCCTTCAGACTCGGCGCTGCCGGCTCAGGCGCTTTCCCTACAGCGTGGTCTACAGCCCCATGGTTGACGAAATTCTGGTGATCGCAATCGCCCACCAGCGGCGCGAGCCTGCCTATTGGCAAGAGCGCTTGCAAGGCTCAGGGGGCCAGGCATGACCACCTGGTTTGTCTCGCGCCACCCCGGCGCCTTGGACTGGGCCCGCCAGCAGGGCCTGGCGGTCGACCGCTGGGTGCCGCACCTCGAGCCGGCCGATGTGCGGCCGGGCGACACCGTGGCCGGCACGCTGCCGGTGCAGCTGGCTGCCGAGGTCTGCGCCCGCGGGGCGCGCTACCTGCACCTGCGCGTGGACCTGCCCGCCGACGCTCGCGGTCGCGAACTGCAGGCGCATGAGCTGCAGGCCTACGGCGCCCGCCTCGAGGACTACGTCATCCGCCCTACCGAACGGGAGGTCCCTCCGTGAGCAAGCTGCCCACCGTCCACGTCTGCATCGCCACGGGCCAGAACGCTGCCAACCTGATCCCGCTGGAACAGCTGGATGCGCGCGAAGTCTGGGTCCTCCAGACCCCCGAGATGAAGGCCCGCGCCGCGCACCTGCAGACGGCGCTTACGCGTGAAGGCCGTGTCGTGCGGCGTGTGGAGTTCGACGACGGCAACCCGCAGGCCATCACACGCTCGGCCCAGGCCGTGACCGAGCAGCTGGACGGACGCGATGTCGTGCTGCATGCCACCGGCGGCACCAAGCTGATGGTGCTGGCGCTGCGCGAAGAGCTGCGTCTGGTCGAGGCCGGCAGCGGCAGCCTGGACATCCTCTACGCCGAAACCGCCCGGCGCCGCATCGATTGGCTCGGCCCGAACCCCCGCACCGAGCCGATGCGGCCGGTACTGGACCTGCAGCGCATGCTTCAGGTGCAGGGCTACCGTATCGAAGGCGACAGCCGCCACGCCGACGCCCAGCAGCGGGCCCAGCCGCGCGCCAGCCTGACACGCGAACTGGGGGACCATGCCGAGCGGCATGCCAAGTACCTGGGTACGCTGAACTGGCTGGCCTCGGCCGCAGCCGAGAGCCCGCATGATCGGGACCGAACCCGGCTGCTGAACTACGCACCCGGAGGGGGCCTCGCCAGCCTGTTGCGCAAGGCCCAGGCCCTCGAGCTGCTGCGCTGGGATGGCGATACCGCCGTCACCTTCGCCGATCAGGCCTCCGCGGCCTATCTGGCTGGCGGCTGGCTCGAGGAATTCGTGCTGCTCAAGCTCTCCGGGGGCCTGTCCAGGCCAGGTCAGTTCAGCTCCAACCTGCGCATCGTGTCGGTCGACGAGAAGGTCGACAACGAAATCGACGCGATGCTGGTGCACGACAACCGCGCCCTGCTCATCGAGTGCAAGACCCGGAGGCAGGACGACAAGGCCCAGGATGCGATCTACAAGCTGGCGCAGCTGCGTGACCGTCTGGGCGGCAGCGTGGCTTCGGCGCTGTACCTGAGCGCCCGCAGCGTCGATGACGAGATCCTCAAGCGTGCCCGCGAGTACCGCGTCGACGTGCTGGCTGCTGCCGAGGTGGCGGGGCTGGTCGCGTGGATCAGGCGCTGGCAGGCGGGGGGGGCGTAAGGCGCCGCATCGGCGCGCGGCAAGCTTGCCAGCCGCTGCACCCGGCGCAGCGCTTCGCACAATCGCCGGTCAGACCGGTGCAAGCCCCGACATGCCCCCCCAACGCCAGCTCTACCTCGCCGCCTACGACATCGCCTGCGACCGCCGCCGCGCGGGGGCGCTGAAGCGGCTGCGCGGCTACGCCACCGGCGGGCAGAAATCTGTGCACGAAGTCTGGCTGACGCCGGCCGAGAAGCGCGAGGTGCTGGCCGACATGGGCCTGCTGCTCGGCACCGACGACCGCTTCGCGCTGCTGCGGCTGGACCCGCGCGCCCGCACGCTGCTGCGCGGCCGCGCGCAAGCGCCGGCCGAGCCGGCGCTGTTCTACGTGGGGTGAAGACAGGCTTGCGCCGGCGCGAGCACGCCGTCTTCAATGTGCGGCCATGTCATGCGCCGCGCCCAGACGCCCGGCCATCGTGGCGAGTCGACGGTCCAGTGTCCACAGCCGCGCGCCTTCGGTGAGAAGCGTCGACGCCAGCAAGCCCAGGTCCACCAGCCCGCAGCCCTGCCCGTACAGACGCTCGCGCTCGACCAGGGCCATCACCTCGTCCACCGTGGCCACCCTGGCCGGGCGCAGTGCCGCCAGATCGGCCAGGGTCTGCGCGCGCGACGGCGGCGAGCCGCAGGCCAGCTCGCCCAGCACCCAGGGGTGGATCAACACCGCGTCCTGCAGCAGCAGATCGACCAGGGCCTGATTGGGTCGCCTGAAGTGGTCCACCCACACCGAGGTGTCCACGAGCACCGTCCTCACCGGGCGGGTTCCTCGCGTCGGCGCTCGATGTCGGGCATGCGGGGCGCGGTGCCTCCCAGCGCAGCCAGACGCTTGGCCGACTGCACCCGGACATAGGTGCGGAACACCTCGCGGAACAGCTCGGCCTTGTCCAGCCCCGGGTCGGCCACCTGCCGGGCGCGCTCGTACAGGGCGTCATCGATCGTCACGGTCGTGCGCATGGGCATTCTTCCAAGTGTGGCGTGTGTTGGGTCCGCATCAATCTTGATGCATTTTCGCATCACGGGCCGCCGGAAAACACTGGATCAAGCCGTTCCTTCCGGCAAGCTTGCCGATCCGCACGCCCGCGCGATCGGGCTGAACAATCCCTCTCGCACCACCCGCTCCCCGCATTCGCCTACCCGTCCGTTCACCCACCCCATGTCCACCCTGCTGCTCGACCGCGCCCAGCTAGAAGTGCGCTGCGAAGGCGACGCGCTGGCCCTGTACGAAGCGGGGCAGCGCCGCGGCACGGTGCCGGTGCACCTGCTGGAGCGCTGCATCATCCACGGCGCCGGCACGCGGCTGGACAGCGGCGTGCTGCTGCGCCTGGCCGAAGCCGGCGTGGCCACGGTGCTGTTCAGTCCGCGCCTGGGCCAGCGCGTGGCCACCGTGCTGGGCCCGGCGCACGACGACGCCGCGGTGCGGCTGGCGCAGGCGCGGCGCGTGCTGGACGCGGCCTGGTCACTGGACTGGGCGCGCCAGATCGTGCGCGCCAAGCTCGCGCGGCAGCGCCGCGTCATCGCGCATTGGGCTGCCGCCCGGCCCGACGCCCGCAAGCCGCTGTTCGACGCCGACGCCACCGTGGCCGCCGCGCTGGCGCGGCTGCGCAGCGCCGCCGACGCTGACACGCTGCGCGGGCTGGAGGGCAGCGCCGCGCGCGCGCACTTCGCCGCGCTGGCCGCGGTGCTGCCGACGGCGCTCAGCTTTGCCGGGCGCAACCGCCGCCCGCCGCGCGACCCCGCCAATGCCGCGCTGTCGCTGGCCTACACGCTGCTGCACGTGCAGGCGGTGCAGGCCTGCCACGCCGCCGGGCTGGACGCGCTGCTGGGCTTCTACCACCGCCCGGCGCACGGGCGCGAATCGCTGGCCAGCGACCTGATCGAGCCGCTGCGCCCGCGCGTGGACCTGTGGGTCTGGGAGCGCTTTCGCTCGCGCGAGCTGCGCAACGACCACTTCACCACCGACCGCGGCGCCTGCCTGCTGGGAAAGGCCGGGCGCAGCGCCTTCTACGCCGCCTGGCAGCGCGACGCCGCCGCGCCGCAGCGCTGGCTGCGCGCGGCCACACGCGGCCTGGCGCGCGCGCTGCGCGAAGAGGGCCGCGCCCTGGTCGACGCCGACCCCGCCGACGAGGAGGCCGCCGCATGCGCCTGAGCCCCGCCAGCGGCCCCGCATCCGGTCGCAGCCCGCGGCTGCCGCGCCCGGCCGCACCGCAGCGCGCCGCCGACGCGCGCACGCTCTACCTGTGCAGCGCCGAGCCGGTGCGCGTCACCTCCACCGGCGAGGCGCTGGTCGTCAGCGGGCAGGCCGACGGCCGCGTCCACCGCGTGCCCGTGGCACGGCTGCTGCGCATCGTCTGCAACGCGCAGGCGCACTGGAGCGGCAGCGCGCTGGCGCTGTGCCTGCAGCGCGGCATCGGGGTGGCCTTCCTCGGCCGCGGCGGCGAGCCCGCCGGCCAGCTCTGGCCGCAGCAGCGCCGCCGCCTGCCGGTGGCCGAGACGCTGGACGCGCTGGCCGGCGGCAGCGAGGGCTGGAGCGAGGCCTACGCCAACTGGCTGCGGCGCGAGCGTCTGCAGGTGCTGCGCCACTGGCAGGCGCAGCGGCGAGAGGCCGGGCAGCCCGTGGGCGGCGACGAATGGCAGCAGGCCCTGCAGCGCTGGGTCTACCGCGCTGAGGTGGCTGCGGTGCTGCCGGCCGTGCTGCACGGTCTGGCCGCCGCGCTGGTGGCCGCGCGCCTGAGCGAGTACGGCGTCGAGGGCCACTACTGGTGCCTGGCCGGCGAGCCCGTGGCGTTGGCCGACGACCTGACGCGACTGCTGTGGGCGCGCATGAATCTGTGTGCCGGCCCGCTGGCCGCCGCCGTCGAACAGCCGCGCGAGGCTGCCACGCTCTTCGAACACTGGGCCGGCGCGCAGGCCGGCGTGTTGCACGCCCACCTGGCCAGCCTGGGCGCGCAGGCCCGCCGCGAACTGGGGCTGTGAGGCGCCCCGCAGCTCCGGCACCGACGCTCCTTCCCCCCAGCACCCGCCTGTTGTCATGAGCCTGCACGAGATCACCGGCTGGATCGTCTGCTACGACATCAGCCACCGCAAGCGCCTGCTGGCGGTGCACCGCCACCTGAAGAAGAAGGGCCTGCCACTGCAATACAGCGTTTTTCTCGTCCAGGCCAGCGCGGCCGGCATGCACCGCATCATGGATGAACTCGGCGCACTGATCGATCCCCGCGCCGACGACGTGCGCGCCTACCGCTACCCGCTGGGCGCAGAATCGCACTTCCTCGGCCGCAGCATCCTGCCCGACGACGTGCTGATCACTCCCCGCGACGTGCCACCTCCGCCGACCACCCGCATCCGCCGCCGTGCCGACGAGGTGGCAGCGTGAGCGCGCGCGCCACACGCATCCGCTTTGCGCGCGCGGCAGAAATCGCCAGGCGCCTTGCCAAGTGCCTGTCAGCATTGAACAATCCGGCGCCCGGACTCTGACGACTTGCCCTGATTTCCAAGGGATTACGACTCGCCTCGGAAGTTGTCCGGCTTCTTGATCTTCTCTGACGACTTGCCCTGATTTCCAAGGGATTACGACTCCAAGACAGCGATGGCGTTCAAAATGTGCTGGCTCTGACGACTTGCCCTGATTTCCAAGGGATTACGACCGCCTGCGGGCATGAGCTGCCCCAGGCCGTGCCTCTGACGACTTGCCCTGATTTCCAAGGGATTACGACTCTGCGTCGCGTGCCTCCATCGCGCTGTCAAACTCTGACGACTTGCCCTGATTTCCAAGGGATTACGACGGCCTTTTTCACTGGACCACCACCAGCGAGCCCTCTGACGACTTGCCCTGATTTCCAAGGGATTACGACCGACGTGCTTTGCGGTGAGCATGGTGTTCTCCCTCTGACGACTTGCCCTGATTTCCAAGGGATTACGACGGTCAGCCCGCCGGCCTCGGCCCACTCGCGGCTCTGACGACTTGCCCTGATTTCCAAGGGATTACGACCTCGCGGCCTTCGCCGATGTTCATGCCGGTGGCCTCTGACGACTTGCCCTGATTTCCAAGGGATTACGACATGCCGTACCTTTTGTCTAACACCCTGAGATTCTCTGACGACTTGCCCTGATTTCCAAGGGATTACGACCCGAGGCACCATGCCCAGGCTGAATGCGTTTCTCTGACGACTTGCCCTGATTTCCAAGGGATTACGACCCAGAACGAAGTTCTGCTCCGCGCGGTTGACTCTGACGACTTGCCCTGATTTCCAAGGGATTACGACCTTTTAAATTGATGGGGGTCCAGCACGGTTACTCTGACGACTTGCCCTGATTTCCAAGGGATTACGACAGCCAACCTCCAGCGTGATCGGCCGGCGTGCGGACCTCTGACGACTTGCCCTGATTTCCAAGGGATTACGACGACATGTCGGCGCGCAGAATATAGGTCTGGACTCTGACGACTTGCCCTGATTTCCAAGGGATTACGACGGTCAGCGATCTGGACAGTCGTCATGGACGCTCTGACGACTTGCCCTGATTTCCAAGGGATTACGACCCGGAAACAGCGCGATCTTCGTCTCTCGGCTCTGACGACTTGCCCTGATTTCCAAGGGATTACGACTGTCTTCCTCGCGGACGTTCGCCGTGTCAAACTCTGACGACTTGCCCTGATTTCCAAGGGATTACGACGGCGTCGTCGGCGCCGAAGTCTTCGCCGTCGATCTCTGACGACTTGCCCTGATTTCCAAGGGATTACGACAAGCCGGCCATCACAGCTTCACGCGCTGCAGCTCTGACGACTTGCCCTGATTTCCAAGGGATTACGACGCGAGTCGAAGCGCGTGCGGTTGATCGTGTCGTCTCTGACGACTTGCCCTGATTTCCAAGGGATTACGACCGGGCGGCGTCGATGAACGCCAGCGCCCACTGACTCTGACGACTTGCCCTGATTTCCAAGGGATTACGACGTCGAACGACTCGGCGGTCGGCACCCGGTCGAGGCTCTGACGACTTGCCCTGATTTCCAAGGGATTACGACTGTTCTCCAGCGCCAGCAGGCGCGTCTCCAGCTCTGACGACTTGCCCTGATTTCCAAGGGATTACGACGCCGAACTCGGCCTGGGCCGTCTCGATGACGGCCTCTGACGACTTGCCCTGATTTCCAAGGGATTACGACCGGACAAACTCCGCCGCGATATCAGCGTTCGCCCTCTGACGACTTGCCCTGATTTCCAAGGGATTACGACATAGTGCCAGGCAACGGGCTGCCGCGTGACGCTCTCTGACGACTTGCCCTGATTTCCAAGGGATTACGACCTGGCTCGTCACGCCCAGCTCTCGCGCCAGGGCTCTCTGACGACTTGCCCTGATTTCCAAGGGATTACGACCCAGCTCGGCCTTCGTCAGGCCCGCCGCAATCTCTGACGACTTGCCCTGATTTCCAAGGGATTACGACGCCCTGTACCACACGTTGTTTTTGTTGATCGCACTCTGACGACTTGCCCTGATTTCCAAGGGATTACGACCTTCGATCTCGCGCTTGTCGCTGGCGCGCATCCTCTGACGACTTGCCCTGATTTCCAAGGGATTACGACCTGCGCCATCTCGCATGCGAATCGTGGTGCCGCCTCTGACGACTTGCCCTGATTTCCAACGGATTACGACATATAGGTCTGCACCATATCGCCGGTTTTCGCCTCTGACGACTTGCCCTGATTTCCAAGGGATTACGACGCAAAACACTACGCGCCAGGTTCCCAGTAGCGTCTCTGACGACTTGCCCTGATTTCCAAGGGATTACGACCGGTTTTCGCTGCGGAGAACAGCAATACCGATACTCTGACGACTTGCCCTGATTTCCAAGGGATTACGACAACCCTCGGGTAGGGTGGTGTCGCCCACGGTCACCTCTGACGACTTGCCCTGATTTCCAAGGGATTACGACGGGCAGCTGTACTTCTCCGAGACTAACCCGAGTTTGTCATCCTCTCAGCGCAACCCAAATAAAATCAACAGCTTAGCTCGTCACGGAGGCGCGTATGGCACTACGCTTGCTTTGCCCGCCGCCTTCTTGATTTGACCGCTGGCTCTCAGCTCAGATCAGATCAGCACGCGATGGGT
>JAIXWM010000119.1 GCA_027491255.1 Rubrivivax sp. | reverse complement strand
GCCGCGTCGATCTGGTCGTAGGCCTTCGCCTCGCCACCAAACTTCGCCGACAGCACCGTCGTGATCGCCGCCGTCAGCGTCGTCTTGCCATGGTCCACGTGCCCGATCGTCCCCACGTTGACGTGCGGCTTCGTGCGCTCGAACTTGCCTTTTGCCATCGAAAAACTCCCGGCAGGAAATCAACACGCCGCCTCTCAGCGGCAAACCACGAACACTGGTGCCCATGACGCGGATCGAACGCGTGACCTCTCCCGTACCAAGGGAGTGCTCTACCACTGAGCCACATGGGCATCGACACTGGCCTGGGTTCGGACAGAGAACTCAGGCCGGTGGCGACGACAGGGCGCCGGACAACCACCCGGACACGACCCATGCCCCAACCGCGACACCACCGCCGGTTGGAGCGGGAGACGGGAATCGAACCCGCGTCATTAGCTTGGAAGGCTAAGGTTCTGCCATTGAACTACTCCCGCTGGCAGGCCCGCGAGACAGCAAGTCCGAGGACGACGAAATTTCTGGTGGAGGAGGCTGGATTCGAACCAGCGTAGGCGTAAGCCAACAGATTTACAGTCTGCCCCCTTTAGCCACTCGGGCACCCCTCCACGGAGAACCCGAGACTGTAGCACAGGTTTGTCTCAGCGCAAGGCAATCCATCGCGACGGTCGGCAGACAGGGGCCGCGCAACGCATCAGCACGGCCGCTGAGCGCCGAGGTCCCACCAGTCCACACGGGCGGCGGTGGCCTCGAAATGGCTCGACCCGGCCATGAACTCGCGTCGAAAGTCGTTCGACGGGTGACGGGTACGCCAGACCGGCGCTGCCGACGCCAACGGCCCGGCACCCGCGGCAGCCTCGTCGAAGAAGGCCTGGGCCTTGGAGCCCCACAGCAGGAAGGCTGGCGGCGGGGCCCGGCGCAGGAGCATCCCGACAATCTGTGAGGTGAGCGCCTGCCAACCCACCGACAGGTGGCTGCCGATCCTGCCCAGTTCGACCGTCAGCACCGGATTCAACAGCAGCACACCCTGCCGCGCCCAGGCGTCGAGCGCCCCGCCGGGCGGCGGTGTCCAGCCGGGACGGTCGGCAGCAAGCACGGCGAAGATGCGCCGCAGCGACGCCGGCCGGCCGCGCGCGGCGGAAAAAGCCAAGCCGTCGGCGTGGCCAGGCGTCGGGTAGGGATCCTGACCGAAGACCACCACACGCACCGCCTGCGGCGAGACCAGCCGCAGCGCGCGGAAAGGGTCCTCCGGGGCGATCGAGCGCTCGCCCGAGACGGCGCGCACGCGTTCGACGACCGCCTGCTGCAACACCTCGGTCCACCCCGGCAGCACCTCACGCCAGGCTGGCGGCAGACCCGCGAACGCCGCCGGCAGGTCGTCGGCCGTCACCGGAACAGCTCGCTGAGCGCCGCGCCCGGCTCCGGCGCACGCATGAAGGCCTCGCCGACGAGGAAGGCGTTCACACCGTGCGCGCGCATGCGCTGCACATCGGCGCGGGCGAGGATGCCGCTTTCGGTGACGAGCAGACGGTCGGCCGGCACGCGAGGCAGCAGGTCCAGCGTGGTGTCCAGCGAGACCTCGAAGCTGCGCAGGTTGCGGTTGTTGACGCCCACCAGACGGGTGTGCAGCGCCAGCGCGCGGTCTAGTTCGGCCGCGTCATGCACCTCGACCAGAACGTCCATGCCATACCCGTGCGCGCAGGCTTCAAGGTCGGCAAGCTCGACGTCGTCCAGGCAGGCGGCGATCAGCAGCACGCAGTCCGCGCCCATCGCCCGCGCCTCGTGCACCTGGACCTCATCGACGATGAAATCCTTGCGCAGCACCGGCAAGGCGCAGGCCGCGCGCGCCTGCTCCAGGTAGGCGGCGCAGCCCTGGAAGAAGCCCTCGTCGGTCAGCACGCTCAGGCAGGCAGCGCCTGCTGTCTCGTAACTGCGCGCGATGGCCGCGGGCTCGAAGCGCTCGCGCAAAACGCCTTTGCTCGGGCTCGCCTTCTTCACCTCGGCAATGACCGCGGCCTCGCCGCACGCCACGCGCGACCGCAGCGCGGCCTCGAAGCCGCGCAGGTCACCGCGGGCTTCGGCCAGTGCGCGCCAGTCGGCCAGGCTGCGGCGGGCGCGCGCCGCAGCGATCTCCCCGCGCTTGACCGCGACGATGCGTTGCAGGATGTCGGACACCTCGCGCTCCCGTTCTTTTCAGGCCTGCTCAGGCCGGTAGCGGTTGGTCACGCTCACGAACTGGCTCAGCTTGGCCAGCGCCGCGCCCGAGGCCACGGCCTCGCGGGCGCGCCGCACCCCCTCGCCCACGCTGGCGGCCACGCCGGCACAGTACAACGCGGCGCCCGCGTTCAGCAGCACGATGTCGCGCACCGGCCCGTCCTCGTTGGCAAGCGCGCGCTGGATGCATTGCACCGACTCCTGCGTGCTGGCCACCTTCAGAACACGCGAGTCATAGACCGGCAGGCCGAAGTCGCTCGGGTGCACGGTGTACTCGCGCACCTCGCCGTCCTTGAGCTCGCCCACCAGTGTCTCGCCCGACAGCGAGATCTCGTCCATGCCGTTCATGCCGTAGACCACCATGACATGCTCGCTGCCCAGGCGCTGCAGCACCCGCACCTGGATGCCGACCAGGTCGGGGTGGAAGACGCCCAGCAGCTGGTTCGGCGCGCCGGCCGGGTTGGTCAGCGGACCCAGGATGTT
Source organism: Rubrivivax sp. (assembly GCA_027491255.1). Lineage (GTDB taxonomy): Bacteria > Pseudomonadota > Gammaproteobacteria > Burkholderiales > Burkholderiaceae_C > Rubrivivax. Next base: position 6,966 of record JAIXWM010000119.1, on the reverse strand, counting down.
GAAGATGGTGCGCACCCCCAACTCCCTGCGCACCGGCGCGGCGTGCTTCATCGCCGTGTGGTGGTTCGGCGCGAACATGAAGCCGATGCCGGTCTCGGACAGGCAGTCGGCCACCTGCTGCGGGCCCAGCCCGATGTAGGCGCCCAGAGACTCCATGACGTCGGCCGAGCCCGAGGTAGATGAAACACTGCGCCCGCCGTGCTTGGCCACGCGCGCCCCGGCCGCCGCAGCGACGAACATCGATGCCGTGGAGATGTTGAAGGTGTGCGACGCATCGCCGCCGGTGCCGACGATGTCCACCAGGTGGGTGCGGTCGGTCACGGGCACCGGGGTGGCGAACTCGCGCATCACCTGCGCGGCGGCGGCGATCTCACCGATGGTCTCCTTCTTCACGCGCAGGCCGATCGCGAAGGCGGCGATCATCACCGGCGACATCTCGCCGCCCATGATGCGGCGCATCAGCGACAGCATTTCGTCGTGGAAGATCTCGCGGTGCTCGATGACGCGGGTCAGCGCCTCGGTATTGCTGAGCGGCATGGACAGGGGCTCCCTCGGGTTTGGAATCAGGCTCGATCGTGCAGCGATGGCGGGTGCGGTGGTGAAGCTGGCGGGGGACGTGCCCGCGTGGACGCCGTCGGACGCGGCCGCCTACAGGCAGCGCCGCAGCACGGCGACCGCGGTGTCGACGTCGTCGGCGTTCACGTCCAGGTGCGTGACCAGGCGCAGGCGGTACAGCCCGGTGCACAACACGCCGGCCGCTCGCGCGCGCTCGACGACCCCGTGGGCCCGCGCCGGATCGACGTCGACGAAGACGATGTTGGTCTGCGGCGTCTGCACCGTCACCCCCGGCAGGCCCTGCAGGCCCTGGGCCAGCCGACGCGCATTCGCGTGGTCGTCGGCCAGGCGGTCGACATGGTGGTCCAGCGCGTGCAGGGCCGCAGCCGCCAGCAGGCCGGCCTGACGCCAACCGCCGCCGAGCATCTTGCGCACCCGCAGCGCGCGTGCGATCACGTCGCGCGGCCCACAAAGTGCGGAGCCCACAGGCGTGCCCAGACCCTTGCTGAAGCACACCGAGACCGTGTCGAAGGGTGCGGCCAGCGCACGCGCGGCCTGCAGCGGCGCAACCGCGTCCGTGGCCACCGCGGCGTTGAACAGGCGCGCGCCGTCCAGGTGCGTGGCCAGGCCGCGCGAGCGAGCCAGCGCTGTCGCTGCCGCCACGTAGTCCGACGGCAGCACCTGGCCACCCCAGGTGTTCTCCAGGGTCAGCAGCCGGGTGCGTGCGTAGTGCGGGTCATCCGGCTTGATCGCAGCCTCGATGTCCGCCAGCGCCATCGTGCCATCGGACGCCTGCGCCAGCGGCTGCGGCTGGATGCTGCCGAGCACCGCCGCGCCGCCGCCCTCCCAGCGGTAGGTGTGGGCCATCTGCCCGGCGATGTACTCGTCGCCGCGGCCGCAATGGCTCATCAGCGCGCACAGGTTGCCCTGGGTGCCGCTGCTGACGAACAGCGCCGCCTCCTTGCCGAGCATGGCGGCGATGCGCGCCTGCAGGGCGTTGACCGTGGGGTCGTCGCCGAAGACGTCGTCGCCAACCTCGGCCGCGGCCATGGCCGCGCGCATGGCCGCCGTCGGGCGCGTGACGGTGTCGCTGCGCAAGTCAATCATCTTCACGGTCATGCGGCCTCCGCCATCGCGTCCAGGTGCAGGAAGTTTCGCAGCAGCGCGTGCCCGTGCTGCGACAGCACCGACTCGGGATGGAACTGCACGCCCTCCAGCGGCGCCGGGCCGCCGGCCAGGCCGCGGTGGCGCACGCCCATGATCTCGCCGTCGTCGGACTCCGAGGTGACCTCCAGTTCGGCCGGCAGGCGGGCACGCTCGATCACGAGCGAGTGGTAGCGGATCACCGTGAAGGTCTCGGGAAGGCCCGCGTAGACGCCGTGGCCGTCATGGCGGATCACGCTCGTCTTGCCGTGCATCTGGCGCGCTGCGCGCACGATGCGACCCCCCAGCGCGGCGCCGATGCTCTGGTGGCCCAGGCACACACCCAGGATGGGCAAGCGCCCCATGAAGTGCCGGATCGCCGGCACGCAGATGCCGGCCTCGGCCGGCGAGCACGGCCCGGGCGACAGCACCAGCCGGTCCGGCCGCATCGCCTCGATCTGCGCCAGTGTGACCTCGTCGTTGCGGACGACCCGCACGTCCTCGCCGAGTTCGCCGAAGTACTGGACAAGATTGAACGTGAAACTGTCGTAGTTGTCGATCATCAGCAGCATGTGCGTTCCAACCCTCTGAGTGAACCGGATGCCCTGCGGAGCATCCTGAGCCGGTGACCGCACCAGCCTCCGCCGTTCGGAGTGCTGGCCGCATCAGCGCGGCGTGCGGTTTCGGGACGGTGGGCGCCAGCCGTGCGGGCGGCGCCGGGAGTGGGGTGCGGTCAGGCGATTGGCTTGCGCCAACGCCAACCGGAGCGCGCTGCAGTGATCGAAAAGATCGCAGACATGGATCGCATTATGACGGCTGCGCGCGCCGCCATGCGCGTCAGGGACCCGTCGCCGCGGCGGGCGCCGCATCCGCGGCCATCGACGAGCCGGCCGCCAACCTTCGCACGCGCAAGCCCGGCAACCGCAGCCGGAAACGCGAGCCGTGGCCGGGCTCGGACTCGATCTCGATCTCGCCGCCGTGGCGCTGCATCACGTGCTTGACGATGGCCAGGCCAAGACCGGTGCCACCGGACTCGCGCGAGCGCCCACTGTCGACGCGGTAGAAGCGCTCGGTCAGGCGCGGCAGGTGCTCGCGCGCGATGCCGGGGCCGCTGTCGCGGACCTCGAAGCCGCCGCCGCCGTCGGAGCCGTCGAACCAGCGGACCTCGATCTCGCCCCCTGCAGGCGTGTAGCGCACGGCGTTGCTGACCAGGTTGCCGAGCGCGCTCTGCAGCTCGCTGGCAGCCCCGGCAATCTCCACTGCCGGTGCCGGCTCGAAACGCAGCCGGTGGCGCCCGGCCGACAGGCCGTCCGCCTCGGCCCGCGCACGTGCCAGCAGTGCCGGCACCGCCACCCAGCCCTCGGCGGACGGACGCGGGCTGCCTTCGAGCTGGGCCAGCGTCAGCAAGTCGGCCACCAGGGCCTGCATGCGCTCGGTCTGCTGCTGCATCAGCCCCAGCACGCGCTCGTGCTCGGCCTCGGACAGCGGCAATGTCGCCAGCGTCTCGACGAAGCCGGCCAGCACCGTGAGCGGGGTGCGGATCTCGTGCGAGACGTTGGCGACGAAGTCGCGTCGCATCGCCTCGGTGCGCTCGCGCTCGGTGATGTCCTGGGACAGCACCAGCCTCAGGCCCTGCCCGTATGGCTTGACCAGCACCGACAGCGTGCCCTGCGAGCGCGGGTTCGGATAGCTCACCGGCTGCTCGTAGCGGCCCTCCTGCAGGTAGGCCACGAAGGCCGGGGCACGCACGAGGTTGGTGACGCGCTGCTGACGGTCGCGCGCGGGGTCGAGGCCGAAGTGCTCGGCCGCGACCCTGTTGCACCACTCGATCTGGTCGTGGTCGTCGAGCAGCAACACACCATTGGGCGAGGCCTCGATGGCGGAGAGGAACTGCGCGAGCTTGTCGCGCTCGGCCTGCACACGCCGGTCGCGCTGGATGAGGGCGCGCTCCGCGCGGTAGGCGAACTCACCCCAGAAACCGCCGTCGCGCGGCGCCGGGTTGTCCAGCGGACCACGCAACCAGGCCAGCAGACGCTCGCCTCGGCGTCGGTCCAGCGTCGTCGACAGCAGCGACCCGAACAGCGCGCCGACCAGCGCCAGTTCCACCGACAGCCCGGACAGCAGGCGACCAATGGCGGCGCCCACCCCGGCGCCGATCAGTGTCCACGCGACCTGGCCGACGAGGCGAGAAAGCAATCCTTCCATCGTGCGCGCCGCCCGGGTGTGCTCAGGCCACCGGCCGTGCCACGAGCCGGTAGCCCGCGCCGCGCACGGTCTCGACCATGGACGCGCACTCGCCCGGCGCCAAGGCCTCGCGCAGGCGCTTGATGTGGACGTCGACCGTGCGCTCCTCGATGAAGACATGGTCGCCCCAGACCCGGTCGAGCAGCTGCCCGCGGCTGTGGACGCGCTCGGGATGCGTCATCAGGTAGTGCAGCAGACGGAACTCGGTGGGGCCCAGCCTGAGCTCGCACGCCGCGCCCTCGCGCTCGCTGCTGACGCGGCGCGTGGACGGGTCCAGGCGCAGCACGCCCACCTGCACCGCGTCCTCCAGCGCCTGCGGCGCGCGGCGGCGCAGCACGGCGCGGATGCGCGCCACGAGCATGCGCGGCGAAAAGGGCTTGGACAGGTAATCATCGGCACCGGCCTCCAGGCCCTGGACCTGGTCGGTTTCCTCGGCGCGGGCCGTGAGCATGATGACCGGCAGGTCGCGCGTGCGCGGATCGGCCCGCCACTGGCGGCACAAGGCCGCCCCGCTGATCCCGGGCAGCATCCAGTCCAGCACCACCAGGCCGGGGAGCTCCCGGTCGACCAGAGTCCGCGCGGCCTCGGCGCTGCCGACAACGTCCACGGCAAAACCGGCATGACGCAGGTTGATCGAGATGAGTTCGGCGATCGCGGACTCGTCCTCGACCACCAGCAGGCGGTTCGTCGTCATGGTTGGCGTGGGGTCGGTTCGGCAGGGCGCTCGGCGTCACCGCGACGCCGGGTCGGGCCGCCAGGGCCCGGCCGCTTCAGGTCACTTGACGGCGTTCTCCACCGCGGCCATCGGCGTGTGCCGCACGTCGGTGCCCTTGACGATGTAGATGATGGCTTCGGCCAGGTTCTTCGCGTGGTCGCCCACACGCTCGACCGCCTTGGCCACGAAGACCAGGTCGATGCTGCAGGAGATGGTGCGCGGGTCTTCCATCATGTAGGTGATCAGCTTGCGCATCAGGCCCTCGAACTCCTGGTCGATCTGGTCGTCCTGCTTCAGAACCTCCAGCGCCCGCGCCGTGTCCAGGCGCGCGAAGGCATCAAGCGCCTTGCGCAGCTGGGCCACGGCGAGATCCGCCTCGAACTGCAGGTCGCCCACCGGCAGGCGCAGCCGCCCGGGCAGGCCGATCGAGACCAGGCGCTGCACGACGCGCGCCACGCGCGCGGCCTCGTCGCCCACGCGCTCGAGGTTGGCGATGATCTTGCTGATCGCGATCAGCAGACGCAGGTCACGCGCGGTGGGCTGGCGGCGCGCGATGATGCCCGAGAGGTCGCGGTCGATCTCGACTTCCATGCGGTTGACACGCTCTTCCTCGCGCAGGACTTGCCCCGCGCCGTCGCTGTCGAAGGCGGCGAGCGCGGCGATCGCGCGCGAGACCTGGCTCTCGACCAGGCCGCCCATCTCGAGCACGCGCGTGGAGACACCGCTCAACTCGGCATCGAACTGGGTGGACAGGTGCTTGTCGCTCATAGGGAATACCTCCGTCGACGGGTCAGCCGAAGCGGCCCGTGATGTAGTCCTCGGTTTCCTTGCGCTCGGGCTTCATGAAGATCTCCTTCGTCTCGCCGTATTCGATCAGGTCGCCGAGGTACATGTAGGCGGTGTAGTCGCTGCAACGCGCAGCCTGCTGCATGTTGTGCGTGACGATGGCAATGGTGTAGTCGCTCTTGAGCTCATGCACCAGTTCCTCGATCTTGCCGGTGGAGATGGGGTCGAGCGCCGAGGTCGGCTCGTCCAGCAGCAACACCGAGGGCTTGACGGCCACGCTGCGCGCGATGCACAGGCGCTGCTGCTGGCCGCCGGACAGCGACAGCCCGCTTTGCTGCAGCTTGTCCTTGACTTCCTTCCACAGCGCGGCCTTGCTCAGCGCCCACTCGACGCGGTCGTCCATCTCGCTGCGCGACAGCTTCTCGTACAGGCGCACGCCGAAGGCGATGTTCTCGTAGATCGTCATCGGGAAGGGCGTGGGCTTCTGGAACACCATGCCGATGCGCGCTCGCAGCAGGTTCAGGTCCTGCCCGGGCTCGAGGATGTTCTGGCCGTAGAAACTGATCTGCCCCTCGGCACGCTGACCGGGGTAGAGGCTGTACATCCGGTTGAAGGTACGCAGCAGGGTGGACTTGCCGCAGCCCGACGGCCCGATGAAGGCCGTGACCTTGCGCTCGACCACGTCGAGATTGATGTTGCGCAGGCCCTGGAAGTTGCCGTAGAAGAAGTTCAGGTTGCGCACTTCCAGCGCGTGGTCAGGCCGGGCTTGAGGCTCGTTCATCGTCGTCGTCCGTGGAGGTATCGAGGGCGCGGGGCAGGCGTGCAGCGGGCGGGATCGACCGGTCGGGCCCTCAGGCCTTGACCCGGTCACGGAAGAACACCCGTGCGACGATGTTCAGCAACAGCACCGCAAGCGTGATCAACAGCGCGCCACCCCAAGCCAGACGGATCCAGTTGTCGTAAGGGCTCATCGCGAACTGGAAGATGACCACCGGCAGATTGGCCATCGGGCTGTTCATGTCGGCGCTGAAGAACTGGTTGTTCAGCGCCGTGAACAGCAGCGGCGCGGTCTCGCCGCTGATGCGCGCCACCGCCAGCAGCAGACCCGTGACGACGCCGCTGCGGGCCGCACGCAGCGTGACGAAGGTGGCGACCTTCCAGCGCGGCGCGCCCAGCGCGAAGGCGGCCTCGCGCAGCCCACCAGGCACCAGGCGCAGCATGTTCTCGGTCGTGCGCACGACCACCGGCACTGCAATCAAGGAAAGCGCCAGGCTGCCGGCCCAGCCCGAGAAGTGCTTGACCTGGGCGACCAGAATGGCATAGACGAACAGACCGAGCACGATCGACGGCGCCGACAGCATGATGTCGGTGACGAAGCGCGTGACCTCGGCGGTCTTGCTCTGGTCGCCGTACTCGGCCAGGTAGACCCCGGCAAAGATGCCGATCGGGGTGGACACCAGCACCGCGAAGCCCACCATCATCAGACTGCCGACGATGGCGTTCAGCAGGCCGCCGCCCTCGGT
>JAIXWM010000007.1 GCA_027491255.1 Rubrivivax sp. | reverse complement strand
GCGGATATCCGAAACTTTACGTCATCCAGCGAAGGTATGACCCCCGAGGAGACGTTTGCATTCCTCAACGGGTGCTTGTCGAAGCTCGGCCCGCACGTGCGCGCCCAGAGCGGCTTCGTGGACAAGTACATCGGGGACGCCATCATGGCTCTCTTTCCAAGAGATCCGAGCGATGCGGTTCGCGCGGCGATTGCGATGCAAGACGAGGTTCGACGCTCGAACGAGACACTCGCAGGTCGTGCGCCGCTCGCCATTGGCGTGGGCATCCACGTGGGTCGCGTCATGATGGGCACCATCGGCGAAGCGGAGCGCTTCGAGGCGACGGTCATCTCAGACGCGGTCAACCTGACCGCACGCCTCGAGTCGCTCACGAAGCAGCTCGGGTGCTCGGTCCTGATCAGCGGGGAGGTCTTTTCCGCTCTCGACGAAGACCTGCGCAAGTACGCGCGCCGCCTCGGCACCTTCATCGTGAAGGGTAAGGCGCAGCCCGTTGCGCTCTACGAGGTGTTCGCCTCGGATTCCGACGCACTCCGCGAGACGAAGGAACGCACGCGCGAACGCTTCGACGCGATGCTCGCGGCCTTCACCGACGAGCGCATCGACGCGGCCCTCGCGATCGCAAGCGAGCTCCGCGACGCATGCCCCGACGACGGGCCCGCGAACTGGTGGTTCATGCGGCTCGTGAAGGAGTCGGCCGCCACCGGTGACGATGCCGTGCCCTCGAGCCGCGGCATCGTGAGGCTCGACGAGAAGTAGGAATACCGCGCCCATCTCGGGCGCTCGCTTCGGATCGACATACGCGCCGACGGCATGGCCCGAGCCGCGAACCTCGGCTATGCTTCCCCGATATGCGAATCGACCCGACAGGTGACGTGCATCTTCCGGAATCGGTGCTCGCCGCGAGTGGGCTTCGTCCTGGCACGGACGTCGAGTTTGTCGTCGAGGGCAACACGGTGCGCATCGTTCCGACGAACATCGTCAGCGAGTCGCGTCGCTCGGCTACCGCGATCCAGGCGCTGCGAGGGCGCGCGACCGCCGCGGTGACCACCGACTCGATCATGGCGTTGACGCGGGGAGAGTGAGCGCGCGTGGCGGTCTTGGTGGACAGCAACGTGCTCCTCGACGTTGCGACGAATGACCCGATCTGGGCCGAGCGTTGCGCAAGTGCGCTCGACCTTTGGAGCGCGCGCGAATCCTTGCGGATCAACCCGATCATCCTCGCGGAGGTATCCGCGGGCTTTCACTCGATCGAAGAGGTCGACGCGGCGCTCCCAAGCGACATCTTCCTTCGTGAAGCGCTGCCTTTCTCGGCTGCCTTCGCCGCCGGAAAAGCGTTCCTCGCTTACCGTCGGCGCGGTGGCACCCGGACGTCGACGTTGCCGGACTTCTTCATCGGTGCGCACGCATCGGTGTCGCGGCACGCGCTGCTTACGCGCGACATCGCGCGCTACCGAACGTATTTCCCCGACGTGACCATCCTTGAGCCCTAATCGAGGCAAGCTTGCGCCCGAGATGCCTCGAGCCTCGCGAGCGTCACCGTTGGGCCGCGACGACGACGCAGTGCCTTCGAGCCGCGGCATCGTTCGGCTGGATGAGAAGTAACGCGGGGCGCCTCCTTGCGCATGCGTACGCGATCGCGTACCATCAAGCTCGAGGACTCCATGGCGACCGTCACCGCAAGCGAAGCCCGTCGAAAGCTGTTCGGCCTCATCGACGACGTGGCCGAGAGCCACGAGCCCGTGGTCATCACCGGCAAGCGCAACAACGGCGTGCTCGTGAGCGAGGACGACTGGCGAGCCATTCAGGAGACCCTGCATCTCGCGCAAATTCCCGGGATGTCCGCCTCGATTCGTGACGGGCTCGAGACGCCCCACGAGGAGATGGCGAAGGATCTCGACTGGTGAGCTGGTCGCTGGTCTTTTCGAAGCACGCGCAGAAAGACGCCAGGAAGCTCGCTGAGGCAGGGCTCAAGCCAAAGGCCGAGACGCTGTTCGTTGTTCTCCGGGAAGACCCGTACCGAAACCCGCCGCCGTACGAGCGGCTCGTGGGCGATCTCGCGGGTGCATGCTCGCGACGCATCAACATCCAGCACCGGCTCGTCTACGAGGTCGTCGAGGCCGATCGCGTCGTGAAGGTGCTGCGCATGTGGTCGCACTACGAGTGACCTTCGCGGCCGTACGGCGCTCGTAGCGAAGCTGTCCCCAATCCCGCCACGCACGCCCCTTGTCCTTCGAGACGGACCTCTCCGTCGAAGGGCAGCGCATGGCGGACCGGGTCGACTTCTACTTCAGGCAGCGCGTGACCGAGGCCGAGCTCGACCTCGCGTTCTCGCAGCTCGAGAACGCCGATCGGAATCTCGCCGCCGACCTGGGCATTCACGGGATCGTCTCGGGTGCCGTGCCCGCGCCTCACACGCCGGTCGCGGACCTCACCATCGACCTGACCGCGCCGGGTCGCGCCTACGACAACCTCGGTCAGCGCGTCTTCTTCGGCACTGGCCAGACCGTGAACTGCGCGGTCGACCTCGCGGGCATTCCGACCGACGTGAGCACCGCTTCGAACGAGCGCTGGGTCGGTGTCTTTCTGCGCTTCAAGCGACTGCTCTCGGACCCGCGCACCGACGGCAACTCGCAGCAGGTCTTCTTCCGTCGCGACGAGTCCTTCGACGTCGTCGTGCGCCAAGCTCCCGAGGGCCCCGCGGGTTCGGCGCCCAAGCCCGCGCTCCCGGCGGACGAAATCCTCGTCTGCGACGTGCGCCGCCGTCCGGGCCAGACGCAGATCCTCGCGACCGACATCGACACCGCGCGACGCCAGGCGTTCATCTTCGCCCAGGGCACCACCATCGGTGTGCAGACGGGGCTCTGGACCACGCTCGCTCCGGCCGCGGGCACCGTTCAAGCCTCGCTCGATGCGGTCGACGCCGAGCTTCACGGGCACTTCGCGGGCAACGCCCGGAGGCACGCCGCTTCGGCCATCGACGTGACGCCGTACGCGTTTCTTGCCGCAACGACCCTGCAAGCCGCTCTCGTCGAACTCCTCGACAAGCTCCTGGCGACGACCTCGGGTGACCCGGGCTCGAAGCGCATCGGCGCCGACGCCGCGGTGGGCATCCCATACGCGCTCGGACCGAGCACGGTCGACAACCAGCTCTCGCAGCTCCTCGCGTGGCTCAACGCGCACGTCGGCGCCACGAGCGCCGCGCACAACGCCAGCGCGATCGCAGCGCTTCCGCACGCGCACATCACGTCGACGAACGTGCAGGCGCAGCTCCAGGAGATCGTCGCCGACCTCGAGTCCACGAGCCCCACGCAGGGGACCGCACAGGTCGGAAGCGGCGCCGTCGCCGG
>JAIXWM010000193.1 GCA_027491255.1 Rubrivivax sp. | reverse complement strand
GGTCGTGCTGCCGCTCGTCACCGTGCCGGTGAAGATGCCGAAGTTGTCGGTGACCGCCCCGGTGCTCACGGTCGTGGCCGGCGGCGTGGTGTCCACCGTCGCGGTGTAGGCGCTGCTGGCCGTACCTTCCTTGCCGGCCGCGTCGGCGACGCGCACCGTGTAGCTCACCGTCTGGCCGTCGGTCAACGTGCGGCTGTCGGCATAGCTCCAGCCCGTGCCGCTGACCGTGGCGGTGCCGAGATAGGTGCTGCCGTCGTAGACGCGCAGCGTCTCGCCCGTCACCAGCGCTGCGTCCAGCGTGCCGCTGATCGACAGGCTGGTGTCGTCGGTGGTGCCGCCGCTCGTCACCGTGCCGGTGAAGATGCCGAAGTTGTCGGTGATCGCCCCGATGCTCGCGCTCGTCGCCGGCGGCGCGGTGTCCACCGTCGCGGTGTAGGCGCTGCTGGCCGTGCCCTCGTTGCCGGCCGCGTCGGTGACCCGCACCGTGTAGCTGACCGTCTGGCCGTCGGTCAGCGTGCGGCTGTCGGCGTAGCTCCAGCCCGTGCCGCTGACCGTCGCGGTGCCAAGGAAGGTGCTGCCGTCGTAGACCCGCAGCGTCTCGCCGGTGGCGAGCGCCGCGCCCAGCGTGCCGCTCAAGGCCAGGCTCGTGTCGTCGGTGGTTGCGCCGCTCGTCACTGTGCCGGTGAAGATGCCGAAGTTGTCGGTGATCGCCCCGGTGCTCGCGCTCGTGGCCGGCGCCGTCGTATCCACGGTCACCGTGTACGCCGTGCCGCCGGCACCCAGGTTGCCAACCGCATCGGCAACCCGTGCCGTCAGACTCACCGTCTGGCCATCGGCCAGGGTGCGTGCGTCTGCAAAGCTCCAGGTCGTGCCGACGACGGTGGCCGCGCCCAGGCGCGTGGCGCCGTCGTAGACCTGCACCGTCTCGTCCGCCGCCAGCGCGGCGCTGATCGTTCCCTGGTAGACGGGCCTCGTGTCGTTGCTGACACCGCCGCTGGGCACCGTGCCCTGGACCAGCCCGACGTCGTCGACGATGGCCGTGACGTCTGCCGTCTTGGCCGGCGGCTGCGTGTCTATCGTGACGCCGTAGACCGCGCTGGCAGGACTCTCGTTGCCTGCTGTGTCGGCCACGCGCACACTGTAGTTGGCCGTCTGTCCGTGCGTCAGCGTGCGCGTGTCGTCGAACACCCAGGACATGCCGCTGACCTCGGCCGTGCCGAGGAAGTTCGTGCCGTCGTAGACACGAACGGAGTCGCCTGCGCCGAGCGCTGCGTTGATGGTGCCGGTCAGTCGCGGGCTGGTGTCATCGGTGGCGCCACCGCTAGCCACCGTGCCGGTCTGGATGCCGACGTCGTCGACGAGCGCACCGATCGCCCCCCCGGCGGCGGTGATCGTCAGCGTGACGTCACTGTCGACGATCAGCTGCGCCGCCGCACCGATGCGGTTGTAGACGCGATAGCCCTGGCCGCCGCCGGTGATGATGTCTCCCAGGCGCACCCAGGCCCCGTCGCTGACCGTCACCGTGTCTGCGTTGGCGCCCAGCACCCAGAGTTGGTGACGCCTGACCTCGCCGCCGAGACTGCCGCCGGCGAGCGCGACATTGCCGTCGTTGAAGACGTTCATGCCGGCCATGTCGATGATGTCGCGCGTGGCCAGCGTCAAGGCATTGACGCCGGTGTCGGTGGCGAGGTCGATGCGCTCGACGCTGTCCAGGCGGCTGTCGGCACCGGTAATCTGCGTGAGATCGAGCGTGGCAACGCCGGCCACACGCAGCGTGTCCACGCCGGTGCCGCCGGACACCCGGGCCAGTTGTCCACCGTTCAGGCCCGCTGACAGCGCCGCCACGTTGCCGGCATTGAGCACGAACACGTCGTCGCCAGCGCCACCGAACATGACGTCGGCACCGCCACCGCCGATGAGGGTGTCATGGCCCGCGCCGGCCATGAAGGTCTCGTTGATGTTGCTCGTGGTGGGGACGCCGTTGAGCGTGTCGTTGCCGCCGCTGCCGACGAAGTCCGCCGTGGTCGCGAACTGGGTGCCGCCGAAGATCACGTAGGACCGGCCAGCGCCCGAGCCGGCCGGTGCGCCGGCCTGGGCGGCACCGACGATCAGGTCGGCAAAGCCGTCGCCGTTGATGTCGCCCGCGGCCGAAACCGCGCTTCCGCTGAAGTCGCTGCCGCACTGGCCCTCGATGGCAAACCCACCCTTGCCGTCGGCGATGGCCGACAACTGCACCGCGCCGGCATCGGTCTTGCCGAAGACGACGTAGCTGCGGCCGGCGGCGGTGCCGGCGCGCGGGTCGGCCTGGGGCGCACCGACGATCAAGTCGGCCAGCCCGTCGCCGTTGACGTCGCCGGCCGCCGCCACGGCCCGGCCACTGAGGTCGTCGGCGCACTGGCCCTGGATGACGAATCCGCCATTGCCGGCCGCAATGGCCGAGAGGTCGACCGCGGCGCCGCTGCTGCGCCCGAAAACGACGTAGCTGCGACCGGCATCGGGCCCGGCGGCCAGGTCGGCGCCAGGCGCGCTGACGACGAGGTCGGCACGGCCGTCACCGTTGACGTCGCCCACGGCCGAGACCGAAGTGCCGCTCGCGTCGCCGCTGGACTGGCCCCTGATCACAAAGCCACCACTGCCCGCAGCGACCGCTGCCAGATCGATGGCTGCGGTGTCGACACGCCCGAAGACGAGGTAGGTGCTGCCCGCCCCGTTGCCCGCGGCTGGATCGGCACCCGGCGCGCCGACGAGCAGATCTCCAAGGCCATCACCATCGACATCGCCCGCGGCGGAGATGGAGAGCCCGCTCGCGTCACCCCCGGCCTGCCCGAGGATGGCGAATCCGCCCGCGCCGGCAGCCACGGCCGACAACTCGACGGCGCTCCAGGCGGTGCGACCGAGGACCACGTAGCTGCGACCGGCATCGCCGCCGGCCGCGGGATCGGCCGCCGAGATGCCGACAGCCAGATCGAGCAGGCCGTCGCCGTTGATGTCGCCGGCGGACGAAACCGACCACGCGCCAGACTCGTCGGCACCGCCGGCGCGGATCTCGAAGCCACCGCTGCCGCCGGCAACCGATGTCAGCTGCACGGCCGCCGTGCCGCTGCGGCCGAAGACCACATAGCTGCGGCCGGCGCCGCCACCGGCCGCGGGGTCCGCGAGGTTGGCGGACACGATCAGGTCGGCCCGGCCGTCACCGTCCAGATCGCCGGCGCCGGCCACGGCCAGACCTGCGCGGCCCCCCGCCACCGGGCCCTCGATCACGAAGCCGCCGCTGCCGGACACCACCGCGGACAGCTCGACCGCGCTGGTGCCGGTGCGACCGAAGACGACGTAGCTGCGGCCTGCATCGGCCCCAGCCGCCGGATCGGCCTGCGGGGCGCCGACGATCACGTCGCCCAGACCGTCACCGTTGACGTCGCCCGCCGCAGCGACCGACCAGCCGCTGGCGTCGCCGCTGCCCTGCCCATTGATGACGAAACCACCCGCCCCCATCGCCACCGCCGACAGGCGCACCGACAACACCGAGGGGGTGATCGTGGTCTGGATGTCGCGGTCGACGATCAGCTGCGCGGCGCTCTCGGCATGGCTGTACACACGGTAGGTCTGGCCCCCGCTGGTGATGTCGGACAGGCGCAACCAGTTGCCGTCGGAGACGACAACCGTGTCGCCGCCGTTGCCGTCCACCCACAACTGGTGCAGCGGCACCGTGGCACCCAGACTGCCGGCGCTGAGGGTGAGCGCGCCGTCGTTGAAGACATTGCTGGAGGCCATGTCGATGAAATCGACCGTGGCCAGCGTCAAGGTGTTGCCCGCTGCGTCGCTGCTCAGGTCGATCTTCTCGATGCTCTCGAGCCGGCTCGAGCCCCAGGGCGAGCCCGCGCCGGCATTGGCGATGTTGCGCAGATCCAGCGCGGCACCGCCGCTCAGGCGCAGGGTGTCCACGCCCGCGCCGCCGATGACGCGGGCGAGCTGGCCTCCAGCCGTGGGCACGACCGAAAGCTGGGCCACGTTGTCGGCGTTCAGCACGAAGACGTCGTTGCCGGCGCCGCCGAACATCACGTCCGCGCCACCGCCGCCCGTGATGAGGTCGGCACCCGTGCCGGCCACGAAGGTTTCACCCGCTGATGTGCCGGTCTGCGTGTCGGCACCGGTGCCTCCGACGTGGTCGACCGTGGCGGCCAGACGCTGGCCACCGAAGATGACGAAGCTGCGGCCGGCGTCGGCGCGGCCGGCAGGGTCGGCGCTGCGGGCGCCGACGATCAGGTCGGCGAAGCCGTCACCGTTGACATCACCGGCCGCAGAGACCGAGAAGGCCAGTTCATCGCCGGCGCACTGGCCGTCGACCACGAAGCCACCGCTGCCGGCGGCGATGTCCGACAGTTCGACCGCTGTCGCGCCGGCACGGCCGAAGACGACATAGGCGCGACCGGTGTCTGCACCGGCCGCGCTGTCGAAGGCCGCGCCGACGACGAGATCGGCCAGGCCGTCGCCGTTGACATCACCGGCCAGGGACACCGAGAGGCCGGCGCCGTCACCCGCGCGCTCGCCGTTGATGACGAAACCGCCGCTTCCAGCGGCCACGGCTGCGAGGTCGACCTCCGCCGTGCCTGTGCGGCCGAACACCAGGTAGGCGCGACCCGCATCGCTGCGGCCGGCGGGATCGGCCTTCATGGCGCCGACGACGAGGTCAGCCAGCCCGTCGCCGTTGACGTCACCGACCGCAGAGACCGCCTGGCCGCTGGCGTCGCCAGCACTCTGCGCGACGATCACGAAACCGCCGCTGCCCGCAGCGACGGCCGAGAGCTCGATCGCGGCGTTGTCTGCGCGGCCGAAGACCACGTAGCTGCGTCCGCCATCGGCGCCGGCGGCGGGGTCGCTGCGGTGCGCGCCGACGATCAGATCGGCGATGCCGTCGGCGTTGACGTCACCGGCGGCCGCGACGCTGAAGCCGCTCTCGTCGAGCGCACCCTGGCCGTTGATGACGAAACCACCTTCGCCGCCGGCCACGGCCGACAGGTCGATACCCGTCCAGGCGCTGCGGCCGAAGACAACATAGCTGCGGCCGGCATCGGCACGGCCTGCCGGATCGGCGGCGAAGGCGCCGATGACCAGATCGGCCAACCCGTCGCCGTTGAGGTCGCCCACCGCCGAGACACTGCGGCCGCTGCGGTCACCGCCGCACTGACCGTCGATGCGGAAGCCGCCGCTGCCGCCAGCCACCGCGCTGAGCTCGACGGCGGTGGTGGCAGCGCGGCCGAAGACGACATAACTACGCCCCGCGTCTACGCCTGCGGCGGGGTCGCCGAGCCAGGCGCCGACGATCAGGTCGGACCAGCCGTCGCCGTTGACGTCTCCGGCGGAGGACACCGAGATGCCGCTGGCGTCGCAGGAGCACTGCCCGTTGATGACGAAGCCGCCCACCCCAGCGGCCACGGCGGTCAGGTCGACGATGCCACCGGTGGCGCGGCCGAAGACGACATAGCTGCGGCCGGCGCCGTCGCGGGCCGAGGGATCGGCTGCAGGCGCGCCCACGATCAGGTCGTCCAAACCGTCGCCGTTGACATCTCCAGCCGAGGAGACCGAGTAGCCGCTCTGGTCGCCGGCACACTGGCCGTTGATCACGAGGCCACCGGAGCCCGTGACCAGGTCGGTGACCTGCAGCGGCAGCACCAGTGTCGTGACGGTCGTGTCGATGTCGGTATCGACGATGAGCTGTGCAGCGGCCGAGCCGTTCTGGTAGACCCGGTAGACCTGCCCGCCCGAGGCCATGTCGTCGACCCGTACCCAGCCGCCGTCAGCGACCGTGAGCGTGTCGCCGGCATTGCCGTCCACCCACAGCTGGCGCCGGCGCACCGAGGCCCCCAGCCCTGCGCCGGGAACGGTCGTGTCGTTGAACACATTCACGCCGGCCATCTCGAGCAGGTCGCGCGTGGCCAGCGTGAGGGTGTTGTTGCCGCTGCCGGTGAGGTCGACCTTCTCGACGCCTTCGATGCGACCCGCCACGTCGGGGGCACCGCCGCCGACGTTGGCGATGGCGGTCAGGTCCAGCGTGACACCGGCGCCGCTCAGGCGCAGCGTGTCCGTGCCGCTGCCGCCGGAAACCCGCGCGAGGCGCCCCCCCGAGAGACCTGCAGAAAGCGCCGCGACGTTGCCGGCATTCAGGACGAAGACGTCATCCCCGGCCCCGCCGAGCATCACGTCTGCGCCCCCATTGCCGGTGATCACGTCGTTGCCGGCCCCGGCCACGAAGGTCTCGGCAGCGGCGGTCCCGGTCAGGGTGTCGGCGCTGCGACCACCGACGAAGCCGAACGCGCCGCCCAGTTGTGAGCCGCCGAAGACGATGTAGCTGCGCCCGGCATCGCTGCCGGCGGCGGGATCGGACTGCGCGGCACCGACGACCAGGTCGGCAAAGCCGTCGTCGTTGAGGTCGCCCGCAGCCGCCACCGACCCGCCGCTGCCGTCGCCCGCGCACTGCCCGTGGACCACGAAGCCACCCGTTCCGGCAGCCACGGCCGACAGGTCCACCGCCGTGGTGCCGGTGCGGCCGAAGACGACATAGCTGCGGCCGGCGTCGGCGCCGACGGACGGGTCCGCGCCCGGCGCGCCAACGATCAGATCGGCCAGACCGTCGCCGTTGACATCACCCGCGGCGGAGACGCTGCTTCCGCTGCGATCGCCTGCGCCTTGTCCGTTGATGGCGAAGCCGCCGCTGCCGGCCTCCACCGCAGACAAGGCCAGCGGCGATGTCGCTGTGCGTCCCAGGACGACGAAGGTGCGACCGGCTTGGGCGCCGGCGGCCGGGTCAGCGCCCGGGGCACCGATGGCCAGGTCGGCCAGGCCGTCGCCGTTGACGTCGCCCAGGGCGGCTGCCGCCATGCCGCTGGCGTCGCCGGCAGCCTGGCCGTCGATGGCGAAGCCACCGCTGCCGCCAGCCACCGCCGACAAGTCGATCAGCGCGGCATCGGTGCGCCCGAAGACGACATAGGTACGGCCGGCGTCGGCGCGGCCGGCAGGATCGGCCTGGCGCACCCCAACGACCAGGTCGGCGACACCGTCGCCGTTGACGTCGCCGGCAGCAGAGACGGACAGGCCGCTGCCGGCGCCGGCGGCCTGACCTTCGATGCCAAAGCCGCCCACGCCGGCTGCGACCGCGCTGAGCTGAACAGCCCCGGTGGCGCTGCGGCCGTAGACGACGTAGGCCCGTCCGGCGTCGCTGCCAGCGGCCGGATCGGCCAGCGGCGCAGCAACGACGAGGTCGGACAAACCGTCGCCATTGAGATCGCCTGCCGCGGAGACGGCGCTGCCGCTGCCGTCGCCCGCGCCGGCGCCCTCGATGACGAAGCCGCCCGCACCCGCCGCCACCGCCGACAGCGCGACCGCGGCGGTGGCGCTGCGGCCGAAGACCACGTAGCTGCGGCCCCCGTCACCCCCCGCCGCCGGGTCGGCGCCGGGCGCGCCGATGACCAGGTCGGCAAAGCCGTCGCCGTTGACATCTCCGGCCGCGGCCACGGACCCTCCGCTGCCATCGCCCGCGGCCTGACCGTCGATGACGAAGCCGCCGCTGCCGCCGGCCACGGCCGACAAGTCGATCGCGGCGGCACCACCGCTGCGCCCGAAGACGACGTAGCTGCGGCCCGCCTGCAGCCCCGCCGCAGGGTCGGCATCGCGTGCGCCGATGAGGAGGTCGCCGATGCCGTCACCGTTGACGTCGCCCGCGCCCGCGACCGACCAGCCGCTGCCGTCGCCCGCGGCCTGCCCGTTGATCGCGATGCCGTACTCGCCGGCAGCGATGTCGCCGAGGTTGATGCTCGCCGGGTTGATGGTCAGCGTGCCGCTGCCGCTGGCGGTGTTGCCTGCGCCGTCGACGCCAGACAGGGTCACCGCATAGCTGCCGGGGGTGCCCAGCGCGAGCGTGCCGCTCGAGGGCGTGGCGCTGCCGGTGTCCACCCGCCATCGACCCACGCTGTCGGCCGTGACGCTGTAGGTGGCGCCGGCCACCGTGACCGTGACGACGTCCCCGGCGCCGGCCGTGCCGCCGAGGATGGGGGTGGTGTCGTGGGTGCTGCGGCTGTCGAAGGTGGGCACGACCGCGGTGCGGTCCACCGTCACGCTGACGGTGTTGGAAATCGAGGTGTTGCCGGCGGCGTCGCTGACGACGGCCCGGAACTGGTAGCTTCCATCGGCCAGCGCGCTCTGCGCGGTGGTCGTCGTGCTCCAGGTCGTGCCGTCGGTGGAGCGCTGCAGCACGACCTGGCTGCCGGACTCCTGGCCACCAAGGCTGAGGGAGAAGTCGTTGTCGGTGCTGATGCTGTCGGACGGGCCGGTGTCGGTGAAGCCGGCCAGCCCCAGCGTGCCGGCGACCGGCGGCGTCGTGTCCACGAGGTAGCCGGCGTCGGACGCCAAAGCCGCGTGCGTGATCGTGGCGTTGATGCCGGCCGCATTGCGCAACGTGCCGCCGTTGAGCAGCAAGGCGTTGGCGGGAACGGCAATGCCGTCGGCGTCCGTCTGGCCCGCCAGGATGGTGTACTCGAAGGTGAGCACCGCCGAGCCCGTGCCGCTGACGTAGGTGGCCAGCACGACGGCGCCACCGATCTCCAGCCTGAGCGTGGGCGCGGGGCCGGCGGTGAAGACCGGCTCGTCGAAGGTCACGGTGGCGGTGACGGTGTCGCCCGCGTTGAGCGTGCTGTTCTGCGCGCCGGTGGCGCCCGCGAGGGCGACGCTCATCAGCGTGGCAGCGGTCGTGTCCACCGTCAGGCCGAGTTCGGCGCTGCGGGCGCCGACGTTGCCCGCGGCGTCGATCCAGGCGTAGCTGAGCAGGTGCGTGCCGGGCGGGAGCGCGACTTCAGGCGTCAAGACACCGCCCGCGTAGCTGGCGCTGACCTGGGTGCCGTTGAGGTACAGCACGGCGCTGACGGCGTCCGCGGGCGCAGCGCCGACTTGGAGCCCCGGTGTCGCGTCGTCGGTGCTCGCCGCCGTGGATGCGGCGGCAAGCACCGGTCCCACGTTGTCCAGGTAGGCCGACGGCGCCGCAGGCGTGCTGGCCGGCGCGGTGGTGTCCACACGGAAACCGGCGTTGTCAGCCACCGCGGCGTGGGTCAGCGTGGCGTCGGTGCCGGCCGCGTTGCGCAAGGTGCCGCCGTTGGCAGACAAGGCATTCAGCGGGATCGAGATGCCGTTCGCGTCGTTCTGGGCGGCCTGGATGGTGTACTGGAAGGTCAGCGCCGTCGAGCCCGAGCCGCTGGCGTAGCGGGCCTGCACCAGCGCACCGCCGATGTCCAGTTGCACGAAAGGCTCGCCGCCGGTGGTGTCGACGGTGACGGGCTCGTCGAAGGTGACCGTGACGCTCACGACGTCACCGGCATTGAGCATGCCGCTCTGGACGCCCGTGGCCGCGCTGAGCTGCACCGCGAGCACGCCGGACGGGTTCGTGCGCACCGTCAACGTGTGGGTCGCACCGACGGGCCCCGAATTGCCAGCCTGGTCGGTGATGACGGCGCTGAGCTGGTAGGTCGAACCGTCGGTCAACGCAGGCGGCGCGATCGCCACGGCGCCGGCGCTGATGTCGCTGGCCGTCAAGGTGACGGCGCTGCCCAGGGCGTTGGCGCCGTCGAACAACTGCACCGTGTCGCCGGCCACCGCGCCGGTGTTGGCCAGGCTGACGCGCACCAGCGGCTGGGTGTCGTCCGTCGTGCCGCCGCTGGGCACCGCGCCGTGGACGTTGCCCACGTCGTCGATCACGTCCGAGATGGACGCAGCTGCGGGTGCCGTGGTGTCGACCCTGAAGCCGGTGTTGTCGGCCACCGCAGAGTGCGTCACCGTGGCGTCGGTGCCGGTGGCGTTGCGGACCGTCGCGCCGTTGAGCGTGAAGGCGTTGGCGGGCACCGAGATGCCGCTGCCGTCGCCCTGCCCCGCCTGGATGGTGTAGCTGAAGCTCAGCACCGTCGAGCCGGAACCGCCCGTGTAGACCGCCTGGACCAGGGTGCCGCCGATGTCGAGCGTCAAGCGCGGCGAGCCGACCACGGTGACGGCCTCGTCGAAGGTGGCGGTCGCCGTGACGACGTCGCCCGCATTCAGCCACCCGTTGACAGCCCCCGCGGCACTGCTGAGCGCCACGCCGCTGAGCGCGGGCACGCTCGTGCTGACCGTGACAACGCGCTCGGCGCCGGCCGCGCCGGTGTTGCCGGCAAGATCGGTCAGTTGCGCGTTGAGGCGGTAGGTGCTGCCGCTGGCCAGCGCCGGCGGCGTGACCTCGACCCAGCCACGGGCGATGTCGTCGGTCGTCAGCGTCAGCGCACTGCCCAGCGCGGCGCTGCCGTCGCGCAGTTGGAGCACATCGCCAGCGACGGCATTGGTGCCGGCCAGGCCGATCTTGACGACGGGCGCGGTGTCGTCGGTGCGGCCACCGTCGGCCACCTCTCCCTGCACGTTGCCCACATCGTCGGTGACGCTGAGGACGCTGGGCGTGCCCGGGGCCGTCGTGTCGACCTGGTAGCTCGCATCGGGGCCGACCGCGACGCTGAACAGGGTAGCGTCGATGCCGGCGGCGTTGCGGATCGTCGCGCCGTTGCGCGCCAGGGCATTGGCGGGAATCGAGATGCCGTCGCCGTCGCTCTGACCAGCCTGCACGGTGTAGGTGAAGGTCAGGACCGGGGTGCCCGAGCCGCCGGCGTAGGCGGCCTGCACCAGCGTGCCGCCGACGTCCAGGGTCAGCGTCGGCGCGGCGCCGCTGGTCTGCACCGTCACCGCCTCGTCGAAGGCGACGGTGGCCGTGACCGTGTCACCCGCGTTCAGCGTGCTGTTCTGCGCGCCGGTGGAGCCGCTGAGCATCACGGAGGCGATCACGGCCGCCGTGGTGTCCAAGGTCACTGCGTGGCTCGCGCCCGCCGCCCCGACGTTGCCCGCCTGGTCGGTCACCTGGGCGTTGAACTGGTAGGTGCTGCCCGTGGACAGCGTCGGCGTCGTGATGTCGACGTAGCCGTTGCCGATGTCCGCAGAGGTGATCGTGACCGCCGGGCCGAGCGCGGTGCTGCCCTCGCGCAGTTGCACCGTGTCGCCGGCCACCGCATTCGTGCCCGCGACGCTGACGCGCACGACGAGTGCGGTGTCATCGCTGGCGCCGCCCGGGCTGACCACGCCCACGACGTCGCCCACGTCATCGGTGATGCTGGCGATGGTGGGCGCCCCGGGCGCGGTGGTGTCGACGCGGAAGCCCGCGTTGTCTGCCAGCGCGGCGTGGCTGGCAAGCGCGTCCACGCCCGCCGCATTGCGCACCGTGGCGCCGTTGAAGTCCAGCGCGTCGGCCGCGATCGAAATGCCGTCGGCATCGGTCTCACCCGCCTGGATGGTGTAGCCGAAGCTCAGGGTCGTGGAGCCCGAACCACCGCTGTACACCGCCCACACCGTGGCTGAACCGACCTGCAAGGCAAGCCGGGGCACGCCGCCCGCCGTGACGACGTCCACCGCCTCGTTGAAGGTGACGCTGACGGTCAGCACGTCGCCCGCGTTGAGCAGCCCGTTCTGGATGCCCGCGGCGCTGGCCAGCGCCACCGCGCTGACGGTGGGCGCGGTGGTGTCGATGGTCACCGTGTGCGCAGCGCTCGGGGCACCGGCATTGCCCGCCAGATCGGTCAGGACCGCGTTCAAGCGGTAGGTGCCGCCGTTGGACAACTGCGGCGTCGTCACCTCGACATACCCGCGGGTGATGTCGTCCGCGCCCAGCACGACTGCGCTGCCGAGCGCGCTGGCGCCGTCGCGCAGTTGCAGCCTGTCGCCGGCCGACGCGCCCGTGCCGGCCAGACCCACGCGCACGAGCAGGCTGGTGTCGTCGGTGATGCCGCCGTCGGCGACAACGCCCTGGCTGTTGCCGGCGTCGTCAGCGACGCTGACGATGGACGGCGCGAGCGGGGCCGTCGTGTCGACCAGGAAGCCGGCGTTGCCGGCCACCGCACCGTGCGCCAGCAGAGCGTCCGCACCTGCCGCGTTGCGCAGCGTGGCGCCGTTCGCGGCCAGGGCGCTGGCCGGGATCGAGATGCCGTCGGCGTCGGTCTGGCCCGCCTGGATGGTGAAGTCGAAGGACAGCGTCGTCGAGCCCGAGCCGCCGCTGTAGGTGGCCAGGACTTCGGTGCCGCCGATGTCGAGCTTCAGTGTCGGCACACCCGCGCTGGCGTCGACGATGACCGGCTCGTCGAAGCTCACCGTGGCGGTGACGACGTCGCCCGCGTTCAGCCTGCCGTTGCTCAGGCCAGTGGCGCTGCCGATCGAGACGTTGCCGATCGTCGGGGCGCTGGTGTCGACCGTGACGGCACGGGTCGCGCTCGCCATGCCGACGTTGCCGGCACGGTCGATGACCTGGGCGTTGAGCTGGTAGGTGGCGCCGGTGCCCAGCACCGGGGTCGTGACCTCGACCTGGCCGCTGAAGATGTGGCTTGCGGTGAGCGTGACCGCTGCGCCGAGCAGCGCGCTGCCGTCGCGCAACTGCACCGTGTCGCCCGCCTGCGCGCCCGTGCCGGCGAGGCTGACGCTGACCACGAGTTCGGTGTCGTCCGTGGTGCCGCCGACCGCCACGCTGCCCCGGACGTTCCCGACGTCGTCGGTGACCGCAGTGATGGCAGGAACACCGGGAGCGGTGGTGTCGACCTTGAAGCCGGCATTCGCGCCGGCCGCACCGTGCGCCAGCGCTGCGTCGACCCCGGAGGCATTGCGCACCGTGGCACCGTTGGGCACGAGCGCGTTGGCGGGCACCGAGATGCCGTCGGCGTCCGTCTGGCCCGGCAGGATGGTGTAGGCGAAGGTCAGCACCGGGGTGCCGGTGCCGCCGCTGTAGGACGCCTGCACCACGGTGCCGCCGATGTCCAGCGCCAGCGTCGGCATGCCGCCACCCGTGAGCACATTCACCGCTTCGTCGAAGGTGACGCTGACCGTCAGCACGTCCCCCGCGTTCAGCGTCTCGTTCAACAGCCCGGTGGCGCCCGTCAGCGCCACGCCGGTGACGGCGGGCGCGCTCGTGTCCACCGTCACCGCATGGCTGGGGCTTGGCAGGCCGGAGTTGCCAGCCCGGTCGGTCAGCACGGCCCTGAGCTGGTAGGTGCTGCCCGAGGAGAGCAGTGGCGTGGGCACGTCGACGAAACCGCTGGCAATGTCGCCCGCGGTCAGCGTGAAGACATTTCCCAGGGCGGTGCTGCCGTCGCGCAGTTGCACCGCGTCGCCGGCCTCGGCGCCCGTGCCGCCTAGGCCGACGCGCACGACGAGCAGGGCGTCGTCGGTCGTCCCGCCGGCGGGCACAGCCGCTTTCACGTTGCCCACGTCGTCGGCAACGGCCAGGATGGACGGTGCGAGCGGCGCGGTCGTGTCGACCAGGTAGCCGGCGTTGGGGCCGACCGCGGCCTGGGCGAGATTCGCGTCGATGCCCGCTGCGTTGCGCAGCGTCGTGCCCTGCGGCAGCACGAGCGCGTTGGCGGGGACCACGATCCCGTCGGCGTCGTTCTGGCCGGCGGTGATGGTGTAGCTGAAGGTCAGCGCCGTGGTGCCCGAGCCTGTGGCGTAGGAAGCCTGCACGACAGCGCCGCCGATGTCGAGCGCGAGCGCCGGGGCGCCGCCGCTGGCGTCCAGCGTCACCGCCTCGTCGAAACTGACGGTGACCGTGACCACGTCGCCCTCGTTGAGACGGCCCGCGCTCAGACCGGTGGCCCCGCTGATCGCCACGCCGGAAACCATGGGCGCGCTCGTGTCGACCGTGAGCGTGCGACTGGTGCTGGCAGCACCGGTGTTGCCTGCGCGGTCGGTCAGGCGGGCGTTGAGCGCGTAGGTGCTGCCAGACGACAGCAACGGGGTCGTGATGTCGACGAAGCCGTTGGTCAGATCGGTCGAGCTCAGCGTCACCGCGCCACCAAGCACCGCGCTGCCATCGCGCAACTGCAGCGTGTCGCCCGCCTCGGCACCGGTGTCGGCCAGGCCGATGCGCACGACGGTCTGCGCGTCGTCGGTGGTGCCCCCAGCGGCCACATCGCCCTGGACGTTGCCCAGGTCGTCCGTCACGCTCAGGATGGTCGGCGCGAGGGGCGCCGTGGTGTCGACCAGGTAAGCGGGGTTGGCGCCCGCGGCGCCGTGAGTGAGCACCGCGTCCAGGCCAGCGGCGTTGCGCAGGGTCGCGCCTTGGGTCGCCAGCGCATTACCGGCGATCGCGATGCCATCGGCGTCGTTCTCGCCGGATTGGATGGCGTAACTGAATGACAGCGTCGACGTGCCCGAGCCGCCGGCATAGGTGGCTTGCACCGGCACGCCGCCGATGTCCAGCGTCAGCGTCGGGATGCCGCCGGTGGTGTCGACGGTGACGGCGTCGTCGAAGCTGACCGTGGCCGTGACGACGTCGCCCGCATTGAGGCGGCCGTTCTGCAGTCCGGTGGCGGCGGACAGGGCGACCGCCAACACGACGGGAGCGCTGGTGTCCACGGTCACGACGTGCGCCGTGCTCGCGGGGCTGGCGTTGCCGGCCAGGTCCGTCAACACCGCGTTGAGCTGGTAGGTGCTGCCGGCGGTCAGCACCGGCGTGGTGATGTCGACGCGGCCGTTGGCCAGGTGCGTCGCCGTCAGCACGACGGCGCTGCCCAGCGGCGTGCTGCCGTCGCGCAGTTGCAGCACGTCGCCGAGGGCCGCGCCGGTGCCGCCGAGGCTGATGCGCACGACGAGTTGCGTGTCGTCGGTCGTCCCGCCATTGGCGACCGCGCCGCGCGCCGCGCCGACATCGTCGGTGACGCTGGTGATGACCGGAGCGCCCGGCGGGGTCGTGTCGACCAGGAAGCCAGGGTGGTCAGCGGCGCCGGCGTGCGTGAGCACGGCGTCGCTGCCCGCGACGTTGCGTATCGTGGCACCGTTGAGCGCCAAGGCGCCGGCCGGGATCGCGATGCCGTCGGCATCGTTCTGCCCCGCCTGCACGGTGTAGGTGAAGGTCAGGACCGTGCTGTTGGAGCCCCCCGCATAGACCGCCTGCGCGGTGGTGCCGCCGATGTCCAGCGCCAGGGTGGGCTGGCCACCGGCCGTGACCACCCGGACGGGCTCGTTGAAGACCACGGAGACCGTGACCAGGTCACCGGCGTTCAGCCGATCGTTCAGCGCATCCGGCGAGCCTGCAATCTCGACCGAGAGCACCGTCGCCGCCGTCGTGTCCACGACGATGGCATGACCCAGGCTGGCGGGGCTGACGTTGCCGGCGGCATCGGTGAGGACGGCGTTCAGGCTGTGGCTGCCTGCAGGCAGGGACGGCGGCGTGATGTCGACCCAACCGTCCGAGATGTGACCGGCGGTGAGCGTGACCGCGTTGCCCAGCGCCGTGCTTGCGCTGCGCAATTGCAGCGTGTCGCCGGCCGCCGCGCCGGTGCCTCCGAGCGCAACGCGCACCACCGGCTGGGCGTCGTCGGTCGTGCCGCCCTTGGGCACCGCACCCTGGACGTTGCCGACGTCGTCGCTGACGCTGGCGATCACCGGCGCGCCCGGAGCCTCGTTGTCCAGCCGCAGCGCGCGCGCAGCGGGCACGGCGCTGCGCCCGGCGGCGTTGCTGACCGTCGCGCCCACCGTGATGTCGCCGTTGAGCAACCCGCTGATGTCGGCCATCTGCAGGCCCGACAGCGCCCAACGCCCGTCGGCCCCGACGGTGGCCAGCGACGTGACGGTGGTGCCCGCCGTGTCGCGCAGCGTGACCGTCACGGTGCGCCCAGCCTCCACGGCCGTGGTCGTGCCCGACACGACGACGTCGCCGTCCTCGAGCGCATTGACGAAGTTGTCACCCTCGAGCACCGCATCGATCGCGATCAAGGGTTCGGGCGCCACGTTGACCGTCAAGGTGTAGGCCGCGGCACTGAACAGCGCGCCGTCGCTGACGCGGAAGCCGATCGTCGCGTAGGGGCTGCCGCTCTCGTTGGCGTCCGCCACGAAGCGCAGGCGCCCGGCGTCGATGTCGGCGCGGCTCACCTCCTGGTCCAGCGTCACGTCGGCCCAGGCACCGCTGGCTTCGCGGTACTGCAGCGAGCCGTCGGT
>JAIXWM010000132.1 GCA_027491255.1 Rubrivivax sp. | reverse complement strand
GGCCACCCGCCCCAAGCCGCGGCATCAGACGCTGGCCACCCTGCTCAAGCTGGAACCCAACCCGGGCCGTACCCATCGCGTGCTGATCTGACCTGAGCTGAGAGCCAGCAGTCAAATCATGAAGGCGGCGGGCAAAGCAAGCGTAGTGCCATACGCGCCTCCGTGACGAGCTAAGCTGTTGATTTTATTGGGGTTGCGCTGAGAGGATGACAAACTCGGGCTAAGTGTGGTGTAGACCCTTGGAATCGACCGTGTTCTCTGGTTACGTCGAGCGACGTCTGCCCGAGAATGCGGGTTCTGTCCGTCAGCAAGAGACCAGGGGTTCGAATGCGTAACAACCAACCTGTCACGCAACGCGAGTACGAGTTTCCGGACGATGTGACGCTGATGTCGGTCACCGACATACAGAGTTACATCACCTACGCGAACGAGGCATTCATCGAGGTCAGCGGCTTCGAGCGCGACGAGCTCATGGGTCAGCCGCACAATGTCGTGCGCCATCCCGACATGCCGTCCGAGGCCTTCGCCGACATGTGGGCGACGCTCAAGAAGGGTCAGTCGTGGACGGCCCTGGTGAAGAATCGTCGCAAGGATGGCGACCACTACTGGGTGCGCGCCAACGCCACGCCGATCGAGCGTGCGGGCCAGGTCTGCGGGTACATCTCGGTACGGACCAAACCCTCGCGTGACGAGGTCGCTGCTGCCGAGGAACTTTACCGGCGCTTCCGGGAGGGGCGCGCGCGGGGACTGGCTTTCCGCAACGGCCTGATCGTGCGCACCGGCTGGCTCGCCTGGACTTCGATTCACGCCAGACTGTCGGTGCGCTGGCGCATCCGGACGGCGTGCGCGATCGCGGCCCTGATTGCAGCCGCGCCACCCGCATTTCTCGGTCTTTCGGCGGCACATGTTGCGGTGCTTGCAGGCAGCGCGCTCCTTGGCGCACTGGCGGCCTGCGTCTTGTTGGAGCGCCAGCTGGCCGGTCCGATTGCCACCATCCTCGCTCATGCCCAGTACGGCGCCAACAGCTTCAAGGCCCCGAACGTTCACCTGCCCCGGATCGACGAGATCGGGATGCTGATGCGCGTGGTGAATCAATCGGTGCTCAATCTGCGTGTCCCCATCAACGACCTGGCCCGGCGCGCCCGGGTGCTGGACCGCAGCAGTGGAGAGATCTCGCAAGCCAGCGCAGACTTGTCCGGCCGCACCGAAGCCCAGGCCAGCGCGCTCGAGCAGACGGCGGCCAGCATGCAGCAGCTCGGCGCGACCGTGAAGCAGAACGCCGACAACGCCTTGCAAGCCAACGTGCTGGCCAAGAGCGCCTCCGAGGTGGCGGCCAAGGGAGGCGAGGCGGTTTCCCGGGTGGTCGGCACCATGCGGGACATCAGCAGCGCCAGCCGGCGCATCGCCGACATCATCGGCGTCATCGATGGCATCGCCTTCCAGACCAACATCCTGGCGCTCAACGCTGCTGTCGAGGCGGCCCGGGCTGGCGAGCAAGGGCGCGGTTTCGCGGTCGTCGCCAGCGAGGTCCGTTCGCTGGCGCAGCGCAGCGCCGAGGCGGCCAAGGAGATCAAGTCCCTCATCACCGCCAGTGTCGACCAGGTGGAGCAAGGCAGCGCGTTGGTCGACGCGGCCGGCTCGACGATGCAGGAGGTCGTCGCGAGCATCCGCCGGGTGACCGACCTCATGGGCGAGATCAGCGCCGCCAGCGCCGAGCAGAGTTCGGGGGTCTCGCAGGTGGGTGACGCCGTCATCCAGATGGATCAGGGCACGCAGCAGAATGCCTCGCTGGTCGAGGAGTTGAACGCGTCGGCGATCGCCCTTCAGCGACAGGCTCAGGATTTGCTCGACACGGTCGAAGCATTCAAGATCTGAGGCTCGGCCGGCGCGCACAGCCGCCGGTGGCAGCGCCCTCAGGTCCGCGCCAGTCTGCGCATCACCTGCGGTGCGATCCGGTCGATCGGCAGTACCTCTGCGGCAGCGCCGATCGCGATCGCCTCGCGGGGCATGCCGAAGACGACGCAGGTTTTCTCGTCCTGCGCGTAGGTCTCGGCGCCGGCCTGACGCATCGCCAGCAGACCCGCCGCGCCGTCGCGCCCCATGCCGGTCAGGATGACGCCGATGGCGTTCGCGCCGGCATGTTGGGCCACCGAGTGGAACAGCACGTCCACCGAAGGCCGGTGGCCGTTGCAGAGCGGCTGCGACGACAGCGCGGTGACGTACTGGGCGCCGTTGCGCTTGAGCAGCAGGTGCGCGTTGCCCGGAGCGATGTATGCATGCCCGGGCAGCACGCGCTGACCTTCTTCGGCCTCGCACACGGTCAGCGGCGTTTCGCGGTCGAGTCTGGCAGCGAAGGTGCGGGTGAAGCGCTCCGGCATGTGCTGCACGATCACGACACCGGGCGCATCGAAAGGCAGGCCCAGCAGGAAGTCACGGATCGCTTCGGTGCCTCCCGTCGAGGCGCCGACGGCGATCAGCTTCTCGGTCGAGAGCATCGGGCGCCGCATGGTCGCAACACCGGTGGTCGATGGTTCCTGCATCGGCACCGGCAGCGAGGCAGACCGCTGCCGCTGCCGCACACGCGCCGATGCGGCGGCGCGCAGCTTGGTCACGATCATCTCGGCGTACTCGTTCATTCCCTGTTCGATCGAGAACTGGGGCTTGGTGACGAAGTCCACGGCACCCAGTTCGAGCGCCCGCAGCGTCAGTTCGCCGCCGCGCTCGGTCAGGCTCGAGATCATCACCACCGGCGTCGGCTTCAGCGCCATCAGACGCTCCAGGAAGTCGAGGCCGTTCATCTGCGGCATCTCGATGTCCAGGGTGATCACATCGGGGTCGAGTTCGCGGATGCGCTCTCGCGCCACCAGCGGGTTGGAGGCGGTCGCCACCACCCGCATGTCGGGCGTCGCGTTGATGATCGCGCTCAGGACGGACCGGATCAATGCCGAGTCGTCGACCACCACCACTGAGATCGGCTTCATCGACATGGCGTTCACTCGAACAATTCGACGCTGCCCGCCGTGGGGCCGCTCGAGACCCGGCGCCGATACTGCTGCTCGGTCTCGAGCAGCGTGGCCGGCATCTGCGTGGCCAGGCGCTTGACGCGCGCTTCGCCCGTGGCGGGAAAGTACGCCACCTTGCGGGCCTGGGTGCCGCCGAGATCGTGGGCCATGAGCGGGATGCCCTCCACACGCAGGAAATCGACCACGAACTCGCTGTTGCGTACGCCCACATTGCGTTCGTTCAGGCCGCGAAGCACGTTGGCGCCGCCGAAGACCTTGGCCTGCAGGCGGTGGCGACGTGCTCCCATCTTCACGAGTTGGTTGATCATCACCTCCATCGCGTAGGCGCCGTAGCGGGCCGGCGCGGCGCCGGTGGGGTCTTGCCCGTGGTTGTCGGGCAGGAGGAAATGGTTCATGCCGCCGATGCGCATCTCCGCATCGCGCACGCAGGCCGCCACGCACGAGCCCAGCAGCGTGATGAGAACAACTTCCTGCTCGGTCACGAAGTACTCTCCAGGGAGAATCTTCGCGGCATTCATGCCGAACGTCGGCTCGAAGTAAAGGCTGGCGCTCGGTGCCTGGACGAAGGCGGGCCCCGGGCCGGCCGGCGCGCCTGTCGGGCCCTCAGGCTCAGGCCGTCCGCCCTGGGTGCGGGGTCCGGTGTTGCTCACAGGGTCATCCTTCGGGCTGAGCGCTCCGGGGTGAGCGTTGGTGAACGACCCTGCGCGCTCATGGTTGCCTGCGTTCCGGGCGCTGCGCGACCGGTTCGTACACGGTGTGCTCGCGCAGGCGCACCAGGTCTCCCGCGTGGAAGAAGCTCTCCGAGTGGCCTGCGAACAGCAAGCCGTCCGGCTCCATCATGCGCGTGAGCTTTCCCAGGATCGCGTACTGGGTGGGTTTGTCGAAGTAGATCATCACGTTGCGGCAAAAGACCGCATCGTACGGAGGGCCGCGCACCCAGTCGTCGCGCAGCAGGTTGATCTGCCTGAACTGGACCAGCGCGTGCAAGTCGGGCTTGACGCGCGCCATGCCGGCGTTCGCGCCCGTGCCCCGCTGGAAGAAGCGCTGCAGCCGCGCCTGCGGCAGGCCCTCCAGGCGCTCCATGTTGTAGACCGCCTGCCGCGCCGTCGCGAGAACCTGGGTGTCGACGTCGCTGGCGAGGATCTGCACGGGCGGGGCGAGCGTGTCGAAGGCCTCGCAGGCGGTGATCGCAATCGACCAGGGCTCCTCGCCGGTGGACGCCGCGCAGCACCAGACCCGCAGCGGACGGTTGCGGCTCAGCGATCGCAGGTGGCCGGCCAGAATGGGAAAGTGGTGCGGCTCCCGGAAGAACGAGGTGAGGTTCGTCGTCAGCGCGTTGGTGAACTGCTCCCACTCCGCAGGGTCCCCCCGCTCCAATCGGTCGAGGTAGTCGCGGAACCGCGTGCAACCGCACGCCCGCAGGCGGCGCGACAGGCGCGTGTACACCATGTCTGACTTCGAGTCCCCAAGCGCGATGCCCGCGTGCTCGTGGATCAACCCTCGCACCCGATCGAAATCCTCGGGCGTGAACTCGAAGTCCCGCAGCGACTGCAACTCTGCCATTCAGTGGTCGATGCTCGACAGGAGCGCGTCGATGTCCAGCAGGATGAGCATGCGGTCGTCGAGCGTGCCCAGTCCTGTGATGCAGCTTCCGTCGATCGCGGCCATGGCGGGCCCGGGCTGCACCTGCCCGGGCCTCAGGCGAACCACGTCCGACACGCCGTCGACGACGATGCCGATGACTCGGTGCCCGACATTCAGGATGATGACCACCGTGAAGTGGCCGTACTCTGCATGCGGCAGGCCGAAGCGGATGCGCATGTCCACGATGGGAACGATGTTGCCGCGCAGGTTGATCACACCCTTGAGGTGTTCGGGGGCGCCGGCGATGCGTGTCACGGCCTCGTAGCGGCGTATCTCCTGGACTTTCAGGATGTCGATGGCGTAGTGCTCGTTCCCGAGCATGAAAGTCAGCAGCTCGCTGTCGACCAGCGGCGGGCTGGGGGTGGCTGCGGTGGTCGTCTGGTCCGTCATGGGCTACTCCGGCGGCAGTGCGTCCTGGACTCGGAGGCTGAGAGTTTCCCGCCGTGCCCGAAAGGCGCGTCCAAGCGCCCTGGATCGAGGCGCAGACCACCGCCATGGCCCGGGCGATGGCGAGGATTTGCAACGATGAGCCAGGGGGTTTGGGCGAGCAAGGCGGGCATGGGGGAATGACTCTCAGCCTCTCAGGCCTTGTTGATCGTGGGTTCGGGCGCGCGCGGCGCGGCCATCCGTGCCAGGCCCGCGGCATCGAGGATCAGCGCGACCCGCCCGTCACCCATGATGGTCGCTCCCGACACGCCGGAAACCTTGCGGAAGTTCCGCTCCAGGCTCTTGATCACGACCTGGTGCTGTCCCAGTAGCGCGTCGACGAACAGCGCCAATCGGCGCTGCCCGGTCTCCACGACGACGAGGATGCCGTCGCTTTCAGCACTCACGCGTGCCTCGATGCCCATCATCTCGGCCAGCGAGACCACGGGCAGGTACTCCCCGCGTATCGGCACCACGCGTCCGCGCCCGGTGACCGTCTTCACCGCCTCAGGCGAAGGTCGCAAGGATTCGACGATGCTGTTCAGGGGCAGGATGAACACCTCCTCCCCGCAGGAGACCGACAAGCCGTCCAGGATGGCCAAGGTCAGCGGCAGGCGCACGGTCATGCGGGTGCCGACACCAGCCTCGCTGTGGATCTCCACTCTGCCGCCCAGGGCGACGATGTTGCTGCGCACGACGTCCATGCCTACGCCGCGACCAGACACATCGGTCACTTCTGCGGCGGTGGAAAAGCCGGGCTCGAAGATCAGCGCCCAGACCTCCTCGTCATGCGGGTTGTCCGGCACGGCGAGGCCGCGCTCCCGCGCCTTGGCCAGGATGCGCTCGCGATCGAGTCCACGGCCGTCGTCCCCGACTTCGATCACGATGTTGCCACCCTGGTGCGAGGCGCTCAGCGTGACCAGCCCCATCGCGTTCTTGCCGCGGGCCACGCGCTCGGCGGGCGTCTCGATGCCGTGGTCGAGGCTGTTGCGGACCAGATGGGTGAGTGGATCGCTGATCTTCTCGATCAGTCCCTTGTCGAGTTCCGTGGTCTCACCGGCAAGCCTCAACTCCACCTGCTTGCCAAGCCGCGCTGCGAGGTCGCGCACCACCCGTGGAAAGCGGTTGAAGACCGTCGAGATCGGCAGCATCCTGATGGACATCGCCGCTTCCTGCAGGTCGCGCGTGTTGCGGTCCAGCTGGGCGAGACTCAGGCTCAGCCGCTCGTGCAGCCTGACGTTGCCGCTGGCCGCCGTCTGGACCAGCATGGCCTGGGTGATCACCAGTTCGCCGACCAGGTTGATGATCTGGTCGACCTTCTCGACACTGACCCGTATCGAACTCGACTCGAAGGACGGACTTGTGGAGCGCGCTGGCGCCTGGGGAGAGGGGGACGCCGGTGCGCCGTCGAAGAAGCCGAAGGCGACTCCCTCCCCCGGTGGCAGCGGCGGGTTGGCGGGCTCCCCCACTGCGGCGCTGGCTGCGGTTGCGCTGGCGGCAGGCGCCGCGTGCCGGGTCGATGCCGGCCTGGGTGCCGACGCCGGCGTGGGTGTCGTTTGGCGCGGCGGCGGTTCGGCAGCGGGCTGCGGGAGCGATGCGCCAGCCAGTCTGCGCAGTGCTGCGCACACGCCGGTCACCTCGTCGGCGTCGACACTGCCCTTGCCCTCGAAGGCGGCGATCATCTGGACGATCACGTCCCGCGCCTTCAGCAGCGCGTCGACCATCTCGCGCGTGAGGGCGAGTTCGCCGTTGCGCAGGCGATCGAGCAGGGACTCGAGCTCGTGCGCCACCCCGGTCACGTCGCCCAGGCCGAAGGTCGCCGACCCGCCCTTGATCGAGTGCGCAGCGCGGAAGATCTCATTGAGCTCGGTCTTCGACACAGACCCGATCTGGATGGCGAGCAATTGCGCTTCCATCGCCGCGAGGTGCTCTTGCGCCTCCTCGACGAAGATCGCCGTGAACTGGCTCATGTCCAGGTCCATCGCGCGCGCTCCGGGTTCAGGTCAGCAGCCGGCCGACGACGCCCAGCAGCGTCTGCGGATCGAAAGGCTTGACCATCCAGCCCGTCAAGCCGGCCGCCTTGCCTTGCGCCTTCATCTCCGCGCTCGACTCGGTGGTCAGCATCAGGATGGGCGCGTGCTCGAAGCGCGGGTGCGCGCGCAACTGCCGCGTCAACGTCAGCCCGTCCATGTTGGGCATGTTCTGGTCCGTGATCACCAGGTCCACCTCGTGACCCAGCGCCACCTCCAGCCCATCGAGGCCATCTGCGGCCTCCAGGACCTCGTAGCCACCCATGCGCAGCGTCATCGCCACCATCTTGCGGATGGACGGTGAGTCATCGACGGTGAGAACGACCTTTGTCATGTGGGGTGTCTCGCTCAGAAGCTTTCCCAGTCGCCCGCCGCGGCCGTGGGGGCGGCGGTGGCTGTTGATCGGGCCGCGGGTGCCGCGGAGTCCTCGGATGTGGCAGCGGAAGGCGCCTGCCGTGTCCCAGGCTCGGGCATCGGCGCGCGCGCCGCGGTGGGCGATGCAGCGGGGATGGCGTGCCTGGGGGCTGACGGTCTCGACGACGCCGGGGCCCCGGCCCTTCGCGACGCGTGCGCAGGACCCGCTTGCACCGGTCGAGTGCCGGTGCGGGCCTTCGCCGGCGGCGCGGCCGGCCTGGGATCACGACCCGGACCCGTGCCGCCTTCGAGACGGAACACGGAGACGGTGCGCACCATCTCCTCCGCCTGCTTCCTGAGCACCTCGGCCGAAGCTGCCGATTCCTCGACGAGACCTGCGTTCTGCTGCGTGTTCTGGTCCATCTGCGCGATCGCCTCGCTCACCTGCGACACCCCGATGGCCTGCTCGTTGCTGGCAGCGCTGATCTCGCTCATGATGTCGGTGACCCGGCGGATCGAGTCCACCACATCCTGCATCTTCGAACCTGCGCGGTCGACCAGGGCGCTGCCTTGACCCACCTGCTCGACGCTGGCGGTGATCAGCGACTTGATCTCCTTGGCCGCTTCGGCGCTGCGTTGCGCCAGCGAGCGAACCTCGCTGGCGACCACCGCGAACCCGCGTCCCTGTTCCCCGGCCCGGGCGGCCTCGACCGCGGCGTTGAGAGCAAGGATGTTGGTCTGGAAAGCGATGCCATCGATCACGGTGATGATGTCGGCGATCCGGCGCGAGCTGTCGTTGATGCCCTTCATGGTCTCGACCACGCGGCCCACGACCTCGCCGCCCTCGGCCGCCACCTTCGATGCCTGCCGGGCCAACTGGTTGCCCTGCTGCGCGTTGTCGGCGTTCTGACGCACCGTGGACTTCAGCTCCTCCATCGACGCTGCCGTCTGCTCCAGCCCCGACGCCTGCTGTTCCGTGCGCGCCGACAGGTCGTTGGCGCCCGCGGAGATCTCGTGGCTGGCCGTGGCCACGGATTCGGCATTGCGCCGCACCTCCCCGACGAGTTGGGCGAGGTTGGTGCGCATCTGGCCGAGTGCACCCAGCAGCCGCGCGGTCTCGTCCTTGCCCTCTGCAGGCAGATCGCGCGAGAGGTCGCCGGCGCTGATCGCTTCAGCCTGCTTCACCGCTTGTGCCAGCGGCACCACGATCGAGCGCGAAATCAGGACCGACGACAGCGTTCCGAGCACGACGGCAAGGAGGCCGCCGGCGCCGAGCAGCCACTGGCCGGCGATGGCAGTCTGTCTGGTGTGCTCCTCGCTCTTGGCCGAATCGGCCTTCATGCCGGCGAGGAAGTCGTCCAGTGCCTTGAAGTAGGCCTTGGACAGCAGTTCCAGTTCGCCCGATGCATTCACATCGAGTTCGGCGCCAACGATGCGCGCTGTGATCAAAGTCTGGGCCTTGGCCGAATAGGCCGACCGCGCGCGTGCCACCGCATCGAGCTGGACGCGCAATTGCGCGTTCTCGGTCAAGGCGGCGAGCTGGCGCGCCGTCGCGCTGATGCGCTCGCTGGTCTCGGTCACCTTGCGCTGCATGGCTTCGAGATACTGGGCATCACTGCTGTGGAGCGCGCCGCCGATGCGTTCCTGGTGCAGGCGGATGTCTGCGATCCACTCGGTGGCGAGCAGTTCGCGGCGGTCGAGCACCTCGGCCTCGTGCTGGATGTCGCGCTTGATGGACTCCACCAGCAACGTCGCCACGATCGCCAGGCTTGCTGTGATCAGCACGACCAGGCCGAACGTGGTGGCCAGGCGGCCGCCGATGCTGAATTGATTGAGTTTCAAGGCGGGTCCTCTTCAGAAAAGCTGCAGTGTTCCGGGGCTCACGCAGTGCTGGCGCACAGTGGGCGACGCGCCCGAATCGGCCGGGTCCAGGAGCGCCAACAGCGCGGCCAGCCGTTCATCGCGGTGCGCCTGGCGCGCCTGCGGCATCGCGCCGCCATCCGGGTCGGCCAGGATTTCGCTTATCAGGACGCGTGCACGCTCGAGGGTGCGCTCCAGGTCCTCGGCCCGCCGCCCGGTCAAGGTGAGCAGTTGACCGACGGTGTCCTCGGACTGCAGGGCGATCACGGCGCGTTCGAATTGCTGCCGGCCGTGCTCTGTGTCGAGCGCGGCTGCGTTGCTGTTGGCCAGGGCCATGAAGGATTCGCGCAGCTGTGCGAGCGACGATCCCAGCAGAAGTTGGGCGCGCGCGATCTGCCCTGAGATCGACTCCGCCGGCGCCGAGCCTGATGGCGACTCCACCGTCGCCGCACATGGATCATCGGCCCGCTGCGGGTCGCCCATGGCTGTGTCATCCCAGCACGCGCAAGGTCACCGCCCCGTTGCCGTAGCCGGCAATTTCGACGTCGAAGCTTGCACTGGACTTGGCGGGCGCAGCCTGCTCGGGGATCGTCTGCGGCGGGAACACGGCTGTCTGGAGCGTGACCCGGCCATCGCCCTCGGCGACGAAGGCCCTGGACAACACGTTGAGAACCTCCGCGAAGTTCTCGCGCAGCACCTCGTCGAGCGCGTCGGCGCGGATCTGCTCGGCGGCGACGTCGGCAGGGATCATCGACAGCGCCGCTCCCGAGCGCGCCGCGAACCCGATGTCGCCCATCACCGAACCCAGCACTGCACCGTTGCCGTGCTTGTAGAGGCCGCCGAATTTCAAGCGCGCGGCCGGTGGAGGTGCTGCCGCGGGTTTGACCTTGACGTCGCGCCGAAGCAGGACGGAAAGTGCCTTGGCGAATTCCTGTGCGCTGGCGATCTTCGCCATGGGGCTCTCCTTGGTCAGGGCAGACAGGCGTCCAGGGCGACCTGGAAGTCGGTGGCGGTGAAGGGCTTGCCGATCAGGAAGGCTGCGCCAGTGCTGGTTGCGAGGTTTCGCATCTCGGGGCTGACCTCGGTGGTGACGAACCCGAACGGTGTGGCGATACCGTCCTCGCGAAGCTTCGCCAGGAACTCGATCCCGGTCATGTTCGGCATGTTCCAGTCCGAGATGATCAGGTCCGGCCCTTGACTTTTCGCAAGCTCCAGCGCCTGGGCTCCGTCACTCGCCTCGATGATCGTGTGGCCGCGGTAGCCGGCCTCGCGCAGCATGAACGCCACCACCTGGCGCATGGCGCGGCTGTCGTCGGCAATCAGGATCTTCATCGTGGCAGCTTGGTTTGCGCAGTTCGGGGCCGGGTCGTTGCCGCCGTCGACACGACGAAGAATGACGCCGCCGTCCCGCTGCGGTGCCGCACCGGCTCACACAAAACGATCTCGGAACTCTTCGTCACACAAGCGACCGCCCGCAGCCGATGGCTGGACAGTTTCGTCGCCAGATGAAATTCATGCTCCAAAGATCGAAACGGATGATGCCGCAGCGAACCACGGCGTAATCGCGTGATTATGAGGCGCGAAATCAGTCCAGTTTCAAGTGCACTTTCGAGCCTGCGTCCCGCATCGTCGGAACCGTCGGGTGCCGTGGTCGGCTGTCACAATCGATGCATGCTTCAGCCGAGCCTGCCCGAGATACAGATCGTTCCGCGAGACCTTGCGCCTTACCGGCGCGGCAATACGGGCATCGATTACGTGCACCGTTTCGATTCAGGGCGTCCTGGCCCCCATGTGCTGGTCAATGCGCTCACGCACGGCAACGAGTTCTGCGGCATGGTGGCCGCCACGCATCTGCTCGACACCGGCGTGCGCCCGCTGTGCGGCACGCTGACGGTGAGCTTCGCGAACGTCGAGGCCTACGA
Organism: Rubrivivax sp.; assembly: GCA_027491255.1. Lineage (GTDB taxonomy): Bacteria > Pseudomonadota > Gammaproteobacteria > Burkholderiales > Burkholderiaceae_C > Rubrivivax. Next base: position 84,824 of record JAIXWM010000132.1, on the reverse strand, counting down.
GAGTTTCGACCCGGCGCGACCTTTCGACAGCCGTCAGCTCGTGCACAACATGAACCGGATCTGGTCGCCGCAGTGGCTGGACGGGCCCGAGGACAGCCCGGAACTGCGCCGGGCGCGTGCGATGCGTCCGGCGGTGCTGGAAGCCGACCACATCCTGGACCTGCACTCCACGAGCCAGGCGGTCCAGCCCTTCTGGGTTTACCCGCGTCGTTCACCCAATGCGCGGGTGGCCCGCGCCATCGGCCAGCCTGCCATTCACCTGGTGATGCCCTCGGGCTTGGGTTCCGGGGTGCCGCTGATCCAGCATGGCGCTCATGGCGTGGAGGAAGGCGCCGAAGGCGAGGGCGGGGTGGCCCTCGTGGCCGAATGCGGCCAGCACTTCCTGCGCGCCACGGCGGAACTTGCCACCGAGGTGACGCTGGACTTCCTGGCCCACTTCGGCATGATCGATCGCGGACCCTCGCCCGGCGCGCGCGGGGTGGTGCAGACCCGGGTGGAACTGCTGCGCACGGTGGTCGTGCGCACGCCCGAGTTCCGCTTCGTCCGGCCCGTCGTCGGCTTCGAGACTTTCGACGAGGGCGAGCTCATCGCCATCGACGGCGACGAGGAGATCCGCTCGCCGTGTCCGACTTGCACGATCCTGATGCCCGCACGCGAACCGATACCCGGGCGCGAGGGCGTCTATCTGGCGCGCCCGCTGCCCGACTGACTGCGCAAGGGGCTCGCCGCACGACCGTGGCGAGAGCGTTCGAGCCTGGACGGACCGTGCCGGCGCCCGCAGGGGGGGCGGCGAATGAGCGCCGATGCGCTGCGTCCTGGCGTCGGCATGCGAGGCACGACCGGGTGATCCCGGTCATTCGCTGACTTTAGAGCGTTTAGAGCGCCAGGGCGGGCGGATCCCTGCAGATCCTGGCAGAACCCTCAGCCTCAGCGCGCGGTCAGCGTCGCCTCGAGTTCCTTGCATGAGGGGGCGCAGACGAAATGCGTCTTGCCCATCAGCTTGCGCGACTTCAGTTGCGCCCGCGGGCGGTGCTTGCCGCACAGGAAGCAGGACATCGTGGCGGCGCCGAAATGGCCAGTGGCCACGAAGGGCGAGCCCGGTACCTTGGAGTGGTAGCGCAGGCCTTCGCTGGAGACGGTGGTCTTGGGTGGGGTCTTGGCCATCGGTGCGTTCCGGAAGGTATGCTACGAAGGGCGTGGGCCCGCGGGAGGCGACAGCCCTTCGCTTCTTGGCGTTTCAGGCAGCAGCGGGGCGCACGAGGCGCCGAAGCACTGATTATCGCGCGTGTCACCGCCGGCTGCTTGGAGCTTGCATGGAACGCGCTGAACGCTTCTACCGCATCGAGACACTGATCAAGTCCCGGGGCTGCGTCGACTTCTCGACGCTGCTCGACGAACTCGAGGTTTCGCCGGCCACGCTCAAGCGCGACCTGCAGTACCTGCGTGACCGCATGAACGCGCCCATCGTCTGGGACGCCTTCGAGCGCGGCTACAAGCTCCAGCCGCAGACCGGCGGCAGCCGCACGCCGGTGCAGCACGAGTTGCCGGGCGTGTGGTTCAGCGAACGCGAGATCCATGCCCTTTTGACGATGCACCAACTGATCCAGGGGCTGGACGACGGCGGTGTGCTGTCGCGTCACCTGCAGCCTTTGCTGGAGCGTCTGCAAGGCATGCTCGGCTCGTCCGAGAAAGAGGCGGCGCTGCTGATGCGGCGTGTGCGCGTCTTCAGCGTCGGGCGCCGGCCGGTGCCGAGCAAGTGGTTCGAGCTCTTCGGCGACGCGCTCGTGCGCCGGCGGCAGGTGCACATGCGCTACCAGTCGCGCGGGCGCCGTGCCGTCAGCGAGCGTGAGGTCTCGCCGCAACGCCTGGTGCACTACCGCAACACCTGGTACCTGGACGCCTGGTGTCACGCACGGGGGCGGCTGTTGCGCTTCGCGCTCGACGCCGTCGAGCGCGCTGCCGTGCTCGAGACGCGCGCGCGCGACGTCTCCGTCAAGGTGGTGGAGGCCGAGCTCGACGCCGGTTACGGCATTTTCGCCGGCGCCCAGGCGCAGTGGGCGCACCTGCTGTTCAGCGCCGAGGCTGCGGCCTGGGTCAGCCGCGAGCAATGGCATCCGCGGCAGAAGACGCGCTTCCTGGACGACGGTCGCTTCGAGATGAAGCTGCCCTACGTGAACGAGACCGAGCTCGTGATGGACGTGCTGCGCCATGGGGCCCAGTGTGCGGTGGTCTCGCCGGCGGGCCTGGCGCAGGCGGTGCGCGGCCAGCTCGCCGCGGCGCTGCAGGCCTACGGCTGCGGCGCGGGGCTAGAGACGAGCGCAGGGCTGGACTGAGCGTCTGAGCGTCTGAGCGTCTTCCCCCGTCCCGGCCTTGCACGCCCAGACACGCCGTCTTGTCGTTGCAAACCCGCGTCTTGGCCTGGCCATGGCTGCGGTTTGCCCCTGGATACGGGTGGTATGGGCTTGCTTTGCGGGGCGCAGCGAGAAAAGCGCCAGACCTGAGCGGGTGAAGCCGTGCCTCAGGCCGTGGGCGATGGCGTCGAGCGCACCGCCATCAACGCCGCGAAGGCCGCCAGGCCGAGTGCAGCCGACACCCACATCGCTCCCGCGCCGAGGGTCTCGAGCATCACCCCGAAGGCCACGGGCGCCACGGCCTGCGCCACGCGCGCCGGCATCATCATCCAGCCCTGGCGCAGCCCGTAGTCGCCAGGTCCGAACAGCGCCAGCGGCAAGGTGCCCTTGGCGATCGTCATGATGCCGTTGCCACCGCCGTGCAGCAGTGCGAAGGCCGCCGCGCCGGGCGGGCCGAGCACGAGCAGCACGGCCACGCCCAGCGGGTGCCCGAGCGTGGCCAGCCGCGCCGACAGCAGTGGGTGCACGTGGCGCAGCAGCCCGAACTCCAGCAGGCGCCCGGCCACCTGAGCCGGCCCCACCAGAGCCCCCACCGCCACCGCCGTGGCGAGGCTGGCGCCGCCGGCCTGCAGCATCGCCGGCAGGTGGGTGGCCATCGCGGTGCTGATGAACCACACCAGCGCGAAGACGAGGGACAGCAGCACGGCGGTGCGTGTGGCTGCGGAAGTCGACCGGGCCGGCACAGCATCCAGCATGGCTGCCGCGGGAGGGGCTGCCGCGGGCGGGGCTGCCGCTGCCGTCACCGTTGATGCTGTTGCCGCCTTGTCCTGGCTGCGCTGCGCGAGCAAAGACGTCAAGGGCGCGCCCTCGGCGGGCTGTCCAGGCGGGCCGGGTGGGACGGGAGGGGGCGGGCTTGCCGTCGAGTCCGGCGCCCGCGGCACCAAGGCGTTCAGCGGCAGCCCCAGCAGCAGGTGCAACGCCGCCCAGCCCAGGCAGGCGCCACGCCAGCCGAATTCCGCCGCCATCCAGGCCGACAACGGCCAGCCGATGGTGGAGGCGAAGCCGGCGATCAGCGTGATGCCCGTGATGGGGTTGCGTGCGCCACTGCCGTACAGGCGCACCAGGGTCGCGAACGCCGCCTCGTACAGGCCGCAGCCCATGGCTGCGCCCAGCAGCAGCCAGGCTGCGAACAGGCCCACCGGCCCTTGCGCCAGGCCGAGCCCCGCCAGCGCGAGCGCGAACACCACGTTGGTTGCCAGCAGCACCGGGCGACCGCCGCCACGGTCGATGGCCCGGCCGGCCGTCGGGCCGAGCAATGCCGACACCACCATCGCCAGCGAGAAGGCGACGAACACCGTGGGCGTGGCGATGCCGAGATCGCGCGCCATCGGCTCGGCCAGGATGGCGGGCAGGTAGTAAGACGAGGCCCAGGAGAGCGTCTGGGCCGTGCCGAGCGCGCCGACGGTGCGCCAACGCGCAGCGATCGGGGCGGCCTCGGGCGGGGCTGGTGTGGGGGCGTGCACGCGCCCATTGTTTCCCGGAAGCTTCTGCAGGCCCTGTTTCGCAAGAGATGTCGTCCGCCCGTGCCCGAAGCCGGCTATCGTGCGGTCCGGCGTGCCGGCAGCCGCGACCCTGGCCGCGCACAGCCGGCATGCCAGCGCCACCCGCCCAACCCCGAGACCCTCCCGACACCATGAGCGCCGACCCCGCCCGCCCCGCTTCCGCCACCACTGTCGCCAGCCTGGCCCGCCCGCGCGGCGCCTACCCGCACGTCAAGCGTGCCGGGCCCTTCCTGTTCGTCTCGGGCACGAGCTCGCGCCGGCCCGACAACAGCATCGCCGGGGCCCAGGCCGACGCGCTCGGCACGACGCAACTGGACATCCGCGAACAGACGCGCGCGGTGATCGAGAACGTGCGCGCCATCCTGCAAAGCGCCGGGGCCGACCTGTCGGATCTCGTCGAGCTCAGCACCTTCCTTGTCAACATGAACGACTTCGCGGGCTACAACGAGGTCTACGCCAGCTTTTTCGGCCCCGACGGCCCGGCGCGCACCACGGTGGCGGTGCACCAACTGCCGCACCCGCACCTGCTGATCGAGATCAAGGCGGTCGCCTACAAGCCCTGAGCGCGGCGCCGAACGCGCAGTGGCGCGCCCCTTCAGGCGCCAGACCTGCGGCGGAGTGGGCAAAGATCGCGGCTCGCGCTCGAAGCACGAGATGGAGGCGACCCCGCATGAGCGAGAACGCCGCAACGCCGTACACCTACGGCCGGCCCTTGAACTTCCCGCGCTGGCTTCAGGAGCACGCCCACCTGCTGAAACCCCCCCGTGGGCAACCAGCAGGCCTGGAAGGATGCCGATTTCATCGTCACCGTGGTCGGCGGTCCGAACGCGCGCAGCGACTTCCACGACGACCCGCTGGAGGAGTTCTTCTGGCAGTTCCAGGGCAACGCGCACCTGCTGATCCTGGACCGTGGGCGCTACGAGCGCGTGGAGCTGAAGGAGGGCGACATCTTCCTGATGCCGCCGCACGTGCTGCACTCGCCGCAGCGGCCCGAGCCCGCCAGCCGCTGCCTGGTGATCGAGCGCCAGCGCCCGCAGGGACTGCGCGACGTCTTCCAATGGCATTGCGCCGCCTGCGGGCATCTGGTCTGGCGCCTGGAGGTTCAGCTCGCCGACATCGTGGTCGACCTTCCGGCGGCCTACCAGCGCTTCTACGACAGCCCGGCCGTCGAGCCCACCTGCGCGCGCTGCGGCACGGTGCATCCGGGGCGGGACCACGCGGCCTGGCACGCGCTGCTGGGCGGACAGGGCCCCTGGGTGGGGACCCACGGCAAGGGGGGCGGACATGATCGACATGCACAGCCACTGTCTTCCGCTCATCTCGCAGGCCGAGGCGCAGGCCGTGGACGCGCAGCGCGCGCCCTGGCTCGAGATCGAGCCAGGCGGCGCGCGCGGCATGATCCGTGTCGGCGACCGCCCCTTCAGGCCGGTGGAGCCCTCGCTGCGGGACCCGGCGGTACGGCTGGCCGAGATGGACGTGCAGGGTGTCGCGCAGCAGGTGGTCTGCGCCACGCCGGTCATGTTCGGCTACGGGTGGGCAGCGCCGCTGGCCGCCGACTGGGCCGAGCGCATGAATGAGCATGTGCTCGCCTTCTGCCGCGCCGACCCGCAGCGCCTGCACGCGCTGGCACAGGTGCCGCTGCAGTCGCTGGAACATGCCTGCCGCGAGGCCCGGCGTGCCTGCGATGCCGGCTGCGTGGGGGTGCAGATCGGCAACCACGTCGGCGAACGCGACCTCGAAGACGAGGCGCTGGTCGAGTTCCTGATCTTCTGCGCGCACGAGGGCATCCCCGTGCTCGTCCACCCCTGGGACATGATGGGCGGCAGCCGGATGAAGAAGTGGATGCTGCCCTGGCTGGTGTCGATGCCGGCAGAGACGCAACTGGGATGCTGTCGCTGATCCTGTCGGGCGCGCTCGAACGCATCCCCGAATCGCTGAAGATCTGCTTTGCGCATGGCGGCGGCAGCTTTGCGTGGTTGCTGGGCCGCGCCGACAACGCCTGGCGCCACCGTGACATCGTGCGCCAGGACTGCCCGAACCTGCCGTCGAGCTACGCCCGGCGCTTCCATGTCGACAGCGCCGTGTTCGACGAGCGTGCCTTGGCGATGCTCGTCGACGTGATGGGTGCCGACCGCGTGATGCTGGGTTCGGACTACCCTTTCCCTCTGGGCGAGCAGCGCATCGGCAGCTTGGTGCGCGATGCCGGGTTTCTCGAGGATGCACAGCGCCGCGGGATCCTGGAGGGCAACGCCCGCGCGTTTTTCGGCGTGTGAGCCAGTTCGCGCGCCGCCGAGCCGGCCTTGGCCCCAGGGTGACCCGGGTAGACCCGGGGCGGCGCTGCCGGGGCGCGGCACTAAACTTGGCGTTGCACGGGGAAGTCACCCGAAGGAGATCAAAATGCTGAAAAACCTGTCCCGGCTGGCCGCTGCTGCGTGCCTGGCCATGGCTGCCGGTGCCGTGCAGGCGCAGGCGCCGATCAAGATCGGCTTTGTCGCCGAACTCTCCGGCCCGCAGGCTGCCCTCGGTCAGGACCAGTACGACGGCTTCATGATGGTCGTCGAGCGCAACGGCGGTCGCCTCGGCGGCGTGCCGGTTCAGGTGCTGCGCGAGGACAGCCAGCTCAAGCCCGACGTCGCGACCCAGGTCGTGCAGAAGCTGCTCGAGCGCGAGCGTGTGCCCATCATCACCGGCATCACCTTCTCCAACATCATGATGGCGGTGCACAAGCCCATCACCGAAGCGGGTGTGTTCCTGATCGGCTCCAACGGCGGCCCGGCGCCGATCGCCGGCGCGCAGTGCTCCCCCTTCCAGTTCATCACGTCGTGGCAGAACGACAACCAGGCCGAGGTGGTTGGCAAGTACGCGATGGACAAGGGCTACAAGCGTGTCATCGGCATGGCGCCGAACTACCAGGCGGGCAAGGATTTCGTCGCCGGCTTCAAGCGCTTCTACAAGGGCGAGGTCATCGACGAGATCTACACGCCGCTGAACCAGCCCGACTTCGCCGCCGAACTCGCGCAGGTCGCGGCCAAGAAGCCTGACGCGGTCTACGTGTTCTATCCCGGCGGTCTGGGCGTGAATTTCGTGCGCCAGTACCAGCAAGCCGGTCTGCTGGGCAGGATTCCGCTGCTGACCACCTCCACCACCGACGGCTCGACATTGCCGGCCCAGGGAGAGGCGGCGCTGGGCGTGATCTCGGGCACCTTCTGGGGCCCTGATTTCAACAACCCGGCCAGCAAGCGCTTTGTCGATGAGTTCGAGGCCAAGTTCAAGCGCATCCCGTCGCAATACGCGGCGCAAAGCTACGACGCAGCGCTGCTGCTCGACTCGGCGATCGCCAAAGTCAAGGGCAACATCGCCGACAAGAACGCTTTCCGCGCGGCACTGAAGGCGGCCGATTTCCAGTCGGTTCGCGGCAGCTTCAAGTTCAATTCCAATCACTTCCCCATCCAGGACCAGCACATTTTCGAGGTGGCCAAGGATTCGAAGGGCCGGGTCAGCCTGAAGACCGTGGCCACGCCGCTGAAGAACCACGGCGACGCCTACGCCTCGCAGTGCAAGATGTGAGGTCACGTCCGGTTCGCGCCTGAGCTGGCGGGGCGGCTTGCGCCGCCCCTGTCCTTTGTCGGCTGGCGAGCCATGCGACCGCGTTCCTTCCCGTCATGACCACCGGCCTCCTGCTCACGCAACTGCTCAACGGGCTGCAGCTCGGTGTGCTGCTGTTCCTGTTGTCGGCGGGCTTGACGCTGGTCTTCGGCATCATGAACTTCGTGAACCTCAGCCATGGTTCGCTGTACATGATGGGGGCCTACTTCGCCGCGGCGGGCTACAACGCCTTCGACGGCTCCTTCCTCGCTGCGGCCCTGGTTGCGGTGCCCGGCACCATGCTGCTGGGGGTGCTGGTCGAGCGCGTCGCGCTGTCCACGCTCTACACCCGTGACCACCTCGACCAGGTGCTCGCCACCTTCGGCCTGATCCTGTTCTTCAACGAGGTCGTGCGCTTCATCTGGGGCCCGGCATCGGTCTACATGAACGTGCCCAAGGCCCTGTCGGGCACGGTGGACCTGTTCGGCCTGGCCTACCCCTCGTACCGTTTCGCGATCATCGTCGTCGGCCTGCTGGTCGGGCTGGCGCTGTATGCGGTGATCCACCGCACGCGCGTGGGCATGCTCATTCGCGCAGGCGCCTCCAACCCCGAGATGGTTTCGGCGCTGGGCGTCAACATCAAGGGCCTGAACCTGACGGTGTTCGCGCTCGGTGCCGGCCTGGCCGGCCTGGCCGGACTGATGGCCGGGCCCATCGTATCGGTGCAGGCCGGCATGGGCGAACCCATCCTGATCCTGACGCTGGTGGTCATCGTCACCGGCGGCATCGGCTCGATCCGCGGCGCCTTCTACGGCGCGCTGATCGTGGGCGTCGTCGACACGATGGGTCGCGCATTGCTTCCCACACTGCTGCGCGAGTTCGTCGAGCGCTCGATCGCGCAGGCCGTCGGTCCGGCGATCGCCTCGATGCTCATCTACCTGCTGATGGCCGCGGTGCTGGCCTGGCGGCCGCAGGGCCTGTTCCCGGTGAAGCATGGCTAGGATGTCGCCCCGCGTGATCGTCGCTGCGGCCGTGCTCCTGCTGCTGGCCGCAGTGCCCTTGCTGTCCGGCGTGCTGGGGCAGACCTTCTACGTGACGCTGTTCACGCGCATCATGATCTTCGCCCTGGCCGCGCTGGGGCTGAACCTGATCCTCGGCTACGGCGGCATGGTCAGCTTCGGGCACGCGATGTACATCGGCATCGGCGCCTATGCGGTGGGCATCCTCACCTTCCACGGGGTGGGCAGTGGCTGGGCGCATCTGGTGGTGGCGCTCGGTGTGGGCGGCGTCGTCGCGCTCGCGGTAGGCGCCGTGTGCCTGCGCACCAGCGGCATGGCCTTCATCATGATCACGCTGGCCTTCGCGCAGATGCTGTTCTTCCTGGGCGTGAGCCTGCGTGACTACGGTGGTGACGACGGCCTGCAGATTCCGAACCGCAGCGACTTCGGGCTGTTCTCGCTGGCCAACGGCACGGTGCTGTACTACGTCACCTTCGCCCTGCTGGTGGGCGTGCTGTACCTGCTGCACCGGCTCGTGCACTCGCGCTTCGGCATGGTGCTGCGCGGCTGCAAGAGCAACGAGCGGCGCATGAAGGCGTTGGGTTTCCCGACGCTGCGCTACAAGCTCGTGGCCTACGTGATCTCGGCGCTGGTGTGCGTGCTGGCGGGCGTGCTGCTGGGCAACCTGACGCGCTTCGTCGCTCCGGCCTACATGGCCTGGACGGTCTCCGGCGAATTGATCGTGATCACGGTGCTCGGTGGCCTGGGCACGCTGTTCGGTCCGGTGGTCGGCGCTGCAGCGCTGCTCCTGCTGGAGGAAGTGCTGTCGTCCTTCAGCGTCGGTGTTCCCTGGCTCGACAAGTTCCTCAGCCAGCATTGGCTGGCACTGATCGGCTTGTTCATCGTGCTTGTCGTCCTGGTGCTCAAGCAGGGCTTGTACGGCCGACTTTCGGCCGGCAAGGAGGGTCCGCGGTGAGTGCGGTGCTTGCGGTGGAGCGCCTGGTCAAGCGCTTCGGCGGGCTGACCGCCACGGACGACCTTTCGCTGGCGCTGGTGCCGGGCGAGATCCACGCCGTCATCGGCCCCAACGGTGCGGGCAAGACCACGCTCATCAACCAGCTCAGCGGCGAGTTCTTTCCCGACCAGGGCCGCATCGTCTTCGACGGCCGCGACATCACCCGGCTGGCGCCACACGAGCGCTCGCTCGCCGGGCTGGGGCGTTCCTACCAGATCACCTCGGTGTTCCCCGACTTCACCGTGCTGCAGAACGTCTGCATGGCGGTGCAGGGTCATGCCGGGCACAGCTTCCGTTTCTGGACGCCGGTGGCGCGGCAGCGCGAGCTCACCAAGCCTGCGCTCGCGGCGCTCGAGCAGGTGAATCTGGCCGACCGCGCCCACACGCCCGTGGGCGCGCTCGCCCACGGTGAGCGGCGGCAGCTCGAGATCGCGATGACGCTGGCCTCCCGCCCGAAGCTGCTGCTGCTGGACGAGCCCATGGCCGGCATGAGCCACGCCGAGTCCGAGGGCGTGGTCCGGCTGCTGGCGGGGTTGAAGGGGCGCTACACCATCCTGCTCGTCGAGCACGACATGGACGCCGTGTTCGCGCTCGCCGACCGAATCACCGTGCTGGTCTACGGTCGCGCCATCGCTTGCGGTACGCCGGAGCAGATCCGCAACAACGCCGAGGTGCGCGAGGCCTACCTCGGCGAGCAGGGAGAGCTGATGTGAGCGCCACCGCGCTGCTCAGCGTCGAGGGCGTCGAGACCGCCTACGGCACGAGCCAGGTGCTCTTCGGCATGTCGCTGCAGGTGGGTCGCGGCGAGGTCGTCACGCTGATCGGCCGCAACGGCATGGGCAAGACCACCACCGTGAAATCGGTCATGGGGATGCTGCATCCGAGAGCCGGGCGCGTCGTGATGGACGGTCGGGAACTTCAGGGTGAACCTTCCTACCGTGTCGCCCGTGCCGGGCTGGCGCTTGTACCCGAGGGGCGCCAGGTCTTCCCCAACCTGACGGTGCGTGAGAACCTCGTGGCCACGGCCGAGAACCGCCACCGTCTGCCCGACCCGTGGACGCTGGACGCCGTCTACCAGATGTTCCCGCGCCTCAAGGAGCGCGAGCGCAACCTTGGCGCCAACCTCTCCGGCGGCGAACAGCAGATGCTGGCCATCGGCCGCGCGCTGATGACCAATCCCAAGCTGCTGATCCTGGACGAGGCCACCGAGGGACTCGCCCCGCTGGTGCGCCTGGACATCTGGCGCTGCCTGGAGCGGCTCAAGGGCACGGGGCTGGCCATGGTGGTGATCGACAAGAACATCGGTCCGCTGCTCGCGCTGGCCGACCGGCACTACATCGTCGAAAAGGGCCGCGTGGTCTGGCAGGGCAGCTCGGGCGACCTGCGGGCACAGCCGGACGTGTTGCACCGATACGTGGGCGTGTAGTGCCTGTGCGCGGGGACAATCCGCCCGCATGAACCCTGGAGTCCTGTACGCGGCCATGGCCTTCGTGGCCTGGGGCCTGTTCCCGCTGTACTTCCACCAGCTGGCCACGGTGGCGCCGATGGAGGTGGTGTTGCACCGCGCGGTATGGTGCCTGGTCTTCCTGGCTGGGGTGCTGGCGGTCAGGCGCCAGTGGAGCTGGCTGGGTGCGGCGCTGCGCCAGCCCCGCGTGCTGCTGTGGACGGGCGCGAGCGCGCTGGTGCTGGCACTGAACTGGCTGCTCTACATCGTCGCGCTGCAGAACGGGCGCGTGGTCGAGGCGAGCCTGGGCTACTTCATCAATCCGCTGGTCAACGTGCTGCTCGGCGTGTTCGTGCTGCGCGAGCGCCTGGCGCCAGTACAGCGCGCAGCCGTGGCGCTGGCAGCCTGCGGCGTGGCGTGGCTCACCTGGCAGACGGGGCACCTGCCCTGGTACGCGCTGTCGCTGGCCTTCACGTTTGCCCTGTACGGGCTGCTGCGCAAGACCTCGCCGCTCGGCCCCCTGGAGGGGCTGGCGCTCGAGACCCTGCTCGTCGCGCCGCTGGCAGTCCCCTGGCTGGTGTGGTGGACGGTGTCGGCCAACGGTGTGCTGCTGCGCGGCGATGACGTACTGACCTTCTGGATCCTGTTGGCTGGCCCACTGACGGCGCTGCCGCTGATGCTGTTCGCAGCCGCGGCGCGGCGCCTGCGGCTGGCCACCCTGGGCCTGATGCAGTACGTGTCGCCGACGCTGCAGCTCGCCTGCGGCGTGTTCTTCTTCCAGGAACCCTTCGACGCCGACAAGCTCGTCGGCTTCGCCTTCATCTGGGTGGCGCTGGCGGTCTACACGGCGCAGGTACTGCGCCATGGCGGTGATCGAGCGGGCCGAGGCGGTGGCGTGTGAGGTGAACAACGCGCCCTGGTGCATAAAAACATCAGCGTCTTGCAGATCAAAGGAAATAATTGCCAGGCTGATGGCTGGTCATGTCTTTGTTCTGACATTCGATGCCGTTGTCGGTCGTTTGGTAACGTGACTCATGGACTTTGAAAAGCCCATTGGCTGTTTATTTTTCATGCAAGACTAAAATAGCTCTCGATACGACAAGAAAATCTCTCATGACCTTGACCCTGCTGCGAACTCTGTGCCTGCTTACCGCACTGATTATCCCCAGTTTTTCATGGGCGATGCAAATATTTGTCAATACGACGACCGGAAAGATGATTACCCTGGACGTTGAGTCGTCAGACACCATAGAAAACGTCAAAGCTAAAATCCAGGACAAAGAGGGTATACCGCCTGATCAGCAACGTCTTGTATTTGCGGGCACGCAACTCGACGATGGACGCACGCTCAGCGACTACGATGTTAAAAAAGAGTCGACTCTGCAATTGCTCTTGCGATTGAATGTCAACCCAGAAGATGCCAGTGTGAAAGGTACTGTCCTCGCTCAGGTAGCAGCCTTCGAACGATTCAGCGCGACACAAATAAATCATACCTTCGAGCATCTACAGTCGCTCAATCTGCGCTCACAGGCCTCATTTCCGAGCATCTGGGCCAAATTTCAAACCCAGCGCGGCAACTACAGCGTCAGCAGCGCCCCCCAGAAAACATATCAGGACAATATCACTATCGGTCTGGATCTGCCTAACCTTCCCGATACGCAATCGGGTATTGCATTTGGAATTGGCCAAGGCAGCACGTCCATCGATGGCGATTCAACCCGCGTTGGCAACAAGAGCATGGGAGCGACCCTCTACGCCCAGCGGACTCTGCCTGTGAATATCTCCTTTCACCTGATCGCGGGCCTGAGCGAAACATCATTCGACAACCAACGCTACGCACAAGCCGGCAATACCATGCTTGTGTCCGAGCGGAAGGCCCAGGGCGCGCACGCCAGTCTGGGCCTCAGTCACACCCGCACGCTCCCTGCAGACGTCAGTCTCCAGCCCTACGTCAGGCTTGGCTATATGGCTGCACGCTTCAGCAGCTACCAGGAGCGCGGCGGCGCCGGTGCACTGGCCATGGACACACTGCACACCCGCCGTCAAAGCCTGACTGCCGGCGCCACTTTGTCAAAGGTCGTCACCACAGCAAACGCCACGAAATGGACGCCCTTCGTCGGCGTGCAATGGCAACAATCCAAAAGCGGGCACATCAACCAGCGCGTCAGCCTGGTGGATGAGCCGCAAACCTCGGCGTCAGCGCAATGGAATGGGCTCTTCAGCTTGCAGCGCCTGTTGAATGCCGGCTTGACGGTAAGCTCCCAGCGTGGCGTTCAGTGGTCTCTGGCCCTGCAGCGCGTCACCGGCAGTGACCAGCTGAAATTCAATCAATACGGTGCTCGAGTCACCTTCCAGATGCGCTGAGGTGGTTTCAAGTCCAAAGCGCAGCACCCACCATCAGTGCATGGAAGTGGGGGGAGACCGGCAAGCTTGAGCAGCGCGGCCAACACCTCCGGCGGGGAGTGAAGGGCGCGCGCGGCGAAGGGTCGCTTGTTCAGGCTGTCGGCGATGGCGCCGAGCGCAGTCTGGGTGTGGACAGGCGCATCGGCTCGGCGCTCGCTTCAGCCTGGCAGCAAAGCCCGCCGGCGCGCGGGCTGTCGTCGCGTCTGGCTCAGCGCAGGTCGCCGGCCAGGCTGGCCAGGGTGTCGGCCGCGATGGTGACGTGTGCCGGGTAGTTGGTGTGGTCGCAGCCGAGCTTGACGCTCGCGCCCGCGCGCACCGCCTCGCGCGCCGCCTTCGGAAACTCGAAGCGCACGAAGTGCACCGACGAGGTCTTCTCGTCGTTCTCGCGGTCCAGATCCTCGTCGGCGATTGCGTAGACGCGGGGCTGGCCCTCGACCTCGACGAACATCCGGTCTTCCACACCGATCAGGCGCGCGAGCTCGCGCTTGCGCTCGTGCGGATCGGGGTACTCGATCAGCATCGTCGCCTTCCAGTTCGTGCCGTCCGGCACGAGCGGGCCATAGGCCTCGAGCTCGCTCTGGATGCCTTCCTCGTCGAAGATCTTCTCGATGTGAAGCATCTCCTGGATCTGGCGCCGGATGGTCTTCTCGTCCTCGAACTGCAGCGTGATGTGCTCGCCCAGGGCGACGCTGCGCATCTTGCGGTGCGCAATCGCCTCGGCGCGGATGGTCTTGCGGACCTTGGAATAGGCCTCCAGGGTCAGCAGGCTGTCGCGGGTGATGGTGGTCACATGAGACTCCTTGAGTGCTTGAGAAAGAAAACCGTCACAGGCCGTAGGCCTGGCGCACCAGGCTCAGCGGGTGCTGCAGCGCTTTGGCGGGCATGCCGGCTTGCTGCATGCCCTGGGCGATGTGGTGGCCGGCCAGCGCGCAGTCGCTGCTGATGACATCGGGCTCGTCCTTGGCCATGGCCTTGAAGACCGGCTTGCCGATCTTCATGGCCACCGGGTGGTAGGGCTTCTTGACGCCGTAGGTGCCGGCGTGGCCCGAGCAGCGCTCGACCGTGTTGAGCTTGACCTCCACCGTCTGGCCGATGAGCTTGAACATCTCCTCGGTCTTCTTGCCGATGTTCTGCACCCGACCGTGGCAGGGGATGTGGTAGCTGACCTTGCCGAGCGCGGCCTTGAAGTCTGTCTTCAGCAGACCGTCCTTGTGGCGTGCGATGAAGTACTCGAAGGGGTCGAACATCGCCGCCTTGACGGCCTGCGTGTCGCTGCAATCAGGGAACATGAGCGGCAGTTCCTGCTTGAACATCAGCGTGCAGCTGGGCACCGGGCTGACGATGGCGTAGCCCTCGCGGGCGTACCTCGCCAGCACGGGCATGTTGTCCTCCTTGTGGCGGCCCACGGCGTCCAGGTCGCCGAGCTCGAGCTTGGGCATGCCGCAGCAGCTTTCCTTCTCGACGATGACGTAGGGGATCTCGTTGTGGTCGAGCAGCTTGATCAGGTCTTCGCCGATGCCGGGTTCGTTGTAGTTCACGTAGCAGGTCGAGAAGATCGCGACCTTGCCCGGCGTGCGCTGCCCGTTCACCGACGGGAAGGTCGTGTTGCTCATCGCGCGGCCCCAGCGGAAGCGCTGGCTGGCCAGGCTGGGCATCCAGGCGTCGGGGTGCACGCCCAGCTGGCTGTCCATCAGCTTGCGCGCGAACTTCGTCTTGTTCACGGCATTGACGGCCTGGACGACGATGGGAATGCCCGCAAAGCTGCCGTGCGTGTCGGTCGAGGCGAGGAACTTCTCGCTCGCGTGGACCTCGCCCTTCTTGTGCTTGATCGCCTTGGCCCGCAGCATGAGGTGCGGGAAGTCCAGGTTCCAGGGGTGGGGCGGGGTGTACGGGCACTTGGTCATGTAGCACAGGTCGCACAGGTAGCACTGGTCGACGACCTTCCAGTAGGCTTCCTTCTTGACACCGTGCACCTCGCCGTCGTCGGTGGCGTCCACCAGGTCGAACAGCGTGGGAAAGCTCTGGCACAGGCTGACGCAGCGGCGGCAGCCGTGGCAGATGTCGAACACCCGCTCCATCTCCTTGAGCGCCGACGACTCGTCGTAGAACTCGGGGTTCTTCCAGTCCAGCGGGTGGCGGGTGGGGGCTTCGAGGTTGCCTTCACGCATGGCGGATGCTCTTCAGGAGTGGGTGTTCGTGGGGGCAGGGCGGGTGGTCACCGTGTACCGCCGCCGCGCCGTGAATTCGGGGTGGCGCATCAGAAAACAAGGGGCCGAAGCCCCTTGTCGCAGATGAGCCGCTGAAGCGGACTTCAGTCGACCAGCGCGTCCAGAGCCTTCTGGTAGCGGTTGGCGTGCGAGCGCTCGGCCTTGGCCAGGGTCTCGAACCAGTCGGCGATCTCGTCGAAGCCTTCGTCGCGTGCGGTCTTGGCCATGCCCGGGTACATGTCGGTGTACTCGTGGGTCTCGCCAGCGACGGCGGCAGCCAGGTTCTGGCGGCTCGAGCCGATCGGCATGCCGGTGGCCGGGTCACCCGAGCCCTGCTCGAGGAACTCGAGGTGGCCGTGCGCGTGGCCGGTCTCGCCTTCGGCGGTGGAGCGGAACAGCGCTGCCACGTCGTTCTGGCCTTCGACGTCAGCCTTGTTTGCGAAGTAGAGGTAGCGGCGGTTGGCCTGAGATTCGCCTGCGAAGGCGTCCTTCAGGTTCTGCTCGGTCTTCGAGCCTTTGAGTGCCATGGGTGGACTCCTGTGTTGTTGAGAAGGGGGTGGACATTCGCTGCACCCAGCAGCAAACGAGACGAACGGTAACAAAGCCGGCGCGTGCCGGCCAATGGGAAGTTTCAATCCTTGCGATTGACTCAGGCAATGCGCATGTGCTCGGTGATAGATCTCAATTGCTGCCGCTGCCGCTGCCGCTGCCGCTGCCGGTGCCACTGTCACGCAGCAGTTGCAGGCCCAGCGCGTGCAGCCGGCTGCCGGGCTCGGCCAGCGAGTCGATCACGGTGAAGTGGTTGCGCCCTGGGAGCGCTTCGCACACCGGCACCCGTCGCGCGCCCCAGCGCAAGCGGATCAGGCGGTTGTGGCGCTGGAACTCGCTGCTCTCGAGTGCACCCGCCACCGCGTGCAGACGCCCCGAGGGCGGCGGGAAGCCCACAGGGCTGAGGCGGCGCACGTCCTCGGCGGTGAGCCGCAGATCGGGCTGCAGGAAACTGACCCGGCTGATCGGCCGCAGGTCGAACACGCCCGAGACGGCGAGTGCCGTGCGCACCAGGTCGGTGGGCAGGTCGCCCGCCACCGTGGGCCAGTGCGCGCAGAGCAGCATCGCGGCCAGGTGCCCGCCCGCAGAGTGCCCGGCCACGACGATGCGCTGGGGGTCGCCACCGTGTTCTGCCGCGTGGCGCCAGGTCCAAGCCAGCGCGCGTGTCATCTGCAGCGCGATGTCCGCGATGCCCACCGTCGGGCACAGGGCGTAGTTCGGCACCACCACGAGCGCGCCTGCGCGGGTGAACGCTGGCGCGACGAAGGAGTGATCGGCCTTGTCCATTGCGCGCCACCAGCCGCCGTGGATGAAGAACAGGACCGGCGCCCCACCCGGCCCCGGCGCCGCGGCGCCCTGGGCTGCGCCGGGGGCGAAGACGTCCAGCGTCTCGGCCGGACCGTCGCCGTAACGCAGGTCCAAAGCGCAGCGCTGGCCAGCGCGCACCTGGGCCGAATCGCGCGCCCAGCGGGCGAAGATCTCGGCATGTTCGGGAACGAGCGCGCGGTTGTTGTATTCGGCGTCGAGCCAGGCGGGGTCGAGCTTGCGCGGCATGTCGGTGCTCCTGTGGAAAAGTTGGGGGTGCGTCGGTCGGCGGCGAGGCGGGTGCGGGGCCGTCCGCCCGGCAGCATGCGGCTAGGGGCGCGTGTGCTCGGCGATATCGTTCCAGACGTCCTGGCGTGCGAGCAGCCCGTCGACGACAAGGAAGCGGTCGACGAAGCGTATGCCCGCGAATTCCCGGCCGTCGGGCCAGCGACCGTGCAGCGTGCCGTGGCAATAGACGACCGTGCCGTCGGCGGCCCAGCACTCGTCGAAGCGCTCGAAGGTCTTGGCCACGCTCTGATAGCGCTCGCGGCCCCAGGCCACGAGTTCCTCCAGATGGCGAAAGCGCGCCCCGCCAGGAAAGCACATCTCGAAGCCAGGCGCCAGGAAGCCCCGGGCGTGCTCGAGTTCCCGGGACTGCATCGCCTGCAGGAAGGCGCGCACCAGCACGCTGGCCGGCGGGTGCGCCTGCCGGCCTTCGGTGAACACGCGCCCGTCGCGACGGTAGGTGGCCGCCTCCTGCACGAAGGTGGTCGTGCCCGCCTCGGGACTGGCGATCACCGAACGCACCGCGGCGCTCACGTGGTTGACGAGGCGCTCGCGCACCTCGGGCGGATAGCCGGGCAGCAAGGTGATCTGGGTGACAGGCATGGCTGTGGTTCCGATGGAGGGGGGGCGGACATCGCAGTCCGATCTTTGCAGCTAGAATAACCGGCTCACGTGGGGACGTAGCTCAGCTGGGAGAGCGTCGCGTTCGCAATGCGAAGGTCGGGAGTTCGATCCTCCTCGTCTCCACCATCGACACCGAAGCCAGGCTGCATGCGCGCCTGGCTTTTTTATTTCGATCTGCAGCATGCACCCCTGCAGGGCGGGGTCTACGCGCTGCCACGATCCAAGCTTGGTCTGACCCCGTCAGCACCGGCCCTTTGCGTCCTTGCCAGCGGTTCAGGCCAAGAAAAGCCGCCCGAGCGCCAGCGCGTCGTGCACGCCGGCCCTGCGCAGGGTGGACCACAACAGGGCCTGGTTGCTGCTGACCACAGGCCTGCCGGCGCGTGCCTCGAGTTCTTGCAGCACGGGGAAGGTGACGAGGCTGGTTCCGGACAGCACGATGGCGTCGGCCTCGTGGTGGGCCAAGGCCAGCACGTCTTCGCACACCTGGGCCGGTGGGATGCGGTGGATGGCCAGCTTGACGCCGGGCCGCCAGGTGCCGTGACCCAGCGAGTGCTGCGCCAGCACCTGCAGCCCCTCCCGGGCCAGGAAGTCGGCTTCGTGCTGCGTGACCGCCGCCGAGAAGGGGGAGACCAGCACCACGCGCCGGGCCGACAGCGCGTTCAGCGCGTCGACCACGGCTGCGGCCGCCGTGGCGGCAGGCAGGCCAGCGCCGGCCTGCGACATCAGTGCCTCCATGTCGGCGCGCGGACTCACGGCCGACGGTGCCGTGCAGGCGAAGGCCAGCGCGTGGATCTCGGCCTCGGCCAACAGTGCGCAGGCATCGCGCAGGCCGGCGCGCAGCAGATCGAGTTCCTGCGGGCTGCGGGCCAGCGGGTTCAGCCGGAAGCGCAGCGCATGCACGGTCACGCCTTCAGGCACGGCAGCGGCCCATTCCGACTCGGTGACGGTGTTGTTCGGCGGCACGATCAGGCCTAGCCGGGCGCGGTGGCCGTAGTGGGCGCTTGTGGGCATGGCTTCAGGTCGGCTCGTCGAAGGGCGGCAGTCCCGGGGTGGGCACGAAGTTGTCGAAGATGCCCTGCAGCGCGATGCGTCCCATCGCCAGGCGGGCCTCGACGGCGCTGCCGCCGATGTGCGGGGTGCCGAAGAAGTTGGGAAGGGCGATCAGCGGCGAATCGAAGGCCGGCTCGCGGGCGAAGACGTCGGCGCAGGCCGCAGCCAGCGCGCCGGTGCTCAGGCGCTCGTGCAGCGCGGCTTCGTCCACCAGCCCGCCGCGCGCGGTGTTGATCAGCACGCAGTCGGGCCGCAGCCGGGCCAGCACCTCGCGGCTGTACAAACCGCGCGTGCGTGAATTCAGCGGGATGTGCAGCGACAGCACCTCCGAACGCTCGAGCAGTTCATCAAAGCCGACGGCCTGCACCCCGTGCGCTGCATAGAAGGCCGCGTGCTCGACGAGGTCGCAGGCGAGCACCTGGCAGCCGAAGGGCGCGAGCAGGCGCACCACCTGCTGGCCGATGTGCCCGCAGCCGTGCAGGCCGAAGACGCGGCCGCTGAGCAGCCGCCCCATGCGCCGGCTGACGTCGCCGCGCTGGCGCAGGGCGAGGTTGGTGCTGCCCATCTGGCGCAGCGCGACGAGGGCGAAGGCGATGGTGAGCTCGGCGATGGACAGCGCGTTGGCGCCTGGCTTCCAGCCCAGGCGGATGCCGCGCTCCGCCATGGCCCGGCCATCGAGCATGTCCACGCCCGTGCCCAGCTTGGCCACGATCTTCAGGGCGGGCAGGCGGGCGATCACCTGCGCGGTCAGGGGCTCCAGGCCGACGATGGCCACGTCGTGGCCGCCCAGGAACTCCACCAGCTCGTCGCCCTGCAGCCGCTTCAGCGCCAGGTTCAGCTTGGCGTGAGGGAACAGCGCGAGCAGTTCGGCGCGCAGCGCAGGGTGCTCGCAGAACGAAGGCGAGACGGCCGCCACCCGCAGTGGCGGGCTCACCGCCGTCCCCCTGGCAGCGCGGGCGCTGCGCCGGGCGGCTGGCGCCTGGCCACCGCGTTCACGGCGGGCCTCCCGAGACGGCGATGATCTCGCCGCTCAGGTAGGGCGGGGCGTCGGCCGCGACGTACAGGGCCACCTGGGCAATCTCCTCGGGCAGACCGAGCCGGCCGATGGACACGCTGCGCAGGCGACGCTCGATCGACGGCGAGCCCTCGGGGAAGGCACGCGTGGCGACGGCGCCCGGGGCGACGCAGTTGACGGACACGCCCGCGGCGGTGACCTCGCGCGCGAGCGACTTGGCGAAGGCGTGAACCGCGCCCTTGGCCGCTGCGTACACGCTCAGCCCCGCCCCGCCCGACAGGCCCGAGACCGAGGAGATGAACACGATGCGGCCGCGGCCGCGCTCCAGCATCGACGGCAGCACCGCATGAGCGACGTTGAGCGGCCCGTACAGGTTCAGGTCGATGATGGGCTTCCAGTCGCCAGCCGGGATGTCCTTGAAGGCGCGGATGTTGGCCTCGACCGCACCCTCGTGCACGAGCGAGATCATGCCTCCGGCATTGCTGATCACGGCGTCGATGCGGCCGAAGCGCTCGAGCGCCGCGCGCACGAAGGCCTGCACGCTGCCGGCATCGACGATGTCGGCATGGCCGACCAGGGCGTCCGGTGCCAGCTCGGGCTTCAGGGACTCGAGCGCGCCGAGGTCGATGTCGCAGGCGGCCAGCGCGAAGCCCCGCGCCGTGGCGAGGCGGGCGATGGCGCGGCCGATGCCGAGCGCGGCCCCGACCAGCAGGATCACGGGACGGGCCTCAGGCGGGGTTTGGAAGGTGTTGTTCATCGGCATGCGCAGACTGTGCCAGTTCGAGCAGCAAGCCCCCGGTCGTGTCAGGGTCCAGGAAGGCCACGGGGTGGCCGGCGGCGCCTTGCCGGGGCGAGCGCGGGTGGACACGCACGCCCTTGGCGGCGAGTTCGGCCAATGCCGCGGCGAGATCGTCGACTTCGAGGCAGATGTGGAAGTAGCCGCTGCCCCGTGCCTGCACGAAAGCGCCGGGCAGCGATTCGGGCGAGGGGTTGTGCAGCACCTCCACATGCAGGTTGCCAGCCTCGTACATCGCCATGCGCGTGCCCGAGGGGAAGCGGTCCTCCTTGAGCACCGGCAGGCTCAGCAGCCCGCCGAAGACGGCCTGCGCCGATTCGAGGTGCTCGGCGGCGACGGCGATGTGTGCAACGCGATTGATCTTCATCGGCGGCCCGGGTGCTAGGTCATCGCAGCCGTCGTCTCGTAGACGCGGCGGCCGTCGCGTGCCGTGTAGCCCCCGCGCAGCGCCCCGGGCGCGGTCTCCCGGTAGAAGGTGCGCCGGCTTTCGTGCAGCGGACGGCTGTTGCCCACGGCCAGCCAGATGCGCAGCAGGTGGCGCTGGCGGTCGGGCTCGTCGTGGTCCTCGAAGGCGGTGCGCGAATGCAGGATCACGTGGTTGTTCAGGAACTGCAGGTCGCCGGGCTGGAACATCGTGGCCAGGTGAAATTCCGGGCTGTGCGCGAGGCGGTCGATCAGGTCCATGGCCTCGACCTGCAGCGGACTCAGGCGCGGCACCTGCTCGAAGCGCTGGGCCGACACGATGTGGGTGCGGATGTAGCAGCTCGAGAAACGCCCCTCGCGCTCGGTGTAGATGGGCTGGCTGTACCAGTCGGGCTGGCCTGGGGGCTGCTGCTGTTGCCAACTCCAGCACAGGGGCTGGTGCAGCACCGCCAGCAGGTCGGGCCGGGTGCGCGCGATCTCGTTGCGGATCGCCAGCGCGCTGGCCAGCATGCTCAGGCCGCCGGACTTCGCCACGCGCAGCACCAGCAGGCCGACCACGTCGGCCTGATCGGCGTGGAAGGTGAGCTTTTGCTTGCTCGTGTAGGCGCGCCCGCGCGGGCTGTTGACGTCGACATTCAGGTTGCGCACGTCGCCCAGGTGGTCGCCGCCGGGGCTTTGTGCCAGGGTCGCTCCCAGGTGGCGGCTCAGCCCCACATACATGTAGCGCAGGTCGTCCTTCGATTGGCGGTGCACCGGGAAGCCCCGCAGCAGGAAGAGTCCGCGGCCGGTCTCGAGCTCTTGCAGCACGCGGTGCAACAGGGGCTCCAGCCCCGGCAGCGGAAAGACCTCGGGGGTGAGCGCGTCCAGACCGATGCCTGTGCCACGGGCCTGCGCGAGCGCTGCTTCCAGCGTCGCGAGCTCGCGTGGCGACAGCGTGTGCTCGAGACCGGGGTCGTCACGCACCTCATCGGGGCGCCAGTCGGCGCGTCCGTCACTCAGCGGCCCGGGGGTGTGATCGGGCTTCACTCGGGCTTGATGCCGGCCAGCTCGATCGCCTCGTCCCAGAGAAGACGGTCGCGGCGGATCGTGGCTGCGAACTGCGCGGGGGTATCGCCGATTGGCGAGATGCCGATCTTGTTCATGCCGGCGATGTAGTCCGCCTGCCGCGAGACCTTCTGCACCGCCTGCGATACGCGTTCCACGTCCTCGCGCGGTGTGCCCTTGCGGAAGGCCAGGCCGTTCCAGGTGA
Organism: Rubrivivax sp.; assembly: GCA_027491255.1. Classification (GTDB taxonomy): domain Bacteria; phylum Pseudomonadota; class Gammaproteobacteria; order Burkholderiales; family Burkholderiaceae_C; genus Rubrivivax. Next base: position 62,464 of record JAIXWM010000132.1, on the reverse strand, counting down.
CGAGCGACAGGTTCGGGATGCTCTCGTTGAGCGCCGGCGTGTTGGGCAGCTCCGGCAGGCGCCGGTCCCCCGATGTGGCGAGCACACGGATGTGGCCGCTGCCCATCTGCGCGAGGAACTCCGCCGGGTTGCCGAAGTAGGCCGATACATGACCGGCAAGCAGGTCCTGCAGGGCGGGGGCGCCGCCCTTGTAGGGCACGTGGTTGAGTTGCAGCCCGGCGCGCTTGAAGAACAGTTCCGCCACCAGATGGGTGGAGGTGCCGGTGCCGCCCGAAGCGAAGTTGACCGACTTCGCGGGCCGGGACTTCACCCAGTCGATGAACTCGCCCAGCGTGGTCGCCGGCACCGATCGGTGCACGCCCAGGACCAGCGGGTTGGAGCCCATGTTCGTCACGGGCATGAATTCCTCGTGCGGGTCGAAGCCGATCTTGGTCGTCTTCGGCAGGATGATCATCGTCGTGGGCGAGATGTTCAGCAGCATCGTCCCGTCGGCTGGCGCGTTGAGCAGCTTGCGTGCCGCGAGCAGCCCGCTGCCGCCGGGCGTGGGGTCGACGATCACGGGACGGCCGAGTTCGGCCTGCAGCGGCGTGGCCAGCAGCCGGGCCATCGCGTCGGAACTGCCGCCGGCGGCAAAGGGGATGACGATGCGAAGGGCCCGACCATCCTGCGCGCGCAGCACCGGAGCGGCCAGGGTGGCGCCGAGCCCGGCGGCAAAGTGTCGTCTGGAGAGCATCTTCGTCCTTTCGGGGGGGCGGCGGCGTGGTGGCACAGAAGCCAAGCCGTGTTCGACACAAGCCGCTCGCAGCGGCAACGCAGACAAGAGCGGCCCGATTCTGTGGGTTTGGCAACGGGGGCGCAAGGGGGAACGGCAAACGGCCTGCGTGCCGCTCCAGCGGGGTTGCAAGGCGCGAACTTGACTGGCGATTTCGTGAAGGGTTGACGCCTGTTGGCGCTCGTCATCAATGTTTGCCCCGCCGGGCCGGCGCAGCCGCCCGCGGATCTTGCGCTCCATGCCGTGACTGCAGGTCGTCCCCGCACACGGCCGCCACCGGGCTGCGGCATCCCCTCGGCAGCGCCTGCGCCAAAACCTTGGCAACATCGCAAGCCTACGCCCTGGCGTGAACAACGAACACTGAAGAGCCCGTGATGCGCCATCTCCTGGACTGGATCGACCGCAACTTCATCGACCTTGGGCGGCAGATGCGGCTGAGTTACCTGCCGCCGCTGATGGTCTACGTGGCCGCGGGCATCTCGGGGCTGACCGGGATCGTCGGCACGTTCTTCGTCAAGGAGCGCCTGGGCCTGTCGGCCGAGTTCCTGGCCGCGCTCGGCTTCTGGGCCGGGCTGCCGTGGGCGCTGAAGATGCCGGTGGGGCATCTGGTGGACCTGATCTGGCGCTGGAAGGGCCTGCTGGTGTGGCTGGGCGCGGGGCTGATCGCCGCGAGCCTGCTGATCATGATCGTGCTGATCGGCGACCCGGCCCGCCTGACGCCGCTGATGCCGGTGGAGGCCTGGTTCGTGCTGGCCGCGCTGCTGGCGCCGGTGGGCTACGTGGTGCAGGACGTCGTGGCCGACGCGATGACGGTCGAGGCCGTGCCGCGCCACGACGACGCCGGCCAGCTGCTGGGCGAGGACCAGCGCCGCCTGATGCACACCACGATGCAGACGCTGGGCCGGGTGGCCATCATCGGCGGCAGCCTGCTCGTGGCTGGCGCCAACGTCGTGCTGATGGCCGGCGTGGGCCAGCTGCCCGAGGCGCAGCGCGTGCAGGCCTACCAGCGCGTGTACGAGCTCGCGCTCCTGATCCCCCTCGTGTCGGTGGCCGGTGTGGCGCTGGCCAGCGTGCTGCTGCGCCGCGAACGCCAGCGCCTGGCTGCGCGGGGCCTGGATGCGGCGCAGGTCGATGCGCTGACGCTGCGCCACGTCGAGCGCCCGCCGGTGAACTGGTGGATCCTCGGCGGTGGCCTGGGCTTCGCGGTGGTCTCCATCAGCCTGGGCCTGGCCAAGGTGCCCTATGCCCAGGAGTGGGTCTTCGCGGTCTCGATGGCCATCGTGATCTTCCTGATCAGCCGCATCGTCCGGGAACTGGACGCCGCCGCGCGCCGCGTGCTCATCGGCACCGCGGTCGTCATCTTCGCCTTCCGCGCCGTGCCCGATGTCGGCGCCGGAGCCACCTGGTGGTCGATCGACGTGCTGAAGTTCGACCAGCAGTTCGTCGCCACGCTGTCGCTGATCTCGAGCGCGCTGACGCTGCTGGGCCTGTTCGCCTTCCGGCGCTTCATCGCCGAGCGCTCGATCGCCCGCATCGTGGGCGTGCTCACCATCGCCGGCACGCTGCTGTCATTGACGAACATCGGCATGTTCTACGGCCTGCACGAGTGGACGGCCGCACGCACCGGCGGGGTGGTCGACGCACGCTTCATCGCCATCGTCGACACCTCGCTGCAGTCGCCGCTGGGCCAGATCGCGATGATCCCGATGCTGGCCTGGATCGCCAACTCGGCGCCCGAGCACCTGAAGGCCACCTTCTTCGCGGTGATGGCCTCGTTCACCAACCTTGCGCTGTCGGCGGCGCAGCTCGGCACCAAGTACCTGAACGGCGTGTTCGCCGTCACGCGCGAGGTCAAGGACCGCGCCACCGGCGCGGTGCAGGTGCCGGCCGACTACAGCGAGCTCGGTGTGCTGATGATCACGGTCACGCTGATCGGGCTGGTGCTGCCCTTCCTGGCCATCGCGGCGGTGCGGGCGGCGGGCTGGCGCAGCGCCTGAGAGCCCGAGGCCCTGGGCTGGCGCCCGAGCCGGCCGGTCCCTCAGTACCCGGCGGCCCGGTAGGGGTTGTCGGCGTCTCTGCGGTACACCAGCAGCGTGCGCGTGTACGAGATCACGCGCTCGCCGCGCTGGTTGCGGGCCTCGGTGTCCACGGTGGCGATGCCCTCGTTCGGACGCGAGGCCGAGCCGCGCGCCTGGCGGATCGTCGAGCGTGCCTCCAGCGTGTCGCCGCTGCGCACGTCGGCGCCGAACTCCACGTCCACCCAGCCCAGGTTGGCGTTGACGCGGCCGAAGGTGCGCGTGGTCAGGGCCGTCACCGCTGCGAGCACCCAGGTCTGCGGCACCTCGGGGTCGGGCTGCGACAGGCTGGCCGCGACCTCGAGGTCGTGGAACTGCGGCGAGATCTCGAGCGAGCGCAGCGCCTGGCGCTGGGCCTCGTGGGCGGTGATGCTGCGCCGCGGCCAGTGCACGAAGGTCTCGCCCTCGCGCAGGTCCTCGAAGAACAGGCCCACCTGCTCGACCCAGGCGCCGTCCTCGCGTTGGCGGTGCGAGGCGAAGCGCGGCTCGAGCGCCGGGTTCGGCGGCAGCAGTGCCGGGTCCAGTTCGGCCTGCCACTCGATCTGCGCCACCACCTCGTCGCGCTGATTCAGACCCGTGGTGCGCAACGAAGCGTGCGCGCCGTCCACGCCCAGCACCTCGGTCTCGGCGTAGAGCGTGTCACCGCCGAAGACCGGCCGCTTCATCGCCAGGCTGCCGAAGCGCACGATGCGGCGGCGCCGGCCGAAGGTCTTGGCCGTCATGCCGATGAGCCGCTGCAGCGTCACGGTGCTCACCATCAGCGGCTGCTTCCAGGTCGTCTGCTGCGCGTAGCGGGAGTCGTAATGGATCATGGCCGAGTTCACGGTGTCCAGCGCGTCGTCGACGTTGTCCTGCTGGCTCAGCGTCACGCCGGGCCGGTGGACGAAGCGCTGCCCCGGCTGCAGGTGCGCCGGGGCAAGACCGAAGGTCTCCTGGTACAGGCTGGGGCCGGCGACATAGTAGTTCGTGTGCATGTGTGAATACCTCATGAGAGCAGGTGGTCCGGCCCGCGCACGTCCCCGTTCGCACCGAGCTTGTCGAAGGGCTCGCGAGGGGCTTTGACAGGCTCGGCCCGAACGGGTCCGGGCTCCGCCCGATTAGGTCCGGCCTCCGCCTGAACGGGTCTGCTCGAACACGATTGGCCGGCAGGGGCATGGGAGCGTCTCGGGCTCAGGACGCGAGCAGCGCGCGCGCTTGCTGGTAGATCGGTTCGTCGACCAGGCGCCCGTCGACCTGGCAGGCGTTGCCGGCGCAGGCCTCATAGGCTGCGACGACGCGCCGCGCGGCCTCGCGCTCGGCGCTCGTCGGGCCGAAGCATTCGAGGATGGGGCGCACCTGGCGCGGGTGGATGGCGAGCTTGCCGTGGAAGCCCAGGGCACGCGCGCGCAGCGCCTGCTCGCGCAGTCCGGCCTCGTCGTCGATGGCGATGTGCGGCACGTCCAGCAGCGCGAGCCCCGTGCCTGCGGCGTCGACAACCAGGCTGGAGCGCGCGTGCAGCAACGCCTCCCAGGTGTCGGCCGCGCCCAGCTCGGCGCGCAGGTCCGCGCCGCCGAAGCCCAGGGCTGCGAGCGCCGGGTGCGCGCGCGCGATCTGGTGTGCGCCGCGCAGGCCGGCCGCGGACTCGATGAGCGCGCACAGGCGCCAGCCCGGGGCTTTTCGCTGCAGGTGCGAGGCGGCCCAGCGCAGCAGCGCCGCGTCCTCCACCTTGGGCAGCATCAGCCAGCCGGTCGCCGGCAGGGCCGTGGCGTGGACGAGCCGGTGCAGGTCTTCGAGCCCGGCCGCGGTGAGCGGGTCGTTGACGCGCAGGCAGATGTGCTGGGCCGTGGCGAGCGCGGACGGGCCGGCCAGCCAGGCCAATGCGGCATCGCGCGCGGTGTCTTTCGCGTCGGCGCCGACGCCGTCCTCCAGGTCGAGCACGATGCCCGGCGCCCCGGCTTGCAGGGCCTTGTCGAAGCGTTCGGGCCGGTGTGCCGGGCAGAAGAGCAGGGTGGACGGGCGTGGGGTCATGCAGGCTCCTGGGCTTGGCGGCGGTGTCAGCCTTGTCGCCGCAGCACCGACGAGAACACATACCGCCCCTGGGGCGCCAGCGAGGTGGCCATCAGCACCACGGCGCCGGCGCGGGTTCGGTACCAGCGTCGCGTGCGCAGCGCCGGCGTGCCGGCGCGTACGCGCAGGGCCAGCGCTGCCGCGCGGGGAAGGCGCACGGCGTCGAATTCCTGGCGGATCTCGACGATCTCCTCGCCCTCCTGCTGCGCCAGCCACTGCGGGATCGAGCCCAGGCGGCCGTCCAGGCCCTCGAGCCGCTCGCGCAGCGGTCCGGGCACCAGATGGACGCTGTAGAGCACGGGCTCGTCGGGGGTGCGCTCGCGCACGCCGCGCACCTCGACCCAGTCCCCACCCGTGGGCAGGTCCTCGCGGCGGGCGCGCTGCGCGTCGAGCTGCACCGTCTCCATGGCGATGCAGCGGAAGGTCAGCGACTGCGTGAACTGCAGCACGCAGTCGATGGAGCCGCCTTCGTGCGTGAACACGCCCTGCGGGCTGCGCGCGAGCACGCGCGTGCCCACACGCGGCTTGCGGCTGATCATGCCCTGGCGCTCGAGCTCGCGCATCGCCCCGCGCACGGTGATGCGGCTGACGCCGTGGCGCTCGCACAGCGACTCTTCCGTCGGCAGGAGCGTGCCGATGGCGTATTGGCCGTCCTGGATCTGGCGGCTGAGCACCTGCGCCAGGTGCGCGTAGCGCGGGGGGGCGGTCCGGGGCATGGTGTGGGGCTGGGGGGGCGTGCCTGCGGCTCAGAGACTGAGCGTTTTTCCGCCGTGCCCGAAAGGCGCGTCCAAACGCCCTGGATCGATGCGCAACCCACAGCCATGGCCCGGGCGATGGCGAGGATTTGCGACGATGAGCCAGGGGGTTTGGGCGTGCAAGGCGGGCATGGGGGAAGGACTCTCAGCCGCTCAGACGACGCCGCGCGCGCGCAGCGCGGCCAGGGCCGGCCCGTCGACGCCGACTTCTGCCAGCAGCTCGGCAGTGTGCTGCCCGAGCGCGGGTGCGGCCGTGGGCTCGGCGCTGGGCTTGGAGTCGCGCAGCGGCGAGCGCAGCAGGCGCAGCGCCTGCGCACCCGGCACAGCCACCTCGGCCAGGGCGTGTGCGCCCGCGTGCTCGAGCGCCTGCGCCACCGAGTTCACCGGCGCCGCGGGCACGTGGCCACCGAGCACGGCCATCCACTGCGCCGTCGTGCGCTCGCGCAGCGCCGCGTCGAGCACCACGGTGAGCTCGTCGCGGTGGCGCAGGCGCGCGGGGTAGTCGGCAAAGCGCGGCTCGCGTGCCAGCCCGGGCTGGCCGATGCGTTCGCACAGCGCGTGCCAGAACTTCTCCTTGTTGCACATCAGGAAGATCCAACCGTCCTGCGTGGTGTAGAGCTGGCAGGGCGTGAGCGAGGGGTGCGCCGATCGCGGCTGGCGCGTCGTCTCGGCGCCGGCATTGAGCTGCCACAGGCCGACATAGTTCAGGTTGGACAGCGCCACGTCCATCAGCGAGACATCGACATCGCAGCCCCGGCCGGTGCGCTGCGCGTCCAGCACGCCGCTGACCAGACCGAGCGACATCAGCACCCCGGTCATGTAGTCGATCATGGACAGGCCCATGCGCGCCGGCGGGGAGTCGGGCTCGCCGGTGAGCGCGAAGTACCCTGCCTCGGCCTGCATCAGGTAGTCATAGCCGGGCCAGTTGGCGCGCTCGCCTTCGCGCCCGTAGCCGGTGAGGTGAGCGCAGACGATGGCCGGGTTCACCTCGCGCAGCTGCTCGTAGGTCAGGCCCAGGCGGGCCGGCACGTCCCCGCGCAGGTTGCTCGCCACCGCGTGCGCGCCGCGGCACAGGCGGTGGAAGAGCTCGCGGCCCTGCGCGTCGCGCAGGCTCAGCGTCAGGCTCTTCTTGCCAGCGTTCAGGCCCTGGAAAAACAGGCTGGCCGCCGTCTGCGGCAGCCCGGCGTGGAAGTGCGGCCCCACCTGGCGCGAGACATCGCCGCCTTCCTCGGGCTGCTCGACCTTGATGACCTCGGCGCCGAGGGCGCTGAGGAACTGGGTGCCGAAGGGGCCGGCGCCGTACTGCTCGACCGAGAGGATGCGGATGCCGTTCAACAGCGCCATGGGGAGTGGAATCCTTCTTGTCGTTCGATTGATTTGTGATAACAATACCACGAGGGGTCAGGCAGAACAACCGGGCAGCTGCCGCCGACAGGCGTGGCAGCCGGGGCCGCGAGCATCCGACACCGGCGCCCCGCCCAGTGCTCACCCCGCCCAACCGCCGTCACCAAGGAGCAAGACGATGGAGCAGGAACACCCCAACCGCCGCGCCTGGCTGCGCAGCGCCGGCGCCGTGGCGCTGGCCGGGCTGGCCGGCACGGCCGCCCGCGCTGACACCTACCCGCAGCGCACCGTGCGCTTCGTCATTCCCTTCACGCCGGGGCAGGGCTCGGACGTGATCGGGCGCGTCATGAGCGAGCGCATCGCCCCGGTGTGGAGGCAGTCGGTTCTCGTCGACAACCGGCCTGGCGCCAACGGCGCGCTGGCCGTCAGCGAGGTCACGCGCAGCGCGCCCGACGGGCACACGGTGCTGGTGACGTCGAACTCGCCCATCGTCATCAACCCCAACCTGTACAAGAAGCTGGCCTACAACCCCGCGGCCGACCTGAAGGCGGTCACGCTGGCGGGGATGGTCGAGCTGGCCATCGTCGTGCACCCCCAGGTGCCGGCGCGCACCCTGCCCGAGCTCGTCGCGCTGCTGAAGGCCAACCCCAACAAGTACAGCTTCGGCTCGCCGGGCGTGGGTTCGACGAGCCACATGACGATGGAGTTGCTGATGCGCCTGACCGGCGCCCAGCTCACCCACGTGCCCTACAAGGGCAGCGGCCCGGCGATGACCGACCTGATGGGCGGGCAGATCCAGCTCATGGCCGACGCGTTGCCAAGTGCCATGGCCAACATCCAGGCCGGTCGCATTCGCGCCGTGGCGACCACCGGCGTGCGCTCCTCCAGCGTGCTGCCCGACATCCCGACGGCCATCTCGCAGGGTGTGAACGGGCTGCCCGTGGGGGGCTGGTACGGCTTCTTCGTACCCGTCGCCACGCCCGCAGCCGTGGTCGACAAGCTCGACGCCGACCTGCGCCAGGTGATCTATGCGCCCGAGTTCCAGGCCCGCATGCGCGCGCTGGGCATCGCCGCGGTCCCCCCGGGCACGCCTGCGGAGTTCGCGGAGTTCGTCCGGCAGGACACTGCCTTCTGGGAACGCACGACGCGCCAGCTCAATCTGTACCAGACCGAGGGCTGAGAGCCTCTGCCCCAGCGCCTGTCCAGCGCGCCAAGGCACCCTGACTCGTCGCTGCCCATCCTCGCCATGGCCTGAGCCCTGGCGGCGGGCTGCGCGGGGATGCAGGCCCTACCGGTGCGCCTTTCAGGCACGGCTGAGAACTTCTCAGCCGCCGACACGGCCATCAGCGGTGCGGCACTGCCAAAGGGGCGGTGCCGGTGAATGCCTCGCCCAGATCGCCGAGCATCTCGTGCAGGGCCTCGTGCCGCCCGGGGCCGATGACCTCGCTCTCGTGGATGGCAAAGGCGTCGAACAGGTTGTCCAGTTGCGCCGTCGACAGCCGGCTCTCGGCCAGCTCGAACAGCACCTCGTGCTCGTGTGCGATGTGGCTGCGCAGCAAAGCCACGTAGGCGCGGGCTGCGGCGGCGAACTCCGGTCCGCGCAGTATCGGCAGCGCCGCGGCGTGCATGCGCTGCGTCAGTTCGCGCCCCCGTCGGTGCTCGTCGAGCATGCGGTGCAGCGGTTCGGCGTCCCGGTTCAGGCCGGACTCCTGCAGCGCAGGCAGCAGCAGGCCTTCCTCCTTGCCGTGGTGGCAGGCGTCGGCGAACTCGTGCAGGAAGGCCAGCAGCGAGCCGATTTTCTGCGGGTCCACGGGTCGGCCGGCGTCGATGCGCGCGACCATGCGCTCCAGGATGTCGAGCGCAAACAGGATCGCGTCGTGTTCCTGCTTCAGGTCTTCGATGGCGTGGCTCATGAGCACGCACTGTGCGCCGCGACGGCGCGCGCCGATTGATCGTCCGCAGGGCCGGGGCGCGAGCGACCAGCGCGCGTCGCGGGCGCGCGCGGGACCGATACTGCGCCCCCGAGGAGAAACCATACCCATGCCCACCCGCAAGACCCGCCCTGAAACCCCACCGCCGCTGCGTATCGGCGTGCTCGGCTGCGCCAACATCGCACGCCAGTTCTGCCGAGACGTCGCTGCCAGTCCTGCGGTGCGCGTGGACGCCGTCGCCAGCCGCGACGCCGTTCGCGCCGCCGCCTTCGCAGCGGAGTTCGGCCTGGCGCGCTCCTTGGGCAGCTACGAGGCCCTGCTCGCCGACGAGTCGCTGGATGCGGTCTACGTGCCGCTGCCCAACGCGCTGCACGCCGAGTGGGCGATCCGCGCGATGGCGCACGGCAAGCACGTGCTGTGCGAGAAGCCGCTGGCGTGCAGTCTCGATGAGGCGCGGCAGATGGTCGAGGCTTCGCGCCGGCACGACCGCTTCCTGCTCGAGGCCTATCCCTACTGGTTCCAGCCGCAGACCGGCCAGTTGCTGGAGCTGCTGCGCGGGCGCGCCATCGGCGAGGTGCGTTGGATGCAGGCCTGCGCCGGCTTCACGCTGCGCAACCCGGCCAGCGACATCCGCCTCGTGCCCGAGCTCGGCGGCGGCGCGCTGCTGGACATCGGCAGCTACCCCCTGAGCCTGGTGCGCCTGGTGATGGGCTGCGCCCCGCGCCGCGTCAGCGCCGAGGCCACCTGGTCGCCCACCGGCGTGGACATCGCCATCGCTGCCACGCTGCACTTTGCCGACGGCCGCCGGGCCCAGATCTCCGCGGCGATGGACGTGGGCTATGTGCGCCGCGCCGTGATCGCCGGCAGCCAGGGCACGATCGAGTGCGAGTTCCTGAACCACACCGCCGAGCCCGGCGCGTCCCACCCTTGGGGCTACGTGGCAAGTCCGCTGCGCGTGCGCCGCGGGGTGAGCAATCAGGTGCCCTACGAAAGCCTATACAGCCCGGCCGGCAGCGGTTTCCGCTTCGCTGCCGAGGCCTTCGCGAAGGTGGTGCGCGAGCGCGACCGTCCGGCCATCGAGCGCGCCGCCCAGGCCAGCCTGGACCTGGCGGCGACGATGGGGGCCGTGCTGCGCAGCGCGCGCGAAGGCGGGACGGTGGACGTGGCCGCGTGAGCGCCCGGATTGCCGGCACGCCCCCGGCGGGCACGGCGCCGGTCGTTGGGCTCCCGGCGTGCACGGTGCCGTTCTCCGGGCTCCCGGCGGGTTCCGTGTCCGTCACCGGGGCCCTGGTGAGCCCCGTATCCGCCACCGGCGCCCCGGTGGGCCCTGCGGCCCCCGTCGGGCTTGCCGCGGCGCCCTATCCGCGGCTGGCCGCGCCGCTGCAGCTGGCCGGCGCCCGCCTGCGCAACCGCGTCGTCCATGCATCGATCTCGGCCCGCCTCGGCCGGCCCGGCGGGCTCGGCGCCGATTACCTGCGCTACTGCGCTCGCCGCGCGCGCGGTGGTGCGGCAATGCTCGTGACAGAGCCTGTGCGTCTGCTGCCCGCGCAGGCGGCGGCGCGGCTGCCGGTGTGGTCCGACGATTTCATGGGCGAGCTGCGGCAACTGGCCGATGCGGTGGAGGGCGCGGGCTGCCGCCTCGTGGCCCAGATCCAGGACCCCGGCCGTGGCCGCCACGTACCGGGGCGGGGCGCCGCGGCGCTGGCGCCCAGTGCGCTGCCCGACGACCTGAGCGGCACGATGCCGCGCGCGATGAGCGCCGCCGAGGTGCGTGACTGGGTCGAGATGGTGGGCGAGCGCGCGCAGCGCCTGCAGCGCGCCGGTTTCTCCGGCGTGGAGTTGTCGGCCTGTCACGGGCACCTGTTCCACCTCTTCCTGTCGCCGCGCGCCAACCGGCGCGACGACGCCTACGGTGGCGATGCGGTCGGGCGCACGCGCTTCCTGGCCGAGATGGTGCAGGCCGTGCGCGCGGCCTGCGGGGCGGGTTTCGTCGTGGGCGTCAAGCTGCCCGGCGACGACGGACTGCCCGACAGCGTGCCGCCGGCGCAGGCGCAGCGGCTGCTGCAGGCGCTGCTGCAGTCCGGGCGTCCCGACTACCTCTGCTTTGCCCAGGGAGCGCACGCGCGCACGCTCGAGATGCACCTGCCCGACGCCGCCGGGCCGCGGGTGCCCTATGCCGCGCTGGTGCGCACGCTCGCGGCGCAGGCCGGCGGCGTGCCGGTGGTGACGCTCGGGCGCATCACCGACCCGGCCGAGGCCGAGGCGCAGCTCGCCGACCCTGGGGTCGAGCTCGTCGGCCTGGGCCGGCCGCTGATCACCGACCCCGACTGGCCCGCCAAGGCCCTGGCCGGGCGCGCGGGGCAGATCCGCGCCTGCGTCTCGTGCAACTCGTGCTGGAAGACCATCGTCGAGGACCGCCCGATCGCCTGCGACAACAACCCCGCACTCGGTCTGATGCTGGAGGACCGGCCTCTGCCGCCCGTGGCGCGGCGCAAGCGCATCGTCGTCGTGGGGGCGGGCATCGCCGGCCTCGAAGCGGCCTGGGTCGCGGCCGCCCGGGGGCATGAGGTTGTGGTGCTCGGCGCGGGCCCCGAGCCGGGCGGTAAGGCCCGGCTGGCCGCCGGGCTGCCGGCGCTGCAGTCGATGTCCAGCGTCTACGACCATCAATGGCTGCAGGCGCAGGCGAACGCCGTGCGCTTCGAGCTCGGGCGCCCCGTCGGCGCGCAGGCGGTGCTCGCGCTGCGGCCTGACGAGGTCGTGCTCGCCACCGGGGCGGCGCCGCACTGGCCGCTGGAGCTGCCTGCCGAGCTCGCCGACAGCGGCCTCGTGCCGGACCTGCGCCTGCTGGCGCAGCAACTGCTCGCCCGTCCGGGCGCCGCGGTGGCGGCCGCACCCGCGTGCCAGCCCGGCGCTGCCGTCGTGTGGGACCTGGACCCGGTCGAGGGCACCTATGCGATGGCCGAGTTCCTGGCGCAGCGCTTCGAGCGCGTGGTGCTGCTCACGCCGCGCGAGAGCATCGCCCAGGACTGCAGCCTCGTGACCCGCCAGGGTGTGTGGCGGCGCATGCATGCCGCCGGCGTGGAAGTTCGCACCCACGTGCAGCCGCGCTGGGACGAGCGTGTCGAGGCGAGCGGCGCGCTGGGCCTGGACAGCGTGTTCGGCGGCGCCGCAGGGGTCGTCGAGAACCTGGCCCTGCTGACCTATGCCACACCGCGCCGGCCCGACACGTCACTGCTGCAGCCGCTGCGCGACGCCGGGCTGACGGTGCACCTCGTGGGCGATTGCCTGCAGCCGGGCGATACGATGTCTGCAACCACGCAGGGTTATCGCGTCGGATGGACGATATGACTGCGGCAGATCGGACGACGGGTGGCAGGCGCGTGGGGCGGCGCCGGTCACCGCTGCGCTTGCAGCCCTGTCTGGCGCCTCGCTTGATTTCCCACCGACCCCCTCATCAGGAGCTCCACACCGTGCCTTCGGTCTCGCATCCCGCCGTCCCGTCCACCCCCGCCCGCCGCGGCGCGCTCGCCCGCTGGTCCTGCCTGGCCATGCTTGCGGCCCTGTCCGCCGGCCCGGCGCTCGCGCAGGGCGCCGGCGCGGCCTGGCCCACCCGGGCCGTGACCTGGGTCAACCCCTTCGCCGCCGGCTCTGCCGTGGACGTGGTGGCGCGCACGATCGCGCAGAAGGTCGCCACCAACACCGGCTTCGCGATGAACATCGACAACCGCACCGGCGCCAGCGGCAACATCGGCACCGGTTTCGCCGCCCGTGCCCAGGCTGACGGCCACACGCTGCTGCTGGGTTCGCCCGGCACGATGGCGATCAACCCCTACCTCTTCGCCAAGCTGCCCTACGACGCGCTGAAGGACTTCGCGCCGGTGTCGCACCTGGTGTCCTTCCCGCAGGTGGTCGTCACCAGCCCGAAGCAGCCGTTCAAGAGCGTGCCCGAGCTGATCGCCGCGGCCAAGGCCCAGCCTGACCGCCTGGCGCACGCCTCGTCCGGCCCGGGCACGACCTCGCACCTGGTGTTCGAGCTGATCAAGGCCGATGCCGGCTTGACGATGACGCATGTGGGGTACCGTGGCGGCGCGCCGGCGATGCAGGCGGTGATGGCGGGCGAGGTCCAGACGGGTGTCGAAGGGCTGCCCTCGCTGGTCGGGCAGATCAAGGCAGGCTCCATCGTGCCGCTGGCCGTGACCTCGCTGCGGCGTTCTCCTCAATTGCCGGACGTGCCGGCGATGTCGGAGTTCATCCCCGGCTTCGACGCCACGGCGTGGATCGTCCTGATGGCCCCGGCCGGCACCCCGCCGGCGGTGGTGGCGCGCATCCACGCCGAGGTCAAGAAGGCGATGGACGACCCCGGCGTGCGCCAGCAACTCGAGAGCCAGGGCGCGACCCTGGTGGCCGCCGGCCCCGCCGACACCGGGACCTTCCACCAGCGCGAGATGGCCAAGTTCAAGCGCGCGGTCGAGGTTTCGGGCGCCAAGGCCGAGTAAGGCGCCCGTCGGCGGCGCCGACGGCGCGGCCCGCGGTCGAAACCAGGTCAGGCCGCGGAAGGGGGAGGGGCCCTGGTCGTGCGTCAGCGACCCAGCGCCTGCGCCACCCGCCAGCCCAGGCCGAAAGCCTGGGCGAGTCCATTGCCGGGCAGGTAGCCCTCGCCGCCGCGGGCCACCAGGCCGGCGGCGCAACCGCCGTTGGCATACAGGCCGGGCAGGGGGCGGCCGTCGGGGCCGAGCACACGCCCGTCGGCGTCGGTCAGCAGCCCACCCTGGGTGTGCGACAGCGCACCCGTCACCCAGGAAGCCCGGTAAGGCGGCACCAGCGCGCGCGGGAAGCGTTCCCGCCCGAGCGGATCGGCTCCCGGGCGCTCGTCGGCGCCGGCTGCGACATCGCCCTGTGCGCTGGCGTCCCGGGCGCGACCCGCACCGGGGTGCATGCTGCCGTCGGCGGACGCCGCGCTGCGGGCAGCCCACACGGCCACGTCCGCCAGCGTGCGGCGCAGCGCCTGCGCGTCCACCCCCGCCTGACGCGCCAGGCCGTCCACGGAGTCGGCCTCGAGCACCTGACCGGCCGCACGCGCGGCCTGGTAGGCCGAGGCGTTGCCGAGATGGGCTTCGATCGCCGCGTCGAAGACCTCCAGCGCCCTCCCGCCGGGCTGGGCGAGCACGTGTGCCGCCAGCGCCGAGGGGCCCACGTCCTCGCGCACGAAGCGCCGGCCGTCCCGGTTGACGAGCACCCCGCCCAGCGGCGGGATCGACATCCCCAGCCGCGTCGCCCCGCCGGGGTTGGTGTGCCCCTGACCCTGATAGCCGTCCATGCCCCACAAGGCCGCGCCCCAGGCCAGACCGAGAGCGATCGTGCTGCCGTCGTTCGTCGCCGAGCCGTTGTGCAGCGCCCCGGCCATCGCCGGGATGTGGCGCGCCACCATCGCCGCGTCGCCGCCGAAGCCGCCGCCGGCGAGTACGAGCGCGTCGGCGCGGGCCGCCGGGCCGCCGTCCTCCCAGTCGATCTCGAAGCCACTGGCGCAGCGCCTTGGCCGCGCCCGGTGCGGGGCGAAGACGATGCCTGACCGAGCCTGGACCGCGCTGCGGAACCAGGCCGCGAAGGCGGCGCCCGAGGCCGGTTGCACGCTGTGGAAGCGCAGCACCCGGTGCCCCGGCGCCACGGTGTCGGGCAGGAAGCGCACGGGGGCCCCGGCCTGGTCGAGCAGGAAATCGACGACCCGGGGCAGGGCCTCGGCTACGGCGGTGGCGATGCGCTCGTTGACAGCGCCTTCCGGCGCAAAGGCGCGCAGATCGCGCAGCCAGTCCTCGGGGCTGTCGCGCACGCCGACTGCGGCCTGCAGGCGTGAGCCTGCCGCCGGAAACAGTCCGCCGCTGATGGCGAAATTGCTCGCTGCGCCGGCGCGCGGCTCGACCAGCAGCACGCGCTGGCCGCGCGCCTGCGCTGCCAGCGCGATCAGCATGCCTGCTGCGCCGGCGCCGAGCACGGCGGTGTCGAAGGTGCCTGCCAAGGCGTTCTCAGCCATCGCACCCACCTCAGCGCCGCCGGGCCTTGGGGCGGGGGGCGGTCATCGGGGCGATGGGGGGATGAACGGCGCGGACCAGGGCCATGGCGCTCACGACGGGATGCTCCTGCAGACGAGTGGGCGCGCATTCTGCGGGAGATCCCGCGGGGGTCCGCAGTGCCGGGGCCTCTGGGCCTGGTGAAGATCGTTCCGGGAATGGGGGATGGTGCAAGTGACTGTGTTTATGTACAGTATTCTGCCGATCGGAACCTTGCTCCACCGACGCCGTGCGCACCGTCGCTTCACCCGCTGGCGCGCGCGGCCTCCATCCTTCGGGCCCTGGCCGCGCACGGCGCGTGGGGCCGCTTCACCATGCTTCCTGCCTACGCCGAACTGCACTGCTGCAGCAACTTCAGCTTCCTGCGCGGCGCCTCCCACCCGGAGGAACTGGTCGAGCGCGCCCATGCGCTGGGCTACGCGGCCCTGGCGATCACCGACGAGTGCACGCTCGCCGGTGTGGTGCGCGCGCACGGCGCGGCGCGGCAATGCGGGCTGCACCTGGTCATCGGCGCCGAGATCGCTCTGTCGCCGCCCGGGTCTGGCTCCGGTGGCGTCGCCTGCAGCAGTGGTGTCGACGGCAGCGGGCAGGTCGCAGCCGACGGTGAGGCGCAGGCGCCAGACGCTTGCGGCGAGCGCGCGCCCTTTGCCGGCCTCGATGTCGCCGCCACCGCGCCGCGCCTGGTCGTGCTGGCGCAGTCACGCCGCGGCTACGGCAATCTCTCGCACTGGGTCACGCTGGCGCGGCGCCGCGCGCCCAAGGGGCAGTACCTCGCCTTGGCGGCGGATGTCGAGGGCCGCACACCGAAGGCGCCGATGCTGGCGGGCCTGCCGGGCTGCGCTGCGCTGCTGGTGCCGCAGCCGCTGCAGCCTTTCGAGACCGTGTTCGCGCACGCGATGTGGCTGAAGACGTGGTTCGGCCCCGGGCGTGCCTTCATCGCCCTGGAGTTGCTGCACGGGCCGCACGACGACGAACTGGCCGACACCGTCGAACGCGTGTCGCAGGCCACGGGCCTGGCGGTGGTGGCCGCGGGCGCGGTGCTGATGCACGCGCGCTCGCGCAAGCCCTTGCAGGACGTGCTGACCGCCACACGGCTGCGGCTGCCGGTGGCCGCCTGCGGCCGCGCGCTCGAGCCCAATGCCGAGGCCCACCTGCGCCCGCGCGCGCGCCTGGCGGTGCTGTACCGGCCCGAGTGGCTGGCCGCCACCGTGGCCCTGGCAGGGCAGTGCGCCTTCTCGCTCGACGAGTTGCGTTACGAATACCCGCAGGAGATCGTGCCTGAGGGCCACACGCCCGCGAGCTGGCTGCGCGCGCTCACCGAGCAGGGCGCGGCGCGGCGCTTTCCCGGCGGGGTGCTGCCGGCGGTGCGCGCGACGATCGAGCACGAGCTGGCGCTGATCGCGCAGCTGAAGTACGAACCCTACTTCCTGACCGTGGCCGACATCGTCGCCTGGGCGCGCGGCCGCGGCATCCTGTGCCAGGGCCGCGGCAGCGCGGCCAACTCGGCGGTGTGCTACTGCCTGCACATCACCGAGGTCGACCCCGCGCGCATGAACGTCCTGTTCGAGCGCTTCATCAGCGCCGAGCGCAACGAGCCGCCCGACATCGACGTCGATTTCGAGCACCAGCGCCGCGAGGAAGTGATCCAGTACCTGTACCGCCGCTACGGCCGCCACCGCGCCGCGCTCGCGGCGGTGGTCATCAGCTACCGGCCGCGCTCGGCGCTGCGCGACGTCGGTCGTGCGCTGGGCATCGACGCCGACCGCATCGACGCCGTCTCCAAGGGCCTGCAGTGGTGGGACGGCAAGGGGGTGGATCCCGAGCGCCTGCGCGAGCACGGCTTCGACCCCGAGGCGCCGGTGTGCCTGCGCTGGTTGGCGCTGACGCAGCAATTGCTGGGCTTCCCGCGCCACCTGAGCCAGCACCCGGGCGGCTTCGTCATCGCGCGCGAGGACCTGGCGCAACTCGTGCCGGTGGAGAACGCGGCGATGGAAGGCCGCAGCGTCATCCAGTGGGACAAGGACGATCTCGACACACTCGGCCTGATCAAGGTCGACATCCTCGCGCTGGGCATGCTCAGCGCGCTGCGCCGGGCGCTGGATTTCGTGACCTGGAAGCGCCAGCACGGCGCGCCCGAGGCGGCGCCTGACTTCCGCCTGCAGGACATCCCGGCCGAGGACCCGGCTGTCTACGCGATGCTGTCGCGCGGCGACAGCGTGGGCACCTTCCAGGTCGAGAGCCGGGCGCAGATGAGCATGCTGCCGCGGCTGGCGCCGCGTTGCTTCTACGACCTGGTCATCGAGGTCGCGATCGTGCGCCCGGGGCCGATCCAGGGCGGCATGGTCCACCCCTACCTGCGCCGGCGCAACGGCGAGGAGCCTGTGACCTACCCGAGCGACGAGGTCCGCCAGGCGCTCGAGCGCACGCTGGGCGTGCCGATCTTCCAGGAACAGGTGATGCAGCTGGCCATCCTGGCCGCCGACTTCACCCCCGGCGAGGCCGACCAGCTGCGCCGCGCGATGGCGGCCTGGAAGCGCCGTGGCGGGCTCGGCCCCTTCCACGAGCGCCTGGTCGGCCGCATGGTGGCCAAGGGCTACACGCGCGACTATGCCGAGTCCATCTTCCGCCAGATCGAGGGCTTCGGCGAGTACGGCTTCCCCGAGAGCCATGCCGCGAGCTTCGCGCTGCTCGTCTACGCGAGCGCGTGGATGAAGTGCCACCACCCCGACGCCTTCCTCGCCGCGCTGCTGAACAGCCAGCCCATGGGCTTCTACGCTCCGGCGCAGCTGGTGCGCGACGCGCGCGTGCATGGCGTCGAGGTGCTGCCGGTGGACGTGCATGTCAGCGACTGGGAGACGGGCCTGGAGGTGCGAGACGGGCTGGAAGGACGGGAAGGGCGGGGGAGGCCGTCCGGTGTGGTGCGACCGCTGCATCCCGTGCGCCTGGGATTCAGCCGCATCGCCGGTCTGGCGGAAGACGCCGCCCGGCGCATCGTCGTCGCGCGTGGTGCCCGGTCCGGGGCGCCCGGTTTCCGGCCCTTCGACAGCCCGGAGGACCTGGCGCGCCGCGCCGGCCTCGACGCGGGGGCCCTGCAGTTGCTGGCCCAGGCCGACGCCCTGGCCTCGATCAGCGGGCACCGGTACCAGGCCGCCTGGGCGGTGGCCGGCGTCGACACGCGCGCCACGGCGCTGCTGCGCGCCACCCGCACACACGAGACCGCGGTCGAACTGGCCGCGCCGTTGCTGGCGCAGGAGACGCTGTCCGACTACCGTGTCACCGGCCTGTCGCTGAAGTCGCACCCGGTGGCCCTGCTGCGCGAGGCTCTGGCCGCCTGCCAGGTGGAGTCGGCAGCGGCGCTGCAGGGCTACCCCCACGGACGCCTGGCGCGGGCCAGCGGCATCGTCACGCACCGCCAGCGCCCGGGCACGGCCAAGGGCGTGGTCTTCGTCACGCTCGAGGACGAGACCGGCCACGTCAACGTCATCGTCTGGCCCGCCGTCGCGCAGGCGCAGCGCCAGGCGCTGCTGGCCAGCCGCCTGCTCACCGTCTACGGCATCTGGCAATGCCAGGGCGAACCCGGGCGCGAGGTTCGCCATCTCGTCGCGCGCCGCCTCGTCGACCACACGCCGCTGCTGGCCGGCCTGGCCACACGCAGCCGGGATTTCCATTGAGCCGGTCGTGGCCTCGATCACCCGCCCCGTCAAGCCCTTGCCCGCGCAAGGCAGCGGTCCACTCCAGGGCGAAAAAGACCCGTTGGCGCACCGGCGGTGGCTGCGTCGGCCTGAACGGCGGTGCGGCTTCAGGCCGGTCACCGGCGTCCATGGACCGTCGCGCACCCGTTGCGGCCTTTGCCGCCACAATTCCTGCTGTCCGATCGCGGTGCTGTCGCCACCATCCTCCCTCGTATCGCGCTGCCATGCTCTTTCTGCTTTCCCCTGCCAAGACGCTCGACTACGACACCCCGGTGCCGGCCGCGGTGGCGAAGAAGGCGACCGACCCGCTGTTCACCGACCACGCCGCCGAGCTGATCGGGCTGATGCGGCACAAGACGCCGGCCGAGGTGGCCACGCTGATGGAACTGTCGGACGCGCTGGCCACGCTGAACGTGGGCCGCTACGCCGCCTGGCAGCGCGAGGCTACGGCCGACAACAGCAAGCCCGCGGTGCTGGCCTTCAACGGCGACGTCTACGAGGGGCTGGACGCCAACACCCTGAAGACCGCCGATCTGGCCTGGGCGCAGGAGCATGTGGTCATCCTGTCGGGCCTGTACGGTGCGCTGCGGCCGCTGGACCGGCTGCAGCCCTACCGGCTCGAGATGGGCACGGCGCTGCCCAACGCGCGCGGCCGCGACCTCTACGCCTTCTGGGGCGACACCGTGGCTGAATGGCTGAACGAGCGCCAGGCCGGTGAGCCGAACCCGGTGATCGTCAACCTCGCTTCGCAGGAATATGCCCGGACCGCGTTGCGTCCGGCGCTTCGGGCCCGAGTCGTCGACTGCCAGTTCGAGGACTGGAAGGCCGGGCGCTACAAGATCATCAGCTTCTTCGCCAAGCGCGCGCGCGGGCTGATGTGCCGCTGGGCCATCGAGAAACGCGCGCGCACGCCGCAGGCGCTGCGCGACTTTGACGCCGAGGGCTATGCCTTCGACGCCGCCGCCTCGGGCGGCGACCGGCTGGTGTTCCGGCGCCGGCTGAGCGACGAATGACCTTCGCCGATCGTTCCACCACCCCGCACAGGGCCTTGCCATGAACACGTCCGCCATCACCCAGGTCGTCACCGAGGAACTGCGCCAGTGGATCGTGGCCCAGGCCCAGGCCGGCTGCATGCCCGAGGACGTGGTCAAGGCCATGGTGGCCAGCGGTTGGCACGAAGACGTGGCTGTCGAGGCCCTGGAGCAGACGCTGCGCGAGCACCTGCAGGCGCTGCAAGCGGGTACGGGTGTGTCGCCGCCACTCCGGCCGGGCCAGGCCGAAGCCGGCGTGGCGCAGGCCGCGGCTGCGGTTCCCGAGCCCGACCTGCAAGAGGGCGCCACCGTGATCCTGGCCGACGGGCACCCGGTGCAGGTGCTGATGAGCCTGCGCCTGCCGCGCGTGGTGCTGTTCGGCGGTCTGCTGACCGGCGACGAGTGCGACGCCCTGATTGCGCTCGCGCGCCCGCGCCTGGCGCGCTCCGAGACGGTGGACACGTCCACCGGCGGCACCGAGGTCAACACCTCGCGCACCAGTGACGGCATGTTCTTCGGGCGCGGCGAGACGCCGTTGATCGACCGCATCGAGCGCCGGATCGCTGCGCTCGTGAACTGGCCGGTCGAGAGTGGCGAAGGCCTTCAGATCCTGCGCTACCGCCCGGGCGCGCAGTACGAGCCGCACCATGACTACTTCGATCCGGCCAAGCCCGGCACGCCGCGCATTCTCGAGCGCGGCGGTCAGCGCGTGGGCACGCTCGTGATGTACCTGAACACGCCTGCGCGCGGCGGCGACACGGTCTTCCCCTCCGCCGGCCTCGGCATCGGCCCGGTGCGCGGCGGCGCCGTCTTCTTCAGCTACGACCGTCCGCACGCCTCCACGCTCACGCTGCACGGCGGCGCGCCGGTGCTCTCGGGCGAGAAGTGGGTCGCCACCAAGTGGCTGCGTGAGCAGTCATTCGACTGACCGGCCCCGGGCCCACGGTCAGGGTCCGGCTGCGGACGGCGGGTGGGCTCTTGAGAAACAGATATGCCAAGTCCTTGTCCTTTCGTGAACGCCGGACCCTGCGCGCGGGCTCTGGGATGCTCACAAGCATTCATTCGCAGGGCTTGCTCACACCCCCGTTCGCACTGAGCTTGTCGAAGTGCCGCGAGGGCTGCGACAGGCTCAGCCCGAACGGCATCGAGCCCCACGCACCGTCCGCAGGGCCTCAGGGTTCGAAGGTGGACCCATGTGCCGGTACGCGCACGGCCCAGCCGAGTTCGTCCTGGATGCGCATGCGCAGGGTGTCGCTGGCCTCGGGGTCGCCATGGACGACGAAGGTCTGGCGTGGCGGCGTGCGAAAGCCGCGCAGCCAGGCCATGAGCTCGTCGCGGTCGGCGTGGCCCGAGAAGCCCTCGAGGTGGGTGACGGCCGCGCGCACGGGCACGTACTCGCCGTGGATCTTGACCTCGGTGGCGCCTGCCACCAGGCGGGCGCCGCGGCTGCCCGCCACCTGGAAGCCGGCGAAGACGATATGGTGGCGCGCGTCCGGCGCGAGCGCCTTCAGGTGGTGCAGCACGCGCCCGCCGGTGGCCATGCCGCTGGCCGAGATGATGACCGCGGGGTAGCGCAGCCGCGACAGGCGCGCGGACTCCGCCGGCGTCGTGACCACGCGCACACCGTCGAGCAGGCCCTCGATCTCGCCTCCGTCCACCCGCAGCAGATCGCGGTGGCTGCGGTACAGCGCGGTGGCCTGGGCGGCCATCGGGCTGTCCAGGAAGATCGGCAGCCCGCGCGGCAGCGTGCCCGCGGCCTTCAACCGCTGCAATACCAGCAGCAGCGCCTGCGCCCGTCCGACAGCGAAGCTCGGCAGCAGCACGCTGCCGCCGTGGTCGATGGTCGAGCGGATGATCGCGCCCAGGCGCTCCGCCGGGTCCTCGGCCGGGTGCCGGCGGTTGCCGTAGGTCGATTCGATGATCAGCACGTCGGCGCGCGTGATGCGGCGCGGCGGTGGCATCAGCAGGTCGGCGCTGCGGCCGAGGTCGCCCGAATACACGAGCGTCTCGCCCCCGGCGCGCAGCGTCACCGAGCAGGCACCCAGCAGATGGCCGGCAGGTGTGAGTTCCACCTGGACGCCGCCCTGCCTGGAGCCACCGCGGCGCCGGCTCGTGCCGGCTGCGGGCTCGGCCTCGGCCCAAGGACCCGCAGCACGGGTGGTGTCGGCAGCGCCGGCAGCCGTGGTCGCAGCCGCGGATGGGCTCGGTGCAGGTGCTGTCGCTTGCCCGCGGACGGTCGCGGCGGCGTGGGCCCTGGCGCGGGCGGGCACTGGTGCCGCGCCGTCCAGCGCATGGGCCACGCCGGGCTCGAGCGCGCGGATACGTCCGATCGTGCGCCGGGCCTCGGCGGTCGTGTACAGGGGGAGCGCCTTCGCGTGACGGGAGTAGCCCAGGCGGTTGGCGCGCCGGGCGTCCTCCTCCTGCAGGTGCGCGCTGTCCAGCAGCAGCACCTCGGCCAGGTCGCGCGTGGCCGGCGAAGCGTAGACGCTGGCGGGCGCGCAGTGGCGCATCAGCACGGGCAGCCAGCCGCAGTGGTCCAGGTGGGCGTGGCTCAACACCACCGCATCCAGCCCGTGCAGCGCGGGTTCGGGCGGGGTCCAGTTGCGCTCGCGGAAGACCTTGAAGCCCTGGAACATGCCGCAGTCCAGCAGCACGCGCCGGCCGCCGATTTCCACCAGGTGGCGCGAGCCGGTCACGGTGTCGGCCGCGCCGAGGAAGGTGATGCGCATCGTCGGCTCCTGGTGGGGTCTGCGTCGAATCTGCGAGGCGTCTAGCCTGTGCGCCTGGCGGGCCGCACCGGGCCTCCAGCATCACCCTCGTGCGCGGTGACCAGCGCTTGCAGCAGGCCGATGAACTGCGTCCGCTCGGCCGGCCCGAGCGGGCCGACGATGCGCTGCTGGGCCTGCAGCATCGCGGGCACCGCCTGCCCGAGCACCGCCTCGCCCTGCGGTGTGACGTGGATGCGGCGCACGCGCCGGTCCTCGGGCGCGGGCTGGCGGCGCAGCAGGCCGCGTGCCTCCAGCCGGTCGATCACGCCCCCGGTGGTCGAGGTGTCGAAGCCGATGACGCGCGCGAGCGTGCGCTGGTCCATGCCGGGTTGGCCTTGCGCGGCGGCGAGCGCGGCGAACTGCACCGGGGTCAGGTCCAGCGCCTGCGTTTCGTCCATGAACAGCGCCACGGCGATCTGCTGCAGGCGGCGTATCAGGTGGCCGGGCTGCTGTTCCAGGGCCGGGCAGGGTGGGGGCGCGGACATGTGGTGCGGGTCGCTGGTCGTGAGGCGGATCGGCGCAGCCCGAGTCTGCAGCCTGATACAGTCATTATGGTGATATTCAGCATGCTGACAGGATCTTTCCGATGAACTACGCCGTCTCGCCCGTTCCCGCCGTCACCGTGCCCGTGGCCGGCAGCGGCGCCGTCTTCCCGGTGCGCCGCATCTACTGCGTGGGCCGCAACTACGCCGCGCACGCCCGCGAAATGGGTTTCGACCCCGACCGGGAGCCGCCGTTCTTCTTCTGCAAGCCGGCCGACGCGATCGTCGTTGCCGCTCCCGGGCAGACGGCCGAGATCGCCTACCCGCCGCGCACCGCCAACTTCCACCACGAGATCGAACTCGTGCTGGCCATCGGCCGCGGGGGGCGCAACATCCCGGTGGACACCGCGCTCGAGCATGTGTTCGGCTACGCGGTGGGTCTGGACATGACGCGGCGCGACCTGCAGTTCCAACTGCGCGACAAGGGCCGGCCCTGGGATGTGGCCAAGGCCTTCGACCAGTCCGCGCCTATCGGCCTGCTGCACCCGGCGGCCAGCGTGCCCGCAGTCCATGACGCGCAGATCTGGCTGCAGGTCGATGGCGTCGACCGCCAGCGCAGCACGGTCAAGCACCTGATCTGGTCGGTCGCGGAGACGGTCTCCACCCTGTCGGAGTACTTCGAACTCGTGCCCGGCGACCTGGTCTACACCGGCACGCCCGAAGGGGTTGGCGCCGTGGCGCGCGGCCAGACCATGCGCGGCGGCATCGACGGCCTGGGCGAGATCAGCGTGCGCGTGGCCTGAAGCGCCGGCTGCGCGGGTTGCGCGTCCGCGGCCGACGCGCGCGTGGGCGGAAATGAAGGGGCTTATCGACGCGCGCACCTGTGTGCGTCGGGCATGGCCCTGGTAAGCTGCCATGGCGGTTCCGGCCGGACCGCAAGCCCGCTTGGAAAGGATCCAGCAGTGAACAAGAACTTCCATCGCCTGGGATGCCTGGCCGGTTGGGCGCTTGCGGTGACCGGCGTGTCGGCACAGGCGCCAGGCGCAGGGGGCGGGCCCGGCGGCCTGCGGCCCATCGAGGGGCAGTACATCGTCGTCTTCAACCCCACGGTCGCGAATCCGCAGGCGCTGGCCGCCCAGCTGGCGCAGCAGCAGGGCGCCGAGGTCTTGCAAAGCTACCGTCACGCGATCAAGGGTTTTGCTGCCCGCATGCCGTCCCAGGCCGTCGAGGCCCTCCGGCGCAACCCGAACGTGGCCTTTGTCGAGCAGGACGCGAGGGTCACGCTGGACGCAGCGCGGATCGAGCCGCCCGCGAGCCAGTTCGGCGTCACCTGGGGCCTGGACCGCATCGACCAGACGACGCGTGCGCTCGACAGTGTCTACCGCTACCGCTACACCGGCAGCGGGGTCTACGCCTTCGTCATCGACACCGGTATCCGGCCCGACCACGTCGAATTCACCGGCCGCCTGCTGACCGGCGTCACCGCCGTGGCCGACGGCAACGGTACGGTCGACTGCAACGGCCACGGCACCCACGTCGCCGGCACTGTCGGGGGCAGCACCTGGGGCGTGGCCAAGGGCGTGACGCTGGTCCCCGTGCGCGTTCTCGACTGCGCGGGCTCGGGCAGCTACAGCGGCATCATCGCCGGCGTGGACTGGATCGCCGGGCAGACCGCGCTGCGCCCGGCGGTGGCGAACATGTCGCTTGGCGGCGGCAAATCGCTCGCGGTGAATTCCTCGGTGGCCGGGGCTGTCGCCCAGGGGGTGACGATGGTCGTGGCCGCGGGCAAAAGCAACGCCGATGCCTGCAACTACTCCCCCGCCTCCGAGGCCACGGCGCTGACCGTGGGTGCCACGACGTCCGCCGACGCGCGCGCCACGTACTCGAACTACGGGCCCTGCCTGGACCTGTTCGCGCCGGGCTCTTCGATCACCTCGGCGTGGTTCAGCGCGAGCACGGCCACCAACACGATCAGCGGCACTTCCATGGCGGCACCGCATGTCGCCGGTGCGGCGGCGCTGGTGTTGGCGGCTGAACCATCGGCCACGCCCGCCCGGGTGGCGAGCGTGATCACCAGCACGGCGATCGGCGGTGTCGTGAGTTCCGCGGGCTCGCGTTCGCCCAACCGCATGCTCTACACGATGAGTGAGCCCGTGGTGCCGCAGACGGTGGCGGTGGCCGCGCTGACGGGCTCGGCCACGGCGCTCAGGAGTGGGTGGAGTGCGCGCGTGACGGTCAAGGTGGGCCAGGCGGTGGACCTGAGCACCGGCGTGGCGGGCGTGGCGGTCAGCGGCCGCTTCGGCAGCGGCAGCGTGGTGACCTGCGTCACCGGTGCCAGCGGATCGTGCGATCTGTCTTCGGGCACCTACAAGAACACGGTGGGCAGCGTCGTGTTCACCGTGACCGGTGCCTCAGGCACTGCCGTGACCTACAACGCTGCGGCGAACGCGGTGTCTCAGGTGGCGGTGTACCGCCCCTGACCAAGCCCTGACCGGGCCCTTACCGGGCGCTCACCAGACCCAGATCGGGCCCGGGCGGGGAACTCTTCGCAGGCTCAGCGACGGCCGCTTCCGCCGGGCCGGGCCGGGCCGCCGGGGCGTCCGCCGCCACCGCCGCCGCCGCCAGGTCGCCCGCCTGCAGATGCGGGCCGAGATCCAGAGCCCGGGCGGCCGGCGCCCGACCCCGAGTGCGGGCGACCACCACCGCCACCCCCGCCACCACCACCCCGGCGCGTGCCGCCGACGCCGATGGTCATGCGCCCGAGGACGATGGGTTCGGCTTTCTCACCCGCGGGCGGCTCGAAGCCGGGGACTGTTTCGCGCGGGATGCTGCGCCTGATCAGCTTCTCGATGTCGCGCAGGAAGATGTCCTCGTCCACGCACACCAGCGAGACGGCCTCGCCGGTCGCCCCGGCACGGCCGGTGCGGCCGATGCGGTGCACGTAGTCCTCGGGCACGTTGGGCAGCTCGAAGTTGACGACGTGCGGCAACTGGTCGATGTCGATGCCGCGCGCGGCGATGTCGGTGGCCACCAGCACCTGCAGGTCGCCGCTCTTGAAGTCGGCCAGCGCCTTGGTGCGTGCACCCTGGCTCTTGTTGCCGTGGATGGCCATGGCGCTGATGCCGTGGTCGTTCAGGTACTCGGTGAGCCGGTTCGCGCCGTGCTTCATGCGCGTGAACACCAGCACCTGGTGCCAGTCGCCGCCCTTGATCAGGTGCGCCAGCAACTCCTTCTTGCGCTCACGGCCCACGGGGTGGACCTTCTGCGCGATCGTGTCGGCGGTGGCGTTGCGACGTGCCACCTCGATCAGCGCCGGCTGGTTCAGCAGGCGGTCGGCCAGGGCCTTGATGTCGTCGCTGAAGGTGGCCGAGAACAGCAGGCTCTGCTTCTGGACCGGCAGGATGGCCAGGACCTTCTTGATGTCGTGGATGAAGCCCATGTCCAGCATGCGGTCGGCCTCGTCGAGGACGAAGATCTCCACATGCTTCAGGTCGAGGGTGCCCTGCTGATGGTGGTCGAGCAGCCGCCCGGGCGTGGCCACCAGGATGTCCACACCCTTGCGCAGGCGGTCGACCTGCGGCTGCATGCCCACGCCGCCGAACATCACCATGCTCGTCAGCGGCAGGTACTTGCCGTAGGTGCGCACGCTCTCCTCGACCTGCGCGGCCAGTTCGCGCGTGGGGGTGAGGATGAGCGCGCGGATGGCAACACGGCCCCTTGCGTCGCGCTTGGGGCCCTGGGCTGCCAGGCGGTGCAGCATCGGCAGCGTGAAGCCGGCGGTCTTGCCGGTGCCGGTCTGCGCGCCGGCCATCAGGTCGCCGCCTTTCAGCACAGCCGGGATCGCCTGCGCCTGGATCGGGGTGGGGATGTCGTAGCCCTGGTCGCGCACGGCGCGCAGGAGCGGCTCGGCCAGGCCGAGTTCAGTGAAGTTCATTCGCGGAAAGGCCCGTGTGGGGGGGGGCCGTGGTTCGCTGCCTGCCGTGAGCCCGGCGTGTGTTGCACGCGGGTCCCACCAGTCCGAAGGCGCGAGGGTCAGGGGAGTGCGCCGGGTTCGGCGCTGCCCGGGCGACTGGAAGGTCCGGACTGTTTGATTCTAGGCGAAGGGGCCTTGCGCAGGGGGCAACGCTGTCGCCGATGTGCCGATGACCTCCAGCTTGGTCTCTGAGGCCCGCCGTTTCCCGGGGGGGAGGGAGCGCGCCAGGAGGCCAGCCGCGCCTGCGCGCGTTCGCGTTCAGACCAGTTGCGCGTCCGCGCTCAGGCCGGAGCCCCCTGAAGCGCCGGCGCGACGTCGGTGCCCAGGCGCTGGGATTCCAGCATGGCCAGGCACACGGCCAGCGTGTCGCGCGACCAGGCGCCGCCGTGCACGGGGGCCGCGCCCTCGCGTGCGACGGCCCAGAGTTCGTCGATCACCTCGGCGCGCGGGACAGCCGGCACCGGTGCCGGCTCGAAGCGGGTGCCGCTGAGGTCGATCACCTCGACGCCGTGGGGCGTCAGCCGCAGGTCGGCGCGCTCGCAGCTGACGATGACGGGTCCGAAGTGCTGGCAGGCCTCGGGTGCGTCGGCGGGCGCAGCCTCGTGGAGGCTGCCGCCGAAGTTGCGCTCGGCCTTCAGGGCGGCCTCGGCTGCTTCGGCCGCTGCGGCGCCTTCGGGGCCTGCGGCCTCCAGCACCGATTGCAGGCGTGCCCGGGTGCGCTGGTGCGCGCCGGCGGGTTTGGGTCGGCCCATTTCGCCGACGCCTTCCATGAGCGCGTCGGTGTCGTAGTGGCCGTAGCCGTTGTAGGTCAGGCTCGCGAAAGCGCCGCCGGCAAAGCCGAGCAGGGCGCTGTAGGCGCCCTCGGTGGGTCTTTGCGGATCCCAGCGGCCGGTGTAGGCGCGCACGCGCTCGACCGGGCTTCCGGCCAGCAGCCGCACGATGTCGACCTGGTGCGCCGCCTGGCTGAAGGCCACGCCACCGCCCCGCGCCGTGTCGAGTTCCTCGGGCCGGCGCGGCCGGTAGAGGAAGTCGGTGTACTGCATGGCGTGCAGCATGCGAACGGCCCCGAAGCGGCCGCTGTCGATGAGCCGGCGCGCGCGCAGCACGGGTGCGTTGAAGCTGTGGCTGTGGCCGACAAGGAGCTGGGTGCCTGCCTGCGCGCAGGCCTCGATCATGCGCGTGCAGTCCTCCAGGCTCAGTGCCATCGGCTTTTCGACCAGGACGTGCTTGCCGTGGCGTGCAGCCTGCACCGCATGTTCGGCATGCATCTGGTGCGGCGTGGCCACGTAGACCCACTCGACCGCGGGGTCGGCGCAGACGGCCTCGGCGCTGTCGTGCGCGCGACCGCCGAAGCGCGCCGTGAACGCAGCCTGCGCGCCGGGGCGCGGGTCGTGTGCCGCCACGAGGCGCACGCGCGGGTCCTGCTCGAAGGTCGGCAGCATCAGCGTGAAGGCGCGCCCGAGACCGACGACGCCGATGCGCAGCGGGGCCGACGCGTGGGCCGGCAAAGGCTGGAGCCTCACAGGTCCAGGACCAGCGGGCCGCGCGCGGCGCGCGACACGCAGACCATGATCTGCGAAGACTTCTGCTCGTCCAGCAGCACCAGGTCGCGGTGGTCGGCCTCGCCGCCGAGCAGCCCGGTGCGGCAGGAGCCGCAGGTGCCGCTTTCGCAGGAGGAGGGCACCTCCAGGCCTTGCTCGCGCAGGGTCTGCAGCAGCGTGCGCCCGGGCGGCACGGTCAGGCAGCGGCCGCTGCGCGCCAACTGCACCTCGAAGGCGGTGTCCTCGGCGCGCGGTGCGGTGTCGGCCCCGAAGCTCTCGAAGTGCACGGCGGCCGAACTCCAGTGCCCGGTCATGTCGCGCACCGCGTCCATCAGCGGCTTGGGGCCGCAGCAATAGACGTGCACGCCCGTGGCGCTGCCGGGCTTCTCGAGCAGCGGCCACAGATCGAGGCTGCGGGCCGGGTCACCGCCGTCATGGTGGAGCGTGACGTGGGGTGCGAATTCGGGGCTGCGCAACTCGTCCAGGAAGGGTGTGGACGCTTCGTCGCGCGTCAGCACCACCAGACGAAACCGGCGCGTGCCCTCGGCCCGCAGGGCGCGTGCCATCGCCATCAGCGGTGTCAGGCCGATGCCGCCGGCCACCAGGAGCAGGCTGCGCGCGCGTGGGTCGAGCTCGAACTGGTTCTGGGGCGCGCAGACTTCGAGCAGATCGCCCGCGTACACCCCGTCGACCAGGCTGCGGGAGCCGCCGCGCCCCGCAGCTTCGCGCTTCACGGCGATGCAGTACCGGTCTCGTTCGGCCGGGTCGTTGCAAAGCGAATAGTGGCGCTGGTCGCCCGCGGGCGTCTTCACGCGCAGGTGCGCGCCGGCGGTGAAGGGGGGCAGTTCACCGCCGTCCGGCGCCCGCAACTCGAAGAGCTGGATGTCGCGGGCGGCTGGTTCCGCGCGTGCGACGCGCACGATCAGGGGAGTGTTCTGCGTGGACATGGAGGTCTTGGGGACGCGGGCCTGGACAGCGGTTCGCTACAGTCACGGGTTTCCCGCCTCGACACCAGGACATACGCGCGGCCCGATTATCGAGCAAGCCCGGTCGCGGGCTGCTGCGCCGGCCACCGCGGATCCGGCACCCGTTCCACTCCCGAGGATCCCTCATGCACCGCAGAAACCTGATAGCCCTTGCCTGCGCCGCGGGCGCCTTCCTCGCCTTGTCCACGGGCCTGGCCCAGGCCCAGGCCCCCTGGCCGAGCAAGCCGGTGAAGTTCATCGTGCCCTATGCGCCGGGCGGCCTGCCCGACACGGTGGCGCGCGTGGTCGCGCAGCGCCTGACCGAGCGTCTGGGTCAGAACGTCGTGGTCGAGAACAAGCCGGGTGGCAACGGCGTGGTGGCCTGGCAGGCGCTGCAGCAGAGCAGCCCTGGCGACGGGCACTCCTACATCGTGTCCGACGGCTCGATGCTGTCGATCACGCCGCTGGTGAACAAGGCCATGCCCTACCGCTATGGGGTCGACATCCTGCCGGCGGCGCTGATCGCGCGCTCGCCGCTGTTCGTCGTTGCGCACCCGAAGACCGGCGTCAACACTTTCCAGGAGTTCGTCGCGCTGGCGCGGTCCAAGCCGGGCGAGTTCGCCTACGGCTCCTCGGGCATCGGCAGCACGCACCACCTGACGATGGAGGCGCTGAAAGCGGCGCTCAACCTCGACATCCGCCACGTGCCCTACCGCGGCTCGGGGCAGTCCACGCCGGCCCTGATCGGCGGACAGGTCGAGTTCTCGGTGGCGGCGCTCCCCTCGATGGCGGGTTTCGTGAAGAACGGGCAGGCGCGGGTGCTGGCGAGCAATGCCGCCACACGCTCCAGCCAGGCGCCCGAGATTCCGGCCATCGCGGAGACGATCCCCGGCTTTGATTTCTCCGGCGTCATCGGAGCGATGGCCGCAGCCGGCACGCCCCAGTCCGCCATCGACCGCCTGAGCCGCGAGATCGCCGAAGTGGTCAAGCACCCCGAGGTGGTGCGCGTCTTCCAGGTCCAGGCCATCGACGCGGTGGGCGCCGGCCCGGCCGAGTACGGGCGCGTGATCGAGCGCGAGAACGAGGCCATGGCGCGCGCGGCGCGGGTGGCCAGCCTGAAGGCGGAGTGAGGACGCGGCGGCGATGATCAGCGCGCAGGACAACGACTTGCTTTGCCGCGTCACCGGCGAGGCGACGATGGGCCAGCTCATGCGCCGGCACTGGACGCCGGTGTGCCTTCTCGAGGAGGTCGCCGAGCCCGACGGCACGCCGGTGCACGCACGCGTCTACGGCGAAGACCTCGTCGTCTTTCGTGACAGCGACGGCCGGCTCGGCGTGCTGGAGGAGCAGTGCCCCCACCGGCGGGCCTCGCTCGTCTACGGCCGCAACGAGGAGGGCGGCCTGCGCTGCCTCTATCACGGCTGGAAGTTCGACGTCGAGGGCCGCGTGCTCGAGATGGTCTCGGAGCCGGCGGCCAGCGGCCTGACCGAGCGCGTCCAGCACCGTGCCTACCCGGTGCAGGAGTGGGGCGGCATGGTCTGGGCGTGGTTCGGCCCCGCCGACCAGGTGCCGCCCTTCGTGCCACCCCCCTGGGCTCCGACGGCCGAGGTGCGTGTCAGCATCGCCAAGGTGCTGCTGCCGTGCAACTGGGCGCAGGTGCTGGAGGGAGCCATCGATTCCGCGCACAGCTCCAGCCTGCATTCGTCGGACTTCGTGCCGGCGCGTGTGGATGGCGCCAAGGCCACCGCGCAGCTGTGGCTGCGCCCGTCGACGGACAAGGCGCCGCGGCTGCAGGTGATGGCCACCGATTGGGGCTTCCGCTACGCCGCGATCCGGCGCCCGATCCAGAACGCCGGCACGCACGACTACGTGCGCTCCTCGGTGTTCGTGGCGCCGTACACGGTGCTGATCCCGCCGAACGACCAGTACAACGTGGCCAACGTGAACGTGCCGATGGACGACACGAACACGGCGTTCTATTTCATCGCCTGGGGGCACCCCTCGCGCACGCCCGAGACCGAGACCTGGCGCCGCTTCCTGCGCCAGACCGTGGGGGTGGATCTGGACGAGCGCTACCGGCCGCTGCGCACGCACGACAACCGCTTCTGGCAGGACCGCGCGGCGATGAAGGCGGGCAACTTCACGGGCATCAGCGGCTTTCCTAACCAGGACCTGGCCATGTGGGTCAGCATGGGCCCGGTCGCCGACCGCATGCGGGAACGCCTGGGCGCGAGCGATCTGGCGATCGTCGAGTTCCGGCGCAAGATGATCGACGCGGCCCGCGCCTTCGCGGCGGGCAGCCTGGCCGTCGGCACCGGGCCGCTGGCCGCGCCGCGGGGCACCTGCGCCTTCCAGGCCATCGTGCCCAAGGCGGTGGACTGGCGTGACCATCCGGTGGCGCCGGTCTGGGCCGAGTCCGCAGCCGCGGGCACCTTCGAACCCTCCTACGCCGTCAAGGCCTGAGCCCGAGACCGCCACCATGAGCAAGCTCCAGCTCTCCGTCGCCATGGGCGACTACGACCGCACGCGCGCCTTGCTCGACGGCCGCGTGCAGATCGACGGCGTCGACCCGGTCTACATGACGCTGTACCCCGAGGAGATGTTCTTCCGTGCCATGCGCGGGCGCGAGTTCGACATCTGCGAGCTGTCGTTCTCGAGCTACACGGTCAAGACCGCGCAGGGCGACTGCCCGTACGTGGCGGTGCCGGTGTTCCTGTCGCGCGCCTTCCGCCACACGTCGATCTACGTGCGCAAGGACCGCATCCGCCGCCCCGAGGACCTGAAGGGCCGGCGGGTGGGCCTGCCCGAGTACCAGCTCAGCGCCAACGTCTGGGCGCGTGCCATCCTGCACGACGACTACGGCGTCGCGCCCGAGGACGTGACCTGGGTGCGCGGCGGCATCGAGACGCCGGGCCGTCCGGAGAAGATCGCGCTGAAGCTGCCGCCGGGCGTACGCCTGGAGAACGCGCCCGAGGGGACCACCATCACCGAGCTGCTGGACCGCGGCGACATCGACGGCTTCATGGCCCCGCGCCCGCCCGGCCCGCAGGCGCTGGCCAACCCGAACGTGGGCTGGCTGTTCGACGACCCGACCGCCGTGGCCAAGGACTACTACCGCCGCACCGGCATCTTTCCCATCATGCACGTGGTGGGTGTGCGCAAGACCCTGGCCGAGCAGCATCCCTGGCTGCCGGGCGCCGTGCTCAAGGCCTTCACGCAGGCCAAGGCCGCGGCACTGGAGGCGCTGTCCGACACCTCGGCCACCAAGGTGACGCTGCCCTTCGTGGAAGAGCAGCTCAAGGCCGCGCGCGAGACCCTGGGCGAGGATTTCTGGTCCTACGGCGTGGGGCGAAACCGCGCCACGCTCGAGACTTTCCTGCGCCATCATCACGCGCAGGGCTTGTCGTCACGCCGTCTGGCGGTGGACGAGATCTTCCACCCGGCAACGTACGAGACCTACGCGATCTGATCAGCGGGGAGTTCTTCCGCCAGGGCCGGGCTGCCCGTGTGAGAGGCACTCAGGACAATGACGTTCATGACGATAAGCACCCACCCCACGCCCCCATCGGCTGCTGACACTCCGTCAGCGCCTGCCCTGCAAGCCCCGCCGCCCGAGACCGTGGCCACCGACGTGAAGCGCGCGCTCGACGAGGACGTGGGCAGCGGCGACCTGACCGCCGCACTCGTGCCGGCCGAACGCCAGGTGCTGGCCACGATCGTCTGCCGCGAGGCTGCCGTGATCTGCGGCGAGCCCTGGGTCACGGAGGTCCTGCGCCAGCTCTCGCCCACCGCGCAGGCCACCTGGCATGTGCGCGACGGGCAGCGCTGCACGCCGGGGCAGAAGATCGTGGAGATCCGCGGCCCGGCCCGCGAACTGCTGACCGCCGAGCGCACCTGCCTGAACTTCCTGCAGACGCTGAGCGCGGTGGCCACCAAGACGGCGCGCCACGTGGGCGAAGTGCAGGGCACGCGCGCGGCCATCCTCGACACGCGCAAGACGCTGCCGGGGCTGCGCCTGGCCGAGAAGTACGCGGTGCGCTGCGGCGGTGGCAAGAACCACCGCATGGGCCTGTACGACGCGATCCTGATCAAGGAGAACCACATCGCCGCCGCCGGCAGCCTGACGGCCGCCTTCCGCGCCGCGCAGGCGGTGGGGCCGCGCGCGAGCTTCATCCAGGTGGAGGTGGAGACGCTGCGTCAGTTGCAGGAGGCGCTGGACGCGGGCGTGACCATGGTGCTGCTGGACAACATGCCGCTGGAAACCATCCGCGAAGCGGTGCGCATGGCCGGTGGCCGCTGCAGCCTCGAGATCTCCGGCGGCGTCACCTTCGAGACCCTGCGCGCCTGCGCCGAGACCGGCGTCGACCGCATCTCGGTGGGCGCGCTGATCAAGGACGTGAAGGCGGTGGACTTCTCGATGCGATTCGCGCAGCGGCCGGTGGAGGCGGCCTGACGGTCGCAGCCCTGTTCCCTGACCCCGGCCCCGACAGGAGAGGTGATGTCAACCGTGGTGTCGCTGCCGCTCGGTCTCGCACCGGCGGCCTTCGCGGTTGGTGTCGAATGGCATGCGAGGCCGTAACCGACGGTTGACTCCATGCATCAAGAAGTTCTCTCCTTGTGGTTCCACGAACTCAAGCCCGCTCAGTGGTGGCGGGTCGACCCCGCGCTGGACTCGGCCATCCGTGCCCGGTTCGCGAAGACGCTGGGGGCCGCAAAGGCCTACGAGCTCTACGGCTGGCGCTCGAGCCCCGAGGGACGGCTGGCCGATGTCATCGTTCTGGATCAGTTCTCGCACAACATCCATCTCGGCACGCCCGCGGCCTTTGGTCGCGCCGCCTGGCGGTGGAGGAGATCTTCCACCCGACCACCTACGAGACTTATGGGATTTGAGCGCCGTACAGGGGCCGGTCGGGTCCGCTGCACTCCTGCCGGCCCGACAGCATGCGCATAGAGAAGCTCGCGCAGCATCGACACCTGATCGATGCCCTGGCGGAGACTCTTCACTCCGCCTGGGGCGAGCTGCCCCCTTGGTCTGATCGGCGCTTGATCCGTGCGCGGCTGGAGAGCGGCGCGTCTGCGGCGGTGTTCCCGCACACGGTGGTCGCGATCGACGACCACAACGTAGTGGCGGCGACAGGATCGCTCAAGCTCGACGAGCTTGCGCACCACGCCGACAAGAAGCACTGGCTGGGCGAGATCTTCGTGCTCGAAGAGCACCGGCGCCAGGGCCTGGGTTCCCGCGTCACGACGGCCTTGACGGCCCACGCCTTTGGACACGGGGTGAGCGCGCTCTACCTCTACACCCCCGATCAGCAGCGCCTGTACGCGCGATTGGGCTGGCGTGAGATCGGTGCAGAAAACGTGAACGGTGAGCTCGTGTCCCTCATGGTCCGCAGGCCGGACGACGCCTGAGGTGCTGATGCCGCGACTGGCGTCGACCGCATCTCGGTGGTCGCGCTGGATGAGGGCTTGTAGACAGCGGCCTTGTCGCCGCGCCTTGCGCAGCGGCCAGCATTACGCATCGATGCCGTAACATTATCGACGAGGGTGTCGCGCAGGCCCGGAACTGTCGGTCGTGCTTTTCGGCACCGGCCTGTGCGCCTGTGATCAACCACCCATCCAAGGTGCCCCCTAGCCTTGACCCGATGCATCAGCAAGTCATCGCCTTCTGGTTCCATGAACTTCAGCCCTCGCAGTGGTGGCGGGTCGATCCGGCGCTCGACGAGGCGATCCGCGACCGCTTCGGCCGAACACTGGATGCCGCCAAGTCCTGCGAGCTGTACCCCTGGCGTGCAAGCCCCGAGGGGCGGCTTGCGGAAGTGATCGTTCTGGACCAGTTCTCGCGCAACATCCACCGGGGCACGCCTGCGGCCTTCGCCGCAGACCCGTTGGCACTGGCCCTGGCGCAGGAGGCGGTGTCCGTCGGTGCTGATCAAACGCTCCCGCTCCACCAGCGTGCCTTCCTCTACATGCCGTACATGCACAGCGAGTCCATCGTCATCCATGGCTTGGCCGAGCAACTGTTCATGGCTTCCGGGCTGACCGACAACCTGAAAGCCGAACTCCGGCACAAGGACATCATTGCCCGCTTCGGGCGCTACCCTCACAGGAACGCCATCCTCGGCCGGCTATCCACGCCGCAGGAAGAGGCATTTCTGAAGGAACCCGGCTCGAGCTTTTGATGCCCATGAAGAAACGAACCTTCCTGCTTTCCGGGCTGGGCCTGGCGGGTGCGCTGGTGGTCGGCTGGAGCCTCGTGCCGGCACGATCGCGGCTGCATGGCGCGCGGCCGCTGCCGACTGCCGAGGGCCAGGTCGCGCTCAACGGCTGGGTCAAGCTCGGCGCCGACGATGCCGTGACCGTCATCATGGGCCGCTCCGAGATGGGGCAGGGCGCGCACACCACGCTCGTATCACTCCTTTGCGAGGAACTCGACTGCGACCCGGCCCGGGTGCGCATCGAGCATTCGCCGGTCGATCACATCTACAACAACATCGCCGCGATGGTCGATGGCCTGCCCTTCCACCCCGACGACCAGGGCGTGGTCAAGCGCGGCGCGCAGTGGATGGTCGGCAAGCTGATGCGCGAGGTCGGCGTGATGATGACCGGCGGATCGGCCACGGTGAAGGACCTCTGGCTGCCGATGCGTGACGCCGGCGCGATGGCCCGGGCGACGCTGGTCAACGCCGCGGCCCGGCGGCTGGGTGTCGAAGCCGCGCAGTGCACCGTCGCCTTGGGCGTCGTCAGCGGCGGCGGCAAGAGCGTGCGCTTCGGCGAACTGGTGGCCGACGCAGCCAAGAGCGGCGGCCTGGCGCCGGCGGCGTCCTGGACCCTGAAGAACCCGGCGCAGTTCCGGCTGCTGGGCAAGCCACAGAAGCGCTTCGAGGCGGCGGGCAAGCTGGACGGCAGCGCGCGCTTCGGGCTCGATGTGCAGCCGCCGGGCTGCCTGTACGCGGCCGTGGTCATGAGCCCGGTCATCGGCGGCACGGTCCGCACGGTCGACGCCAGCAAGGCGCAGGGCCTGCCCGGCGTGAAGAAGGTCGCGAGCTTCCCGGCCCTGCACGGCGGCAGCGGCGGCGTGGCCGTCATCGCCGACCAGTACTGGCGGGCGCGCAAGGCGCTGGCCGCGCTGGCCATCGACTGGGAGCCCGGCGCCGCCGCGGGTGTGTCGACCCCGGCGCTGTACGCGCAGATGACGCAGGCGCTCGACTCCGGCCGGGAGTTCAACTTCCACGAGAAGGGCCAGGCCGACGAGCGCCTGGCCGGTGCCGCGAGCAGGATCGAGGCGGTCTACCGCGCGCCCTACCTCGCGCACGCGCCGATGGAGCCCATGAACTGCACGGTCCAGTTCAAGGACGGCCGCGCCGACGTCTGGGTGTCGACCCAGGTCCCCGGCATGGCGCGCGACGCGGTCTGCGGCCAACTCGGTCTGTCGAAGGACCAGGTCCGCGTGCACGTGCAGATGCTCGGCGGCGGCTTCGGCCGCCGGCTCGACGTCGACTTCATCGCGCAGGCGGCCTTCATCGCCCGACAGGTCCCGGGCGTACCGGTGCAGACCATCTGGTCGCGCGAAGAGGACATGAGGCACGATTTCTACCGGCCCGCGGCGGTGTCGCGCTTTCGCGCCGGCTTCGACGGCGCCGGCAAGCTGCTGAGCTGGGTGAACGTGTCGGCCGGCCAGGCCATACAGCCGCAGTACCTGCCGCGTGCCATGGGATGGCCGGCGGCCGGGCCTGACAAGACCACCTCGGAAGGTTCGTTCGACCAGCCCTACGAGTTCGAGCACGCGCGCATCGGCCACGTGGCGCTGGAGCTGCCCGTCCCGGTGGGCTTCTGGCGCGCGGTCGGCCACTCGCACCAGGCCTTCTTCAAGGAGTCGTTCATCGACGAGGCCGCGGCCCACGCCAAGGCCGATCCGGTGGCCTTCAGGGCGGCGCTGCTGGCGCGCCACCCGCGTCATCTCGCGGTGCTCAAGCTCGCCGCCGACAAGGCGGGCTGGGGTCAGCCACCGGCGCCGGCGGCCGACGGCGCGAAGACCGCGCGCGGCATCGCGCTGCACGAGTCCTTCGGCTCGATCGTCGCCGAGGTCGTCGAGGCCTCGCTGTCGAAGGAGAACGCGATCCGTGTGCACCGCGTGGTCTGCGCGGTGGACTGCGGCTTTGCCGTGAACCCGAACATCATTGCCCAGCAGATCGAGAGCGCGGTGATCTTCGGCCTGTCGGCGGCGCTCTTCGGCGACATCACCTTCGACAAGGGACAGGTCGCGCAGAGCAACTACCACGACTATTCGATGCTGCGCATGGGCCAGACGCCGGTCATCGAGACGCACATCGTGGCCAGCGACCGGCACCCCGAGGGCATCGGCGAGCCCGGCCTGCCGCCAGTGGCGCCGGCGCTGGCCAATGCCCTGTTCGCGCTCACTGGCCAGCGGCTGCGTGAGCTCCCGCTGCGGCTCGCCGCCGCGTGACCCGACCGCATTGCGCAAGGGGCCGCGTGGTCACGATCGACACCCGAGCCTGGCGCGCGCTGGCCCGGCACACCCCCAGGAAGACCTCGCCATGACCATCACCCTGAACGTCAACGGGAAGGACGTCTCGATCGACACCGAGCCGGACACCCCGCTGCTGTGGGCCTTGCGGCACCTGCTGAACCTGACCGGCACCAAGTTCGGCTGCGGCATGGCGCTGTGCGGCGCCTGCACGGTCTACCTTGACGGAGCCCCCAGCCGCTCGTGCACCACGCCGGTGTCGGCCGCCGTCGGCCGCCAGGTCACGACCATCGAAGGCCTGGCCGGCCCGACGGCCGACGCCGTTCGACGTGCCTGGCTCGAGGTCGACGTCGTGCAATGCGGCTATTGCCAGTCGGGCCAGATCCTCGCCGCAACCGCGCTGCTGGCGGCCAACCCGAAGCCCACCGATGACGACATCGACGCCGCGATGAGCGGTAACTTGTGCCGTTGCGGAACCTACCCGCGCATCCGGCAGGCGATCCACTCGGCGGCGCAATCGCTGAGGACGTGAGCGGTTCGGGGTCTATCTCCCAGGGCTGCGGCCCACCCGAAGGCCTGGGGGCTTGCGATCAGGGCATGACCCCCAGATGTCTGCGCGCGAAGGCCAGCAGCCGGGTGGCGGGATGGCCTGCCTCGGGCACCCCCGCCTCCTGCGGCAGCAGCAGCCCGAGCGGCTCGATCGGCCAGCGCCGCTCCACCGGCAACTGCACCAGTTGACGGGTCTCCAGCAGCAGACGCACGACTGACGCCGGCACCAGCGCCAGCGTGCGTGGCGAGCGCAGCAGCGCCCATGTCAGCGCCAGTTCCCGGGTGACGATGGGCGCGACGCGGGGCGTCCAGCCCTGCTCGACGACCAGGGCATCCAAGGCCTGGCACGCCAGACTGGGCGCGGGCGGCACGGCCCAGTGCTGATCAGCCAACTGCGACACCGAGAGTCGGCGCCGGGCGGCCAGTGGATGAGACGGCGCGGCCACCACCACCAGCTCGTCGTTCAGCAGGACATGGAACTGCCATCCCGCGGGCAGGACGGCCGGACGCCGACAGGCGGCCGCGTCGATGTCACCGCGCGTGATCCGGAGCTGGGCCTCTGCGGCCTCGGCATGGGCCACCAGCAGGCGCAGGCGCGGTTCGGCATCGACCAAGGCCGGCAGCAGGGGGGCCATCAGTCCATTCAGCGCCGAGGTGGAGGCCGTCATGCGGACGACCTCGCGTGCATCGGCCAACTGGGCCGCCACCCCCTCGACGCCGTCGGCCAGCGCCGCGAGCATCCGGCGCGCCACGGGCAGCAACTGCAGCGCCGCGTCGGTGGGCCTGACGCCCCGCGAATGGCGGTGGAAGAGTGGGGCGGCCAGCAGCGATTCCAGGTCCGCCAAGGCGTGGGAGACGGCGGGCTGCGACACGCCCACCGCCGCCGCCGCGCGGCGCAAGCTGCCCAACTCGGCGACCGTGGTCAGCACCTGCAGGTGACGCAGCCGAGCCCGCGCCAGAAGCCGGTTCAGGAGGGTGTTGGCGGATGCACTCATAAGCAAACATGATCGCACGATCGATCATTTGATCACTCGCTTTTCGCCGGACACCCAGAATCTGCAGTCGAACAGGGCGACGACGCTCGGCCGTCCGCTGAGACGCCACGTTGCCGAGCCGGCCGTCTCCGTGCCTGAAAGGAAGCCCCATGCTGCTGCGTAGAAAGTTCCTGACCCGTGCGTTCGGGGCCGCTTCGGTCGGCTCTGCAGGGCTGTGGCCCCATCTGTGTGCCGCGCAGGCCAGTCCGGGCCGGCCGGTCAAGCTGCTCGTGGGTGCTGCGCCCGGCGGTCCTGCGGACTTTCTGGCCCGCCTGACGGCCGAGGCCATGTCTCCGCACCTTGGCCAGCCCCTGGTGGTCGAAAACAAGCCCGGTGCCAGCGGCACGTTTGCCGCCGACGCGGTTGCCAAGTCGGCGCCAGACGGGCACACGCTGCTCATCAGCGGCCCGGCGGCGACGGTGAACGCGCCGCATGTGATGGCCCGCCTGACCTACGACCCCGCCCGGGACCTGGCACCCGTGGCGGTGCTGGGGGCGGGGGCGTTCGTGCTGGCGGTCAACGCCGGCCTGCCCATCCGCACGCTGGACGAACTGGCTGCCTACGCCCGCGCCAATCCCGGCATGCTGAACTTCGGCTCGGGCGGGATCGGCTCCTCAGGCCACCTTGCCGGGGAGTTCTACAGCCAGACCGTGGGGGTGCGCATGACCCACGTGCCCTACAAGGGTGACGGCCCAGCGATGAACGAGTTGCTGGGCGGGCAGTTGCAAGTGATGTTCACAGCCCCCAACGTGGCGATCCCTCATGCCAAGTCGGGCCGCCTGCGCATCCTCGCGGTGACATCGCGCGAGCGGCTTTCCGGGCTGCCGAATGTGCCGACGATGATCGAGGGCGGCGTGCCGGATTTCGAGTACTTGGGCTGGATCATCGCGTTCGCGCCGTCGGCCACCCCGCCGGCGGTGGTGCAGGCCCTGCAAGCCGCGTGGTCCAAGGCCCGCATGGCCCCGGCCTTGCGCCAGAAGCTCGACGACCTGGGCATGCTGGCACCGGAGCGGCTCGCGGTTGCGGACGCAGTGGCGCCCTTCCTGCGCAGCGAGCACGCCCGCATGTCCCGCATCGTCAAGGCGGCGGGGATCAAGCCGGAATGAGGTCTGAAGTGGCTGTTGGAGCGGCACCGGCCCGTGCGGGCGCGTCCCAGGCGCTCGAGGACCTGCAGGCCCAGCCTCTGCGCTTGGCCACGGGGGTCGAACTGCACCATGTGGCCGCTGGCCACGGGCCGCACCTGGTCTTCGTCCACGGGGTGATGGGCGACTGGCGCTCCTGGAGCCCGCAGTGGGTGCCGTTCTGCGAGCGTTTCCGTTGCGTGAGCTACAGCCGGCGCTACAACTGGCCGAACCGCAACGCCATGCCGTCGCCCGACCATTCCGCGCTGTTGGACGCCGAAGATCTCCGGGGCCTGCTCGACGGCCTGGGTATGGCGCGCGCGGTGCTGGTGGCCAGCTCCTACGGCGCCTTCGCCGCGCTGGCGCTGGCCTGCACCGATGCGCACCGGGTGGCCGCCCTCGTGGCCGTGGAGCCTGCGATGCTCTGCTACGCGGACTTTTCCGCAGACGGTCGGGCCGAACGGGAGCGATTTCGTGCCCAGACCATCGAGCCGGCGAATGCTGCTTTCCGGCGTGGCGACGATGCGCTTGGCGTGGCCCTGATGACGGGCGGCATCAATAGCGGTGGCTCGCCGCTGAACCGGGGGGCTGCCCTGGAGCGCCGCCTGCAGAACGCGCAGGCCATGCGGATGCTGGCGCTTTCGAGCAATGAATTCCCCTTGCTGCCGCCACAGCAACTGGCGGCGCTGAAGATGCCGGTGCTGCTGGTGAGCGGTGAGGACACGCCGCCGATCCACGCCCACACCTTCGCCAACGTCGCGCGGGCGATGCCGCAGGCGCGCATTGCGCGCGTGCCTGGCGCCGGCCATGCGGTGGCCCGGGATCAGCCGGAGCGCTTCAATGCGCTGGCCCTGGACTTTCTTGCAGAGCACCGCGCCCGCATGGACACTGCGGCATGAGTGCGTGCGCCAGGCCTGCCCCAGCGCGCGCTGCAAAGCGCAACAGGAGAGCCCTGCGATGAGCCCCGACGATGACCACGATCCCGCCCTGCGGGCGCTTGCCGAGCGTCAGGCGATGGAAGTCCCCGCCTGCCGTCTGCTGTGGCAGGCGGCCGTCCTCGTCGGCGAGCGCGAGGTGCTTGGACGCGGCCCCCTGGGCGAGCGCTTCATCGTGCCGATCCTGGGGGGGCAGTTCTGGGGGGCGTCCGGCTTCGAGGCGCTGCACGGCCGGGTACGGCCCGGCGGGGCCGATCGGCAGCTGCTGCGCACCGACGGTGCCAAGGAACTCGATGCGCTGTACGAATTGCAGGTGCACGACGGCACGGTGCTCACCATCCGCAACCGCGTCCTGATCGACGAATTCGTCCAGCCCCGGAATGCGCGCTCCCAGGTGGAAGTCACCGCCCCCGAAGGCCCCTGGGCCTGGCTGAGCCGGCGCCGGCTGGTGGGCACGCTGCATCCCCTGCGGCCCCAGGCGGCGGCGGTGCTGGTGCGGGTGTTCGAGCTGGTTTGAGCGCTGCATCGGTCTCTGCTGCGGGCGGCGGGGGGCTTTGGTTCATTCCCCGGCCTCTGGCAGCGGAGGGGCCCGGTCTCACGCCCCTGCGTCAGCCAAATAATTCCTTCAATGATAGGAATAAGAGTCGTTCGTGGCCCCGCGGACCCGAGAATTCCTATGTTCAAAGGAATCTGTTTGACCTATGGGCCTGGATGACAGATCATTCCTGCGAAACCAGGAACATTTATGAGCATCTCCCTCACGTCTGTACTCGAGGCCGGTATTGCGATTCGAACGCTGCGCAAGCGCGCGGGCATCCGCATCGACGACTTCGCCATGGCCGCAGGGGTGAGCAAGCAGTTCATGACCGACCTGGAAAACGGCAAGTCGACCGTGCAGATGGGCAAGGTGCTGCAGTTGCTGCAGCGTCTGGGCGTCAAGGTGGGCCTGGAACTGCCGCCGGCTGACATCGCGGCCTACCAGCTGGAGCTGTCCAAGGCCAGGGCACGTCGCGCGATGTCTTCGAAGGGGAGCCAGGGTGCCTGAAGTTACACCCCAGGTGCTTGTCGAGCCACCCGCGCTGCCCCGGGAGGGCCGGCGGCTGGACATTTTCATCAACCAGGTGCAGCTGGGCACCCTGCACGAGGCCAACGACCTGTGGAGCCTCGTGTACCTGCCGCAGTGGGCAAACCGGCCTGACAGTTTCGACCTGTCGCCGGCACTGCCCCGCAGCCAGCCGGTGCATCGCGACGGCGCGACGCTGCGCCCGGTGCAGTGGTACTTCGACAACCTGCTGCCCGAGGAGAGGCTGCGCGAGATCATCGCGGCGGACGCGCAGCTGCGCAGCCATGATGACGCTTTTGCGCTCTTGCAGTACCTGGGCGCGGAGTCGGCGGGCTCGCTCACCTTGCTGCCACCGGGCGAGGCGCCTCAGAGCCGCCCCGACCTGCAGCCTTTGCCCTACGAGGCGCTGAGCCGGCGCATCCAGGGGCTGCCGCGCACGCCGCTCACGCGCGATGCCCCGAAGCGGATGTCCCTGGCGGGCGCCCAGCACAAGATGCCGGCGGTGCTCAAGGGGCCGGACGTCTATGAGCCGGTGGGCTCCACGCCCTCGACCCACATTCTCAAGCCTGACCATCCTGACAGCGACAGCTACCCGGCGTCGGCCTACCTGGAGTGGCTGACGATGCGGCTGGCCACCGCCGCGAAGCTGGCCACGCCGCTGGTGCAACTGCTGCAGGTGCCGCAGCCGGTGTATGTCGTCGAGCGTTTCGACCGCCAGTTCGACCGTGCGGACTTCGCACCCGAGACGGCTGCCGGGCCCCCGGCGGTGCAGCGGGTACACGTCATCGACGCGTGCCAATTGCTCAACAAGTCGCGGTTGTTCAAGTACGGCGCGGGCGTGCAGGTGCTGCGCGAGCTGTCTCAGGCCTGCGAGGACCAGCTGACCACTCCCGTGCGCCTGTTCCGGTGGCTGGTGTTCAACCTGCTGGTGGCCAATGACGACTGCCACCTGAAGAACCTTTCCTTCCTCGTCACACCGGGCCGCGTGGACCTCGCGCCGCACTACGACCTGCTGGCCACGGGGGTCTATCACACGCGGGCCTTTGCGGACGAGCGGGCGCGCTGGCCGGCGGTGCCTCTGGCCGTGCGGCTGTCGCCCGAGGTCGCACGCTTCGATCAGGTCACGCCTGAAGCGGTCTTGGCTGCAGCGACCACGCTGGGCGTGCCGGAAAAGCTGGCACGCCGGACCGTCCGGGAGGTGGTCACGCGGGTGCTGACGGCCTTCGATGCCCTGTATGCCCGGCACGACCCGCAGCAGGAGCGCTTGATGGAATCGCTGAAGTCCGAGGCCAGGGGCTTCAAGATGCCGAAGCTCGACGCCCCGGACGAGCCGGCGGCCTCAGGCCTGGACGACGCAGTCGCACCAGGCGCTGCGCTGCAGCGGGCCCAGCAACTCAAGCTTCTTCGCGTGCTGCGGCATATCGTGCTGCCGGAGATGGTGCCCCGTCTTGTGGCGTAGCACCGCACGTTGCGCAGGCACAGCGGCTGGGACGTCACGGGGCGCGAGACCGCGAGGGAGTTCCGGGCCCTGCGCTTCCAGCAGCAGGTGGACACCGTCGGGCAGGTCCTGCGCGCGCGCTTCTGGCACGCAGA
The DNA here is from genome assembly GCA_027491255.1 of Rubrivivax sp. GTDB lineage: Bacteria > Pseudomonadota > Gammaproteobacteria > Burkholderiales > Burkholderiaceae_C > Rubrivivax. The sequence continues at coordinate 18,241 of JAIXWM010000132.1, read as the reverse complement.
CGCGCAGGTGGTGAACAACCCCTTCGGCGCCTACCCGTTCCTGCACGCGCAGGCGCAGATGCCCGCCTACCCGGGCCGGGTGCTGCTGCTGTCGCCCATCGTCAGCGCCTTCGAGCAGGCCGACAAGCTGATGCTCTTCGGCCCGCCGCTGGGCATCTCCGTGACGGTGGTGCCCGGGCGAGGGCACATGCTCGGGCGCGATGTGGTCGGCCCGCTGCTCGACCGCTGGATAACGTCGCGCGAAGCGCCTGTGCAGGCTGGGGAGCGCTTTCGCTCCCTTGCCATGCCTTTCTGGCTGACGACAATTAACTTGGCCGGCGTGTTGCCTCACCAGTCGGGTGACGGCGCTGCACACCCGATCGAACTGCCCTCGACCACGCTGGCGGCGTTGCGTATCCTCGCCATGGCACAGGCCATGGCTACGGTTCGCGTCATGCCATCGCGGCAGATGACAGCCCGCTCGGGCGCGCCCAACTGCCGAATCCAGGCTAGGTCGCCTTGCGCGCGCGCCGAGCCCGACCCTCGCCTTTGACTTTCTCGGCGTTCCACGCCTTGCTCGGGCCGCTGTCCAGACCGTGACGAACGTCTTCGCGCAATTGCTCGAGCCTGGCCGCACGCAGGCGATCCTGTTCGTCCATCAGGCGCAGCGCCTCCCTGACCACTTCACTGGCAGATGTGTACAGGCCCGAAGCCACCTTGGTCCTGACCCGTTCCTCGAGTTGCGGTGTCAGATTGACGTTCATGCCCACGGGAGCACTCCTTGCGCAGGGTGCGGGCATGACATCCATCCATGTCAATCCTGGACATGCGGCTGCGCGTCTTGCTGGGCGGGAGTTCCATTTCACTCCCCCCGTGCGGGCGAGGGTCCGAGAACGGACCGCCTATGCCGCCAGGATCTCCCAGACCGCCGCCGCGGTCTGCCTGACGAAGCGCACGCGGGGCTTGCCCGGCAGCTGGCCGCCGAAGAGCGCGCGCAGTTCCTCCGTCAGCACGTTGGGCACCTCGTGCGAGTCGACCGGCGCGGCTTTCAGCACGTTCAAGGCGACCGCGACGAACTTGCCGTAAAGGTTCCTGCCGTTGATGGAAACGAGGTGCCAACCTTCAGGCAGGCCCTGGCGCGCTTTGCCAAACATGATGCAGTGCCTTCTGTCTGCAGCAGATGCTTGCCCTTCGCTGGCGCTGCCTGCCGGGATGACCGGGAACACCATCCGCGTCGGCCCCGGGCGCTGCCAGTAGGCATCCAACCGTGCCAGGGCTCGATCCTTGATGGCACGTACAAAGGGCGTGGTGAGGGCCGGGTCTGTGGGCTGCGGGCCGACGTATGACAGTGCCGGCGCGGCCTTCTGCCACGAGAAGACGGGCGAGACCGCGGCCCGGCCTGACCCTGTCCAGGCCTTGATGGGGTTCTTCTCGATGTAGCGCAGCAACGCTGCCGAGTCGACCGCAGCCACATCCTCCACCTCGGTGCCGGCCACGTCTTCTCTGTGCCGCTCCTCGGTGAAATAGGCCCGGAAGGCAGTCACCAGCTCGGCGCCGCTGACCGAGCGCTTGAACGCGGTCTCTTCGCACAGCGACAGCAGGACGACCATCTTGAAGGACTTCGTCATCGCGGTCGTTTCGACTTCACGCAGGAAGTCCCCCACCGCTGCTTCGAGCGCGCGGTCTTCCTCGGTCAGCAGGCCCGCGGCCTCGAGCAGGTGGTGCCAGCGATCGACTCCGAGCGCCGCACGCGCGGTGCTCAGCGAGTAGCGGCTCTGGCGTTGCCACTCCCGCAGCGTGGGCCCGCGGCCCAGCGCTTCGGCGATGTCCCTCAAGTCGTCGAGCACCATCTGCCTCAGCGGGCTCGACCCTTGCAGCGACGCCCGCAGCGCCGACAGCGCCACCGGCTCCAGCACGACCTCGCAGCCCTCGGGAACGCCGTCGGGCCGCAGGCCTTCGGCCTGCCAGCGCGTCAGCGCCTTCAGCGCCCGGCCCGGATCCTGGTCCTGCGACAGGTCCTGGCCGGCCAGCAGCGGCAGCTTGTGGTGCGCGTTGCGGTAGTTGCCGATGAAGTCCAGCACGGTCAGGAAGGACTTGGCCGGATGAAGCCGCAGGCCCCGCCCCAACTGCTGGAGGAAGATCGTCATCGACTCGGTGGGCCGCAGGAAGAGCACCAGGTCCACCGCCGGGATGTCCACGCCTTCGTTGAAGAGGTCCACGGTGAACAGCACCTTCAGCCGGCCCTCGGCGAGCTGGCGCACCGCTTCGACCCGGTCCGCCGAGCCCGGGCCGGAGTGCACGGCGGCGGCCGCCACACCGCCCGCGTTGAACTGGGCCGCCATGAAGTCCGCATGCCCGATCGATACGCAGAAGCCCAGCGCGGCGGCTGAAGCATGCCCGCGGTAGCGGTCGAGCACGAGGCCCGCACGTTCGGCCGTGTTGAAGCGCAGCGTCAGCTTGACGGTGTCGTAGGTCTTGCGCGCGGTGAGCAGGTCGTCGCTGTAGGTCACGACGTCCGCGATGCCGTGGTAGCGGAAGGGCACGAGCCAGCCGAAGGCGATGGCTTCCAGCAGGTTCACCTGGTAGGCGAGGTTGCCGTCGCACAGCTCCAGGATGTCGCGCTGGTCGCCGCGAAAGGGCGTGGCCGTCAGGCCAAGCAGGAAGCGCGGGGACAGCGCCTGCAGCACCCTGCGGTAGCTGTCCGCGGCCGCGTGGTGGAACTCGTCGACGACGACATGGTCGAAGCGCGCCAGTTCCGGGCGGGCCAGGTGCTCGGGCCTCGACAGCGTTTGGACCGACGCGAACACCACGTCGCGATCGAGTTCCGCGCGCCCGTCGGCGAGAAAGCCGCGGCTGCGCGCCGGGTAGACGCGCTCGAACGCGGCCTCGGCCTGATGCAGCAATTCCTCGCGGTGCGCGATGAACAGCACCCGGTCGGCGTCGCGCGCGTCGAAGGCCGCCAGAAAGGTCTTGCCCAGACCGGTGGCCGCGACCACCAGCGCCTTCGATTCGCCGTCCTGGCGCAGACGGTCGAGTTCGCGCAGCGCCAGTTGCTGCACTTCGCGCGGTTTCACCGTCTCCAGCGAGTAGGGCGCGCGAGGTTCCTCTAGAACCGGCACGACGCCCCGGGCGAGCCGGCGCACCGCGTAATCCTGGATCCAGGCCGGCGTCAGCTCGCGTGCGGCATCGCCGTCGAAGATCTCCTCGAAGCGCGTGGACAACTCGTGCATCGGCTGGCCAGCGTCGACATCGAGGACCGTCCATGTCCACTCGACGCCTTCGACCAGACCCATGCGGCTCAGGTTGGCCGAGCCGATGAAGGCGCGGCCGGTGCCGTCGGCCCGCTCGAAGAGGTAGGCCTTGGGATGGAAGCTGCGGCGCTCATGGCTGAAGACGCGGGCCTGCAGCCGTCCGTGCCAGCGGCACAGACGCTCCAGCGCCTCGGGCTCGGTGACGCTCAGGTAGTCGGTCGTCAGCAGGCGCACTTCGGCCCCGCGCAGCAGGGCCGCCAGCGCGGGCCCCTCGATCAGATCGAGGCCGCTGTTCATCACGAAGGCCACCGCGATGCGGGCCACGGCGCAGGCCTCGAACTCGCGCTTCAGCGCGTCCAGCAGCGTGACGCTGCCGCCCACATGCAGGCGCTGGGCCGCCGGCGGGGCCTCGCGCAGCACCAGGCGCTGGTCGAAGCCCCCACGCTGAGCGCGCTTGTCGGCCGCGCGCCGCTCGACATCCTGCCGGCTCAGGCCGTGCTGCGCGGCGATCTCGTCGATCACGGTCTGCAGGTCGGCCAGTTCGTCCAGCACGTCTGGCGTGCAGCCCGTGCCGATCGCGCCGAGCACCTCGTGCGTCTCCTCGACGAGCTTGAGCCCCAGCAGCCGCGCCATTTCGGTCGGGTCGGCCGTGCGCAGCGGCAGGCTGCGCCCCTGGGCGGCAGCCAGTGCCGGGATCCGGTCCCGGATCAGCTTCTCACGGGTCGGGGGAAGCCGGCGCACGCGCGCTCCAGTAGTCGGCCTTGTCCGGGAAGATCCAGCGCACCCCGCCGCGCGGGTCGGCACGGTCACCGGCGTAGCGCGGTATCAGGTGGACGTGGAGGTGCGGCACCGTCTGCCCGGCCGACGGACCGTCGTTGATGCCGATGTTGTAGCCATCCGGCCGATGCTCGACTTCGATGGACCGGCGGGCCTCGTCGAGCAGCGCGAGCAGCGACGCGCGTTCTTCGGCGCTCAGGTCGAAGAAGCTGCCCACGTGACGGTGCGGGATCACCAGCGTGTGCCCGGACGAGATCGGGTACGCATCACGGAGGACCTTGCCGTGGGTGTTCTGCGCCAGCACCCTGTCGTCGGGCAGGGTGCAGAACGGGCAGTGCAGGCCTTGGGTCATCGGGACGAAGCGTAAGCCATGTTGCTGACCCGGTACGCGACCAGCGAAGACGGCTCTCCTTTGGTGGAGTCAATTCCTTCGCGGTCACCGCGAGCCGGCTGACCGCTGCGCGGCTTTCAACCGCTGGCGCCGCTTACGCTGCGTCTTGGCAACTGCCTCTCCTCGACAACAAGGCTCGGCGGCGGGTGCATCTAGATCTGCCCGGTCATCCGCAGTGACGCGCGCACCATCTCGTTGAGTCGTGTCTGCCAGCCGTCGCCAGTGGCCTTCAGTGCTGCCAGAACGTCTGCATCCAGGCGGATGGTGGTGGGCTTCTTCAGCGGTGCTTTCTGCGGCCCGCGGACGCCAGCGCGCCGATTGGTATTCACAAGCTCCTCGTAGAGCTTCGCGGGTAGCGCTTGCTGCGCCGGCTTGAACCGGGCCAGGTCCGCGGCCGTCAACTCGCGTACCTCGCCTTGTGCATCAGTCAGTGGGGTGCGCTTGCTCATGGTGGCTGATCTCTCGGGAGTTGGCCTTGCGGAAGCTGATGACGCGGATGCCATCCGCCACGGGTGTGAAGCACAAGACATGCAGGCGTCCGTCGAGCGGGCCGACGGCCACATAACGCACCTCGGGGTAGATCTTCCTGTCGTCCTGATCGATGGTTGCGCTCGCGAAATCAAACGCCGCTGCACGCTCGAAGCTCAGGCCACGCTCGCGGATGTTGCGCTCATCCTTGATCGGGTCGAACTCTATCCACACACTCTGATTGTATTGACAATCTGATCCAATCTCGCCTCATCTACTTGATCCCACCGCTTCGACCCCACTCCCACCACCACCCTCCCGCCCCCAGGTGCCCCCACCGCGCCAGCGTGGCCTCCACCAGCGGTGCGAAGTCGGCGCGGCGCAGCTCGGCCAGCATCGCGTGGGCGGCTTGCAGGGTGGGCACGGGGTGGGCGCCGGGCGGCAGGGCGGCCGGGTGGCCGTCGGCCCAGACCGAGGCCGACTCCGGCTGCGCCGAGTTGGGGCGGTACTCGAGCTGCACGCGCACGCGCTGTCCGATGCCGGCCTGCACGCACTGCAGCGCCAGCCGGCGTGCCAGCAGGCCGCCCACGCGGTCGGGCTTGTGAAAGTCCTTGCCGCTCCAGGCGCCGCCGCCGATGGGCACGCCGGGGCCGTAGGCGTCCATCACCAGCTTCTTGCCGGTGGTGCCGTTGTCGCCGGTGGGCCCGCCGCACAGGAACATGCCCGCGGCGTTGACGGTCAGCTCGGGCAGCGGGGTGGTGCCGTCGCCGCCGGCTTCCGGGCCCCCGGGGCCTGCCAGTGCGTCGCGCAGCGCGGCCTGGGCGTGGCGCTGCAGTTCCAGCCAGTCGGCATCCTCGGCGTGGTGCAGCGAGACTGAGACGGCCTGCGGCGTGAAGACCCCGTCATCGCCCTCGACGCCGCGCACGATGACCTTGCCGTCGGGCCCCACCGGGCCTTGCGGCGCCGCCTGCTGCCGGGCGTGCAGGGCCTGCGCGATGCGCCGCGCCGCCCACAGCGCGCCCGGCAGATGGCCGGTGCGCGGCGTGGCCTGCGCGTAGCCCACGCAGATGCACTGGTCGTCGGAGAGGTGCCGCAGCTCCTGCCACTCGCGCCCGCGCTGCTCGATGCGCAGCGCGCGCAGGTCGATCTGCAGCGCCTCGGGCTGCGGGTCCCAGCGCCCGCCGTAGCCGGCGCTGCGGTACGTATCGCGCACCCAGCCGGCCAGGCGCTGCTCGAGGTCGGGCAGGGTGGTGCGGTTCAGGCCGATCAGCCCGGTGACGAAGACATGGTCGAAGGCGCACGCGGCCTCGATGCCGCACTGGGCCTGCGGGTCGGCGCGCAGCACCTCGCCGACGATGCGGTCAGCCAGCGCGTCGCACAGCTTGTCCGGGTGGCCGGGCAGCACCCATTCGGCAACGGTGTGGGCGGCGGAGTGGGTCGAGGAACGGTGGGGGTACATGCGAGCTTCCTGGTACGTTGGGGCGGGTTTGCGGGGCGGTCTGGGGGCTGGGGTGGCCGGTGTCGTGGTGTGGCGCAGACCTTCAAGGGTCTGCATGGTCCAGTGCCGGTATGCGCGCCACCGGCCAGCCCAGGCGGGCGCAGAAGCTGCCGTTGCAGCCGTCCAGCAGGCCCACGCGCACGCGCGCCCGGGCGCGGCGCAGGCGGTCGGCCAGCGCGGCGGGGATCTCCTGCACGTCGCCGTCGGTGATGACCACGGCGCGGCGCGCGCCCGAGTCGGCCAGGTGCTGCGCCACGCAGGCGATGTGCGTGCCCCCGGTGGACTGGAAGCGGCCGGCGGCAAGGTCGGCGCGGGTGACCGGGTGCACCTCGGTGGAGAAGCCCAGCAGCGGCCAGCGCACCAGCGCGGCGGCATCGGTCAGCGCCTGCAGCAGCACCGGCAGCCAGGGCTCCATCGAGCCCGAGACGTCCAGGTAGACGGCCACCTGGCCCGCCCGCTCGTGCCCCGGTTGCTGCACCCGGCCCTGCCACCACAACGGCGGCGTGCCCAGCAGGCGCAGCAGTTGCGCGCGACGGTCCCCTGGCTGCGGCAGCGGCGTGAAAGCCGGGCCTTCCAACGGCCGGTGCACGCGCGGCCCGCCGTCGCTGCCGAAGGCCGCGGCCAGCAGCAGCCGGCGCACGGCCTGGCGCGCGGCGTGGTGGTGGCGCAGGCCGACGTGCTGCGCGGACGCCTCGCCGCCGTCGTCCACGCCGCCGCGCCGGTCGACCATGGGCCAGCGGGCGACGATGCGCCGGGCCTCGGCCATCAGCTCGGGGTCGGCGTGCAGCGGGTCGCCGTCCTCGGGCTCGGGCGCGTGGTTGCCGAGCAGCCGCTCGGCATCGGCGCCGTCGGCCTCGAGCGCCGCACCCACCGGGCCCAGCAGCGCGAAGAGCTCGGCCGTGGTGGCCCCTTCGTCGTCGTACAGGTGGCGGTGCACCTGGCCCAGCCGACCGTCGGCATAGCGGGGCGCGAGCGGCCAGCCCGGCGGCGGGCCGATCAGGCTCCACAGGCCCTCGGGCGCGGCGCCGGCCGAGAAGAAGGAGGTGAACTCCACGCGCGGGTGCAGGCGGCAGAGCTGCGCGTTGATGATGCAGTCGAAAGCCCAGTTGGCCGCCAGCGTGGCGCGGCGCACCAGCCGGGTGTGGCCCAGCAACACGTGGTAGAGCTCGTGCATCACCAGCATGGCCAGGTGGGCGTCGGTGCGGCAGCGCTCGGCCACGAAGGCCGGGTTGAGCAGCAACCGCGAGCGCGCGCCCACGGTCACCGCGGCGGTGGGGACGGTGTCGCTGGCCTCGATGGACAGCAGCTGCAGCAGCGTGCCGAAGGCGGGGTGGCGCAGCGGCACGCACTGGCGCACGCGCTCGGCCAGCAGGCGGCTGTCGACTTCGGTGGGCGGCGCGGTGGGGCGAAGCGGCGCACCGGTAGGTGAAGGCAGGGGCCGGGCCGCAGTGGTGATTGCCGTCGCAGAGTCGGTGGGGGTGGCATTGCCGGTACTGGTGTCGGTGCCGGTGTCGGTGCCGGTAGCAGTGGCAGTGGCGGTGGTGGTGGTGGTGGTGGCAGCAGCAGAAGCAGCAGAAGCAGCAGTTGCGGCAGTTGCGGCAGTTGCGGCAGTTGCGGCGTCGGCGTCGGCGGCGGCGGCGGCGGCGGCGGCGGGGGCGGGGGCAGTGGCGTTGTCCATCAGCGGTCTCCAGCGGGGGTGGGGTCAATGGCAGGCACGGGGATCACGGTGCCCGGGCGCACCGGCAGCCAGAGTTCCCAGTGGGCCGTGGGCGCGGCGCCGGTCCAGAGGTCGAGCAGGCCCGACAGGCTGGGCGCCGCGTCGCGCAGGAACACCGGCCCACGGACGGCCGCCACCAGCCGCGCGGAAAGCAGGGGGCAGGTGACGCCGTGCGGCGGGGCTGGCGCGCGGCGGCGGTCGACGGCCGTGGCGATGTCCTCGCCCCGCGGCAGTACGAAGGCCACCCGCGGCACCCAGGCGGGCCAGGCGACGGACTCGAGCCGCTCGGTCAGCTCCTGCACCAGGGCCCCTTCCGGCATCTCCGCCACGCGGTCCAGTTCGAGCCGGGCGGCGCGGCCCGGGTTGCGGGGGCTGCGCGTGGCGCCGGACTGGCGTGCCACGGCCACGAGGGCGCGCGCCAGCCCGAGCGGCTCGGTCAGCAGGGCCGAGCCCAGGCCCATGCGCAGGTGGGCGCCCAGCGCCGCCGGCAGCGCAACGTGGGCCAGGCACAGCGCGTTCGACACCAGCGCGCCGCCGCCCGGGCCCACCCGCTGCTCGGCCAGCGGTGGCGCCTCGTCGTCGGGCAGCGTCGCCCCCATCGACGCCAGCGCCAGGCGCCTGGCCGCGCGGCCCGACACCAGGCGCGGCAACGTCACGGTGGAGCGCGGCGGCGCGCTCATGTTGGCCAGTGCCGGCGCGGCGGTTTCAGTGTGCATGGCGCTCGCCCTCGTCGAGCAGCGCCCGCAGCACGCCCTGCTGGCGCTTCAGCGCGGCGGGCACGCAGGCGCCCTCGTCGTGGGCGTAGAGCGCGGCCCCCAGGTTGCCCAGCGCCACCTGCGCCGGGTCGCGGGTATCGAGCGCGCCGAGCGTGGCCACCAGCGCGTTGAAGGGCGCGATGCGGCTGCGCGGCAGCTGGTGCGTCAGGTTCGGCCGCTGCTCATAGGCCACCTGGGCGGTGAAGGGCTCGGCCAGCATTTCCAGCGTGGGCGCATCGACGCAGTCCAGCGCCACCAGCCGGGGCAGCAGTTCCTGCGCCAGGATCCAGCGCGGCTGCTTCTCCATCGAAGCCAGCGCGTCGGCCACCAGCATCGACATCGTGTGCCGGGGCACCTGCCCCGGGCGCTTTTCCAGCGCGGCGAGCGCCAGGCCGACGCGCCGCACCGGGTGCGCCTCGTCCAGGATGCGGGCGAGCGCGGCGTCAGCCTGGGCCTGCGAGGCGTCGTCGACAGCCTTGCGGTGGATGGTGGCGACGACGCCGGCCTCGACCGGCCGGCCCTGCGCGCGGTGCGGCAGCGAGTGGCGCAGCGCGATCAGGGCGGAGTCGGCGATCGAGGTGGCGGGGGTGGTGGTTGGGGTGGATGCAGGGGGGGTGGTCGGGGTGACGGTCGGGGTGACGGTCGGAGTGACGGTCGGAGTGACGGTCGGAGTGACGGTCGGAGTGACGGTCCGACCGACCGTCGTGCCGGTGATGTTCCCGCCGGGGGTCTCACCCGCCGCCGCGTCGCCAGGCCCGAGCGCGCACCGCGCGCCGTGGACGCCCGCGATGTTGGCCGCCAGCATCGCCGCGCGCCGGCCCGAGATGCCCAGGCCGGCCTGCCGCAGCGGCACCACCAGCGCGGCGGTGTAGGCCGTGATCCAGTCGCCGTGCAGCAGCGCGCACAGTTCGCTGCGCTCGCGGCTGCGGTTCACCAGGGCGGGCAGGTCGGGCGCCGCGGGCACGGCAGACACCTGCCCCGCCGCGTCCAGGCCGCTGCGGATGACGCTGCGGCGCGCCTGTGGCGGCAGGTCCTCCAGCGCGGGCAGGCTGAGCACGAAGCCGAAGCGGTCGGCCAGGGCCGGGTCCAGCGGCAGCGAGCCGGCGTAGACGTCGGCATCTTCGGCGCCGTCGGGGTCGGCCGGCGGGTTCATCGCCGCCCAGCGGTAGCGCAGCGCCTGCAGCGCGATGCCCTGCACGCGGCGCTCGTGCACGATGGAGAACAGTTTGTTCTGCACCTCGGGCCGGCAGCGGCTGATCTCGTCGAGGAACACGCTCTGCGCCCCCCACAGCGTGGCGGGCGTCTTCAGGTACTTCAGGCCGTCGCCCTCGGGCACCGGAAAGCCCACCAGGTCGTCGAAGGACAGCAGGCTGGCGTTGTAGTGGCGGTGCTCCAGGTCCAGCGCGGCGGCCAGCCGCTCGAGCAGCGCGCTCTTGGCGCTGCCGTGCGGGCCGATCAGCAGCATCGGCGTCTGCGACGCCAGTGCCGCCAGCACCGGCGCGTCCAGGTGCGCCAGGCCGTGCAGCCCCAGGGCTGAGAGCAGCGCGACGGGTGCGGCCGGCGGCGGCGCCGTCCGCGGCGCTGCGGGCTGCGGTGCCGCCATCTGCTCGTGGCCCGCGGCCCGCGGGCTTGTCTTCCCGGGTGCTGATCCGGATGTCGATCCGGGTGCCGATGCCGATGCCGATCCGCCTGCCGGGCCGGGTGTCTTCTGCGCCATCTTCGTCTTCTCCACCGTCCACGCGAGCGGCGCAGGCGGCGCCGGACGGGCAGGGCGCAGCCGACGCTTTAGCGGCATTTGTGAATCGCCCCGCAAGTTGTCGATTAACGGGCGATGAAAGCAAAACGGCCCTCGAGAACGAGGGCCGCTGGCCTGCTGTGTTTGCGCCGGGGCTCGTGACCCTGGCGCCTCATCCCGGAAGACCCGGTGGCCACCTTGCCGCAGGACGGCAGGTTGGCGACAGGCAGGCGGCCTGTGCTCTTGATGCGTGAAGAAGTGTACGACAGCGCCGGGCCCGGGCCCAGGCGCCACCTGCCCAGGAGCCCCCAGCCTGCTGCCGGGTCAGGTCACTGGCGCCGGATTGAACAGCACCAGCGCGTTGTGCAGCCGGTGCTGCTCGGCCCAGGTGCGGCGGCCGCTGGCCACGTCCAGCAGCAGGCGGAACAGGCGCCAGCCCATCTCTTCGACGCTGCATTCGCCGTCGGCCACGGCGCCGGCGTTCAGGTCCATCAGGTCGTGCCAGCGCTGCGCGAGTTCGGTGCGCGTGGCCACCTTGACCACCGGGCACTCGGCCAGGCCGTAGGGCGTGCCGCGGCCGGTGGTGAAGACGTGCAGGTTCATGCCGGCGGCCAGCTGCAGCGTGCCGCAGATGAAGTCGCTGGCCGGGGTGGCGGCGTAGATCAGGCCGCGGGTGGTGGCGCGCTCACCCGATGACAGTACGGCCGCGATCGGCATCGAGCCGCTCTTGACGACCGAGCCCATCGCCTTCTCGACGATGTTGGACAGCCCCCCGGCCTTGTTGCCGGGCGTGGTGTTGGCGCTGCGGTCGACCTCGCCGCGCGCCAGGTAGGCGTCGTACCAGGCCATCTCGGCCACCATCTTCTGCGCCACCTCGGGGCTGGCGCAGCGCGCGGTCAGGGTCTCGACGGCGTCGCGCACCTCGGTGGTCTCGGAGAACATCACCGTGGCGCCGGCGCGCACCAGCAGGTCGGCGCACACGCCCACCGCCGGGTTGGCGGTGACACCGCTGAAGGCGTCGCTGCCGCCGCACTGCACACCCAGCACCAGCGCGCTGGCGGGCACGGTCTCGCGCCGGCGCGCGTTCAGCCGCTTCAGGTGGACCTCGGCCGTGGCCAGGATGTCGTCGATCATCGACGCGAAGCCGACATGGTGCTCGTCCTGCAGGCGCACATGGGAGAAGGCGTCCTCGCCGTCCACCCGCAGCGGCACGCTGCCCGGCGGCAGCAGGCGCTCGGGCTGCAGCTTCTCGCAGCCCAGGCTGAGCACCATGACCTCGCCGCCGAAGTTGGGGTTGCGCGCCAGATGGCGCACCGTGCGGATGGGAATCACGGCCTCGGGCGCGTCGATGGCCACGCCGCAGCCGTAGGCGTGCTCGAGCGCGACCACGCCGTCCACGTGCGGGTACTTCGGCAGCAGCTCGCGCCTGATGCGCCCGACCGCGACGTCCAGCACGCCGGCCACGCACTGCACGGTGGTGGTGATGGCCAGCAGGTTGCGCGTGCCCACGCTGCCGTCGGCATTGCGGTAGCCCTCGAAGGTGTAGCCTTTCAGCGGCTCCGCGACGGGCCCGGGCGCAGTGGCCAGAGGCAGGTCTTCCAGGCCGCGCGCCGGGGGCATGCGCAGCAGGCGCTCGTGCACCCAGCTGCCGGCAGGCAGTGCGCGCATCGCCTGCCCGATGGTGACGCCGTAGCGCGTGACCGCGCCACCCTCGGGAATGTCCACCAGCGCCACCTTGTGCGCCTGCGGCACGCGCTCGCGCAGCACCAGCCCGTCTGTCAGCACCGTGCCCGCGGGCAGGCCGCCGTCGTTGCCGACGATGGCCACGTTGTCGGCGGGGTGCATGCGCACGAGCACGGGGGCGAGAGGCGCGTTCGGCGTGCCGCTGGGCTGGGCCTCGGCTTTCGGCATGGCAGGGTCAAGCATGTGGGCATGATATTCGCGGGCACGGCCCAGCGCCCTGGCGCACCGTTGGGAGGGCGGGCCCCGCCGTGCGGGAAAAGCGCCAAGGCCTGAGCTTTGGCGGCGCCACCCTGCCGCAGGGCGCAAGACATGCCCGATGAGGCAGAAGAGGCCGAAGAGGCCGAAGAGGCAGAAGACACCCCGAACGAACCCCGACTGTGGCGCGACAAGAAAAACCCCCAGCCGCTGGACAGCGCGGCATTCGACACCCTGGTCACGACCGTGTTGGAGGTGAATCGCGGTCACGGGCAGCACCTGCATGCCTGGCTGCCCGCGGTCGACGCCTTCGGCGAGGAACTCGCCCGCCGCCGTGTGGCGCCAAGCTTCCTGCTCAACGCCGCGCGTGCGGTCGGTTGGGTGGCGGGCGGCTTCGGTCCGGGCTGATGCCGTGAGCCGGCTTGCGCCGGGCCCCTACGCGCGGTGCAGCGCAGCCGTTGGTCGCGTGCGCGGTGCAAGCAAGCGCATCGGCGCCCTCACGGCGTCAGCAGGTGACCGGTCTTGACCAGGATGGTGCAGCCTTCCCGGCTGAAGGGGGTGTGCTCACTCAGGTGCGGGCTGCGCAACCAGGTACCTGCCGGATAGCGGCCGTGCTCGTCCTCGAACACGCCGTCGATCACATAGATCTCTTCGCCGCCGTAGTGCCGATGCCGCTGGAAGCAGGTGCCGGGCGCCCAGCGCACGAAGGCGGTGTGCCGGGCCCCGAAGGCATGCACGGGCAGCACCGAAAGCCCCGGCACCAGGCCGGGGCGCCAGGCCCCGTGCAGGCTGTCCACGACGACCCGGCCGGCATCGTCCGGCTCGAGGTGACGCAGCTTCACGAAGAGCACACAACCGGGTTCCGAGCGCGGCGCGTGCGCCGAGCCTGGGGGGTTCTTGATGAAGGTGCCCGCGCCGTAGCGCCCTGTCTCATCGGCGAACTCGCCTTCCAGCACCAGCAGTTCCTCGCCCAGTGCGTGGGTGTGGGTCGGGAAGGTCGAGCCCGGGTCGTAGCGGACGATGGACGTGGCGCGCGCGACCTCACCGCCGTCACGTTCGACCATCCGCCGGTGCACGCCCGGGCTCGGTGCCGCCACCCAGGGCAGCGAGGTGGTGTCGACCCGGGCGTGCAGGCCGAGGTCGGCGTGGATCTGAGGGTGTGTCATCGCGTGCATCATCGCCGACAGGATGAATGCGCTGCGCTCGGCACCCACCGGTCCTCACGCTGGCCGGCCCGTGCGTGCAGCGTCGGCACGTCTGCGCTGACGAAGGTCGGTGCCGGTCTTTCCATCCGCCGAGTATCCCCTCGGCCACCGGGCGGGCCACGGCATCACGACGGCCAAGGAACGGGCACGCCGCCATCCGTGCCGGCGCGCGCCCGGCACGGATGGAGCCACGGGCGGTGAGGTGGGCTCGCGGTCGCCTCAGCCTGCGGTCTTCAGCCGCTCGCCCGAGTCCGGGTCGAACAGGCTGACCGCGTCGGCTTCCAGGCGCAGCCAGGCGGCGTCGCCCACGCGGGGCGCCAGCTTGGGGGTGTATCGCACCGTGGCCTGGCGATCACCCAGCGCCACGGTGGCGAAGGTGTCGGCGCCGGTGGGCTCGAGGATGCGCACGCCCCCGCGCACCGCGCCGGCCGTGCCCTCGCCGCAGGCGTGGAAGTGCTCGGGCCGCACGCCGGCCAGCACGCGGCGGCGGCCGAAGCCCGCCGGCAGCAGCACCGCGCCTTCGACGCCGTCCAGGCGCAGCGTCGAGCCTTCCACCATGCCGGGCAGGAAGTTCATGCTCGGCGAGCCGATGAAGCCGGCCACGTAGGTGTTGGCCGGTCGCTCGTAGATCTCGGCCGGGGTGCCGAACTGCTGCACCAGGCCGTCCTTCATGACGGCGATGCGGTCGCCCAGCGTCATCGCCTCGACCTGGTCGTGCGTGACGTAGACGATGGTGTTGCGCAGGCGCTGGTGCAGCGACTTGATCTCCGCGCGCATCTCCACGCGCAGCTTGGCGTCCAGGTTGGACAGCGGCTCGTCGAAGAGGAAGATCGCCGGGTTGCGCGCCAGTGCCCGCCCCATCGCCACGCGCTGGCGCTGGCCGCCCGACAGCTGCGAGGGCCGGCGCTCGAGCAGCGCGTCGATCTGCAGCGTGCGCGAGACCCGCTCCACCGCCGCGGCGCGCTCGGCGGCGGGCACCTTCTTCATCTTCAGCCCGAACTCGATGTTCTCGCGCACCGTCATGCTCGGGTACAGCGCATAGCTCTGGAAGACCATCGCGATGTCGCGGTCCTTCGGGCTGACGTCGTTGACGACGCGCTCGCCGATGCGGATCGAGCCCTCGCTGATGTCGTCCAGGCCGGCGATCATGCTCAGCAGGGTGGACTTGCCGCAGCCCGAGGGCCCGACCAGGATCAGGAACTCGCCGTCGGCGATGCGGATGTCGATGCCCTTGAGGATGTGCGCGCTGCCGAAGCGCTTGTGCACGTTCTCGATCGAGAGGCTGGCCATGGTGTGTCTCCTCAACCCTTGACGGCGCCCGAAGTCAGGCCCTTGACGAAGTGCTTGCCCGCCACCGCGTAGACGATGGCCGTGGGCAGCGCTGCGATCAGCGCCGCGGCCATGTGGACGTTGTACTCGGCGCGCTCCTCGACGACGTTGATCAGGTTGTTCAGCCCGACCGTGACGGTCTGGTTGTCGTAGGGCGCCAGCACCAGCGCGAACAGGAAGTCGTTCCAGATGTTGGTGAAGCTCATGATCACCACCACCATCAGGATCGGGCGCGCGGTGGGCAGCACCACGCTCCAGAAGATCCTGAACAGCCCGGCGCCGTCTATGCGCGCAGCCTTGATCAGCTCGCCCGGGAAGCCGACGAAGTAGTTCTTGAAGAACAGCGCCGTGGGCAGGCTGTAGATCAAGTAGACCACGATCAGGCCGGCCAGGCTGGACGACAGCCCCAGGCGGTCGAAGATCACCGTCAGCGGGAACAGGAACAGCCCGATCGGGATGAAGCTGCCGAACATCAGCACGAACAGGATGGCCTCGCTGCCCTTGAAGCGCCACTTGGCCAGGATGTAGCCGTTCCAGCAGCCCCAGATCGTGCCGATGGCGGTGGCCGGCAGCACCGTCAGCGCCGAGTTCAGGAAGTAGCCCGACAGCCCGCGGCACTCGGCCGCGCCGGTGCAGGCCTGGTTCCAGGCCTTGGCCCAGGGCTCCAGCGTCCAGGTGGCCGGCAGGCCGAAGACGTTGCCGGCGTAGATCTCGTCCAGCGGCTTGAAGGAGTTGACGAGCGCGAACCACGCCGGCAGGGCAAAGAAGCCCAGCGCCAGCAGCAGCACGGCGTAGATCAGCACGCGGTGGCTTCGCATCTCAGTCCCCCTGGTTCTTCTGGCGGCGCAGCTCGAGCACGATGTAGGGCAGGGCCACCGCGATGCACGACATCAGGATGATCGTGCCGGCGGCTGCGCCCAGGCCCATCTGCTCGCGGGCGAAGAAGCGCTCGAACATGAAGTAGGCCGGCAGCACGCTGGAATGACCCGGCCCACCCTGGGTCAGCACCACGATCAGGTCGTAGGTCTTGATCATGGCCGGCAGCAGGATGATCAGCGCGCTGAACACCGTGGGCCGCAGCGCCGGCAGGATCACGCTCCAGTAGACGCGGGGCATGCTCGCGCCGTCGATGCGCGCGGCCTTGATGATGGAGTCGTCGATGCTGCGCAGCCCGGCGATGAACATCGCCATCACGAAGCCGGTGGAGTGCCAGACGGCGACGAGGGCGATCGTGTAGATCGAGTAGTCGGGGTTGACCAGCCAGTCGAAGCTGGCATTGGGCAGCCCGTGGCGCTTCAGGAAGGACTCGAAGCCCACGTCGGGCGCCAGCATCCAACGCCACAGCGTGCCGGCGACGATCCACGACAGCGCCAGCGGGTACAGGTAGAGCGTGCGCAGGAAGCCCTCGAAGCGCACCTGCTGGTCCAGCAGGATGGCCAGCAGCGCGCCCAGCACCAGCGGCACGCCGATGGACAGCGGCAGGAAGACCACCATGTTGCGCACCGACAGCCACCAGGTCTCGTCGGCGAACAGGCGCTGGTACTGTTCCAGGCCGACCCAGTTCCACTGCACGGTGGAGGTGGAACTGGTCAGCGACAGCGCGCCGATCCACACCGACAGGCCGTAGAAGAACAGCACGCTCAACGCGAAGGCGGGCGAGATCACCAGCCGGGGCAGCCAGCGCTCCAGGCGCTGGGCCGACGATGCCTGGGCACTCATGGCGGATTCCTGCGCGGGTGCGGGCTCAGTTGACCTTGACGGCGGCCAGCAGCTTCCTGACGGCCTGGTCCGGCGTCATGTCCGCCTTGGAGTGGAACTCGACGAACACGTCGCGGATCGCGCCAGCGCGCGAGGCCGGGATCAGCATGTCCACGAAGGGGTGCAGCGTGCCGGCCTTGGCCGCGGCGTTGAACTCGGCGTAGGTGGCCTTGGAGCACTCGTCGAAGCGGCTCATGTCGACGTCGGTGCGCGCCGGCACCGAACCCTTCAGCAGGTTGAACTCCTCCTGGGTCTTCTTGCTCATCAGCACGCGCGCCAGGGCCGCCTGGGCCTGGGGCGCGTCCTTGCGCTGCTTGAAGAAGACGAACCCGTCGGTGATGAAGTGCAGGCTCCCCACGGTGCCCGGCGAGGCCGTGCACAGGAAGTCCACGCCCGGCTTCTTGCCCGCGCGGGTGAATTCGCCCTTGGCGAAGTCGCCCATGATCTGGAACAGCGTCTCGCCGGCGATCACGCTCTGCGTGCCCTCGTTCCAGCGCTTGGTGACCGAGCTCTTGTCGGCGTAGTTGCTCAGGCGGCGGAAGTTCTCCAGCGCCTTGACCATGCCGGCGCCCTGGATGGTGGCCGCGTCGCCCTCGACGAAGGCCTTGCGGTAGCCCTGGGCACCGATGGTGCCGAAGACGGTCTGCGTGTACATCACGCTGATGACCTGCGGGTTGCCCCAGGCGATGGGGTTGATGCCGGCGGCCTTGGCCTTGTCGGCGACGCGGAAGAAGTCGTCCCAGGTCGTCGGGGCCTGCTTCTCGCCCAGCTTGTCGAGCACGGCCTTGTTGGTGTACATGACCGACAGGCGGTGCACGTTCAGCGGCACGGCGGCGTACTGCCCGCTGCCGATCTTGGCGTATTCCTGGATGACCTTGGGCAGCACCGCGTCCCAGTTCTCCTCCTTGGCGATGGCGCTCAGGTCGAAGAGCTTGTCGCGCTGGTCGGCGAACTGCTCGATGTCGCCGACGATCTGCGCCACGCCCGGGGCGTCGCCCTTCATCAGCTTGGTGCGCAGCAGCGTGCGCTGGTTCTCGTTGCCAGCGACGGCCACGTCCTTCCAGGTCACGCCGGCGGCCTGGGCGGCTTCCTTGAGCTTGGCGGCCGCAACGGCGGTGCCGCCGGTCGTCCACCAGTGCAGCACTTCGACGGTCTGCTGGGCCTGGGCCGCGGCGGCGGCGAAGAGGGCGGCGGCGGCCACGGCGATCGGGCGGGCCAGCGGGGTGACGGTCTTCATCGGGTGTCTCCTCGGCAAGAGGTGGGTGGGAAGGGGAAAGGGATCTCGAACAATGGTGGGGCGTGCAAGGCGGTCTTGGGGAAAGACTCTCAGCCTCTCAGAGGGTGTAAACGTAATCAACGTCTCGTGCGTTATGCTGTGATCGATATGCAGCGAAGCGAGGCAGCGAGTGGCGCAGAGCAAACCGCAAGGCCGCCCAGGGC
>JAIXWM010000081.1 GCA_027491255.1 Rubrivivax sp. | reverse complement strand
GGAAAGCGTATAATATTATGGCACTACATTATGGATCTGCGAGTGGGGTTCAATCCAGACAAGGGCTTACGGCTGGCCAAAGACAGATAAGGGGGAAAAGTTGACAAAGTCGGGTTAGCGCCATCAGCAGCGCTTTCGGTGTGTCCCAACGTGAGAATCAATCCTGACGCGGGTGGCGTCAGGAGCGCTTCATAGCGCGAGGCCGATGCGAAAACCGTCCCAGATCGCGTCGATGGCCCGCCGCGGGGCAAGACAGTCGCCCGCGACATGGACCTCCAATCCCTGATCGGCGCGCAGCCCCCGGGCGAGTTCGTCGTCGGCTACGCCATACCAGGACATCACCACGGCGTCCGCATCGATCCAGCTCGTGTGGCCGGTCAGGCCTTCCCGGATCTGCACCCGACCCGGCTCCACTGCCACGGCGGTATGGTGCTCCACGAAGCGCACGCCTGTCGCGCGCAGGCGGCGCAGCATGGGCGGCTTGGAGAAGGTGTCCATTTCCGCGCCGATGGTCACGGGCGAGACGATGCACACCGCGTGGCCACGCGCCGCAAGCGCCTCGGCCGTGGTCAGACATTTCCAGTCCGCTTCACCCGAATCGACCACCACCACGCGGTGCCCCAGGACGGGGCCGTCGATGGCGTCATGCACGGTGTGGACGTGCGGCAGGCGTGCTCCGGGGATGTCGGGCCTTCCGGGTCGGGCGCCCGTGGCGACGACGACCGCGTCGAAGCGCGCGGCTGTGACGGACTCGAGCGTGGCCCGCTCGTTCAGGCGCACGTGCACGCCGAGTTTTCGGACCTGGCGCTCGAGGAAACGCACGCTGTTGGCGAATTCGTCACGGTAGGGCATCGCACGCGCTGCCACCAGCACGTCGCCGCCGAGTTGAGCCGTGGCCTCCAGCAAGGTGACCTCGTGGCCGCGCTGGGCTGCGGTCTCCGCGGCCTTCAAGCCGGCGGGCCCGCCCCCGATCACGAGCACGCGGCGCGGCCGGGACGCGGGCTGGATCCTGCCCGCGCCGAACTGCTTTTCGTAGCCGACCGCAGGATTCACCAGGCAGGCGATCGGGGAGCCGCGGTGCGGACCGCCACGGCAGCCGACGTTGCAGGAAATGCATTCGCGGATGTCCTCACGCCGCCCCTCGCGCGCCTTGTTGGGCAGCTCCGGATCGGCAATCAGCGGACGCACGAGGCACACCGCATCGGCCGTGCCGTCACCGAGCAGCGTCTCGCACTGCTCCGGCGTCACCAGGCGGGCCACGGCGAAGACCGGGATGCCGCGGGCGACCTGGCGCACGTGCTTGGCGAATGGCGCGAAGGGCGCGCGCGGAAAGCTCATGTCCGGGATCATGCGGTCGATGGAAGCGTAGTTCGACTGGCTCACGCTGATGTAGTCCACCTGCGTGCGGTCGAGCAGGTGGTCGAGGATGGCGTTGCATTCGTCAGGGTTGATGCCGCCGGGCACGAACTCCTCGGCGCTGACCCGAATGCCCACCGGCAGCCCGGGTACGGCCTTGCGCACCGCATCCAGCACGCGCAAGGGCAGCCGGCAACGGTTTTCCAGCGAGCCGCCGTATTCGTCCGTGCGCACGTTGCTGAAGGGCGAGAGGAACTCTGCCAACAGGTAGCCGTGGGCCAGGTAGACCTCGATACCGTCGAACTCCGCCGTGGCAAGCCGGCGAGCGCCGTGGCGATAGCAGTCCACGAGCTCCTCGATGTCCAGGCGGTCCATGGCGTGCGGGACGACACGGCTGGCCGGGTCCGGGAGCGCCGAGGGTGCCCAGAGTTCACGGTGCGTCGCAAATCCATGGCCCTGGCGACCGAGGTGCGAGAGCTGGCCGAAGATCCTGGCACCGCCCTCGTGGACTGCAGCCGCGATGCGGGCGTAGGCAGGAATGGATTCGTCCGACCAGACCTCGTTCACGCCCGCTGCGGCCAGGCCGGTGGGGTGCACCATCGATGAGCCCTGGATGATCATGCCCACGCCGCCGCGCGCGCGCTCGGCGAGGTAATGCGCCTGGCGGTCGTTCAGATGGAAGGTGTGCCAGTCGACGAACCGCGAGCCGTGACCGGCGAAGATGATGCGGTTGCGCAGTTCGGTGCTGCCGACACGCAAGGGCGTGAACAGCCGCGGGTAGGCGTTGCTCATCGGGTCTCCTCCATCAAGGCCAGCGGTGTCGGCGACCGTCGCAGGCGTCCTCGAGCCCTCGAGGCAGCCAATGCCGCGGCCCGGTCTGGCACGGTGCCGGCGCCACCAGCTTTCCCGAAGGTGCTCTGGCGCCGGATCCTATGACGACTTCTCGAGGATGTGCACTGCGCAGGCAGCCTCGTCGAAGCCGATGACGCCCCCGCCGTTCTCGATCAGCCCGAGTTCGGCGCCAGACACCTGCCGCGGCCCGGCCTCGCCGCGCAGCTGCTGCACGACCTCGTACACCATCGACAGCCCAGTCGCTCCCACCGGGTGCCCCTTCGAGACCAGACCGCCCGAGAGGTTGACGGGCAGGGAGCCGCCGAGCGCCGTGGCACCGGATTCGACGAAGGGCCCGCCCTGCCCGTCCGGGCACAGGCCCAGCATCTCGAGCTGGTAGATTTCGCAGAACGAGGTCGCGTCGTGGAGTTCGACGAGGTCGATGTCCCGCGCCTGCAGGCCCGTCGCGCGCCAGGCCTTCTGCGCCGCCACGCGTGAAAGCCCCGGCTCGTCCAGCCGCCGGTACTTGCCGCCCGAGAGCTGGCTCGTGCGCACCTTGACAGCGCGCGCGCGGGCAGCCGGCGGGAAGTCCTGCAGCGCATCGGCCGAGCACAGCAACGCTGCGGCGGCTCCATCGCCCAGCGGCGAGCACATCGCGCGTGTCAGCGGCCAGCTGATCTCGCGGTCGGCCAACACCTGTTCGACGCTGAGCTCGAACCGGTACTGCGCCTTCGGGTTCAGGCTGCCATGGTGATGGTTCTTCGACGCCGCGACCGCGATCTGGCGCTGCGTCGTGCCGTGGCGCTGCATGTGCCAGGCCGCCTGCATGGCATAGGTGTCCATGTAGAGCGTGCGCCCGGGACCGGTCTCGAAGGGCTTGCCAGCCTCGTGCCCGGCCCGGGCGTAGTAGTCGAGCCAGCGCTGCCTGTCGAGCTGGTCGATGCCGGTGGCGAAGATCGCAGCCACGCGTTGCGGGTCGTCCGGGCACACGAGCTTCTCGACGCCCAGCGCCAGGCTGACACGCGCCTGGCCTGAGAGCACGTCCTTCCACGCGCCGTGGAAGGCAAAGGAGGCGGTGGCGCAGCCGCCCTCGACGTTGATCATCGGCACGCGCTCAGGAAACAAGCCCTGCTCGACCAAAGGGGTGAAGCAGACCTGTCCGCGGATGCCGCCCTGCCCCCACTGCCCCATGCCGCAGTTCCCGAACCAGGCCTGCTCGATCAGCGCCGCATCGCCAGCCGTCAGGCCCGCATCGGCCAGCAGGTCGAGGTAGGCCTCGCGCGCGAGATCGTGGAAGCTGCGGTCGGCCCGCTTGCCAAAGGCGGTGCAGGAGGAGGCGATCACGTAGACATCGGTCATGGCAGTCACATCTTCAACACCGGGCACGACCGCCGGCAGCGTGCAGCATACCCGGGCCGCTCGAGGCCACACGCACCGGGCAACAGCCCGCCGTGCCTACACTCCTGCGACCGCGGACGCCGGCATGCGCAGGGTGTCCTGCAACCCGCCACAGGAGACACACCCATGCCCACCGACATCGTGCTGGCCGCCGGCGCCCGCACCCCTTTCGGCGACTTCGGCAAATCGCTGCGCGACGTGCCGTTGCACGCGCTGGGCGTGCATGCCGTCCAGGCCTGCATCGCCCGCGCCGGGCTCGAGCCGGCGCAGGTGGACCACCTCGTCTTCGGCAACACCGCGCCGGTGGACCACGACGGCCTGTTCATCAGCCGCAAGGTGGCGCTGACCGCCGGGTTGCCCGAGGACAGCGCCTCATTGGGCGTCGTGCGCGCCTGCGGCACGGGGCTGCAGGCCATCGTCAGCGCAGCGCAGCAGATCACCTCCGGCCACAGCGCAATCGCCGTGGCCGCCGGGGCCGAAAACTACTCGCGCGTGCCCTACATCGCACACGAGATGCGGTGGGGTGCCGGTCGCGGCCCGGCCACCCTCATTGACGGCCTGGACTACATCTACCGCTGCCCCTTCACGCGCGAACTGATGGGCGACACCGCCGAGAACCTGGCCGACCGCCACGGCTACCGGCGCGAGGACATGGACGACTGGGGCCTGATGAGCCAGCAGCGCGCCGGCGCGGCCATGGCCTCGGGCTTCCTCGCGCGGCAGATCGCGCCGATCGAGGTACCAGCGGGGGGCAAGGGCGGCGCGACGCGCCTGTTCGAGCACGACGAATTCCCGCGGCCCCAGGTCACGCTGGAGAAGCTCGCGTCATTGAAGCCGGCCTTCCGCAAGGACGGACTCGGACGGGTCACGGCGGGCAACTCCAGCGGCGTGACCGACGGCGCGGCCGCGCTGCTGGTGGCCGGCGGGCACGCGGCGCGCGCGGCCGGCGTGCGCGCGCAGGCCCGGCTGCTGGACTGGGCGGTCGTCGGCGTGCCGCCCGAGATCATGGGCGCGGGCCCGGTGCCTGCGATCCGGCGCCTGCTTCAACGCCAGGGGCTGACGGTGGCCGACATCGACTACTTCGAGATCAACGAGGCCTTTGCCGTCGTCAACCTGCACGCCGAACGCGAACTCGGCATCCCGCGCGAATGCACCAACCTCTACGGCGGCGGCATCAGCATCGGACACCCGCCCGGCGCCACGGGCCTTCGCATGACCATCACGGCCATGCAGCACCTCGCCGACACCGGTGGGCGCCTGGCCGTCATCAGCATGTGCCTGGGTTCGGGCATGGGGATGGCCGCTTTGGTGGAGAACCTGATGCGCTGAAAAGACGGGCCCCGACGCACAGGAGGCACGGGGCGGCCTTGCCGGCAGGCGGCATGCATCAGCCTGGGGCCCGCAACCGGTACACCACGTGAGGCGCCGCGGCCGAACCCGCGGGTTCGAAGCGCTCCCCCAGGAGTTCCGCGCCGATCTTTTCCATCGCTCGGCGCGAGCGCAGGTTGTCGCGGCCGACCTCGAAGCGCACCTCGCGCGCGAACCCGAACGCATGGTCGAGCATCAGGCTCTTCAATTCGGCATTGGCGGCACCGCCCCAGAGTCGGCGCACGAGGAAGGTATAGCCCACCGTGATCACGGCGGCCGCCTCGTCCCACTGGTAGTAGCGCGAAGAGCCCACCACCTCGCCACTGAGCCGCTCGACGACAAGCAAGGACCCGCCGCTCGCCATGCCCGACGCGAAGTAGCGCTCGAACACCGGTCGCTGCCAGCGCCCGGTGTCGGGGTGCTGCGCCCAGATCAGCGGGTCCGACGCTGCCCTGTGCAAGGCATCGAAGTCGTCGGCGCGCAAGGGACGCAACTGAAGTGTCGGCCCCTGCAGGAAAGGTTGAAGTTCGCGTCGGGTGTCCATCACCGCATCTTGTGGCAATCACCCAGATCGGGCAAGCACCCGGACGACTGGAGCCAGAGCCACCTCGCCTGTGCGGGACGGTGCCTTTGCTCGAACGGGCCCTGGTGTCAAGCGTCGAGGATCCCACGATTCGGCGGCTCCACGCCAGGCCTGCGCCCTTCACGAGTGACTGCAGCGCAGCGAGCCACC
The DNA here is from genome assembly GCA_027491255.1 of Rubrivivax sp. GTDB lineage: Bacteria > Pseudomonadota > Gammaproteobacteria > Burkholderiales > Burkholderiaceae_C > Rubrivivax. Next base: position 140,052 of record JAIXWM010000081.1, on the reverse strand, counting down.
GACAGGAAATCACGCCCAGAACGTGCTCATTTCCTCAAATCAGATGTTGCAACAGCGCAACGACACGGAATTGACCCCTGTAAAACCAACGAGTTACGACCTTTCCTTCTTGCAACACCTTAGCTACACTCGCGTCCTCAAGGAGGTTGACAGTCAATGGGGCTGTTCACTCGCTTGAGTGCCCCTGCTGTAGGCAGGGCAGAACCAACCTCAGGAAAGGAATCGCATGAGCAGCACAGGGTCGTGGCGCCGCCCCGTGGGGTATGCGCGCCGAGTCTTGGGAATCCTTTCGGGTTCCAGCCTGTTGGCATCACCCAGCGCCTTCGCTCAATTCACCGCCTCCGGCACCGTCAATTCCTCGGCCGTTCTGGTCAGGACCTTGTCGGTGTCGTCGACGACGCCCTTGGACTTCGGGACGTTCGCGCCTGGGGCCACGCCCGGGACCGTCGTGATGAGCGCCGCCGGGACACGCAGCGCCACCGGAGGGGTCACGCTGGTGACTTCCTCGGCGGGCAGTCCCTCGGCGATCAGCCTCACCGGCACACCGTCGACCACCTACACGGTCTCGTTGCCGAGTTCCGTGCTGCTCACGGCCAACACCGGCAACGCGACGATGACACTCAATTCGTTCACGACCACGCTCACCGGTCTGCAAGGCACCCTGAGCACTGCGGGGATCGGGGCGTTCAGCATCGGCGGAACGCTGTCGGTATCAGGAAGTCAGGCGATCGCCACCTATACCGGCACCTTTACATTCACTTTGAACTACAACTGATTTCGTTGCCCGACTGACATCCGAAGGCCGTACATCCGCAGCGCAGGCCACGCCGGCCGCAGACATGGCCAACGGGATGCCCTGGCGATGAAGGCCAAGCGTTTCAACGCGATGGAGCAGTCTCTGCGACGCCTCGGGATGAGGCGCAGGCTCCAGCGCGCCCTGTGGTACCTGCCAGCGGTGCTGTCCTTGTCTGTGATGTTGCCCGGGTACGCCTTGGCTGGTAAACGGCCCACTGCAGAAGTGGTGCAACAGGCGCTGGCCGATCCGGGCAATCTGCTGCTGCTCGACGTCGTCGTGCAGCGAGTGACGGTGGCCAGTTCGATGACGGCCTACCAGATCGACGATTCGGTCTACGTGCCACTGGGCGAGTTGGCCCGCGTGCTGACATTCCTGGTGCAGGTCGACGCCGCCGCCGGCCGGGCACGGGGTTTCGTCCTCAAGGAAGACCGCAGCTTCGCCCTGGACGTGTCGGCAGGCACGGTGACCATCGGCGGCACCACGACCAGATTCGAGCCCTCGCAAGTCACGGTCCAGGCCGACGACATCTATGTCGACGCGGAACTCCTGGAAAAGTGGTGGCCTGTCAAGCTGAAGCTGGATCTCTCCGTGCTGCAGTTGAAGGTCGTCCCACAGGAACCTCTGCCGCTGCAGTTGCGACTGGCGCGGGAGCAGATGGCGCGAAACATGGGGCGCAGCGTGGCGCCGACACGCGACCTCCCGGTTCAGCCGCTGCCCTATCTGCCCTACAGCTTTCCCACCATCGACCAGACGTGGTCGTTGTACGGCGGCCGCACCGGGGACATCAAGTCATGGGCGGCGGCGAGCACGACCTTCCTGACTGGCGACCTGCTGGGCATGGAAGCCTCTGGATACGCCTACCTGGGCTCGACCGCTGGCGCCACCCAGGAATCCAAGTTCCGTCTCACGCTGGGCCGCAGCGACCCCTCCGGCGTCCTGTTCGGCCGCCTGCCCGCGACCACGGCCTCGGCGGGCAATGTGCTGATCCCCGGCATGGACCACGTCTCCCGCTCCAGCGCCGCCGGCAATGGCATCTTCGTCAGCAACGTGCCGCTGTCTCGCCCGGTGAATTTCGGGCTGACCAGCTTCCAGGGTGATCTGCAACCCGGCTGGGACGTCGAGCTCTACTTCAACGATGCGCTGGTTGGATACCAGCAAGCCCGACCCGATGGAACCTACAGCTTTCCCGACCAGGCACTGGTGTTCGGCGAAAACAGATACCGGCTCGTCTTTCACGGTCCCCAGGGGCAGATCCGCGTCGAGACCAAGACGCTGCGCTTGGACGCATCCACCGTCCGCCCGGACGAGTGGCTCTATTCGGTCGGGGCCCAGCGCGACGACCAGGGCTTCGACAGGCGCCAGGTCCAGTTCGAGTACGGCCTGAACAGTCAGTCCGCCTTGCGCGCAGGCCTGGCAACGATCGAACTCGGCCCGGGACGCAGCGGGCACAGTTACATCAGCGCCGGCCTGCGCGCTTTCTTGAACGGATGGCTGGTCAGCTCCGATGGAGTGTGGTGTGGAGAATGCCGCAGCGGCCTGGTGTCGCTGGCCGTCAACCAGCGCCTGGCATACGGGTCGGTGCAGTTGTCCCAGGCGTTCCTGCGGGACTTCAAGAGCGATCTCTACAGCGACCCCAACAAACCCATCGACGCATCGACCCGCGCTCGGCTCGACCTGACCCTGCCGCTGGCGCCCAAGCGCGCCCTGCCCTTGACCTTCCAACTCCGAGCCGACCGATTGCGACAGGGGACCTACGACTACTCCGCGTCGGCACGAGTCACCCAGTCGATCTTGGGAACTCTCGTGACGCAGGAGTTGTCAGCCCAGAACACGGATGGCGCACCGTCCTTGCTGACCAATCTGCAGCTCAGTCGATCGATCGCCGGAACCTCGACGCGGGCTCAGTTGAGCCATGTCCTTCAACCCACCGCTCGCCCCAAGCTGGGCGTCCTGGCCTCGGACGCATCGCTGCCAGGCGGGGTGCGCCTGAACGCATCGGTGACCCGGATCTTCGACACCCAGGACACGACCTGGGCCTTGAACCTCAATCGCAGCTTCGGTCAATTCGCGCTGCGCACAGGGTTCACGCGCAATTCAACAGGGGCGGTCAGCGGATCGGTGCAGGTCTTCACGTCAGTGGCGCGCGATGAGCGCGCCAAGAAGTGGAGGTTTGGCGTTCTGCCCCAGGGCAGTTACGGGGCGGCGTCGGTCAGGACCTTCCTGGACAAGAACTTGAACGGTGTGCTCGACTCTGGCGACGAGCCGATCGCGGGAGCAACCTTTCGCGTCAACGGCAGCACCTCCACCGTCAAGACCGACGAAGCAGGGTTTGCCTACATCGAGCGGATCAATGCGCACCGGCTGACAGGCATCGAATTGAATCCGGCTTCGCTCGAGGATTCGCAGTGGTCTTCCGCGTCGCGCGGGACGGCGTTCACGGCGCGTCCGGGCAGGACCGTCAACATTGACTTCCCGGTCGTGGTGACCGCCGACGTCGACGGCTACGTGTACCTGGAACGCAACGGGCAACAACGTGGCGTCAGTGATGTGATGCTGCATCTTTACGACGCCAAGGGAGCGCTGCTGACCAGCGTGCGCAGCACCGGCGACGGCTACTACATCTTCACCGGGGTGCGCCCCGGCAAGTACTCGATCGGGGTGTCACCGGAACTGATACAGCGCCTGCGCCTGGAACCGGTGGAGAAGGAGTCGGTCGACATCACGGCCGACGGTGGTCCCGTCAACGGCATCGACTTCGTGTTGCGTACGGCGGAACCCGAGGCCGCCGGCGGCAAGGCGGCTCCCGCACCCCGCAAGAGTCCTTGAAGGGTCACGGCCCGGTCTCAGGGCCAGGCCAGTGCCACCGGGAAGCTTCCGACGTAGGTGCCGGGACCAGGAATGCCAGTGATCTGCAGCGTGCCACCTATCGTCACGGTCGTGGAGGCCGTCGGACCGGTGGAGGTGACGATGGGCGCCTTGCTGAGATTGACAACGGACAAGGGCTCAGCGCCACTTTGCGATGTCAAGGTGAAGGAGCTCGGCATGGAAACCGAGAAACTCATGTTCGGCCCGCGACTCGTGACGAGCAACTGTGCCGGACTGCCGCTGTCGGGGCCGACGAGGTAGACCTGCCCGTCTGCGAGACGGGTCCCCTGGGGAAAGACGGTCACGGCGCCAGGGCCCAGCACGGCCACCGTGCCGAAGCGCAATGCGGCAACGACCGAAAGCCCCTCGACAAATTGCGCACTCGCGCCAATCGAACCCAAGGGCAAGGTCAGCAGCAAAGCGGCCAGCCGCCCGACTGCCAATCCACGCCGGGCGAGGCCTGCAGTCGTCTTCACTCGTAGGTCATGGCCAGTGACACATAGCCCGGCGTGCGCCAGTCAGCTCGACTGACCATCACCGCCGATCCGCTGCGCCGGTCCGACACCACCGAAGTCACCGATCCGACGATGAGTCCCGCACGGGCCGAATCGGGCGCCGCAGTCGATGAAGCTGGCGAACCGGTGGCAGTCTGTGCCTCCGGCCGAGCGCGCTGGACAGCGCCACCCGGGTCCGCGGCGCTGGCGAGCACGAGCGCGGAGGTCAAGTCTGCCGGTCCTGTAGAACGCAACCAGTCCGCACGTGGCAACTCGACCGCCATGCCTGTCAGCATCGATCGGGTGGAAAAGGTCAGGGGCGACGCAATCGGCCTCACGACGCCCGTACTTCCGACGATGGACGCAGAAACCGACACCAAGCCGCTCACGCTACCCAACCCGTCACCTGCACGTGCGGAAGTCATCGTCAACGCGCCCAACAGTAACGTCGTCGCGACTGACCGCAAAAAACCTAAGGGTAATCCCCAATTAAGCATGCTTTCCACCCTGCCGAAAAAGTATAGGGGGAAAAGCAGGCTCTGTCAGCCGTTTTTCGAGCGATCAACCATGGGCGCAATGTTGCGGATTGCACTCCTCAGTCACATGGACCAGACTGCAAAGGTCGGTTCGGAACGATGAAAGCCCGCAGATGCGGCGCGCAGCCGCATGCGGGAAGACGCTGAGATCAGCTGGGTACCGACCGACCGCGCGGCAAAGGCCGGCGAAAGCCAAAGAGTGCCGGTGTGCCCGTCACCCCAGCAGACTCAGGCGTTGAACGCGTCGTCGCGCGAGCATTGGCTTGACGACCAGGGACTTGCGGCCACGACCGGCTTCACCAGCCGGGCGCTTGCGATGCATACGCGACCCGGCCGTCTTCGCCCACATTGGACGAGACAGGAATCAAAGCCATGGCCGCGGTTCGCGCTTGCCATCTCTGCCGATGACAGCCCGCTCGGGCAGCCACCACGGCAGGATCCAGGGTCACCTCAGGTCGAGGTGGTTCTCGGCAAGAACTCTGCCGCCCTCTTCAGGCCGCAATTGGAATGCGGCCTGGAACCGCCCGGCACGCAGGTCGACACCTTCCGGGGGCTCGAGGGCCACACGCAGCAGCCGCTCGGGGTTGGGGACGTAGACGGCCAGGCCATTGACACGCGCGACCTGCACCGGCGACGAAGCGCCGGCAGCCAGGAAGGTGACCACCAGATCGCCATAGACCGACCGGTTGCCTGACCGCTCGAGTGACAGCGACAGCAGCGCCGGTTTTTCACCACTGCGCGCCGTGAAGCTCATCCCGGAGATCGACATTTCCACCGTGGTGGAACCTTCCCTCACGATGACCGGAATCAGCGCGCCCACCAGAGGCGTCAGTCGGATGTCGAGGCCGTCGGACGACTGGTTGCCGACCGCGGAGTCGATGCTGGAGGCCAGGTTCGCATCCAGCACCCGCTCGATCAGCAGGTGCGACCGATACTCCCCCGCGGCCAGGCCTTGGGGTTTGCGCAAGGACAACCTGATGACCTGGCTGCCTCCAGGCTCCACGGTCAGCTGTCGCGGCGAAAACCTCACCATCGCATCGACGAACCGCTCACCTGGCAACGGTGCATCGACGGGGAGAAACTCCCCCAGCTGGTTCATCCTGCGATTGACCAGGGTGAGCCGGTAGGTCGCCGCCTGGTTGGTCGTGTTGACCACGTCGATCTGGCTCGAGCGTGCGTTGCCCTCGAACACGACACGGGTCGGACTGAGCAGCAGCTGGGCGTAGCCCAAAGGGACCGCAGCAGCCCAGATCAGAAGGCAGGCAAGAATTCTCACCATCGACACAAGCCCCCTGAGGCAGACAGCGGATCGAGGCGGGCGTCAAAAGACGCGTGAATCCCACGACTTTCAGACACGCCCATCGATTTCATAAAGGTCGATTATCAAGTAATTACCGAGCTTCATGAAGTTGCTGGACAGCAACCATCAGCGCAGCATCCGGAAATGGCCCGCGGCGACCGGATCTCGAGGGGCGGCGGCCAAGCGCCGGACGAACCCGCAGCGCTGCGGCAGGCCCCACTGCCTCACGACAGCGGGCCCCCCGCGCCTGAATGCCTCAGTTCCAGCCCAGCGTGACCTGGAACACGCCAGAGTATTCCGCCACCGCCTGCGCGCCAGCCACCGTCAGGGTGCCCCCGATGCCGAACGTGCCGCTGCCGTTCGAACCGATCGCGCCAGCGTTGCTGGCCAGGTTGGTCGTCAGGCTGTCGAGGGTCATCGTCGCGCCGCCGCTGGATGTGAGCGTGACGCTCTGCGGCAGGGCGACGGTGTACGTCATGGCCGGCGTGCCCTGCAGGGAAACGGTCGACGCGCTGCCCGTGTTGGCACTCACGAGCGTCACACCCCCCGAGGCGGTGCGAGCACCCGACGGGTTCATCACGACCGTGCCCTGGGTTGCGCCAGGAGACATGGTGCCGAAGCTCAGACCCGTGGTCGACAGGATCTGAAGGCTGCGCACCAGCGTGGCTGACGCGGTGACGTCGCCAGCGGCCGACTGCGCCGAAGCACCGGCGCTGGCCAGAACGAGAGGCAACGCGGCCAGCGCAGCCCGCCAGGCGGGCGCGTTCGTGCGACGTTGAGCGAGGGGTGTGGCGATCGTGTTCATCACAGTCCTTTCCGAAGATTAGCCGGGAATTGCTGGGTTCGTCGCCACAGGATGGTGGGAGATGACCCTTGCAGGACCAATTTCGTCAGCTAACGCCGGAACTTAAGGGCGGAACACCCCTTGTTCTTCACTTCCCGCTTCGTCGAATCCGGTCCAGAAGCCCGGAGCCGACCCGCGCAGACCGAGTTGCGCCCGAAAAAACACGATTGCCCCTCTACGCCCGAGCCGACGCCGGCAGTCCGAAGACGCGATCGAAAGCCCAGGTGAATACTATTGTGTAGAAAAAGAAGAAGGCCATCAAGCCCAGATCGGCCAGTAACGCCTGCCACAGCGTCACGTCCAACCACCAGGCGATCAGCGGCACCAGCAGCACGACGAGGCCGAGTTCGAACCCGGCGCTGTGCGCCAGACGGCGCGCCAGCGAGCGGCCGCGGGCGGCCTGCCGCGCCTCCCAGAGTTCGAAGGCCGCGTTGTAGACGTAGTTCCAGGACAGGGCCACGGCGGAAGTCGCCAGCGTCAGCGCGAACGCCGTCAGGGGCGGACTGCCGAAGACCCAGGTCAGCGTCGGCGCGACGATGGCCACGGCGATGCCCTCGTACAGCAGCGCCTGCAACACGCGACGGCCGCGCGGACTCATGAACCGCCCCGCCGCACGCCGCGTCGCGCCTGGGCACGCCACCAAAGCCCCCCGCCGCAAGCCCCCACGCCGATCATGCCGAGCGTCGTCCAGATCCAAGGCGACGCGGGACTCGGTGCCGAGCGGTGCGCCACCATGGTCTCGACGAGAAACAGAACACAGATCGCCGCCACGCCGAAGGCGATACGGGAGCGGCGCAAGGGGTCAGGCTGCATGGACTGCAGTCTAGTGCGCGGCACGCCTACTCGTGCCGCAGTGCCTGGATGGGCAACAGACGCGAGGCCCGCCGTGCCGGGTACCAGCCGAAGAAGATGCCGACGAACGCCGAGAACCCCGCAGCCAGCGCGATCGACGCCAGCGTCATGCTCACCTGCCAGCCGGCAAAGTAGGCCACCGCCCAGGTGGCCATGGCCCCGACGACCACCCCGATAGCGCCCCCCACCAGGCTCAAGGTCACGGCCTCGATGAGGAACTGGGCCAGGATGTCGCGCCCACGCGCTCCCACGGCCATGCGCAGCCCGATCTCGCGCGTGCGCTCGGTCACGCTGACGAGCATGATGTTCATGATGCCGATGCCGCCGATCACCAGGCTGATGCCTGCCACCGCCGCCAGCAACAGCGTCATGACGCGGCTGGAGGCCTCCTGCGCCTGCAGGATCTCGGTCAGGTTGCGGATCGTGAACGGGTCCTCGGCACCTGGCTGGACCTTCAAGCGTTGACGCAGCAGTTCGCGGATGTTGTCCTCGACGGCCTTCATGTCCTCGCCTTCGCGCACCTTGACGCTGATCGTGCCCACGCGCTTGAGTTTGCCGCCCACGCCGCCCTGGATGCGGTTGCGGTAGGTGCTGATGGGCAAGACGACCACGTCGTCCTGGTCCTGCCCCATCGAGTTCTGCCCCTTTTTCTCGAGCAGGCCGATCACTGTCACCGGCACCTTGCGCACGCGGATCACCTGGTCCAGCGGGTCGGCGTCGCCGAAGAGTTCGCGCGCCACGGTCTGGCCGATCAGGGCGACCTTGGCCGAGCCCTGGACCTCGGCGCCGTCGAAAAGGCGGCCCGACGCGAGCGGCCACTCGCGCGCTTCGAGGTAATCGTTGGTCGTGCCGAATACGCTGGTGCTCCAGTTGGTGTTGCCGACGACGACCTGCGCCCCGGTGCGCAGGCTTGGGGCGGCCACCTGCACCTGCGGGATCTCGACGGCAATGGCCTGCGCGTCCTCCTCGGTCAGGGCCTGGCCGGTCTGGGCGCCCAGCCTCACCCCGCCGGCCGTCACGCCGCCGGGCAGCACGAGCATGATGTTCGAGCCCAAGCCCTTCATCTGCGCCTGCACGCGCTCGGTGGCGCCGCGCCCCACCGCGATCATGGTGATGACCGCCGCCACGCCGATGATGATGCCCAGCATCGTCAGCACGCTGCGCAGGGCGTTCGCACCAAGGGCGCGCCAGGCGCTGCGCAGCGCGGCCAGCAGGTTCACGGGGTGGCCTCGGGCGTGGACCCGCCGCCGCCGGCAGTTGGGGCCGCCACCGCAGCGGCTGCGTCGGCGCGCGGCAACTGGCGCGCGTCCTCGACGATGCGTCCGTCGCGGAAGACGATGCGTCGTCCGGCCCAGGCCGCGATGTCGTGTTCGTGCGTGACCAGCACCACCGTCAGGCCCTGCGCGTTCAGCCCGACCAGCAGGCGCATGATGTCCTCGCTGGTCTGGGTATCCAGCGCGCCCGTGGGCTCGTCGGCAAGGATGAGTTGCGGCTCGTTGACGAGGGCACGCGCAATGGCCACGCGCTGCTGCTGCCCCCCGGAAAGCTCGGCCGGGGTGTGGGCGGCACGCTCGCCCAGGCCGACCTTTTCCAGCGCTGCGCGCGCGCGACGTTGGCGGTCGGCCGCGCGCACGCCAGCGTAGACCATGGGCAGCTCGACATTCTCGAGCGCACTCGTGCGCGGCAGCAGGTTGAACTGCTGGAACACGAAGCCGATGTGCCGGTTGCGGATGGCGGCGAGCTGGTCCGGCGCCATCGACTCCACCGCCTCGCCGGCGAGCCGGTACTCTCCACCCGTGGGCCGGTCCAGGCAGCCGAGGATGTTCATGAGCGTGGACTTTCCAGAGCCCGAAGCACCCATGACGGCGACGAATTCCCCCGCGGCGATATCGAGCGAGACCCCGCGCAGCGCGTGCACGGTCTGGTCTCCCATGGCGTAGACCTTGGTCAGCTCGCGCGCCTCGATCAGGGCCATGGCGTGGCGGCCCCGGTCAGAAAGGAAGACGCGGCCCGGCGGTGGGGCGTTGCGCCGCCGTCCCAGCGCCGCCGATCACACCGGTGATCACCGTGGCCCCCTCCTTGACGAACTGCGCCAAGGGCGACTCAGGCGGCACGATGAGCTCGGTCATCGTGCCGTCGGTGATGCCCAGGCGGACGCTGTAGGCGCGCGGCTTGCCGTCCTCACCCAGCAGGTGGATGCGCCCGCGCGTGGTCTGCCGCGACGCTCCCTCGGCCACCAGGACGGCATAGCGCGCCTGCTGCGCCGGGCTCAGAAGCGCCGCGATGCCGGCACGGATATCGGCCGAAATGCGCTCGCGCGCCTTGGGGCGCTCCTCGGGCGGCAGGTCGCGCAAGGCCATGAAGCGCGGGCGGGCGGCCTCGTACAGCGCGTCGAGCTTGGCCGCCTGGGCCGTGTCCATCTTCAACTCGGCCACGAGCCGGTTGCGCGTCTCGACCTGCGGGCTGCTGCCCGCCAGCGGCGGCGCGACGCCGCCCGGGGGCACGGGGATTTCGGTCCCGACAGCCGGGACTGCGGCGACCGTGCCAGCCGGCGCAACCCCAGGGGCGGCCGGTACCGCCGGGGTCGCTGGGGCCACGGCAGACTTGGCGGCTCCATCCCGGCTGCCCGAAGCGCCTGCCGGGGTCACGGCAGCGCGTGGAGGCTCGGTCGAGGCGCCAGGGCGAGCTCCCGCGCCCAAGGCAGCCTCGGGGCGACCGCCAGGCGCAGGTGCGACGCCGCCCGCGGCAGCCCCTGCGCTCGGCATTGGTGCGGCACCGGCCCCGCCGCCCGGGCGTGCGGCCGCGGCCTGCGCCTGCAACTCGGCATACCGCCGTTGCTGACCGGCGTCGAGCAGGGCCGAGATGCGCTGTCGCATCTCGGCCTGCAGCCGATCGCGCGCGGCCGCGCGCTGCTCCTCGGGCAGGTCGCGCAGGGCACCGAACCTTGGGCGCATCTCGGTCAGCACCGCATCCAGACGCGCCTGCTGGTCGGCATTGAGCTGCAACTCGGCGACGAGGCGCTCGCGCAAGTTGGCCATGCCGCCGCCGGGGGCGGGCTGCGCCTGGGCCTGGGGCAGCCAATGCCAGGACGAGGTGCGCTCCGACCCCTTCGAGCCCACGCCAGAGCCGGCGGGGGCGCCACCGCCCCCCGCTGCGGACGCCGCAGGCGCAGCGGGCTCGACCCCGGCAATGCGCACCCTCAGCGCCGCATTCGGGACTTTCAGCACGCTTTCGCGCTGCTCGGTGACCACGCGCACGTTGGCGGTCATCCCCGGCAGCAGCCGCCCGCCAGTGTTGGCGAACTGAACCACCGCCACGTAGGTGACGACATTGGCCACCGTCTGCGCCGCCTTGCGTACCTGGGTGACCGCGCCTTCGAAGGTCTGCCCGGGGAAGGCGTCGACGGTGAAGCTGGCGCGCATGCCGGTGCGCACGCGGCCGACGTCGCTCTCGTCGATGCTGGCATCGACCTGCATGTCGGTCAGGTTTCGGGCGATGACGAAAAGCTCGGGCGCCTGCAGGCTCGCCGCCACCGTCTGACCGCGCTCGACGGCGCGCTTGATCACGATGCCGTCCACCGGTGAGGTGATGCGCGTGCGCGAGAGGTCGACGCGGGCCTGGGAGAGCTGGGCCTCGCGCTGCGCCACGATGGCACGCGCGCTCTGCACCTGCGCCTCGGAGACACCGACCTGCGCCTGGGCCGACTTGACCAGTTCTGCGGTCGTGTTGACGAGGGCGCGCGCGCGGTCGGCCTCGATCTGGGCGATGAACTGGCGCTCGACCAGGCTCTGCTTGCGCTCGAGGTCGCGCTGCGCCTCGGTGGCGTCGACCTGGGAGCGCGACAGGGCGGCGCGGCTGGCCAGCAGGCTGGCCTGGGCGGTCAGCACGCTCGCACGCGCCGCGTCCACGTCGGCCTGCGCCTGGCGCACGCGGTACTCGAAGGTCTCGGGGTCGATCTGGGCGATCAACTGACCGGCGCGGACCTCGGAGTTGAAGTCGACCAGGAGGTCCCTGATCTGACCGGAGACCTGGGTGCCCACCGAGATCTGCGTGACCGGGTTGACCGCACCGCTGGCCGAGACCGTGGCCGCCAGCGGGCCGCGCTCGATCTTGGCCGTCCGATACTGAGCCGCTGCGCTGTCATCGCGCTGCAGCCACCACCAGGCGACGCCGGCGCCGATGAGCACGAACAATAGAAACGACAGCGTCAGTCGACGCCAGTTCGGTCTCGACCGGGCGGAGAAGTTCGGCATCTTCATGAGCAGCGCTTCCGCAGAGGACTGTCACAGGACCCGCACAGGCGGCGACCGCCGCCGCACGCTGCGAAGTGTGCGCAGTCTATCGGTCCGCGAGCCCTCAGGCAGTGAAGTCATGCAATGCTGCATGCACTGATCCACGCCGTCGCAGGACGCCCCCTCCCCGGGGGCCGCGCGCCTACTCGCCCAGGTAGGCGGCACGCACGCGCGGGTCGTTCAGCAAGGTCTTGCCTTCACCCGCCATCGTGATCTCGCCGGATTCCATCACGTAGCCGCGGTCGGCCAGCGCGAGCGCGCGGCTTGCGTTCTGCTCGACCAGCAGCACGGTCGTGCCACGGGCATGGATGTCAGCCACGACCTCGAAGATCTTGTCCACCATGATCGGCGACAGGCCCATCGACGGCTCGTCCATCAGCAGCACCTTGGGGCGGGCCATCAGCGCGCGGCCCATCGCCAGCATCTGCTGCTCACCGCCGGACATCGTGCCGGCAAGCTGCCGCGCGCGCTCCTTCAGGCGGGGGAAGATGGCGAAGACCTTGTCGATGTCGGCGTCGACCTCGCCGTCGGAGCGCACGAAGGCGCCCATCTGCAGGTTCTCGACGATGGTCATGCGGGTGAAGGTGCCGCGCCCCTCGGGCACCATCACCAGGCCCTGGCGCACCAGGTCCCAGGCGCCCTGGCCACGGATGCTGCGTCCGAGGTAGCGGATCTCCCCCTCGGCCACGGGCTGAACACCGGTGACCGCCTTCAGCGTGGTCGTCTTGCCGGCGCCGTTGGCTCCGATCAGGCTGACGAGCTCACCTTCGCCGACCTGGAAACTCACGCCCTTGACAGCCTGGATACCGCCATAGGCGACCTTCAGGCCCTGCACCTCGAGCAGCGGTGTGGTCATCGTGCTGTCCTTCCGCGGTCTCAATGCGCCTGGTGCCCGACGCCAAGATAGGCCTCGATCACCTTGGCGTCGCGCTGCACCTCGGCCGGCGTGCCCTCGGCGATCTGCTTGCCGTAGTCGAGCACGGTCACGCGATCGCACAGGCCCATGACGAGCTTGACGTCATGCTCGATCAGCAGGATGGTGCGGCCGTCGCGGCGGATGCGGTCGATCAGCTCGCGCAGCACGACCTTCTCGGTCGCGTTCATGCCGGCCGCCGGCTCGTCCAGGGCGATCAGCTTCGGGTCGGTGGCCAAGGCGCGCGCGATCTCCAGGCGGCGCTGGTCGCCATAGCTGAGGGTGCGCGCGCGGTAGTCGGCGTAGCGTCCGATGCCCACGTAGTCGAGCAGTTCGCGCGCGCGCTCGGCGATCTCGCGCTCCTCGCGCCGGAAGCCGGCGGTGCGCAAGATCGCGCCGAAGACGCCCGAGCGCGTGCGCACGTGCCGGCCGACCATCACGTTCTCCAGCGCCGTCATCTCGGCGAACAGACGGATGTTCTGGAACGTGCGGGCAATCCCGGCCTCGGCCACCTGGTGCACCGCCTGTGGCCGGTAGGGCGCGCCGCCGAGCGCGAAGCTGCCGGCGTCGGGCGCATAAAGACCGGTGATGACGTTGAAGAAGGTCGTCTTGCCGGCGCCGTTGGGCCCGATCAGCCCGTAGATCTGGCCCGGCTCGATGCTCACGCCCACGTCACTGAGCGCCTGCAGGCCCCCAAAGCGCTTGGACACGCCGCGGACCTCGAGGACGGAAGTGCTGCCCATGTCTGTGCCTCCGTCTTCAGTGGCCCGAGGCCGGCGCCGGAGCCGCGGACTTGCCGTGCTCGGGCGAGGGCCATAGTCCCCGCGGTCGCAGCAGCATGATCGAGATCATCGCCAGCGCGATCAGCAACTGGCGCAGGATCGCCGCATCGAGCCGACCACCCGTGAGCTGCTGCAGCGGCCCGGCGACGTAGCGCAGCACCTCGGGCAGCGCCGCCAGCAGCACCGCGCCGAGGATCACTCCCGGAATGTGCCCGAGGCCGCCGAGCACGACCATCGCGACGATCATCACGCTTTCCATCAAGCTGAAGGACTCGGGCGACACGAAGCCCTGGAAAGCCGCGAACATCGAGCCCGAGACACCGCCGAAGGTCGCGCCCATCGCAAAGGCCAGCAGCTTCATGTTGCGGGTGTTGATGCCCATGGCCTTGGCGGCGATCTCGTCCTCGCGGATCGCCATCCAGGCCCGGCCGATGCGCGACGTCTCCAGACGGTGGCAGATGACGACGCTGAAGACCACCAGCACGAGGAACAGGTAGTAATACAGCGTGACCGAAGGGATGCGGAAGTCGCCGATCGTCAGTGCCTTGCCGAAATCGAAGCCGAACAGCGTCATCGAATCGATGCGGTCCAGCCCGCGCGGGCCGTTGGTGATGTTGACCGGATGCTCCAGGTTGTTCATGAACACGCGGATGATCTCGCCGAAGCCCAGTGTCACGATGGCGAGATAGTCGCCACGCAGCTTCAGCGTCGGGGCGCCCAGCAGCGCCCCGGCCATGGCCGCCAGCAGGGCCGCCAGCGGGACCACCAGCCAGATCGGCGTGTGCAGCCCGTTGGGCAGAAACCGGGCGATCGACTCGAAGGTCTCGAACAGGTGCGGCGACGCCAGCAGCGCATACATGTAGGCGCCGACCGCGTAGAAGGCGACGAAACCCAGATCGAGCAGCCCGGCGTAGCCGACGACGATGTTCAGGCCCAGCGCCAGCAGCACGTACAGCAGCGCCGAGGCCATGATGCGCACCCAGCCCTGCCCGAACTGCTGCGCCACCAGCGGCAGCGCGATCAGCGCCAGTGCTGCCAGCAGGAAGACGATGAGCTTGTTCGACTTCATGCGAGCTCCCCTTGCTCAGGCCCGGTCGGCGACGCGCTCGCCCAGCAGCCCGGAGGGCCGCAGCGTCAGCACGAGAATCAGCGCGACGAAGGCGAAGATGTCCGCGTAGTGGCTGCCGAGCACGCCGCCGGTCAGGTCACCGAGGTAGCCTGCGCCGATGGCCTCGATCAGGCCGAGCAGCAAGCCGCCGACCATCGCGCCAGTGAGGTTGCCGATGCCGCCCAGCACCGCGGCCGTGAACGCCTTCAGCCCGGGCAGGAAGCCCATCGAATGCTGCACCGTGCCGTAGTTGGCGGCCCACATCACGCCGGCCACCGCGGCGAGCGCCGCGCCGATGACGAAAGTGGCCGAGATCACCATGTCGGGGCGCACCCCCATCAACGCCGCCACCCGGGGGTTCTCGGCCGTCGCGCGCATCGCCCGGCCGAGCTTGGTGCGGTTGACCAGCCACAGCAGGCTCAGCAGGATCACGACCGTCGTGACGAGGATCACGATCTGCACGACGCTGATCACCGCCCCGCCCAGGTTGATCGGCTCGCTGGGCAGCAGGATCGGGTAGGGCTTGGGGTTGGGCTTCCAGACGATCATTGCCAGCGTCTGCAGCAGCAGGCTCATGCCCATCGCCGTGATCAGCGGCGCCAGGCGCGGCGCGTTGCGCAGTGGCCGGTATGCGACCTTCTCGATCGTGAAGTTCAGCACGCAGCACACGACGATGGCGCAGACCAGCGACACCAGCATCAGCACCCAGCCCGGCAGTCCGCTGCCCGCCATGAACGAGACCACGGTCCAGCTCGTCAGCGCCCCCACCATCAACACCTCGCCATGGGCAAAGTTGATCAGGTTGATGATGCCGTACACCATCGTGTAGCCCAGAGCCACGAGCGCGTACATGCTGCCCAGCACCAGGCCGTTGATGATCTGCTGGAAGAAGATGTCCATCAGGTTGATGCTCCGGGCGTCCTTGAGGCCTGCCATGTGACGGCCTGCAGCGACATACCGGCGCGCAAGCAAGTTGCGGGCCGGATACCGCGAGCCGAAAAAGGACGGATTCTAGGCGGCGCGGGAGGCATCGGCCCTCGCTCATTCCCTTGGGGCAGGTCGGGACAAGGCGGTCACGGGGCCGGGGATGGGTGGCGAACGCCCAGGCGAGCGGCACGAACCCCCAGTCAGTTCTGACGTCGTGCCGCGTTCGCCGCCCGCAACTGGGCCAGGCGCTCGCCGATGCGTATCTCCAGGCCGCGCGTCACCGGCTCGTAGAAGGTCTGGTCGGGCAGGTCGTCAGGCAGGTAGCGCTCGCCCGCCGCGAAGCCGCCTTCCTCGTCATGTGCGTAGCGGTAGCCCGCACCGTGGCCGAGGTCCTTCATCAGGCGCGTCGGCGCATTGCGCAGGCGCTCGGGCACCGGCCGGCTGCCGTCCTTCCTGACCAGGGCCCGGGCTGCGTTCCACGCCATGTAGACGGCGTTGGATTTCGGCGCCACGGCCAGGTAGACAACGGCCTGCGCCAGCGCGAGTTCGCCCTCGGGCGAGCCCAGGCGCTCGTAGACCTCGGCCGCCTGCAAGGCCAGTTGCAGGCCGCGCGGATCGGCCAGGCCGATGTCCTCGCTGGCCATGCGCAGCACGCGCCGGGCGACGTAGCGCGGGTCGACGCCGCCATCGAGCATGCGCGCCAGCCAGTACAGCGCCGCGTCCGGATCGGAGCCGCGCACCGACTTGTGCAGGGCCGAGATGGTGTCGAAGAACTGGTCGCCGCCCTTGTCGTAGCGCCGCAACTGCTCGCCGAGCGCGCGCTCGAGCGCCGCCTCGTCGATCGTGACCGCCGCGCCGGCGGCAGCGACCACGTTCTCGTAGGCGTTGAGCAGGCGGCGGGCGTCGCCGTCGGCGTGTGCGACGAGGCGGTCGCGCGCTGCCGGCGTCAGGGGCGGTGCCCGCAACTCGGCGCACGCGCGCTCGAGCAATTGCCCGAGGTCTTCGTCCTGCAGCGGCTTGAGCACGTGCACGGTCGCGCGCGACAGCAGCGCCGGATTGACCTCGAACGACGGGTTCTCGGTCGTCGCGCCGATGAAGGTGAACAGCCCGCTCTCGACGTGCGGAAGGAAGGCGTCCTGCTGCGCCTTGTTGAAACGGTGCACCTCGTCGACGAAGACCACGGTGCCACGGCCGCCTGCGCGCGCGGCCTGCGCGCGCTCCACGGCCTCGCGGATGTCCTTCACGCCGGCCAGCACCGCCGACAGCACGACGAACTGGGCATCGACCGTGCCCGCCACCAGCCGCGCCAGCGTGGTCTTGCCCACCCCGGGCGGCCCCCACAGGATCATCGAGTGCAGGCGGTGCGTCTCGAACGCACGGCGCAGCGGCTTGCCGGGCCCCAGGAGGTGCCGCTGGCCGATCACCTCGTCGGGGGAACGAGGCCGCAGGCGCTCGGCCAGCGGCACCGCCGGTGCGGCAGCGTCGAACAGCGTGGCCTCCACGGCGCGCCGACTCGGTCTACTGGGAGATCACGTCGGCGCCCGGCGGCGGCGTGAAACGAAAGCGCTCGGCGGCCATCGGCACATTCAACCGCAGTTCCCGGAACTCGATCAGTGATCGCTGGCCGAAGCTGTCGGCGATCTCGACCGCGGCCAGCGCCCTGCCCTTGAAGCCGATCCGCAAGGAGCGGATCGTGCCGTCGCTGCGCCGGGGCGTGGCGCGCACCCAGTCCAGGCCTTCGCTGGCCGCCTCGGCGCCAAGTTCGAAGTCGCGGTCGGGGGCACGCCCGGCCAGGATGGCCATCGGCGTGCTGCCCAGCGTGTCGACGACGCGGCGGACCGTGACCTGGTTCAGTTCGGCGTCGTGCAGCCACAGCCGCGTGCCGTCCGAGACGATCAACTGCTCGAAGGGCCGGGCGTAGGCGAAGCGGAAGTGGTCGGGCCGCAGGAACTCGAAGGTCCCGCTCGACACGCGGCGACGCCCCCCATCAGGCGGGATCACCGTCTGCGTGAAACTTCCCCGGCCGGTGCGGGCTTCGCGCACGAACTCGTGCAGCGCCTCGACCGGATCGCCCGGCTGAGCCCAGGCCAGCGGCCCCACTCCCGCCGCAACGGCCAGCCCCAGCGCCGCAGCCGCTGTGTGGCGCATCCACCGACGCCGTTGGAGGATCGTCGTCATTCGGCCCTCGCCGGCACGAGGATGTCGCGGTTGCCGTTGTTCGACAAGGCCGAGACCAGCCCGGCCTTCTCCATGTCCTCGAGCAGACGCGCTGCCCGGTTGTAGCCGATGCGCAGGTGCCGCTGCACGAGCGAGATCGACGCCTTGCGGTGCTGCAGCACGATGCCCACAGCCTGGTCGTACATCGGGTCGCTCTCGCCACCGCCGCCGCCGGCCTCGCCGGGCGCGCCCGACCCCTCGCCGTCGAGTGTGCCGCCTTCCAGGATGCCCTCGATGTAGTTCGGCTCGCCCTGGGACTTCAGGTACTCGACGACGCGGTGCACCTCCTCGTCGCTGACGAAGGCGCCGTGCACGCGCGTGGGCAGGCCCGTGCCGGGTGCCAGGTAGAGCATGTCGCCCTGGCCGAGAAGGGCCTCCGCGCCCATCTGGTCCAGGATGGTGCGGCTGTCGATCTTGCTGTTGACCTGGAAGCTCATGCGTGTGGGGATGTTGGCCTTGATCAGCCCTGTGATCACGTCCACGCTCGGGCGCTGGGTGGCGAGCACGAGGTGGATGCCCGCAGCGCGCGCCTTCTGCGCCAGGCGGGCGATGAGTTCCTCGATCTTCTTGCCGACCACCATCATCAGGTCGGCCAGCTCGTCGATCACGACGACGACGTAGGGCAGCCGCTCCAGCGGCTCGGGCAGTTCGGGCGTCAGGCTGAAGGGGTTGGGGATGTGGTTGCCGGCCTCGGCCGCTTCCTCGATCTTGCGGTTGTAGCCCGAGAGCTGGCGCACACCCAGCTTGCTCATGAGCTTGTAGCGCCGCTCCATCTCGCCCACGCACCAGTTCAGCGCGTGCGCCGCCTGCTTCATGTCGGTGACCACGGGGCACAGCAGGTGCGGGATGCCTTCGTAGACGCTCATCTCGAGCATCTTCGGGTCGATCAGGATCAGGCGCACGTCACGCGCCTCGGCCTTGTAGAGCAGGCTGAGGATCATCGCGTTGATGCCCACGCTCTTACCCGAGCCGGTGGTGCCGGCCACCAGACAGTGCGGCATCTTCGCCAGATCGGCCACCATGGGCGCGCCGACGATGTCCTTGCCCAGGCCGATGGTCAGCATCGACGCCGCGGCATGGTAGGCCTGCGAGCCCAGGATCTCCGCCAGGCGGATCGTCTGGCGGCGCGCATTGGGCAGTTCGAGCGCCATCGTCGCCTTGCCCGGAATGGTCTCGACCACGCGCACCCGCGCCAGGCTCAGCGAGCGAGCGAGGTCGGTGGCGAGGTTGACGACCTGCGAGCCCTTGACGCCGACGTCGGGCTCGATCTCGTAGCGCGTGATCACCGGTCCGGGCGAAGCCGCGACCACGCGCACGACGACGCCGAAGTCCGCCAGCTTCTTCTCGATCAGGCGCGAGGTCATCTCCAGCGACTCGGGCGTGACCGTTTCCTGGCGCGCCGGCGCGGCGTCGAGCAGGTCCACCTGCGGCAGCCGCGTGTCGGCGAGTTCCACGAACAGGGGCTTCTGCCTCTCCTTGACCACCCTGACCGAGGGAGCCACCTCGGCCACCTGCGGCTGAATCACGAGCGGCGGGTGCAGGGGTTCCAGACGGTGCTCCTCGGCGACGATCTCACGCTCACGCACCGCCGCCTCGCCGATGCGCACGTCCTCTGCGATCTCACGCTGCTCCTGGCGCCGCTCGCGCAGGGCGTCGATGCGTTCACCGATACGGTCGGCCAGGTGCAGCCAGGAAAAGCGCAGCGCGAGCGACATGCCGGCCACCAGGGCCGCGATCCACACCACGCCCGAACCGACGAAGCCCAGCCACTTCATCGACAGCAGCCCCAGCACATGGCCGATCACGCCGCCCGCGTGCCCTGGCAAATGGGACTCCCAGCGGTACAGGCGCGTCCATTCGAGGGCGCAACTCGCACCGATCAGCAGCAGCACGCCAGCCCAGAACACCGCCCTCTCGCGCCAAGGCGAGACGAGCGCCGGGGACTCGGCACGCAGCCAGGCCGCCAGCCGCGAGAGCCCGTCGCGTGCAGCCACGGCCATCAACCACCACACGGAATACCCGAAGACGAACAGCACGACGTCGGCAGCGTAGGCGCCGATCCGGCCGGCGGCATTGCGCAAGCGCTCGCCGTCGCCGGAGGTGCTGAAGCCCGGGTCGCGGGCATCGTGCGTCAGAAGGGCCAGCGCCAGGAGCAGCCACAACACGGTGCCCAGCACCAGCCAGGCCCGGTCGCGCAGCGACGACGCGGGGGCCTGCGGCGCCGTGGCGCCGCCGCGCGGCCGCGTGTAGGTGCCTTCGGCGCTCAGCGTCCCGAGGGAAAACGTCATGCCTGTATTGTTGCCCAAGGCGGAAGCGGTACAGACGCGTCGGCGCAGCAAGCGCGCACGCCATGGGAGCCTGGTCACCCGACGGCCGCCGCCGCCAAGGCAGAATCCCGACCCCGAGCGCCTCCGCACCGCCCCCATCCGCCATGACCGCCACCCCCACGCACGCCCGTGTCCTGATCCTCGGCTCCGGCCCGGCCGGCTACACCGCCGCCATCTACGCCGCCCGCGCCAACCTCAAGCCGCTGCTGATCACCGGCATGGCGCAGGGCGGGCAGCTCATGACGACCACGGAGGTCGACAACTGGCCGGCCGACGTCCACGGGGTCCAGGGGCCGGACCTGATGCAGCGCTTCCTGCAGCACGCCGAGCGCTTCCAGACACAGGTCGTTTTCGACCACATCCACACCGTGGATCTGTCGCGCCGTCCGTTCACGCTCACCGGCGACTCCGGCACCTACACCGGTGACACGCTCGTGATCGCCACCGGCGCGAGCGCGAAATACCTGGGTCTGCCGAGCGAGCAGGCCTTCATGGGCCGCGGCGTGAGCGGCTGCGCCACGTGTGACGGCTTCTTCTACCGCAACCAGGAGGTCTGCGTGGTCGGCGGCGGCAACACCGCGGTCGAGGAGGCCCTTTACCTGTCGAACATCGCGACCCGGGTGCACTTGATCCACCGGCGCGACAAGTTCCGCGCCGAGGCCATCATGATCGACAAGGTCATGGCCAAGGTCGAGGCGGGGAAGATCCAGCTGCACCTGTGGCACACCCTCGACGAGGTGCTCGGCGACTCGAGCGGCGTCACCGGCGTGCGCATCCGCTCCGCGCAGACGGAGACGACGACGGACATCGCGCTGCACGGATGCTTCATCGCCATCGGCCACCAGCCCAACACCGACATCTTCAAAGGCCAGTTGGAGATGAAGGACGGCTACATCATCACCCGTACAGGCCTCGAGGGCATGGCGACGATGACGAGCGTTCCTGGCGTGTTCGCCGCGGGCGACGTGCAGGACCACATCTACCGGCAGGCGATCACCAGTGCCGGCACTGGCTGCATGGCGGCACTGGACGCGCAGCGCTTTCTCGAGCAGCACGAAGCTTGAGACGACGGCGCGCTGTCCAACCGCCATGCGGGGACGACGCATCTCGCACACCAGGCCGGCGCCCGCGGGCATTGCCGGCAGATCGATTACACTCGTGGGCTTTGCGGTTGTGCCTGAAGGTACAGCCGTTCTGGTCAGCCTGGCTTCGTGTCGGCCGCATGTCGGCATGGCACCTCGCAGGCGCACCGAGATCACCCACCAAATCAACCGCCGGGCATCCCCGCCCGGTCAACCCGGGCCAGCCGCAAGGCCGGCCCTCAGCGGAGCAGCCTCATGGCACGCGTCTGTCAAGTCACGGGCAAGCGCCCGATGGTCGGGAACCACGTGTCCCACGCGAACAACAAGACCAAGCGTCGGTTCCTGCCGAACCTGCAGTACCGTCGCTTCTGGGTCGAGAGCGAGAACCGCTGGGTGCGGCTGCGCGTCACCAACGCCGCGCTGCGCCTGATCGACAAGGTCGGCATCGACCAGGTCGTCGCCGACCTGCGTGCCAAGGGTGAAATCTAAGGCGGCCCGTCCGCACGGAGTCTGACATGGCCAAAGGCGCTCGCGAAAAGATCAAGCTGGAATCCACGGCCGGAACCGGCCATTTCTACACGACGAACAAGAACAAGAAGACCACGCCGGAAAAGCTCGAATTCCTGAAGTTCGACCCGAAGGCGCGCAAGCACGTCCTGTACAAGGAAACAAAGCTCAAGTGAGGTTCTTCCGTCGATGCGTCCTGCGGGGTGCATCGAAAGGCGAAGTCGGGACTTGAACCGCAGTCACGACGAAAAAAATCCCGCCACCGGCGGGATTTTTTTTCGCCCTTGCGGGCCCTGTGCCTGCTCAGGCCTGCGCGGCGCGCAGCTGCATCGAGAACTGACGCAGCGACGCGATGCCGCTGTCCTCGGCCTTGCTGCACCAGGCCTGCAAGTCGCTGACCAGCTGCTCGGCCGAGACATTGGTCCGTGTCCACAACTGGCGCAGCTCCTCGCGCATGGCCACGAGCTTGGCCAGCGCAGGGCTCTGCACGAGCGCGTCCTCGATCTGAGGCTTCAGGCGCTGCGGAATCTTGTCGGCGTCGCGGTGCAGCCAGCGCCGCGCCAGCCGCATCTGCGCAAACTTCGGCGTGCCCTGCGCGCCCTGGGCCTTGAGCCGCTCGAGTTCGCCGCCCACGGCCTTGCGCATCTCGCGCGCGTAACGGGCCATGACCTCGTAGCGGTTGGCGATCAGCGCCTCCAAGGTCTCGCCATCGGCCACCGGCCGGACCTCGCCCAGGCGAAGTTGCGGCGGCGTCTTGCGCACCGTGGCCATGCCCAGCGACTCGAGGATGCGGATGTAGAGCCAGCCGATGTCGAACTCGTAGGGCTTGACCGACAACTTGGCCGAGGTCGGGTAGGTGTGGTGGTTGTTGTGCAGTTCCTCGCCACCGATCACCACGCCCCAGGGCGAGATGTTGGTCGAGGCGTCGGAGGCCTCGAAGTTGCGGTAGCCCCAGTAGTGCCCGAAGCCGTTGATGATGCCCGCCGCGGTGATGGGGATCCACACCATCTGAATGGCCCAGACCGTCGCGCCCACGGCGCCGAACAAGCCGAGGTTGATGATCAGCATCAACCCGACACCCTGCCACGAATAGCGCGTGTACAGGTTGCGCTCCAGCCAGTCGTCAGGCGTGTTGTGGCCGTACTTCGCCAAGGTCTCACGGTTCTTCGCCTCGGCGCGGTAGAGCTCCGAGCCCCTCCAGAACACGGTGTCGATGCCGCGCGTGACCGGGCTGTGCGGGTCGTCGACCGTTTCGCACTTGGCGTGGTGCTTGCGGTGGATCGCCACCCACTCCTTGGTCACCATCCCGGTGGTGAGCCAAAGCCAGAAGCGGAAGAAGTGCGAGGGGATCGCGTGCAGTTCGAGCGCGCGGTGGGCCTGCGCGCGGTGCAGGAAGACCGTCACCGCGGCAATCGTGATGTGCGTGGCGACGAGCGTGAACAGCACGATCTGCCACCAGTTCGCCCCGACCAAGCCATCCGCGAGCCAGGACACCAGCGCGTCGTGAACCGTCCAGAATGCATTCATGTAGTTCGGCCTCTCTCCATGCTCCGCAACCAGAGCGTCAACGGACTCCCCAACGCCGAATTGTAGGAGCCGGCCTGCCCGAACCGGACCAGAAACCCTGCTCCGACAGGCTCAATAAATTCCAGAGATCGATCCTGGCCTTCGTGGCGGCTCGACCGGTGGGGCAAAGGGAACCGCCCGCCCTCAGCGCCGCTGCCACACCGCGGCAAAGAAACCGTCGGTGCCATGCCGGTGCGGCAGCAGGCGCAGGAAGCCACCGACGCCCAGCGTCTGGGCCTCGGCAACGCGCGCCTGCGCCAGCACCTGCGCCACGGGCACGGGCTCGAATTGGCCGCGCTCGGCCTGGGTGAAGGCGTTCGCGATGTCTTCGTTCTCCGACCGCAGCAGGCTGCACGTGGCGTAGACGAGGCGGCCGCCCGGGCGCAGGAGCCGCCCCGCCGCCGCGAGGATGGCCTGCTGGCGCACCGCGAGTTCGGCCACGGCCTGGGGTGACTGGCGCCACTTGAGGTCCGGGTTGCGCCGCAGTGTGCCCAGCCCGGAACAGGGCGCGTCGACGAGCACGCGATCGATCTTGCCGGCGAGCCGCCGCACACGGTCATCGCGTTCGTGCGCGATGGCAGCCGGGTGAACGTTGGACAGGCCGCTGCGCGCCAGTCGCGGCTTCAAGGCCGCAAGCCGATGGTCCGAGGTGTCGAAGGCGTACAAGCGCCCGGTGTTGCGCATCATCGCGCCCAGGGCCAGCGTCTTGCCGCCCGCGCCGGCGCAGAAATCCACCACCATCTCGCCGCGCCCGGCTCCGGTCAACAGGGCCAGCAGTTGGCTGCCTTCGTCCTGCACCTCGACCAGCCCGCGCTCGAAGGCGGCCAGCCGGTTCAGCGCCGGCTTGCCCTCGGCGCGCAGGCCCCAGGGCGACCAGGGCGTGGGGGCGGCCTGCACGCCCTCTTCGGCCAGCGCCGCCTGCGCCGCCTTGCGGTCCCCGAGCAGCGCGTTCGCACGCAGATCCAGCGGCGCCGGCTCGAGCAGTCGGGCCGCCAGTGCCTCGAACTCGGCGTCGCCGAGTTCGGCTGCCAGGGGCTGCGCCACCCAGTCCGGCAGGTTGTGGCGCAGCCGCGGCGCCAGGCTCGCGACATCGATGGCTGCCGCGCGCGCGAGCCCATCCGCCTCCTGCGGGGAGATCGCGCGCTCCAGCGCAGCCCTGTCCCCCTGCCAGCCGAGCAGAACCAGGCGCCGCGCCAGCGGCCCGCTGCCTGCCTGCGCCAGGTGCTGCAGCAGCAGGCGCCGCCGCAGCACGGCGTAGACCGTCTCGGCCAGCGCGTGGCGCTCGCGGGCGCCGAGCATCCGGTGCTTGCGGAAGAAGGCCGAGACCAGCCGGTCGGCAGGCTGCTCAAGACGCAGCACCTCCTGCAGAAGTTGCGCCGTCAGGTCGATCAGGGCCGCGGGGTGCATGGGATTTCGGGCTTGGGGGCGGGACAGCGCAGAGGCGGCCTCGCTCGCAGGACGAGCGCTTTTCCGCGATACCCGACAGGCGCGTCAAGACGCACGGCACCCAGGCATGAGCCGCTGCCGTCGCTCGGGCTCAGGCGAGGATTCGCCACGGCGAGCCGGCGTGTCCTGACATGCAAGGCGACCATGGGGAAAGGCTCTCAGCCGCCGCCCACCGCGGCGGGCTCAGCCATCAGCCACTGCGCCTGCCCGTCGCGTTGCCTGACGCGCCCGGCGTCGAGCTCTAGCGCGCCCTCGACGAACCAGCGCACGGCACGCGGGTAGATCAGGTGCTCGGTGACCAGCACGCGCGCCGCCAGGGTGCCCTCGGTATCGTCAGGCCGCACCGGCACCGCTGACTGGATGACGATGGGGCCGTGGTCCAGGGCCTCGGTCACGAAGTGCACCGTGGCGCCTGCCACCTTGCAGCCGGCCTCGAGCGCGCGGCGGTGCGTGTGCAGACCTGGAAAGGCGGGCAGCAACGACGGGTGGATGTTCAGCAATCGGCCGGCCCAGGCATGCACGAAGACCGGACCGAGCACCCGCATGAAGCCCGCCAGCGCGACCAGATCGGGGGCGTGCGCGGCAACGGCTTCACGCAGTGCATGGTCGAAGGCCCCGCGGGTGGCATGCGCGCGATGGTCGACGACCCCGGTGGCGATGCCTTGCGCACGCGCGAACTCCAACCCGGCGGCGTCCGGCCGGTTGCTGATCACCGCCACGACACGCGCCGGCCAGGACTCGGCCGCACAGCAGCGCACCAGCGCTTCCATGTTCGATCCGCGGCCGGAAATCAGGACGACGATGCGCTTCATGCGGGCCGCAGTGTAGGCGCGGCGCCGTCTGGTGGCTGGCGCCGGCGGAGCGTCTGCCAGAATCCGGGTTTCCACCTGCATCGAACACCATGCGCACCCGCGTCCTCTCCGGCATGCGCCCCACCGGCGCCCTGCACCTCGGCCACTACCACGGCGCCCTGAAGAACTGGGTGCGGCTGCAGGACGATCACGACTGCCACTACTTCGTTGCCGACTGGCACGCGCTGACCACGCATTACGACAGCCGCGAGGTCATCGAGCGCAACGTGTTCGAGATGGTCATCGACTGGATCGCCGCCGGACTGGATCCGCAGCGCTCGACGATCTTTCTCCAGAGCCGCCTGCCCGAACACGCCGAGTTGTTCACGCTGCTGGCCATGGGCACGCCACTGGGCTGGCTGGAGCGCGTGCCGACCTACAAGGACCAGATCGAGAAGCTCAAGGACAAGGATCTCGCGACCTACGGCTTCCTCGGCTACCCGCTGCTGCAGGCCGCCGACATCCTGGTCTACAAGGCGACCTACGTGCCGGTGGGCGAGGACCAGTCCTCGCACGTCGAGCTCACGCGCGAGGTGGCACGCCGCTTCAACCACCTCTACGGACGCCACCCCGACTTCGACGCCCTGGCCGCCGCGGCCCTGGTGAAGCTCGGCAAGGACGACGCGCGCTATTTCGAGAAGCAGCGCAAGGCTTACGGTGAGACCGGCTCCGCCGATGCGCTGGCCAAGGGTGACGCCGTGCTGCGCAAGGCGGCCGTGGCCGTCTCGGGCTGGGCGCCCGCCGACACCGAGCTGCTCAGCGGTCACCTGCGCGGCACGGGCAAGACCATCCTCGTCGAACCGCAGGCGCTGCACACCGAGGTCGCAAAGCTGCCGGGACTGGACGGCAGCAAGATGAGCAAGAGCTACGGCAACACGATCGCGATGCGCGAGGAGCCCGCGCAGGTCGAGGCCAAGATCCGCCGCATGCCCACCGACCCGCAGCGCGTGCGCCGCACCGACCCCGGCGAGCCCGGACGCTGCCCGGTCTGGCAGTTCCACCAGGTCTACAGCGACGAGTCGACGCGCACGCAACTGGCCGCGGGCTGCCGCAGCGCCGGCATCGGCTGCCTGGAGTGCAAGCAGCCGGTGATCGACGCCATCCTGCGCGAGCAGCAGCCCTGGCGCGAGCGCGCCGCCGAGCTGGTGGGCGACCGCGCCCGGGTGCGCCGCATCGTGGATGAGGGCACCGAGCGCGCCCGCACCGTCGCCCGGCAGACCATGGCCGAGGTGCGCGAGGCCATGGGGCTCGACTACTGAGAACGGCCGCACCGCCGCTGCGCCTTGGCCGCGACCTTGCCCCTCCAGCCAGGACCGCCCGGCGACGCGCCGCTGCTGCAGGTCCGTGGCCTGGCCGGCCGGCGCGGCGAGCGTCTGCTCTTCGAGGGGCTGGATCTGGCGCTGCGGCCCGGCGAAGTGGTCTGGCTGCGCGGGCGAAACGGGCGTGGCAAGACGACGCTGCTGCGCCTGCTGTGCGGGCTGTCGGCGCCCGCGGACGGGCGGGTCGAGATCGCAGGCCAGCCGCTGGCGCGTGCCGGCGCCGAAGGGCGCCGCCCCTTCGTCTACATCGCGCATGCCAACGCGCTGAAGGACGACCTCACGGCTGCAGAGGCCTTGCGATTCCTCGCGCGCCTGAGCAACCAGTCGCCCGACGAGGCACAGATCGCGCAGGCGCTCGCGCGCCTGGGCGTGGGCTCCCGCGCTGCGGCGCCGGTGCGCACACTCAGCCAGGGCCAGCGGCGCCGCGTCGCGCTGGCCCGGCTCGCCCTGCCCGACGCCGCGCCGCTGTGGCTGCTGGACGAGCCCTTCGACGCGCTCGACGACCGCGGGATCAACGTGCTGAACTCGCTGCTGACCGAGCACACCCACCGCGGTGGCGCGGTGCTGCTGACGAGCCACCAGCCGCTGACGCTGGCCGACCCGGTGCCGCGCGAATGGCGGCTGGAAGCCGCCCGCCCGCCAGACAGGACAGCTTCATGAACCGCAGCGCCTGCCGGCCAGCCGCCCCCAGACCTCGCGAGGCCGGCCGGTGAACTCGGTGTTTGCGGCCGTGCTCCTGCGCGACCTGCGCCTGGCGGCCCGGCGGCGCATCGAGTCGCTGCTGCCGGTGGCCTTCTTCCTGGTCGCGGTCAGCCTGTTTCCGCTCGGTGTCGGGCCCGAGCCGCAGACGCTGCGCCAGATCGCCCCGGGCATCGTCTGGGTCTGCGCGCTGCTGGCGGCCATGCTGTCGGTGAACACCCTGTACGCGGGCGACCTGGCCGACGGCTCGCTCGAGCAGATGCTGCTCGGGCCGTCGTCGTCGCTGCAGCTGGTGTGGGCCAAGGCGGCGGCGCACTGGCTGGTGTCGGGATTGCCGTTGATCGTGGCAGCGCCGGTCATCGGCCTGCTGTTCGACCTCTCCGCGCCAGCGCTGGGGACACTGGTGCTCGGCCTGCTGCTGGGCACTCCCATCCTCAGCCTGCTGGGCAGCCTGGGGGCGGCCTTGACGCTGGGCCTGCGCAGCGGCGGCATGCTGCTGATCCTGATCGTCCTGCCGCTGGCCACACCCGCCTTGATCTTCGGCGCCGGCGCGGTGGACGCGGTCGGATCAGGGCTATCGGCCTCCGGGCATCATTCGTTGCTGGCCGCCCTGTTGATCGCCACTGCTCTGGGCGCCCCATGGGCCACCGCGGCTGCGCTGAGAATATCGACCGAGTGAATCCCACCCCGCGCGACGCCCCACCCGCCCGCAGATGCCCCTGACGCTCTACACCTTCTCCTCCCCGCCGCGCTTCTACGCGCTCGCTGGCGTACTCGTGCCGGTGTGCTGGGCCTTGTGCATCCTCCTGGCCGCGGTGGGGCTGTGGATGGGATTCTTCGTCGCACCGACCGACGCCACCCAGGGCGAGGTCTACCGTGTGATCTTCATCCACGTGCCAGCCGCCTGGATGTCGATGCTGCTGTACCTCGTGATGGCATTCTGGGCGGCCATCGGGTGGGCCTTCAACGCCCGCCTGGCCTCGATGGTGGCACGCTCGCTCGCGCCCACCGGCGCGATGTTCACCTTCCTGGCGCTGTGGACGGGCGCGCTGTGGGGCCGCCCGACCTGGGGCACCTACTGGGTCTGGGACGCGCGCCTGACCTCGGAGCTGATCCTGCTGTTCCTCTACCTCGGCTACATCGCGCTCACCGAGGCCATCGACGACGTGCGCCGGGCCGACCAGGCAGGCGCGCTGCTGGCAGTCGTCGGCTCGGTCAACATCCCCATCATCTATTTCTCGGTCAAGTGGTGGAACACGCTGCATCAGGGCGCGACCGTGAGCCTGACCGCCGCACCGAAGATGGCGAGCACGATGCTGACAGCCATGCTGCTGATGACCTTCGCCTGCTGGGCCTACGCGTTCGCCGTCGTCCTCACGCGCACACGCGCGCTGATCCTCGAGCGCGAAGCCGGTGGGGCCTGGGTGCGTGAACTCGGCTCCGGGGGCCTGCGATGAACTGGGAGAGTCCGGCTGCGTTCTTCGCGATGGGAGGCGACGGCTTCTTCGTCTGGGGCTCGTACGCGGTGGCCCTGTTGTGCATGCTGGTCGAGCCCTGGCTGGCAGCACGGCGCCGCAGGCGCGCCCTGGGTGCAGTTCGCGACGACAGCGGGAACCCGGACCCGTCCGACCGGCTCGAAGACGAAGAGGAGGAAAGACGCACATGAAAACCCGTCACAAGCGCCTGGCCCTGGTCGGGGTGGGCCTGGCTGGCGTCGGCGCCATCGTGGCGCTGGTCCTCAACGCCTTCGAGAGCAACCTCGTCTTCTTCTACTCGCCGACGCAGGTGGCCTCGAAGGAGGCGCCGACGCAGCGGGTCTTTCGCATCGGCGGTCTGGTCCAGGAGGGCAGCGTCAAGCGCGAAGGGGTGCAGGTCAGCTTCGTGATCACCGACACCGCCAAGACCGTGCCGGTGCGCTACGAGGGCATCCTTCCCGACCTGTTCAAGGAAGGCAAGGGTGTCGTCGCCCAGGGAAAGATGCAGGGCGAGGTCTTCCTGGCGCGCGAGGTGCTGGCCAAGCATGACGAGAACTACATGCCGCCCGAGGCGGCTGAAGCGCTCGAGAAGGCCAAACGTGGCGACCAGGCCTACGGGCAGACGGTGCAAGGAATCAAGCCATGACGCCAGAACTCGGCCACTTCGCGCTCTGGCTGGCGCTCGGCCTGTCTCTCGTGCTCGGCATCGTCCCGCTGGTGGGCGCGCAAAGCGGCCGCCAGCAGTGGATGGCGCTGGCGCGCCCCGGGTCGGTTGCGCTGTTCGGGCTGGTCGCGCTGTCCTACGCCTGCCTGACCGCGGCTTTCGTCACGAATGACTTCTCGGTGCTGTACGTATCCCAGCACTCGAACACCGCGCTGCCGATGTTCTACAAGGTGTCCGGCGTGTGGGGCGGACACGAGGGCTCGCTGCTGCTGTGGATCCTGATGCTGGTGTTGTGGCAGGTCGCCGTCGCCCTGTTCAGCCGCCACCTGCCGCTGCCCGTGCTGGCGCGCATCGTCTCGGTGATGGCGCTGGTCAGCGTGGGCTTCCTGCTTTTCACGCTGCTGACCTCGAACCCCTTCGAGCGCCTGTTCCCGGCCGCGCCCGATGGACGCGACCTGAACCCGCTGCTGCAGGACCCGGGCATGGTCATCCACCCGCCCATGCTCTACATGGGCTATGTGGGCTTCTCGGTGGCCTTCGCCTTCGCCGTGGCGGCGCTGATCGGCGGGCAGCTGGACGCGCAATGGGCGCGCTGGACCCGGCCCTGGACGACAGTGGCCTGGATGTTCCTCACGCTGGGCATCGCGCTGGGCAGCTGGTGGGCCTACTACGAGCTCGGCTGGGGCGGCTGGTGGTTCTGGGACCCGGTCGAGAACGCCTCCTTCATGCCCTGGCTGGTGGGTACGGCGCTGATCCACTCCCTGGCCGTGACCGAGAAACGCGGCAGCTTCAAGAACTGGACCGTGCTGCTGGCCATCCTGGCCTTCTCGCTGTCGCTGCTGGGGACCTTCCTCGTGCGCTCGGGGGTGCTGTCGTCGGTGCACGCCTTCGCCACGGACCCGACCCGGGGGCTGTTCATCCTCGGCTTCCTGGTCGTGGTCGTGGGCGCCTCGCTCCTGCTGTACGCCTGGCGCGCGCCCAGCGTCGGCCTGGGCGCACGCTTTTCGCTGCTGTCGCGCGAGACGCTGCTGCTGGGCAACAACGTGCTGCTGCTCGTGGCCTGCGCCGCGGTGCTGCTGGGCACCTTGTACCCGCTGGTGCTGGACGCGCTCGACCTGGGCAAGATATCCGTGGGCCCGCCCTACTTCGACGCCGTGTTCGCGCCGCTGATGGCCCCGGTCGTCTTCCTCATGGGTGTGGGCCCGATCGCACGCTGGAAACAGGCCGAACTGCCCGACATCGCACGCCGCCTGCGCTGGGCCGCCGGGGTGGCCGTGGCGGCCACCGCAGGCAGTGCCTGGCTGTCCGAGCGCATCAGCCTGATGTCGCTGCTGGGCCTGCTGCTGGCCTGGTGGATCGTCGCCAGCGTGGCCACCGACCTGTGGGAGCGTATCGCGCCGCGTGGCGCCGGACTGGCCGCGATCGCCAGCCGCGCGCGCCAGATCCCCCGCGCCAGTCTGGGCATGATGGTCGCCCACCTGGGCGTGGCCGTCTTCATCTTCGGCGTGACGATCGTCAAGACGCACGAGGTCGAAAAGGACGTGCGGATGAAACCCGGCGACTCGACCAGCATCGGCAACCTGCGCTTCACGCTCAAGGAGTTCCGCGAGGTGCAGGGGCCGAACTACCGGGGCGTGCAGGGTCTGGTCGAAGTGACCGACAGCGCGCGCGGTGACAGGCTGGTCGCCTCGATGCGGCCGGAAAAACGCATCTACCGCGTCCAGCAGATGCCGATGACCGAGGCCGCCATCCGCACGGGGCTGGTCAAGGACCTGTACGTCTCGCTCGGCGAGCCGGTGGACGGCGGCGCGTGGATCGTGCGCCTGTACGTCAAGCCCTTCGTCGACTGGATCTGGGGCGGCTGCGCGCTGATGGCGCTGGGGGGCCTGCTGGCCGCGACCGACCGCCGCTACCGCGCCCGACGCACCGCCGAGCAGGTCCAGCCCGGCGGCGCCGTGGCAGCAGCCTGAGCCGCGGCACCACGCGCGCCCACCCGAAGGATCGACCGCTTGAAGAGCCTGCGCTTCCTCATTCCGATCGCGCTGTTCGGCGTGCTCGTCTGGTTCCTCTTCCGCGGCTTGAGCCTGAATCCGCGCGAAGTGCCTTCACCCCTGATCGGCAAGCAGGCACCGGCCTTCACATTGCCGCGCCTGGACGACCCCGACAAGGCGATGCGGCGGGAGGACTTCGCCGGCAAGCCCTGGGTGATGAACGTCTGGGCCTCCTGGTGCGCGCCCTGCCGCGAGGAACACCCGCTGGTCATCGACCTGGCGCGGCGCATCCAGGCGCCGGTGGTCGGCCTGAACTACAAGGACCGCCCGGGCGATGCCCGGGCGTGGCTCGAGCGCCTGGGCAACCCCTACGCAGCCACGCTGATCGACTTCGACGGCAAGGTCGGCATCGACTTCGGTGTCTACGGTGTGCCTGAGACCTTCGTCATCGACGCACAGGGGGTAGTGCGCTACAAGCATGTCGGCCCACTGACGCGCAAGGTGTTGCAGGACAAGATCGAGCCGCTGCTCAAGCAGCTGGGGGCCTGAAGGTGCGGCGGCTGTTCGTCCACATCGCCGGCGCCTTGCTGCTGGCGATCCTGCCGTGGTCGGCGATGTCACAGGGCGCCAGTGCTGCGCCGGGAGCAACGGCTGCGCCAGCTTCTGCGGCCATGGGCGGCGGCACCGGGCCGGCACGGCAAGCCGTCGCCGCGCCCGATCCGGCACTCGAGGCGCAGGTGATGAAGATCTCCGCCGGCCTGCGATGCCTGGTATGCCAGAACCAGACGATCGCCGACTCGAATGCGGATCTCGCAATCGACTTGCGCAACCAGGTGCGCACGATGCTGGAGCGCGGCCAAACGCCGGCGCAGATCAACGACTACATGACCGCACGCTATGGCGACTTCGTGCTCTACAAGCCGCCGGTCAAGAGCACGACGGCCTTGCTCTGGTACGGGCCAGCCGCGCTGCTGGTGCTGGCGGTCTTCGTCCTGGTGTGGATCATCCGCCGGCGCACCAAGATGCCTGCCGATCGTTTCGAGCCCGACCCGGACGGTCCCTGACGGGCCTGGCCCGGCCGGCTCCCCGCTGCGGACTCAGTCGGCTTTCGCGCCGCTGTCGCGCACCACCTTGCCCAGGCGAGGCACGTCGGCGCGAACAACCGCGCCGAGCTCGGCGGGCGTCATGCCCGACAGGTCCAGTCCCAGGTCACCGAGGCGCTTGGCCACCTCGGGCATCTTCAGGATGCGGCCGATCTCGGTGTAGAGCCGGTCGACGACGGCCGCCGGCGTGCCCGCTGGCGCGAACACCGCCTGCCAGGAGCTCAGTTCATAGCCCGCGAGCCCGGATTCGGCCATCGTCGGCACGTCCGGCGCGACGCCGGAGCGCCGCGCCGTCGTCACCGCAAGCGCACGCAGCTTGCCGGCCTTCATGTGCGGGATGCCGGTGGCGATGTTGTCGAAGGCCACCGGCAGAGTGCCGCCCAGGAGCTCGGGCACCATCTGGCCACTGCCACGGTAGGGCACGTGCTGCATCTGGACCCCGGCCATGGCCTTGAACAGCTCGCCCGAGATGTGCTGCGAGGTGCCGTTGCCGGCCGAGCCGTAGACATACTTGCCCGGACTGGCCTTCAAGAGCGCGATGAACTCGCGCAGGCTGCTCACCGGCACGCTCGGGTGCACGAGCAGCACATTGGGCTGCGTCGCGTACATCGTGATCGGCGCGAAGCTCGCCACCGGGTCGTAAGGCAGCTTGTCGTACAGCGTGGCGTTGATCGCGTGCGAGCTGATCGTGCCTCCACCGATGGTGTGACCGTCAGGCGCGGCGCGGGCCAGTTCGGCGGCGCCGACCGAGCCGCCCTGGCCCGGCTTGTTCTCGATCACGATGGTCTGGCCGAGGATGGGACCGAGCTTCTCGCCGACGACGCGGGCGAGGATGTCGGTCGTGCCGCCCGGCGCGAAGGGCACGATGTAGCGGATCGGCCGCGACGGCCAGGTGGACTGCGCGAGCACCGGCAGCGCGAGGCCGGCGGCCGAGGCGCCGAGCGTCTGCAACACGGTGCGACGGCGCAAGATGCGGGTGTTCATGGTGTCTACCCCAGGACGGTTGGCTGGCGCCGCAGTCTAGGATCAGGGCTCGGCTGACCGCCACCCTGGCAAACCCGCAGCGCCCTGCGCACTCCCGCTACCGCACCATGGCCCACAACCACATCATTCCCCTTGACCGACTCACCGCCGCCATGCACCTCGTGGTGCGGGGTTTCGGCAGCCACGACGAGGAGGTTCGCCTCGTCGCCGGCAACCTGATCGAGGCCAACCTGACCGGCCACGACTCGCACGGCATCGGCATGCTGCCGCGCTACGCCGAGGCCTACCTCGAAGGCGGCCTGTTCCCGAACCGGCACGTGCAGACCGTCGTCGATGCCGGCGCGCTGCTGCGGCTGGACGGGCAGGCGGGCTTCGGCCAGGTCATCGGGCGCGAGGCCATGGCACTGGGCATCGAGCGCGCACGTCGACACGGCAGTTGCATCGTCGCGCTCGGCAACTCGCACCACATCGGGCGCATCGGCGCCTGGGCCGAGCAGGCCACCGCCGCGGGACTGGTGTCGATCCACCTCGTCAACGTCGTCGCGCGCAACGTGGTCGCACCCTTCGGCGGCGGCGACGCGCGCTTCGGCACCAACCCGGTGTGCATCGGCGTGCCGCTGGCGGGCCGCCCGCCGGTGATCCTGGACTTCGCCACCAGCATGATCGCCCAGGGCAAGACCCGGGTCGCGCACAACAAGGGCGAGCCCGTGGCGCCGGGCTGCCTGATCGACGACCAGGGCCGCGACACCCAGGATCCGCGCTACAGCGTGATCCCGCCCTGGGGAGCCTTGCTGACCTTCGGCACACACAAGGGCTACGGGCTGGCCGTGATGTGCGAACTGCTCGGCGGCGCGCTCGCAGCCGGGATGACGCAGCGCGACGCCGACGCCAGCAAGCGCCGCGTGCTCAACGGCATGCTGTGCGTGCTGCTGGACCCGGCGGCGCTGGGCGGCACCGAGGCCTTCGAACGCGAGGCCGCCGCCTTCGTCGACTGGGTCAAGGCCTCGCCACCGCGCGCCGGCGTCGAAGAGGTGCTCGTGGCCGGCGAGCCCGAGCGCGCCGCGCGCGCGCAGCGCAGCGCCCAGGGCGTGCCGGTGGATGCCACCACCTGGCAGGAGATCCTGGAGGCCGCGCGCAAGCTCGGCGTGGACCCGCAGGCGGTGCAGCAGGCCGCAGGCCTGGCCTGAGCGCCGGAAAGTGGCCACGCAGATGCGCGAGCTCCGGGCCTCGCGCCGGCGGCTGGTCCTGCTTGCGCTGGCTGCGCTCGCGGCGCCGGCTTTCGCCGCGCGCATCACCGGGGTCAGCCTGCAGGGCGAGGTCGGCCAGGCCGCGCAGTTGCGCATCGGGTTCGACGCGCCGGTCGTGCGCCTGGGTGCGGCCGCCTCCCCCGCGCCCGTGAAACTGGACTGTGCCGGGGCCACCCTGCCGGCCGACGGACGCTGGGCCGACGAGCGCACCTGGATCGTCGACTTCCGCGAGCCGCCTCCCCCAGGACTGCGCTGCACAGTCAGCGCCGTCGAAGGCTGGCAGGGGCTGGACGGGCCGCTGCAAGGGCCACGCGTCTTCGCCTTCTCCACCGGCGGGCCTGCCGTGGCCCAGATGCAGCCATCGCCGGGGGAGTCGGTCGAAGAGGACCAGCACTTCGTGCTCCAACTCACCGGGCCGGTGTCCGACGCGCAGGTCGTGGCGCGCGCGCACTGCGAGCTCGACGGCGTGGGAGAACGTGTGCCGGTGCGCGTCGTGGGCGGCGCCGCGCGCGAAACCCTGCTGCGCGCGCAGCGTCTGCAGCGCGAGGCTGCGCGCACGGCCGTGCTTGCCTGCGCCCGCCCGCTGCCCAACGAGGCCCGGCTGCGGCTGGTGTGGAACAGCGCGCTCGACCTGCCCGGCGGCACCACCACCACGCAGACCCCGCCCCGGTTGCAGCGCTTCGACTACCGCGTCAGACCCGCCTTCACGGCCGAATTCAGCTGTGAGCGCGAGCGCGCGCAATCACCATGCATGCCACTGCGGCCGCTGGTAGTGGCTTTCTCGACGCGCGTTGCACGCGCCCAGGCGGCGGCGGTGCGGCTGGAGACGCTGGGACCGGTCGGAACCGGCCAGACGCCCGCAGGCGCCGTCCTCGCTCCGCTCTTCGACAAGGACGATCGCTCGACCGAAGTCGAGCAGGTCCGCTTTGCCGCGCCGCTGACCGAGCTCACGCGATACCGCGTCGTGCTGCCCGCAGACCTGCGCGACGCGAGCGGGCGCGCGCTCGCCAACGCGCGCAGCTTCCCGCTCGAGGTCGCGACTGCGCAGGCGCCACCGCTGGCGAAGTTCGCCGCCGCGCCTTTCGGCGTCGTCGAGTGGGGCGAGCAGGCTGCCGTCCCGGTGACGCTGCGCCGCGTCCAGGCCGACCTCGGCCCCGGCGCGGCCAGCGGCCAGGTGCGCATCCGCCGCATCGACGGCGAAGCCGAGGTGCTGCGCTGGTTCCACCGCCTGCAGCGCCACCACGAGACCCAGCTCAGCGCGCGCGACCTCGGCCGCCCCCAGGCCGAGTGGCATGTCTGGCAGGAGAGCACCGACGCCCAGGGCCGCAAGCAGCGCCAGCGCGTCGAGCGCATGATCGCCACGCGTGAGATCTCGCTGCTGGCCGGCGACACTCAGGCACGGCGCCTGGCACTGCCGCCGCCTGCGGCCGGCGACGCGCGCGCGGCCGAGGTCGTCGGCATCCCGATCGCCGAGCCCGGCTACCACGTGGTCGAGATCGAGTCGCGCCGGCTCGGGCAGGCGCTGCTCGCGCAGGCCGCGCCGATGTACGTGCGCACCGGCGTGCTCGTCACCAACCTGGGCGTGCACTTCAAGCACGGGCGCGACGGCAGCGCAGTGTGGGTGACGACGCTGGACCGTGCCCGCCCCGTGGCCGGTGCCGAGGTGGCCGTGCACGACTGCGCGGGCACGCGGCTGTGGCAGGGGCGCACCGACGCCCTGGGACTGGCGCGCGTCGACGGCGCCCTGTCGGCGCGCGCCGCCGCTTGCGCCGGCGAGGATGGCCTTTTCGTCACCGCGCGCCAGCGCGACGCCCGAGGCCGCAACGACATGGCGTTCGTCTTCAGCGGCTGGATGCGCGGGATCGAGCCCTGGCGCTTCGCCGTGCCGGCCAGCCCCCCGGGCTGGGCGCCGCAGGAAGCCGACTCGCGCGCGCACACGGTCTTCGACCGCACGCTGCTGCGCGCCGGCGAGACGGTGTCGATGAAGCACTTCCTGCGCCTGCAGACGGCCACCGGCTTCGCGCTGCCCGAGCGGGCGCGCCTGCCGACGCGGCTGAAGATCATCCACGTCGGCAGCGGCGACGAGCACGAGCAGGCGCTGGAATGGCCCGACGCGCGCAGCGCGGTGTCGAGTTGGGCCATCCCGGCCGGGGCACGGCTCGGGGTCTGGCGGGTCGAGCTCGAACGCCCCGGCACCGGACCGCAGGAGCCGGCGCGCCGCTGGGCTGCCGGCGAATTCCGGATTGAGGAGTTCCGCGTCCCGCTGGTCGACGCCCGCCTCAGCGGCCCGCGAATGGCGGTCATCGCCCCACGCGAGCTGGCACTGGACGCACAGCTGCGCCACCTCAACGGCGGCGGCTATGCGCAGGCGCCGCTGCGCGCCACCGCCCTGCTGCGCCCGCGCGTGCCGCGCTTTGCCGGCCACGAGGACTTCTCCTTCGAGCCGCCGCGCGACACGCAGCCCCGGCACGACGCCGCCGCGCAGGACGAGGACGCGCCTGCGGCCTC
This sequence comes from Rubrivivax sp., assembly GCA_027491255.1. Classification (GTDB taxonomy): domain Bacteria; phylum Pseudomonadota; class Gammaproteobacteria; order Burkholderiales; family Burkholderiaceae_C; genus Rubrivivax. The sequence goes on along the minus strand of JAIXWM010000081.1, from coordinate 102,357 downwards.
GGGGCGTCTCGTTGCCGACCGCCTGCGGGCGCAAACCAGTCGCGAGGGCGCGGCGCGCATCGTGCTGAAAGACCTGCCGGCACTGGACGGCCCGGGCGAGATCGTCACCGAGCTCAGCTTCACCGACCCCAACGGCGAGATCCAGACCGTGGCGGCCTCGACCCCGGTGTGGCCGGCCGCCGTGGTCGCCGGCATCCAGACGCGTGAGTGGGTGGCCAGCCGCGGACGTGCCCGGTTCACCGCGCTCGCGCTCGACACCGAGGGTCGGCCCGTGCCCGGGCAGGCGCTCGAGGTGCGCGGCGTGCTGCGCCAGGACATCAGCACGCGCAAGCGCCTGGTCGGCGGCTTCTACGCCTGGGAGAACCACGTCGAGCGGCGCGAACTCGGCGTGCTGTGCCGCGGCCGCGCCGACGCCCGCGGCCGCCTCGAGTGCGACGCCGCGCTCGACACTGCCGGTCAGGTCGAGCTGATCGCGGGCACGCGGGACAAGGCCGGTCACCGCAGCGAAGCCGCGGCCAGCCTATGGATCACCGGCGCGGGCGAGCTGTGGTTCGCGCAGGACGACGACGACCGCATCGAACTGCTGCCGCAGAAGAAGCGCTACCAGCCCGGCGAGACCGCGCGGCTGCAGGTGCGCATGCCTTTCCGCCAGGCCACGGCACTGGTGGCCGTCGAGCGCGAGGGCGTGATCCGCACCCAGGTCGTGCGCCTGCGCGGCAGCGACCCGGTGGTGGAGGTGCCGATCGAGCCCGGCTGGGCGCCCAACGTGTACGTGAGCGTGCTCGCGGTGCGCGGCCGTCTGCGCGACATGTCGTGGCGCAACGCCTTCGGCTTCGACGCCAGCGAGCCGCTGGAATGGCTGCGCAGCTTCTGGCACGACCGCCGCGACTACCGTGCGCCCACGGCGATGGTCGACCTCGCCAAACCCGCCTTCAAGCTTGGCGTCGCGGCGCTGGAGGTCGGCACCGCGCAGCACGAACTGCAGGTCAGCGTGCTGCCCGACAAGCCGCGCTACGCGGTGCGCGAGACCGCGCGGGTGCGCGTGCGCGTCACCCACGCGGGCCAGCCGGCACGCGGCGCCGAGTTCGCCTTTGCCGCCGTCGACGAGGGCCTGCTGGCGTTGCGGCCCAACGACTCCTGGGACCTGCTGCAGGCCATGATGCAGCCGCGCGACTGGGGCGTGGCCACGAGCACGGCGCAGGGCGAGATCATCGGCCGCCGCCACCACGGCCGCAAGGCCGTTCCGGCCGGCGGCGGCGGCGGGCGCGGCGACGCGCGCGAGCTCTTCGACACCCTGCTGCTGTGGCAGCCGCGCGTGCGCCTGGACGAGCGCGGCGAGGCCCTGGTCGAGGTGCCGCTGAACGATGCCCTGACGTCCTTCCGCCTGGTGGCCGTGGCCGATGCGGTGGAGCCACCCAGCGCCGGGCGAACCCCGTCGCCGCAGCGCTTCGGCACCGGCAGCGCGAGCATTCGCGTCGCCCAGGACCTGCAGCTCATCGCCAGCCTGCCCCCGGCCGTCCGCGAGGGCGACCGCTTCGAGGCCCTGCTGACACTGCGCAACACGACCGACCGGGCGATGACCGTGCGCGCCACGCTCGCCGGCCAGGCGCTGGACACCAGCGGCCGGGCGCAGGCGCTGCCGGCCCTGGCGCCGCGCGAGCAGCGCATCGAACCCGGCACCGCGGCCGAGCTGCGCTGGCCGGTGGAGGTGCCGGCCCACGCCACGCGCCTGACCTGGGAGGCCGCCGCCGAGGAATTGCCTGCCTCAACCCTGCAGCGTCCGGACCCTGCGGCGCAACCAGGTACCGCCCCGCCGACACGGCCCGCCGCTTCCGCACAGCGCCCCGCTACGCCCCAGGGACAGACGGCGCCACCCGCGCCTGCCCCACGCGCCGCCGCACTGGCGCGCGACCGGCTGAAGTTCGCACAGGACGTCGGCTCCACCGTGCCGGTGCGCACGCTGCAGGCCACGCTGCGGCAGCTCGACGGCCCGGTGTCGTGGCCGGTGCAGGCGCCGGACGGCGCGCTGCGCACGCAAGGGGTGACGGACGGCGGGCTCGCGCTGACCTTGCAGCCGCGTCTCGGCCGCCAGCTGCCGGGCTTGCGCCGCTGGTTCGAGGCCTACCCCTACACCTGCCTGGAGCAGCAGGCCTCGCGCGCCGTGGGGCTGGGCGATGCGAAGCAGTGGGCCGCGGTGGTCAACCAGCTGCCCGCCTACCTGGACGACGACGGCCTGGCGGCCTGGTTCCCACCGCGCCCCGACGAGGCGGCGCGCGGCAGCGACCGCCTCACCGCCTACCTGCTGGCGCTCGCTGACGAGGCCGGCCTGCGCTGGCCGCAGGCGCTGCGCGAGCGCATGCTCGACGGCCTGACCGCATTCGTCGAGGGCCGCATCGAGCGCGACACCTGGTCGCCCCGGCCCGACCTGGACGCGCGGCGGCTGGCGGCGATCGAAGCCCTGGCCCGTCATGGCCGCGCCCGGCCGCGCATGCTCGACACCCTGGCCACGGCGCCGGCCCAGTGGCCGACCACCTCGCTGATCGACGCCTGGTCGCTGCTGAAGCGGCTGCAGGGGGTGCCCGACCGCGAGCAGCGCCTGCAGGAGGTGCAGCGCCTGCTGCGCGCGCGCCTGGCCGGCTCGCCGGGTGCGCTGCGGCTGCAAGCCGCAGACGAGGCCTGGTGGTGGCTGATGGACAGCAGCGACGCCAACGCTGCGCGCCTGATGCTGACGGCCCTCGAGGAGCCCGCATGGCGCGAGGACGTGCCGCGCCTGCTGGCAGGACACCTGGAGCGGCAGCAGCGCGGCGCCTGGTCCACGACCACGGCCAATGCCTGGAGCGCGCTCGCGCTGGAGCGTTTTTCGGCACGCTTCGAAGCCACGGCGGTACAGGGCCGCACGGTGGCGACGCTGGCGCCGGGCAGCGGCGCGACCGCGGCGGTGGACTGGGCGCGCCAGCCCGAGGGCGCCACGATCACCCTGCCCTGGCCCACCGACGCGGCGACGCTGCGCCTGGCGCACGACGGCCCGGGGCGCCCCTGGGTGCTGCTGCAGACGCGCGCGGCCGTGCCGCTGAAGGCGCCACTGCGGGCGGGCTATGCCGTCACGCGCAGCCTCGTCGCGGTGCAGCGCCAGGACCCGGCACGCTGGACGCGCGGCGACATCGTGCGCGTGCGGCTGGAGATCGACGCCGCGAGCGACCGCAACTGGGTCGTCGTCGACGACCCCGTGCCCGCCGGCGCCACGGTGCTCGGCACGGGATTGGCGCGCGACAGCGCCCTGGCCACCCGCGGCGAGCGCCGCGCCGGCAGCGCCTGGCCGGCCTTCGAGGAACGCGCCGCAACGGCCTTTCGCAGCTACTTCGAGTTCATGCCGCGCGGTCGGCACGTCGTCGAGTACACGCTGCGCCTGAACCACGCCGGCCGCTTCGGCCTGCCGCCCACACGCGTGGAGGCCATGTACGCGCCGCAGACCCACGGCGAGCAGCCCAACGCCGTGTGGGAGGTGGCGCCGTGAACCCGCAGCCTGGCCCGGGCTGCGCCCGGACCGCCCCCCGAGGGGGTCGAGAAATCTTGGGACGGCCCGGCGATTGGATCCACGAGCCCCCAGGCCCGGGCTGCGCCCGGACCGCCCCCCGAGGGGGTCGAGAAATCTTGGGGCGGCCCGGCGATTTGATCCGCGAGCCCCCAGGCCCGGGCTGCGCCCGGACCGCCCCCCCAGGGGGTCGAGAAATCTTGGGGCGGCCCGGCGATTTCTCGCGCCTCGCCGCCCAGGTCCTGGCGCTCGCGCTGGCGGTTGGGGTCTGCACGCCGGCCCTCGCGGGCGTGCCAGGTTTCGCGGAGGTGCGCGCGGCGCACCGGCCTTCGGACGTGACCATCCTCGACCGTCATGGCGTGCCGGTACAGACGCTGCGCGCCGACCCGCGCGCGCGCCGGCTGGCCTGGGTGCCGCTGGAGGCGGTGTCGCCGGTGCTGCTGCAGGCCGTGGTGCTGAGCGAGGACCGGCGCTTCTGGGAGCACAGCGGTGTCGACTGGGGCGCAGTGGCGCGCAGCGCCTTCGCAAACCTGTGGAACACGCGCACGCGTGGGGCATCGACGCTGACGATGCAGCTCGCCGGCCTGATCGACGAGGACCTGGCGCGCCCGGCTGGAGGCCGCAGTGTGGTGCAGAAGCTCGGCCAGGTGGTGGTGGCGCGCGAGCTCGAGTCGGGCTGGCGCAAGCACGAGATCCTCGAGGCCTACCTGAATCTGGTGCCGCTGCGCGGCGAGATCGTCGGCATCGACGCGCTGGCTCAGACCCTGTTCGGCAAGCACCCGCGCGGCCTGGACGCGCACGAGGCCGCGATCACTGCCGCCTTGGTGCGCGCACCGCAGGCTGATGCCGACACCGTGGGCCGCCGCGCCTGCGGCGTGCTGGAACTCATGAAGCGCGACTGCACCGGCGTGCGTGGCTTGGCGGCGCAGGCCCTGGCGCGGCGCGGCGGCATGCCGCTGGGCGAGCAGATCGCGCCGCACTTCGCACGCCAGGTCGTCGGCCCCGACGCGCCGCCCCAGGTGCGCACGACGCTGGACGCGGGCGTGCAGCGCGTGGCCGTGCGCCAGTTGCGCGCGCAGTTGGCCGAGTTGTCGGGCCGGCATGTGGAAGACGGCGCCGTGGTCGTGCTCGACAACGCCAGCGGCGAGGTGCGGGCCTGGGTCGGTTCGGTCGGAGCGGGCTCGTCGGCAGCGGAGGTCGACGGTGTGCTCGCGCGCCGCCAGCCGGGCTCGACCATCAAGCCCTTCGTCTACGGTCTGGCGTTCGAACGCCGCCTGCTGACGCCCGCCAGCCTGCTCGACGACTCGCCGGCCCAGGTGGCCACCGGCACCGGCGTGTACCGGCCGCAGAACTACGACCGCAGCTACAAGGGCTGGGTCAGCGCGCGCACCGCGCTGGGCTCGAGCCTGAACGTGCCGGCCCTGCGCGTCAGCCTGATGCTGCCGCCCGACGCGCTGCACGAACGCCTGAACGCGCTCGGCATGGCGTTGCCGCAGACCGGGGGCTGGTACGGGCACGCGCTCGCACTCGGCAGCGGCGACGTCACGCTGCTGGCGCTGACCAACGCCTACCGCGCGCTGGCGCGCGGTGGCCTGCACTCGGCCCCGGTGCTGCAGCCCGTCCAGGCCACCCGCACCAGCCCGGGCAGCAGCACCGACGGTGGCCGGGCGACGCGCGTGCTCGACCCCGCAACCGCCCACCTGGTGGGCGACATCCTGGCCGACCCGTCGGCGCGAACCCTGACCTTCGGCCTGGACAGCGCCCTGGTCACGCGCGGCTTTGCCGCCGTCAAGACCGGCACGAGCAAGGACATGCGCGACAACTGGTGCATCGGCTACACCGATCGCTACACCGTCGGCGTCTGGGTCGGCAATGCCAGCGGCGCGCCGATGCGCGCGGTCAGCGGCGTCAGCGGCGCGGCGCCGGTGTGGCAGGCGCTGGTGCGGCACCTGCATGCCGGGCAACCCTCGCGCGCCCCGCCACCACCCCCGGGGGTGCAGCGGGTGCGGCTCGAGCGCGTCGGCGAGCATGAACCCGGGCGCGAGGAGCTCTTCATCGCCGGCACGGCGCCCGTGCCCGGCAGCGCCGGTGCTGGCGCCCTCGTGGCCCAGGCCACGGCAAGGCCGATCGGGATCAGCAGCCCCGCCGACGGCAGCGTCTACGCCCTCGACCCCGACCTGCCGCCCCAGGTGCAGCGCATCCGCTTCGAGGGCGAGGCCGGGACCTGGGTGCTGGGCGGGCGCCGGCTCGGGCAGGGCGCGGCCCTGCGCTGGACGCCGCAGCCTGGCCGCCACGAGCTGAAGCTGCTCGACGGCCGCGGCCGCACACTGCAGACGGTGCGCTTCGAGGTGCGGGCGCCAGGGCGTCAACCGAACCAGCCCTGAAGGAACCAGCCCGCCGGCGTCGCTGCCCCCGGCAGGCGGCTGCGGAAGATCCAGGCCAGCGCACCGTCGTGCGTCTGGGCGACGAAGTAGTCGCGCGCCGCCAGCGCATCGTCCCACCAGCCGCACTCGATGCGTTCGGGGCCGGCCAGCAACTGCAGCGGCTGGCCGCCGAAGCAGGGGTGCGGCCCCCGCTCCGTCAAGGGCTGCGGCTCGGGCAGCAGCCAGGCCGGCCGGGTCAGGCGCGCTGGCGGGTGGGGGCTGCTGCCTGCGACGGGCGCAGGACGGCGGGCCACGGCCACCACCGCAGCAGCCACAGGCAAGGCCGACGCACGGGTTTGCGCCGCGCGCTCGGGTCGATGGTCGTCCACCGGCTCCAGGCGCTGGACACGGTCCTCGCCGAGGCGGGCCTGCAGACGCTCGAGCAGGCGCGCCAGGCCGGCCTGGCCGGCCGCGCGCGTGGGGAAGAGCTCGCCGTCGGGAGGGGCGGCGAAGACGAGCTCGTCGCAGCGCAGGTCCAGGCTCGTCACCGGCGCGGGCAGGACCAGGCGCGCCAGCCGCTCGCGCAGCAAGCCCTGCAGGTGGGTGGCGTCGGCCGAAGGCTCGGCCAGCGCGATCTCCAGGGTCGTGAGTTCGGGCACGGCGTCGTCGGCGCGGTGGCGCGGCTCGTGCCGCAGGCCCAGCGTGCAGCGCTGCACACGCCCCTGCTGCGCCCGCGCCCAGGCCACGAGTCGGGCCAGCGACAGGCCGGCCGCGTGCTGCAGTTGCGCCGCGGTGTCGGCGCGCGCGTGGAGTTCGAGCTGCTCGGCAAAGCGCTCGGGCGGACACACCCAGTCCTGCGGATCGGGCGCGTCGCCACGGGCGCGGTCCAGCAGGTCGAGCACGGCCGGGCCGAAGCGGCGCGCCAGCCCGTCGCGTGGCAGCACCCGCAATTCGCCCAGCGTGCGCAGGCCCAGCCCCTGCAGCATCTCCAGCGCCGACGCGCCCTGGGACCACAGCAGCGTGGCAGGGGCGGTGTCCAGCAGCGCGCGCAGCGCCGCCAGGCGCGTGGCATGCGGGCCGAAGAGCGCCCGTGGCGGGTCCGGCGACGCCCAGCGCGCCAGCAGCGCCGCGCCGAGCGCTGTCGGCGCGCAGGCAGGCACCACCTGGTGACCGAGCGGTTCGAGCGCCGCGTCCAGACGCTGCGCCAACTGGGACAGGCCGCCGAAAAGCCGCAGCGTCGACGCCACCTCGAGCAGCACCGTGTCCCCGCCGTGGAGCGCGACCGCGGGGGTGAACTGCAGCGCCGCATGGGCCACGGCGCCCAGGGCCCGGGCATCGCGCGCCGCATCGGCCTGGCCGAAGCGCAGCGCAGGCGCGAGCGCCAGCGCGGTGGCACGCTGCTGCCCAGGCCGAACTCCGAGGGCCGCGGCGGCGGCATCGACCGCCGCCACGCGCGTGCCGTCCAGCAAGGCCAGCGGCAGGTGGCGGACCTCGGAGTCCAGGGTCGCCACCCAGGACTCGAGCGCCAGCGCAGGCAGGTGCAGGGCGATCCAGCGGCGGTGCGCGGGCGCGGGGGTGGCTTCGGGGGGCGGGGGAGCGGCCAGTGCGGCCTGCGCGGCCGGCCAGCGGAACCCCTTGGCGTGTCGGGCCATGACGCTCAAGCTGCGGGCAGGCCAGGCCGGACGAAGGGCATGCGGTCAAGGGCTTCGACAAGCTCAGCCCGAACGGTCTCTGTACGGGCTTCCACGCGCCTGCCCTCGGCCTGGCCGAAGACCCTGACCGCAGCCCAGTCGAAGATCCTGCGCTCAGCCCGGTCGGAGGATCTGACCTGCACCCAGTCGAAGGATCTGTTCTGCGCCCAGCCGAGGAGTCCAACCCGAGCCCCGTCGAAGGGCCTTGCCTGAGCGCGCTCGACGGCCTCGGCCCGAACGGCTTCTCCGGGAACACCGCAACGCGACAGGGACATGGGACGCTCCCAGGCTCACCCCGTACCGAGGCGGGCAGGGCCCACCTGCCGCCGGGGCTCGTGTCCAGCCCGGGGGGTGGACACCGTGCTCTGCCCGTGCCCGGCACCCTGCGGCACACGGCCACGGCCCGGCGGCCGGGCCGCGGCGAGCGGCCGGGGCGTGGCCTCCACCAGGCGCTCCAGCGCTCGCGCCTTCGACGGCGCGGACAGCACCGGCGGCAGAACCAGGCGCAGCGGCTGCGCCAGCGGCGGGCCGCGTCGCTTGAGCAGGTGCAGCACGATCTCGTCGGGCACGGGGCTGCCGTGCAGCGCCAGGCGCAGCGGCGCCGGGCTGGGCTTGAGCCGGGCCGTGATGCCGCGCAGCAGGAAGACCGGACCGTCGTGCGCCTGCGCCGCCAGTTGCAGCCGGCGCAACGCGTCGGCGCCCAGGCGCTCGGGCAGCCAGGCCAGCGCCGCGCCGATCTGGGCGCTGCGCAGCGCCTGCTCCAGCGCCCACAGCAGATCGGCACTTGGCAGCAGGTGCCGCAGCGCCGCCCCGCGCGGCCCCTCGCGCCCGTGCACGACGACGATGTGGCGCGCGTCCACGCCCAGTTGCGTCAGCGCCTGCGCGCAAGGCCGGGCTGGCGGGTCGAACAGCATCACGCTGCGGCAGCTGGCATCGGTCGGGTCGGCTGGCGCCGACACCCGGGCCAGCGCCGGCGCGAGCAGCCGCATCTCACCAACCCCCGGCTGCGCCAGCAGCAGCTCCGTCAAGGCCCGGCACGGCCAGCCCCCCCCGGGCAGTTGCGCGTCCAGCGCATCGAAGCCGCTGGGATGCACAGCCTCGGCGCCGTGGCCAAGCTGGTGCGCGCGCCATAGCGCGGGGTGCAAGGCCTCGAGGGCGACTGTGGCAGGGGCAAGGAGAGACACGAAGATACTGTATATGCATACAGCTTTTCTTGTCGAGTCTCTAGTTCAGGGCCGCCTGGTCATGACCCCACAGCGTGGCAGCACGTCGCGTGGGCGCGGCAGAAGACGGCGGCCTCGCAAGCGCGCCATCGCCGCAGGGCTATCCGCTGCGGAGCCAGGGTTTCATGGGCCGCACCGCGTGGAACAGGACCCTAACGCGCGAAGAACACCGACACCAGCCCCAGGCTCAGCACCGGGAAGCACAGCAGCAGCAGCACGCGCAGCGCATCCCAGGCGAGGAAGGGGAAGACCCCGCGGTAGGTCTCGGACATGGGTGTGTCGCGCGCGAGGTTGTTGACGACGTAGACGTTCAGCCCGACCGGCGGGGCGATCAGGCCGATGCCCACCGTCATCAGCACGAGGATGCCGAACCAGATCGCCTTGGCCTCGGCGTTCAGGCCCCAGAGGTCCAGCGCCATCACGGCCGGAAAGATGACCGGGATGGTCAGCAGCAGCATCGACAACTCGTCCATCACGCAGCCGAGCAGCACGTACAGCAGCAGCACCGCCGCGACGATGACCAGCGGCGGCACCGCCAGCGCGCCGACCCAGGCCGCCACCGCCGCGGGCATCGCCGTGAGCGCGAGCGAGGCGTTCATCATGTCGGCGCCGAGGAAGATCAGGAACACCATCGCCGTGGTCTCGGCGGTGCCGAGGAAGCTGCTCGCGATCTGCGGGCCGCGCAGTTCCCCCTGGGCCCAGCCGGCGACGAAGGTCGCCACGGCGCCGACCGCAGCCCCCTCGGTGGGCGAGAAGATGCCGCCGTAGATGCCGCCGAAGACGACGAGGAAGATCAGCAGGATGGGCCAGATCCCCCACAGGGCGGCCAGCCGCTCGGACGCGCCGGCGCGCTCCGCGGCCGGCCCCATCTGCGGGCGCAGCCGGCACCAGATGCCGATGACCACGATGTAGCCCAGCATGGCCAGGATGCCCGGCAGCATGGCCGCGGCAAAGAGCTTGGCGATGTTCTGCTCGGTCAGGATGGCGTAGACGACCAGCGGCACCGAGGGCGGGATCAGGATGCCCAGCGTGCCCCCGGCGGCCAGCGCGGCCGTGGACAGCCGCCCGGCGTACCCATGGCGCTTCATCTCGGGGTAGGCCACCTGGGTGATGGTCGCCGAGGTCGCCACCGAGGAGCCGCAGACCGCCCCGAAGGCGCCCGCCGACAGCACCGAGGCCATCGCCAGCCCGCCACGGATGTGGCCGACGAAGGCTGCAGCCGCCCGGAACAGGGCGCGGCTGAGGCCACCCTGCGTGGCGAACTGCCCCATCAGCAGGAACAGCGGGATGACGCTCAGGTCGTAGACCGTCAGGCGCGCCACCGCGCTGCCCTTGAGCTGGTTCAGCAGGGCGGCCTCGCCGCTCATGGCCCAGTAGCCGAGCGCGCCGGGTATGAACATGGCCGCGGCGATGGGCACGCGCAGCGCCATCAGCGCCAGCATGCCGGCGAACATGGCCACGCCGATCGTGGTGGCTGCAGTCATCGTCCCGCCTCGAGCGCGGACGCGCTTGACCCTGGCCGCAGCAGTTGCCAGGCCTGACGCAGCGCGATCAGCCCTGCCAGCGCCAGCCCGGGGGCGAGCGATGCGTAGACCCACCACATCGGCAGGTCCAGGATCATCGTCGCCTCGAAGGCCTCGCGCACCGAGACGGCACCGGCGCCGGAGCGCCAGGCCAGCAGCAGGTACATCGCGGCCATCAGCAGCGCGCCGATGCCGTCGAGCACCGCGTTGCGCCGCTCACCCAGACGCTGGGTGAAGAAGTCGACGATGATGTTGGCGCGCTGCCACTGGCACCAGGGCAACGCCAGCGAGATGCACAGCGCGATGCCGAACTGCGTGAGCTCGACGTCGCCTTGAATGGGCTTGGAAAGCGCTGCCCGGCCCGCGATGCTCACCACGGTCAAGACGGCCACGAGGGCGGCCACGCCCACCCCGATCAGCGCGAAGACGCGCGACAGTCTGGCCAGCGAGCGGTCGAGCATGGGGAGAGTCGTGGCCGGCTGCCGCCGAACGGTCGCTGCAAGCGATGCCCCAGCCCGTCAGAGCCGGGGCGGTGCCCGCTCAGTTCCGGTACTTCTGCAGCAGCTGCTTCGCGTCGTTCAGCAGCGCCTTGCCGTCGTAGCCGCGCTTGCCCACATCAGCCACCCACTCGTCGTACAGGCCGGCACTCGCCTTCACCCAGTTGTCCAGTTCCGCGGGCGGGACCATGTAGAACGTGTTGCCACGCTCACGCGCGGCCTGACGCCCCGCAGCCTGGGAGTTGTCCCAGATCTTGCCGATCTGCTGCGACAGCGCCGCGCCGCTGTTGTTGTCGATGACCTTCTTCAGGTCGGCCGGCAGGCTGTCGTAACGCGCCTGGTTCATCGCGAAGATGAAGCCGGCGCTGTAGAGCGCCGGGCGCGAGGGATCGGTCTCGGAGTGGAACTTCACCATCTCCTGCAGCTTCAGCGAGGGCATGACCTCCCAGGGCAGCAGGAAGCCGTCGATCGTGCCCTTGCTGACCGAGTCCGGGATGGCCGGCAGCGGCATGCCCACCGGCGTGGCGCCGAGCGTGGCCAGCAGCTTGTTCGTCAGCCGCGTGGGCGCGCGCATCTTCAGGCCCTTGAAGTCGGCCAGGGTCTTGACCTGGCGCCCGTTGGTGTGGACGTAGCCTTCGTCGTGCACCCAGGTGGCGAGGATCTTGGTGCCCGGGAACTCCTTGAGCGCGTGCTTCTGCAGGTAATCCCAGGCGGCGCGCGCGCCGGACTCGGCAGAGTTCGTCATGAAGGGCAGCTCGAAGACCTCCATCGCCGGGAAGCGGCCGGCGGTGTAGCCTGGCAGCGTGATGACGACGTCGTCGACGCCATCCTTGACCCGGTCGACGAGTTGCGGCGGCGTGCCGCCCCCGCTCATCGCCGGCAGGACCTGGCAGCGCATGCGGTTGTTGGACTCGGCCGCGATCTTGTTGCACCAGGGCGCGATCACGTTCACCGAGGCCATGGCCTGAGGTGTCCAGATGTGATGGAACTTCAGCGTGACTTCCTGCGCGGCGGCAGGCAGGGCGGTCAGGGCCGCGGCGGTGGCCAGGCTCAGCGAGGCGAGGGACAGCTTCATCGGGAGGCTCCTGGGAGAAGCAGAAAGAAGAGCAAAGAGCCCGCGACTGTACGCAGGTCCGCCCGGTCTGTCACCCCGGGAGAATCCTGTGCTCGTCTGAGGCCTGACGGCGCGGCAGGCGCGAACTCAGCTCCAGACCTCTTGCGCAGTCTCGATCACCAGCGCGAGCTTGCGGCGCTGGTCCTCGACGGCGATGTTGTTGCCGTGCACGGTGCTCGAGAAGCCGCACTGCGGGCTCAGGCAGAGCTGATCGAGCGGCGCGTACTTCGCCGCCTCGTCGATGCGGCGCTTGAGCGTGTCCTTGCTCTCGAGCTGGCCGAACTTGGTGGTCACCAGGCCGAGCACGACGATCTTGCCCTTGGAGAGGTAGCGCAGCGGACGGAAGTCGCCCGAGCGGTCGTCGTCGTATTCGAGGAAGAAGGCATCGAGCTTCATCTCCGACAGCAGCGCCTCGGCCACCGGCTCGTAGTTGCCGGCCGCCGCATGCGTGCTCTTGAAGTTGCCGCGGCACAGGTGCATGGCCAGCGTCATGCCGGCGGGCTTCAAGGCCACCACCTTGTTGATGAAGGCGGCGTATCGATGCGGCAGCTCGTTCGGGTCGTCGCCGCGCTGGCGTGCGGCCTCGCGCATGCGCTCGTCGCACAGGTAGGCGAGGTTGGTGTCGTCCATCTGCACGTAGGTGCAGCCGGCGTCGGCCAGCGACTGCAACTCCTGCGCGTAGGCGCGCGCAACGTCGTCGTAGAACACCGGGTCGAGCTCGGGGTAGGCTTCGCGGCTGATGCCGGCGCGCCCGCCGCGGAAATGCAGCATCGTCGGCGACGGGATCGTGACCTTGGGCATCAGTTCGGGCCGGCCCAGCGCCTGCACGCGCGACTTCAGGTACTGGAAGTCGGCGAGCTGGATGTCCTTGGCGTGGCGCACCTTGTCGATGACGCGGATCACCGGCGGCGCCAACTCCTCGGTGCCGTCGGCCTTCCTCACCGTCACCGGGATGTCGGTCTTGACGCCGCCGAGCTGCTCGAGGAAGTCGATGTGGAAATAGGTGCGGCGGAACTCGCCGTCGGTGATGGACTGCAGGCCCACGTCGGCCTGGAAGCGCACGATCTCGTCGATCGCGCGGTCCTCGACCTCGCGCAGCTGCGCAGGTGTGATCTCGCCGCGGGCTTTCTGCTCGCGCGCCTGCAGCAGATAGGCCGGACGAAGGAAGCTGCCGACGTGGTCGGCTCGAAACGGAGGCGTGGTGCGTGCGGGCATGACGATCGGGGTTGCTGGGGGGTGATGAGCTCGCGCGCCAAACGGCCTTGCGCGCGCCGGGGGTGAGTCAGGCGGCCACGGTCGCCTGACTCATGGGATCCTCATTGGATCCATTTTCTGGTAATTATGCCCATTTCGAGCTTATAAAATCCAGTCTATGGATCCAATCGAGGGGGTGCCTTCCGATACGGGCACTGTCATCGCCAGACTGCGGCAACTGATCGTCGCCGGTCACTGGAGCGCCGGGATGCGGCTGGCGGAGATCCCGGTGGCACAGTCACTCGGGCTCTCACGCACCCCCGTGCGCCTGGCCTTGCGCACCCTCGAGCAGGAGGGCCTGGTGGAGAAAGCCGGCACGCGCGGCTATGTGGTGCGCGCCGTCTCCGAGGCCGACATCCGGAGCGCGATCGAGGTGCGCGGCGCGCTCGAGGGTCTGGCCGCGCGCCGCCTGGCCGAGCGCGGCTTGCCGCCGGCGGTGCGGCAGGTGCTGGCCGACTGCGTGGCCGAAGGCCGGGCGGTGCTGGCGCCAGGGTCGCTGAGCGAGGATGCGGTCGGGCGCTGGGCCCGCCTGAACCATCGCTTCCACCGCGCCATCGTCAGCGCCGACGACAGCCGCGTCATCGCGGACGCAATCGCGCGCAATGACCACCTGCCCTTCGCCTCGGCAGGCTCGATCGTGATCGACACCGCGGCCCTGGACGCAGAGTACCGCAAGCTCTCGCACGCGCAACTTCAGCACGAACTGGTGCTGGAAGCGCTGACGCTGGGCGAGTCGGCGAGGGTGGAGATGCTGATGCGCGAGCACGCCTGGATCGGCCTGCGCTACGGCCGCATCTTCGGGGCGGTGGCGCGCGCGCAGGATGCCAGCGCACCGGCCGACGGGGCGATTGCAGGCAGCAGCGCGCCTGCCGCGCGCGGCCGTGGCCGCGCTCAGGCTGCAGCCGCTGGCGCTGCCGTGCCGCGCTCGCGCGCCTGACGCCAGCCGATCAGGCGACGCATGTGGCGCATCGAGATCTGGTGCGCGTGGATCAGGCCCAGGACACCGTTGCGGTGGAATTCCAGGACCTTGGCGTCGGGCAGCGCGGCGAGCTTCTTCTCGTCGACGGCCATGAACCCCTCGACAGCGATCTTCTGACCGTCGCCGAGCGTGGCGTCGAAACGCATCGCCGCCAGCAGGTCGGCGTCCAGCATCAGCTTGCCGAACAGGCGCGTGCGCTGGATCTCGGCCTCGACACGTTCGAGCTGGTCGCGCATGCCCTTGAGGTAATCCGACGGCTGTCCCTGCTCGTCGAACAGCGCCGCGCCTTCCGTGGTGGACCAGCCCGTCCAGGACTCGTCCATGACCACAGCCACGCGCGCCTCGTCGATGCGGGCGATGCCGAAGGGGTAGGCCTGCAGGAGCGCCGGGATGTAGTTCACGCGCCAGCGGCCGTCCTCGACGTAGAGGTTTTCCTTTTCCTGCAGACCGAACACCGCGACCGGCGCCACCTGCCGGTTGCCTTGCGCGTCCGCGCCCGCATCGACGAAGACGATGGGGTAGTCGGCGCTGGCGTCGGCGAACTCCGCCGTCGCCAGGAACATCGCGTTCAGCTCGCCAGCCACCGACCAGTCGCGCGAAGCGGGCTTGATGCGCAAAGCGCGGTGCGCGCCCGCCTCGATGGCCACCGCCTTCTTGAACAACAGAGGATTGATCACGGAAAGTCTCCAGTCTGTGCGAGTCGACGAACCAGCACCTTGTCGATGCGCTTGCCGTCCAGGTCCACGACCTCGAAGCACCAGCCCTGCCACTCGACGGTGTCGGTGATCCTGGGCAGGCGCCCGAGCAAAAGCATGATCATGCCAGCCAGCGTGTTGTAGCGTCCACGGTCTTCATCCGGAAGATCCCTCAATTCCAGCCTATCCTTCAATTCGGGAACCGGTATGAGGCCTTCCATGAGCCAGCTGCCGTCATCGCGCCGCACGGCCCAGGCGTCCTGCCCGGCCGGGGCTGCGAACTCGCCGGTGATGGCCTCGAGCACGTCGCGCTCCGAAATCAGGCCCTGGACCGCGCCGTACTCGTCCACCACCAGCACGAGTTCGGTGGACGAGGCGCGCAGGTGCTCCAGCAACTCCATGCCGGTGAGCGTCTCGGGCACGAAGACCGGGGACTGCAGGTGCTCGGTCAGGTCCAACGGGCGGCCTTGCGCCACCGGGCCGACGAGCCGGTGCGCCGGCAGCACGCCGATCACGTCGTCCAGGCCGCCACGGCACACCGGGTAGCGCGAATGGTTGCGCTCGGCCATCACGGCCAGCGTCTGCTCGAAGGGCGCCTGCGCGTCGAGCCAGGCGATCTCGGCACGCGGCACCATCATCGAGCCGATCTGGCGCTCGTCCAGGCGGAACACGTTGCGCACCATCTGGTGCTCCTGGGCCTCGATCACGCCGGCATCGACGCCCTCCTCCAGGCTGGCGGCGATCTCCTCCTCGGTCACGCCGCGGGCGACGCGCCCGTGCAGGCCGAGCAGCCGCAGCACCCCCTCGGTGCTGGCGCCCAGCAGCAGCACGAGCGGGCGGGTGGCGGTGGACAGCCAGTTCATCGGCCGCGCCACCAGGCGCGCCACGGTCTCCGGGAACATCTGCCCCACGCGCTTGGGAACGAGCTCGCCGAAGATGATGGTGAGCACCGTGATGATGAGCACGACCAGACCGGTGGCCATCCACTGCGCCGTCTCCGGCTGCACCGGCAGCGTCGCGTCGATCCACTGCGCCAGCGGGCGCGAGAACGCGGCCTCGCCGACGATGCCGTTGAGCACGCCGATCGAGGTGATGCCGATCTGCACCGTCGAGAGGAATTTCGTCGGGTTCTCGTGCAGGTCGAGCGCCGCCTGGGCACCGCCCTCGCCCGCCTCCACCAGCACCTGCAGCCGGGCCTTGCGACTGGCCGTCAGCGCCATCTCGGACATGGCAAAGGCGCCGTTCAAAATGACCAGAAAAAGCAGCAGGAGCAGATCCATGCGCGCCGCCGGCGGGGGCGGTGACCTGTGATGAGGGCATGGAGGGTAGCAGAATCGGGCCCATGGTCCTGCTGATCGGTGACATCCAAGGCTGCTGCGGCGCGCTCGAGCGCCTGCTCAGCGCGTACGGTTTTTCCCCGTCACGCGACCGGCTCGTCGCCCTTGGCGACCTGGTCAACCGCGGTCCGGCGTCCTTGCAGGTGCTGCGCCGCCTGCGCGCGCTGGAAGGCTCGGCGCAATGGGTGCTCGGCAACCACGACCTGCACCTGCTGGCCGTGGCACACGGCGCGCGCAAGCGTCATGCGGGCGACACCTTCGGCGACATCCTCGACGCCCCCGACCGCGACGCCTGGATCGAGTGGTTGCGCGCGTCTCGCCTGGCCCTGGTCGAGTCCGGCTGGCTGTGCGTTCATGCCGGCCTGGCGCCGAGCTGGTCGGCGACGCAGGCGCTGGGGCTCGCCGCCGAGGTCGAGGCTGTGCTCCAGGGCCCGAACCTGGGCGAGTTCATGCACCAGATGTACGGCAACGAACCGGGCCGCTGGCGCGATGACCTGCAGGGCGTCGAGCGCTGGCGTTTCGTGGTGAATGCCTTCACGCGCATCCGTTTCTGCGCTGCGGACGGCACGCTGGACCTCGTCACCAAGGAGGGGGCGGCCGCTGCCCCCCCAGGGCATCGGCCGTGGTTCGAGTTGCCTGACCGGCGCAGCGCGGGCACGCCCATCGCCTTCGGCCACTGGAGCACGCTCGGCCTCGTCGACCGCCCCGACCTGCTCGGTCTGGACACCGGCTGCGTCTGGGGCGGCAGCCTCAGCGCCGCCCGCATCGACGGCGGCCGGCGCGAGATCGTCCAGGTCCCCTGCCCGCAGGCACAGGTGCCCGGTTGAAGACAAGGGGCATCGCGCCACACGCGGCCCCAGCCCATGCGGGGCGTGTCGAGGCGGGCGACGTATGATCTCGGCGCTGAGGAAGCGTGGCCGAGCGGTTTAAGGCACCGGTCTTGAAAACCGGCGAGGGTTGATCCCCTCCGTGGGTTCGAATCCCACCGCTTCCGCCACATGCCATGCCCGCAACGGGCAGTGATGTCGACGACATCCGCGTTCCACAGCGCGGGCTGGCCTCGCTCCCGCCGGGGGCGACATCGAACAGCAGGCCCGCCTGGTCATGGGCCGCATGCGCAGCCGCGCCGCGGCATCTCCTCGGGTCGGTGGCCCGGTCTGCCGCGATCAACGCGCTTGCTCAGGCGCAGTCGTTTCGGGCTGGCTCGTCGTGAAACTCCTGCTTTGCAGCAGCAGCTGCTGCTGCCGGCGCGGGCCGCACCCGCCTCGCGCTGCGGGCTGGCGCCGCAGCGAAGGCCGGATGGGCCTGGGGGGCCCTTGATGTCACGAAGGAGAGTCACTGGATGTCGAAGCGTCAGGTCGTGTGCATCGTGGAAGATCATTCAGCGCACAGCGCGCTGCACGACATCCTGAGCCGGGCGGGCTGGCGGTTGCGCATCGTGGGCACGCTGACGGCCGCGTTGCGCGCAACCAGCGCGGAACACTTCGACGTGGGCCTGCTGCTTCCCGGCGCGGCCGCTTCGGCGGCAGAGTGGGAGTGGTTCCTGCGCCAGCGAAGAGACATCGAATGGATAGGCGTCTTCCGGCCCGATGCATTGGAGTCGCCAGCGTGGCACAGCCTGATCCTCGATCACCTGTTCGATCACCACACAATGCCCATTGACAGCGAGCGACTGCTCGGCACGCTCGGGCATGCCCTGGGACGCGCCGCTCTTCACCGCTCCCCGGAGGACGACGAGGTGCCGTCGGCTCAGAGCGGCATCCTGGGCCGCAGTCCTGCGATCCGGGTGCTGCTGCGGCAGATCAAACGCCTCGCACCGGTCTGTGCGCCGGTGCTCATTGGCGGCGAGAGCGGCACGGGCAAGGAGTTGGCGGCGCAGGCCATCCAGCGTGGCTCGGCGCGGGCGCAGGCGCCGTTCGTCTCCATCAACTGCAGCGCCATTCCTGCCGCCCTGGTGCAGTCCGAACTCTTCGGCCATGTGCGGGGCGCCTTTACCGGGGCCGACCGGGACAAGACCGGCATCTTCGAGGCCGCCAACCATGGAACGGTGTTCCTGGACGAGATCGGCGACCTGTCGATGGACGTGCAGGTCAGCCTGCTGCGGTTCCTGCAGGACAAGGTGGTCATGCGCCTGGGCTCCACAAGCCGCCTGCAACTCGACGTGCGGGTCATCGCTGCCACCCATGTCGACCTGGAACGCGCCATGGCAGCGGGAAGGTTCCGGCACGACCTCTATTACCGGTTGAAGGTCCTCAGCCTCACCGTGCCGCCGCTGCGGGAACGCCGAAGCGACATCGAGCTCCTGGCCCGGCACTTCTTCGGCCAGTTCGCGCATGAGGCCAACGCCTGCCTGAAAGGCTTCAGCCCCGCCGCGCTGTCTGCCATGGCAGCCCACGATTGGCCGGGGAACGTGCGCGAATTGGTCAATCGCGTGCGCAGCGCGGTGGTCATGGCCGATGGCCGCTACATCACGCCGGCCGACCTGGACTTGCCCGAACCTGGCAAGAGCCTGACCGACGGGATCGGGCTGGCCGATGTACGTCTCGACGCCGAACGTCGTGCGGTCCACAGCAGCCTGGACCTGGCGCGCAGGAACGTATCTCAGGCTGCGAGGTGGCTGGGCGTGTCGCGCATGACGATGTATCGGCTGATGGCCAAGCATGGAGCTCAGGTCTGAAGGGCTGTCCTGCCTCGAATGCCCGCCTGCAGCAGGACCGATTCGGCGTCGTCCCCCGACCCGGCATGCGTCGCCTCAATGCGGCCGACCGTCGAGAAAATTAGCCTACGGAGCCCGTCACCTGGGCCCCGCGGGCCTGCGAAAGCCACGATGAACGTTCAGCAAACGCCCTTGTCCATTGCGCAGTTGTGCCGCGCGCTGACCTTGACCCTGGGCGCCGTTGCGGTGCCAACCGGCACCTCCTGGGCACAGGAGGTCGCGCCGGGGACGGCCGCCACCGATTCCCAGGACCGTCTTTCCACCGACACGGGAGCGCAGATCTTCGAGCAACCAGGTGTGCTCTCACCCGCTGGCAGCCTGACGATCGAGCCTTCGCTTCAGTACGCCTACTCATCGAGTAACCGTATCGCTCTGGTGGGATACACCGTGATCCCAGCGCTGCTGATCGGGGTGGTCGACGTGCGGGAGGTCAAGCGCAACACGTTCACGGCAACCCTCACGTCACGCTACGGCGTCACCAACCGACTGGAAGTCGAAGCCCGTTTGCCCGTGGTGCGCCGGCAGGACACCAGCATCGGCCGCCGCGTGCTGGACGACCCCGCGCCCGACCAACCCACCGCCTTCGACGCGAGCGGCAACGATGTGGGGGACGTGGAAGCCACGCTGCGCTACCAGCTCAACGAAGGCGGCGCGGGCGTGCCGTATTTCGTGGGCAGCCTGCGCGTGAAGAGCCGAACCGGCCGCGACCCTTTCCAGGTGGTGACGCGCACCAACGTGCCCGGCCTGGGCGACGGCGTGCAGGCCACGCTGCCCACGGGTTCAGGCTTCTGGGGGGTGCAGCCGGGGCTGACCATGTTGTTCCCGTCGGACCCGGTGGTCTTCTTCGGCAGTGTGAGCCTGCTCCACAGCATCAAGCGCAGCGACGTCACTCGCCAGACAGAAGCCGGCCCGGAGTTGATCCCCGGCACCATCCAGCCGGGACGCATCTTCGGCTTCAACTTCGGCATGGGCCTGGCGCTGAACGAGCGCTCGTCGTTCAGCCTCGGGTACGACCACAGCTCGGTGGGCAAGACGCGTCAGAACGGAGTCGCCGCGTCCGACGCGGTTCGTGTCCAGCTCGGCACACTGCTGTTGGGATGGTCGTTCAAGACCACGCCCAAGCGATCGATCAACGTGTCGCTGGGAGTGGGGGTCACGCGCGACACGCCTGACATGACGATGACGGTGCGCATGCCATTTTCGCTGTAGCGAAAGCCGCCGGGCGCTCCAGCGCCCGGCGCACGTGCACCGGTGTACGCAGCACGACCTCAGCGACGCAGCGAGCCTGTCACGGCATCGCGGATCGACATCTGCAGGTTCCACGACCGCAGCACAGCCAAGCTGTTGGCTTGGGCGCTGATGAACGTGAGCGATTGGATGTGCTGATCATTCAACGTGTTCTGGATCACGGTGGCCTGGGTCGATGGAGGAAGCAGTCCGGCGACGAAGGTGTTGCCGACACCGTTGCGCACCAGTGACAGACCGGAGTCGCCACCGCGCACAAGGCGTGGCGCTACCTCCCCAGCGAGGCCGCCGAAGCCCGCGACAGTGATTCGCGTGCTGGTGGTCAGGGCGCCGTTGATGTAGACCATGCGCTCGATGCCGAAGCTCAACTGAAGCCCGCCGGCGGTCTGGAAGCCACCGCGCAGGGCGCCCAAGGTCTGCTCGCTGACCGCAGCCGCGACACCACGCCAACGGGGGAAGGTGCGCTGCGGATTGCGCGCACCCGACGCCAACCCTGGATGCAGCGACGCCGATGCTGCGGCACAAGGCGCGGCGTCACAGGCTGCAGGCGATGGCGCTGCGAGCGGAGCATCGGCTGGCAGCACATCGAGCTGTGCCGCCGCGGCGCAGTGGGCTGCCGCCGTCAGGCAAGACAGGGTAACACCGGTGCGACAGGCGAAGGAAAGTCGGGTGGTCATACGCTGCTCTCATCAGGTTCAGTGGTCCGCCGGGCCGAGCTTCGGCATGACGATGCCCGCCAGGCTTTCCCGCGCGATGCCTTTGGCCAGCGGGGCGCGCGGCACGGTGCGCCAGTCCGCGTCGGTGTTGAACAGCGCAAGGTCCTGCCGGTTGCTCACGACAAACAGGATGCGGTTGCTCCACAGGGCCTCGAAGGACTTCTGCGTGAGCGCCCGGGTGCCGCTGGCGGGATCTCCGATCAGCACC
Source organism: Rubrivivax sp. (assembly GCA_027491255.1). Taxonomy (GTDB): domain Bacteria; phylum Pseudomonadota; class Gammaproteobacteria; order Burkholderiales; family Burkholderiaceae_C; genus Rubrivivax. Next base: position 81,264 of record JAIXWM010000081.1, on the reverse strand, counting down.
CGCCCGTCACGCAAACCCTTGATCACGACGAAATGGTTGTAGCCCTGCTCGTTGATGAGTGCGATCGCCGGCAGGCCGGCTTCGCCCAGTTGCTCGAGCGTGGCCTCGAAGCCATCGGCCTGGAAGCCGTGGGACTCCAGAAAGCGCCTCATGTCCAGCAGCGAGAAGCCCTCGACCTTGATCTTTTCCGGATCACCGCTGTTGAACATGGCCTCGAACACGGCCTGCTCCGTCACGGGAAACCGGTAGTGATGCGTCAACAGGGTGGCGACGGCCGCCGAGCCGCAACTGAAATCGAACTGCTGGATGATGGTGCGCCGCTGGCGCGCCTCCTTCAGGCTGGCAACCCGCACCGAGTAGCCCCCGCCCGCCTGGACAGGCACATCGGCGCTACCGGCCTGCGCGGCGCCCGGCGACGCCACCGCGGCAATGCACATCGGCACCAAGCCGCACAGCATGAGGATGAATCTCATCGTGGTCCTCGGGCGGGCAGCCCGCTCATTTGAGTTGCAGGTTGATGATGGTGGCGTTCTGGATCAGCACGTTGTTGCCGCTGTTCTGAATCACCACGGGCACGCCCGCAGCGCCGTTGAAGGCTCCCTGCGTGATGAGATTGCTTCCAGTGACGGCGTCGCTGACACGGTTGTCGCCGACAACGCCCTGCAGTTGCATGTCGCTGGCCACGGCAGTACCGCCGCGGCTGGCTGCGAGCCTGGAGACGCCCACGGCCTTGCCGCCACGAAGGAAGCCGGGCCCCTGAGACGTGGTCGACCGCGCAGGCTTGTCGGGCTCGAGCGCGGCGACTTCAGCCGTTGCCTTGGAGACAACGACTTCGGCGCCATCAACCCGCCCGCCTGCCGAGTCCTGCGCAGCATGAGAAAGCCCTGTCAGAGTGACCATGGAAACCAGTACCAGACCAGTTGTTTGGATTCGAGTGCACATGGATGAACCTCCACGGATGGCGCGGTTTGGGTGAAGGGGTCGCACAGCCTATGAAGCCAGGCTGTGCGACCACCGGCTACCTGCGGTCCTTAGCGACCCATGCTCAGGTTGGCCTGCACGTTGATGCTCTGTTGCACCAGCGCGGCCATGCCCGAGTTCTGCGTCACGACCATGATGCCCGCGGCCGATTGGCCGATGCTGCTCATGGTGTTGGACAGGTTGAAGGTGCCTGCATGCAGGCGCACTGTCCCACCCGAGCCGCCGGCGCCGCCGGCCGCGCCATTGCCGACGCCGCCGTTGCCTGCGCCGCCCTGGCCTCCTTGGCCTTGGCCGCCCGCACCGCCCGCACCGCCTGCAGCGCCGACGGCACCACCCGCTCCATTGCCAGCCGTGGCGCTGCCATTGGAGGCCAAGGTCGTGGCGCTGCCGTTGCGGGCGTCGCCATTCGTGCCCGAGCCGCCTTGTCCACCCGCGCCTGCGGTGTTGGTGGCACTGCCCCCGGCCGCACCCGTGCCCGTGGTTTCACCGCCGCTGGCCGTGGAGGTGCCGGTATTGCTGCCACTGGTCGGGGTGACCGCCCCGCCCGTGCCCGCCCCCGCCGTGCTGGTGGATGTGCCCGTGGAGTCGCCCGTGGTTCCCGTGGCCGTACCCGTCGCAGCGCCGCCGGCGCCGGTGCCCGTGGTGCCCGCCCCGCCGCCCGCGGACGTGGCCGCGCCAGACGTTCCTGCGCCACCCGCACCCGCGCCACTGGAATCCCCCGCCCGTCCGCCACGGCCGCCGGCCGCCAGGCTGTCCGCGCCGGCGCCACCGCCGACGGCAGCGCCATTGACGTCGCCGCTGCCGCCCGGTGCCTTGACGGTGGGCAGCGTGTTGCCACCCCAGGTCGCGGTCGTCGTCGATGCCTCGCCGCCCTTTCCTTCGCTGGCGGCCAAAGCCTTGCCCGTGCCCTGCTGGATGCCGGCCTGGGTGGCGCCCCCGAAGCCACTGCCGTCGCCACCAGCGCCGCCGCTGGCGCGACTGGCCTGTCCACCTGCACCACCACTGCCCGCGGCGATCGCTCCATTCGAGGCGCTGCCGTTGGAGGCCGCTCCAGCCCTGGCGCTGCCATTGCTGGCGCTGCCGCCGGCACCGCCGTCGCCGCCATTGCCACCCACGCCGCCACTGCCGGCATTCCCGCCCTGGCCTCCATTGCCGGTGCCACCGTCCCCGCGACCTCCATAGCCGGCCCCACCCTTGGCGCCATTGCCGCCGCTGGCGTCACCGGCGTAGGACACGACATTGCCAACACCCTGGATCTGCACGTTGGAGACGGCACCATTCAGCCGGCTGGTGGCCACAGCCTTGCTGCTGTTGAAGGCGTTCGAGAAATTCGCCGTCGAGGTGCTGCCGTTGTTGGCCGCCGCGGTTCCGGTGCCGTCGGCACGGGCGCGGCCCGTGTTGTTGCGGTTGTCACCGGACTTGTCGGAGGTCTGCGTCTTCGTGACGGTCTTCGTGCGCGCGCTGTTGTCGTTCAGCGTATTCGTCTTGGAACTCGTCGTGGTGCTCGTGCTGTTGTCCTGGACCGCCGACGAAGCCTCATTGGCCGTAGGCCCCGTATTGCTCGCCTGGGTGGACTCCGCGGTGGCCGTCTGCACGATCGAGCCTGCGGACCCGTCGCTGGTGTTCGTCGGGTTGGACCAGACCGAGCTCGAACCGAATGCGAGCGCGATGGCTCCGGCCAGTACCGTCCTGTTCATGTTTTGCATGCTCAACTCCTTGGCAAGGTTGATGAAATCGAACCGAAGAATCGGCGCAACGCGCCAACTCGACGCTGTTGTTGCACGATCGGTGCCAGGTCCGTCGATCCACGCCAAGTACTTGTCAACAAACAGGAATTTCTTCGCCGCACCGCGGGCCGGATGCGCCTGGGCAGGCGTTTGGGCCTGCACTGTCACGGACTTGTGATGTCGGCAAGCCCCGCACAACGCCGCAGCCATGCCGGACGGTTCCGCCACGGCCCCATCCCAGGGCAGGATCTGCATCGAAAAACCCCGTCCGATCAACCACTTGCACGGTCGCTGAGGTCGGGCTGGACGTGCTCGGACGCCCCGATGGGGAGGCTGTCACACGCCCGAGACGGGCACGTGGCCTCAGAGGCTGAGCGTTTTTCCGCCGTGCCCGAAAGGCGGGTTCAAACGCCCTGGATCGAGGCGCAAACCACAGCCATCGCCTGTGCTATGGCAGGGATCTGCAACGATGAGCCAGGGGTTTGGGCGTGCAAGGCGAGCATGGGCCCGCGTGGACGATTCGGGTTGTCGGGCGGCCTCTGCGGCCAGCCGCTCCACCGGCACCCCGGTCCTTGCGGGTGCGGCGCCGGGGTCCGACAGCGGGCCAAGCCCGGCGGCACCGCACCGGCGGCCCGCAGCCCGTCCGGCCTCAGAACTTGTAGCTCAGCGCGACGGTGGCCTGGGGCACGAACCGCAACTTGCCCACGCCCTTGCGCAGCTGCTCGAGTTCCCGCTCCAGGTCTGCGTTGAACTGGGGGTTGTCGGGGAAGCCCACCGCGTTGGCGGTCACCTTCGCCTTGCCGATCGACGCGCCCAGGTCCCACACGAAACCCCATCCCTTGCCGGCATGGTGTCCGTAGCCGATCCCGAGGTAGGGGGTGGTCTTGGGAAACTTGATCGTCACGTCCAGGCTCGTCCCGCTGTAGGTGTTGTCCCCGATCGAGAGGCCACTCGCGCTGCGGGCCGACAAGGACGCCTTGTAGGTGTTGAACGTCAGGCCGCCGGTCAGGCGAAACCCACCGCGCAGCGCGAACCAGTCCACGAAGGCGCCCACACGCTGCGCTTCGAGTTTGCCGCTGTACGCAATGCCCTCTTCGGTGCGGCGGACGTCGAGGCGTCCCACGGTGGCGATGTCGCCACGAACGGCGAAACGGCCGTCGAGCTGCTGCGCGTAGCCGAGCATCACGCCCGGGAATCCCCCGCCGCCGTAGACCTCGCCGGCCTGCGCGGCGCCTGACAACAGCGCCGCGGCTGCGAGCCCGGAAAACCCAAGGATCTTGTTCATCGACTGCCTTCCATGCGAGTGACCGTCACCAGGCGCGCCACCGATACGCCCATGGCCGGTGACCACGGATGTGGTGATCATTGACTCCGCAAATCTTACGAGTGGCACAAGCGGCGCAATCCCTTGAGTTGCCGTGGCGCAACGCCTCACACGAGCGAATTGACGGACGCAGCCCGTCCCTGGGCCCTCTGCTCGGGCGCCTGCGGATGCGGCACCGGTCAAGGCGCCGTCCGCGGCAACGGCCCTCGGCTACCTCGGCCGTTCATGCGCCGCCCAGGCAGTGGCACGCAGCGGCAAGGTCACGCGCGCCCAGTTTTCGACCCCTGCGGGCGGTATCGGATGGCAGAAGAGATAGCCCTGCATCACGCCGCACCCCATCCGCTGGAGCATCTCCATTTGCTGCACCGTCTCGACGCACTCGGCGACGACGGCCAGGCCCAGCGACCGCGCCAAGGCGATGATCGCGTTGACCACCGCCGAACTCTGCGGCTTGGAACCGAGCTGGCGGATGAAGCTGCCATCGATCTTGAGCTCGCTGATGGGCAGCGAAGTGAGGTAGGCCAGCGAGGAATAGCCCGTTCCGAAATCGTCGATCGACAGGCCCACACCCACTTCGCTGATCCGCTCGAGCCCGGCCTGTACGGCTTTGAGGTCCCTGACCAGGCCGGTTTCGGTGATCTCGATGACCAGCGAACTCAGCGGCACCTGGTGCGCCGCAGTGCATTGGCGCAGGTGCTCGACCAGATCAGGGCGCTCCAGCACGCGAGCCGGGAGGTTGACGGCGATCGTGCCGTCGAATCCGAAAGCCGTGCGCCACAGGCCGACCTGGCGCGCCGCTTCGGCCAGCGCCCATTGCGACATGGGCACGATCAGGCCACTCTCCTCGGCCAGCGGGATGAAGTCCGCTGGCAAGAGCAGGCGGTCACCACGCTGCCAACGCATCAGCGCCTCGGCCCCCACCATGCGGCCGGTGGCGACGTCGACCTGGGGCTGATAGTGCAGGACCAGTTCCTGCCGCTCCAAAGCCTTGTGCAAGGCGCTGTCCAGCGTGAGCCGCTCGCGACCGCGGCTGATCAAGCTGGGAGCGAAGACCGCCGCGGCGTTGCGGCCGGCCGCCTTGGCCGAGTACATCGCCATGTCGGCATTGCGCAACAATTCCAGCACCGACTGGCCGTCGCGCGGGAACAACGCAATGCCGATGCTGGCCGTGACGAAGCAGTCCTCGCCGCCGACGTGGATGGGCTGGCGCAGCGACTTCAGGATGCGCTCGGCCACGCGCTCGCCATCCTGCGGAGCGGAGATCTCGGGCAGCAGGGCCACGAACTCGTCGCCACCCAGGCGTCCGACAGCCTCGAGGGTGCGGTGGGCCCGCGATCCGGCCGTCTCCAAGGGGCCGTCGATCGTCTGGTCGCTGTGGCGCACGCAGGACCGCAGCCGCCACGCGACCTCGACCAGCAACTCGTCGCCGGCGGCGTGGCCGAGCGTGTCGTTGACGACCTTGAATCGATCGAGGTCGATCAGCAGCAAGGCACACAGGTGGCCGTGGCGCAGCGCGAACTCCAACGCGCGCTCGGTGCGCCAGATCAGCTGTCGCCGGTTCGGCAGGCCGGTGAGGGCATCGAAGTTCGCGAGTTCGCGAATCCGGTCTTCCGCCGCACGGCGGTCCGAGACATCCTGCACCACGCCGGTATAGACCGGTGACGGGCCTGCCGGCTGACCCGGCATCGGCTCGGCTTCGACGTGGACGATGCGGCGGCGCCCCTGGCCGACCTCGAGCCCGACATCAGCGGCCAGAACCGCCCGGCGCCCCACGCGCTCCGCCATCATCCGCAGCAGCGCATGTCGCTCCGCGGGCCGCACCTGGCGCAGGCACTGCCGCAGGCTGGGCCCGGGACGGGAGGCGCCTATGGCGCGCAGGGCCTCGGCTGACCACTCCAGGCGGCCGAGCATCGACCCCGCCACGCGGTGCCACTCCACGCTGCCCATGCGCGCGAGGTCCTGGGCCTGCGCCAGCCGGGCGCGGCTGCGCGCGAGTTCCTCGCGCACGCGCCCCGAACGCAGCAGGTATCGCAGCCTGCCTTCGAGCAGGCTCCACTGGGCCGACTTGACGAAAAAGTCGGTCGCACCCGCCTCGTAGGCGTGGCGAATCGATGCATCGTCGTCCAGTCCGGTGAGCATCAGCACGGGCACGTGCTCCAGCCGGGGCATGGCGCGCAGGCGCTCGCAGGTGGCAAACCCGTCCAGGCCCGGCATGACCGCGTCCAGCACGACCACATCGGGCGGTTCCTGCTGCAGCAATTCGAGCGCGCGCTCACCCGAGCCCGCCTCCGTCACGACGAACCCGCGTTCGCGCAGGGCCATGGCGGTGATCATCAGGTTGACCTCGTCGTCGTCCACGAGCAACACCGACGGCGACAAGTCCGCGGGCAGGTCGTCGAAGTAGGAAGTACTCGAAATCACGCCAGGTCGACGGTAAGTGGACGGGAGCGCAAGAAACTCCCGCGTTGCACAGCATAGCTGCAAGAGCGGGCGAGTGGGAACCGGCGCGCAGCCGTCTGCGAGAGAACCAGTGCGCCAGAGACCTGAAAGACCCGGTCCTTAGAATCCAGGAATGCCACCGGCGCCGACGTTGCCTGCCCATTACCGCGCGCGCGCCCGCCCGGCCGCCTGGGCAGCGGGCGCCGCGGGGCCGGCGCATGCCATGCCGGCCGCCGGGGCCGAGTCGACGGGCTTCTGGTTCTTCGCCTGCACGGCCCTGGTGCTTGTGGCCGTGCTTGCCTTCGCACTGGGGCGCGCCCGCGGCGCCGCGCGGCGCGCCCCGGGCCCAGACCCCGTCCCGGCTGCAGCCGCCCATGATGGCGCAGCCGGCCGCGGCGACGGCGCGGCTTGGCAGGCGCTTCAGCCCTTCGTCCCCCCCCGAATGCACATCCTGCGGCTGGACTCCGCCGGCCGCTGGTGCCTCGAGCCGACCCCAGGCCTTGCCCCCAACGACACCGAGGCTCTGCCTGCGGGATGGCAGGACGCCGCAGCCCGCCTCGCGCCGCAGACCAAGGCCGAGTTCGAGGGCTGGACACTCCAGAAGGTAGGCGCCGGGGCGACGCAGCGCCTGCTGGTCTGGCCCTGCGCCGAGACCCCGGCACCCGCTCCCGCTCCCTCATCCGCGTCCGCACGGGCGACGCTGGCGGACGACGCCAGCCGGGAAGCCGCTGCGTTCAGCTACACGGTGTCGCACGACCTGCGGGCGCCGTTGCGCGTGGTCGAAGGCTTCGCGCGCATCCTGAAGGAAGACTACGGTCGTCAGTTCGACCGCATCGGCAACGACCACCTCGACCGCGTGCTGGCCGCGGCGGCGCGCATGAACATGATGATCGACGCGATGCTGTCGATGGCGCACCTGTCATCGCAGCCCCTGGCGCGCCAGCCGGTGGACCTGAGCCAGATCGCACACTTCGTGGTCGAGGAACTGCGCCGCACTTCCCCTCAGCGTGCCATCGAGGTCACGATCGAGCCGGGGCTGCGGGTGGTCGGTGATCCCCGGCTGCTGCGGCAAGTGCTGGAAAACCTGTTGTCCAACGCCTGGAAGTACACCGCCCGCTGCGAGCTCGCACGCATCGGCCTGGGCAGCCGCCAACAAGATGGCCGGCAGGTGTTCGAGGTGCGCGACAACGGTGCCGGTTTCGACATGCGCTCGGCCGACCGCCTGTTCGGGCTGTTCCAGCGCCTGCACAGCCAGAGCGAGTTCCCCGGCACCGGGGTGGGGCTGGCTTCGGTGCAGCGCATCGTGCGGCGGCACGGCGGCGACATCTGGGCCGAATCCGCGCCCGGCCAGGGCGCGAGCTTTTCATTCACGCTCGGCGGCTGAACAGCACTGCTCTCGCCCACGAGAGCGCCGAGAAAACCCCGTTCGCCCGGGCCACGAGTGGATGGGATGCGGCCGAGCCCCGCGAGAGCCCTCAGGAACCGCGGTCGGTGAGTTCCTCCACCGCCTGGACGACGCGCTCGGCCTGGCCCTGCAGGCTGCGCCCCTCCGCCACAGCCGCGCGCCGCAGCCGCGCCAGCGCGTCGCCGCGCGTGAGCGAAAAGCGGTGCATCAGCACACCCAGTGCAAGCGGCACGACCGCATCCAGCACGGCCGCGTCGTCGCCTGCCGGCGGCGCGGCGGCCGCATCGGCCGGCGCCAGCGTGCCCGAAGCGGCGCGCATTTCGCGTGCGCGTGCAAAGGCTGCGTCGATCGCGGGCACGATCTGCTGAACCTCCAGCGGCTTGACGAGGTAGGCCAGCGCGCCCAGGGCCTGCACCTTGGTCACGGTCTGCTCGTCGGAGAAGGCGGACAGGAAGACAAAAGGCGTGTGAACCGCCTCGCGCAGGTACTGCGCGACGTCGAAACCCGTCTTGCCCTCCATGCGGATGTCCAGGAGCGCGAGGTCGGGTCGATGCTCGCGTGCGAGCAGGATGGCGTCGTCACCGTTGTCCGCATCGATAACCTCGTAGCCCGCCTGGGCCAGGCCGTGCGTGACCATGGCCAGCACGAGCCGGTCGTCATCGACGACGAGGATCTTTCCCTTGGAGACCATGTCCGATTATCGACGCTGGCCGGCGCAAAGAGGTGTTTTGGCGTGCAAGGCAGGCCTGCGGGAAGGACTCTCAGCCGTCGCGGCGCACCGCGGGCGGGCGCAGGACCACGCGGGTCAGCACCTGAGGTCCGAGCTGGCTCAGCGCCAGCTCGGCGCTGCGCCTGGGCAGCAAGGCGCGTACCAGGCCCAGCCCGCTGACACTGCCGGCGCGCGACCGCAGGTCGAATCCCTCGCGCAATTGGCCACGGTTGAGGATCTCGATCGTCACGGCAGCCGCATCGGCCAGGAGCGTGCAGCGCACCGGCTGGCCCCCGCCATGCTTGAGGGCGTTGGTGAGCAGTTCGTTGGCCGTCAAGGCCACCGGGATCGCCTCGGCCTCGGGCAGCCGCCAGCGTGCGGGTTCGTCGCCCTGGACCGCGAAGTCGATGGTTCGACTGAACGTGCGCTGAACCGACTGGGCCACCGCCTGCAGCAGGCCCGCAAGCTGCACGGGCCCGCCCGAGCCCACCTGCAAGCCGTAGACCTGCGCGATCGCCTGCAACTGCCCCACGGCCTCCGACAGGATGGGGGCGACCTCTGGGTAGCGCGCGGAGGCCTGCTGCAGGAGTCCGGCCACGCCTTGAAGGTTGTTCTTGATGCGATGATGGACTTCCTGCACGAGCATGCCGCGCTGCGCGATCGCGGCGTCGAAGCGCTCCTGCTCGGCCGCGCGCAGGTCGGTCACTTCGTTGGCCACCATCAGCACCTGGGCCGCCTCTCCCGCCGGCCCCTGCGCGCCATCGGGCGCGATCGAGACGAAACGGGTGTCCCACACCCGTGCCGCGCCGCCCTCGCTGCCACTGTCGACGATCTCGCGCCGCACACCGGGGGGCGACTCCATCGCCAGGTCCAGGCTGGCCTCGAGCGCGCCGATGTCGTGCGCGGATTCGCCGGCGGGCCACTGCCGCGGCGACGCGCCCACCAGTCGGGCCAGCGGCAAGCCGAAGAACAGTTCGGCGGCCTGGTTGGCCTGCAGCACGCGGCGAGAAGGCATCTCGAAGACCGCGATGGCCAGCGGGGCCGTCTCGATGACGCGCTGCAAGGAGGCCTGCGCGCGCGCGGTGCGGCGCTCGGCCAGGCGGTGCTGCTCCATGTCGCTCAACGCCAGCACCACCGCACGTGCGGGCGATGGTGCCGAGGGGTCGGCCCAGGCGTGACCGGACACGCGCAGCAGGCTGCCGTCGGCCCGCTGAAGCGGCGCATCGAAGCGAACCGCCCGGCCCGCCGGCAGTTCATCGAGCCAGCCCGGCTGCCGCCATGGATGATCCGCAACCGGGGGCGCCAGGGCGCTCAGCGGCCCGCCGATCCAGCACCCGGCGTCCGAGCCGAGCAGCGACTGCGCGCTGGCGTTCAAGTGCGTGATGCGACACCCCGCGACGACCAGCACTGCGATGCCCGCCGAGTCCATCAGGGCCCGCAAGGCCAGGGCTTCGGGCCAACCCGAGCCCGACACCTCCGACGCAGACGCCGTGCTCACGGCCTCAGGCATCCAGCGAGCGAGCCGCAGCCAAGCCTTGCAACAGCGCCAGGTTGGCCACACCCGGGTCCATGCGCAAGGCCCCCAGTGCCTCACGGATGGCCGCTGCCGAGCCCGATTCGGCGGCTTCCACCCAGCGCAGATGCAGGCTGTAGTCTGCGTCGGGCTCCAGCAGCGAGCAGCGCACCCGATCGGGGATGGGCAGGGTGGCCGTCAATTCCGCGAGCGGGCGCCGCAGGAGCAGGTGCAGCAGGGAGAACATCCCGCACAGGAACATTTCTGCCGCCTCGTCGGCGTGGCCCGACACCACGGCAAGCCGCTCCATCACGAAGGCCCGGCACACCGACAGGTGAACCAGGGGCCGCGAAGCGCCCTCCTTGGCCGCTGCATCGAGCAGCATGCGCGACAGCCAGCGCAGCAAGGGCAGATAGCCCAGCAGCAGCAGGGCCTGGCGAAGCGCCGTCACCTCCACCTTCAGTCCCAGCGCCGCCGAGTTGATGTAGCGCAGCAGGCGGTAAACCAGCGTCGGGTCGGCCTTCAGCGCACGCTCCAGGTTTTCCAGGGACTCCTGGCGCTCGACGCGGTTCATCAGGTCCACGACCACCGGCACCTCGGCCCGGATGTCCCGCCCCACCGAGCGCCGGGCCTCCAGGGGCCAGCCGACGACACCCTTGGCTCCGCCCTCCAGCAGCGCGTCCACCTCGACCAGGGTCCGGGCACCGTCCACCCAGGTGTTGCGCTCCATTCTCGAGCCCGTCGCCAGGGCAGTCTTGGCGTCCACGAGCAGGTCGGAGAAACAGTCACGCGCCGCCTCCGGCACCTGTTCCCACGAAGCGGCGCGCGCCGCGAGCCAGGCCCCACCCGCATGACACTCGCGAAGCCTCTCCAGCACCTGCTGCGACTGGGCGGCGGTCGCCGGCAAGGCCAGCCCCACCCAGCGGGGGGACCACAGCGCCAGCATGTGCTGCGCCCAGTCGAGGTCGACGACATCGATCAGCACCGGCGAGGGCGCCGCGCCTGCCGAGCCCTCTGCGGCCGAACGCGCCGACCAGGCCTCCACCAGCGCCGCGAGCAGGCCCGGGGCATCGGGCGCCTGCGGACGGCCCGAGGGCATCAGCCGGATCCGCAGGCCGGACCAATCGTGCCAGCGCCCCACCAGCGGCGCGTAGCCCAGCACCAATTGATCGAGGACAGAGGATTTGTTCATGCAACCGGTTCCAGCGGGGGCCACACCGGATCTGCCGCAAGGACAGCGGCTTCAGCGGCTTCAGCAGCTTCAGCGGATGTACTCGAACAGCGACAGCCGCTGAACCATTGAATACGCCTTCAGTGCGGCATCGTAACTGGTCTGTCGTGTCTGAAATTCAGAAACAGCTTGCGCGAGGTCCACGTCCTCGGACGCGCTGCGCGTAGCCTGGACGCTGATGCGTTGATCGGCAAGCCGGGTGTCCAGACCGTCGATCTGCCCCAGCACCGCCCCCAGGCGCGAACGCGTCGAAACCAGGGTGGCCATCACGGCGTCCAGGTCGCGCAGGCCCGATTGCACGGTCTGGGTCACCCGCGACGGGTCCAGATCAGCGGGGGCCAGCCCGGCGATGGTGCGATCGATGGCGTCGAAGAGCGACAGATCGCGCTGCGAAGGCTCGATCTCGAAGCGGTCACCAGCCTTGGGCGCGCCGTGGACCGTGACTGCCAGGCCATCGAATTCGATCGCGCGCCCGGTCGCATACGGTTGCGCAGATGTGGGGCCGACCTCGGGCGCGGGGACCACCCGCCACGTCAGGCCGCCGCTGCCGTCATCAGCGAATTCGATGTCATAGGCGCGTCCGGTCAAGAGTGCCGGGTCGGTCACCCGGCCCGAGTCGATCCAGGCGCCGGCCTGGTTCGTGGCCGCCGGTGACGTCACGAACACCCCGTTGCCGGAGGCTGAGCGCATCCAGGCCTCCTGCCCGTCGATGGCCAAGGGAAGTTCCACGCCGGCAGCCTGGGTGCCCGCCGGGCGGCCGCGGAAGACGACCCCGGCCGCCGCGTCCTGAAAGGGCGCAGACCCATCGGTCACACCCCCGAAGAGGTACCCGCCCGCACCGTCGGGGCGGTTCGCAACGTCGAGCAGTTGCCGCCGCAGCACGCGCAGTTCCTCGACCAGCGCCTTGCGCGGCTCGGGCCCGAAGGTCGGATTGCCGGCCTGCAGCACCAATTCACGCACCCGCTGCATCAAACCGGAGGCTTCGCCGATGGCCGCTTCGGTGACAGACATCGACTGCCGGCTGGCCTCCAGCGCGCGCAGGTCGGCATCGATGCGGTGCTGCTGCACCATGGCCCGCTCGGCGCGCACCGCAGCGATCGGGTCGTCGCTCGGCCGCAGCACACGCTTGCCGGTGGCGATCTGTTCCTGCGAGTCCTGCAACGCCCGCTGGCGCTGCTGCAAGGTCTGGACGGCGCGCTCGAACTGGTTGGCGGTGCTGACCCTCATCGTGCCTCAGCCCTCATCGGTCTGCCGTCTGCAGCAAGGTGTCGAACACGGCCTGGGCCACCTGCAGGACCTTGGCTGCAGCCTGGTAGCTCTGCTGGTACTGGATCAGGCGGGCGGCCTCCTCGTCGAGGTTGACGCCGGAGCGCGCGGCCCGGCGACCCTCGGCGTCATCGGCCACCCCTTGAGAGATCTCCGCCGCCGACTCCGCGGCCTGGACCTGCACGCCGGAGCGCGACAGGATCGCGGTCCACGCCTCGGTGAGCGTGCTGCCCCCCTGCAGTTGGCCTTGCGCGTCGGCCACCATGCCGAACAGGCGCCCGTCACGCAGCTCGGCCAGCGCCAGCGCGTTCGCGTTGTCGCTGGCCACCGGAGCCGGGCGGGCCAGCGAGAAGACGTCGCCCGTGGCAGGTTCGCCGTCGATCACGAGTTCGAAACCCGTCAGCGCCGGATCATCGACGTTCCAGGCCAGCGGCTGGCCGGATGTCCACGCAGCGCTGGCCAGCAGGTTGCCACTGGCACGGTCGCGCAGTTCGAACACGCCGTTGCCGGCGTAGGCCACATGAGCGTCGAGCGTCGCGGACATCTGCGTGTCCGTGACGCGCAGGCTGGACACCCACGCCGTCCCCTGGTTGTCCTGGTCTGGCACCGCAGCCAGCAGGCTCGCCGCCGCCAGGGCGCGCGGGTCCTGCACCGCCAGGCGTATGCCGCCCGCCGCGCGCGAGACGCTTTGCAGCAGGAAACGGTCGCCCGTGGCGGGGGCGGGAACGCCGAATTCAAGGCGCAGGCCGTCGAACTCGCTGCCGCTGGTGAGGCCCTCGAAAGTGACCCCGTCCGACAGCCGCTCGACGATCCAGCGGCCGGCGGCGTCGGGATCGGCGCGCAGCGCGTAGTCGCTGGCCTGCAGCAAGCGCGGGTCGACAACGTCCATGCGCACCGACGCGAGGAAACTGCCCGAGGCGTCGCGGCCGTTCGTCTGTGCCGGCTGGACCAAAGGCGCCGGCACGTCGAACAGCGCCGCGCCGCGGCCGGCAGGCTGCCGCAGATCCAGCCCGCGCGCCTGCTGCTCGTTGACCACACCCGCCAGCGCCACGGCCATCTGCCCCAGAGACGCCCGCGCCTGCTGCAGGTCGTCCCCCTGGAACCTCATCCACCCGGCGATGGACCCGCCGCCCAGGTCGGCGGCGTCGATGGCACGCGTGTTGCCACCATCGCTGATCTGGAGGGCCACACGCATGGGATCCTCAGGGTCGGTCACCGCCTGCAACTCCACGCGCCGGGAGCCATTGACCAGGGCCGTGCCGCCGGCAAAGAAGACCGACAACGAGCCGTCGGACGACGGGATCGTCTTCACCTGCACGATCTCGCTGAGCTGGCTCACCAGGCGGTCGCGCTCGTCGAGCAGGTCGTTCGGGGGCTGCGCCTGGCCCGCGGACTGGATGCGCACGTTCAGCTCGGCGACGCCTCGCGCAAGCTCGTTGGCCCGCGCGACCGACTGGCTGACCGAGGTCGATACGTCCTGCTGCAGACCGTCGAGCTGCGTGCCGGCCGCACGGATGCGTTCGGCTGCGGTTGCGGCCCGCGACAGCACGACCTGCCGTGCCACCAGATCCGCAGGCCGGCTGGCCATGTCGACCATCGCGTTGAGGAAGTCGTTGGCGGCATGGCCTATGCCCTGTTCTCCTGGGCGGAAGACCTCCTCCAGGCGCTTCAAGGACTCCAGCCGGGACGCGTCCATCGCCGCCAAGGCCTTGGCGTTCGCCGCCTCCCGGGTCAGGAACTGGTCGTGCGCGCGGGTCACGGTCTGCACGTCCACGCCGCCGCCGATGAAGCCGCCGGCCGTCCCGCGCGCGCTCGCCGTGGCCGTCTCCACGCGCTGCCTCGAATAGCCCTCGACCCCGGCGTTGGCAATGTTGTGGCCGGTGGTCTGCAGCGCGGCGTAGTTCGCCGCCATGGCCCGCGAGCCGATGGACAACAGCGCGAAACCGCTCATGGCTCAGGCTCTCAGCCGCTCAGGCCGCCGCGCGCTGCAGGCGCAAGGTGGTGTTGATCACGCCCGTCAGCTTGCGCGCGTACTCGGGATCGGTCGCGTAGCCTGCCTTCTGCAGGCTCTCGGCAAAGCCCACGGCATCGGTGCGGCGCGCCATCACGCCGGCGTACCGGGGGCTGTCCTTCATCAGGCGGGCGTAGTCCGCGAAGGATTCCTCGAAACTCGAATAGGCCCGGAACGTCGCCTTCACGCGCTGCGGCTGGCCTTTCACGTATTCGGTGGTCCAGACCTCGGCCACCGGCCCCTTCCACTGGGGGCCGGCCTTGATGCCGAAGAGGTTGAATGACGGGCTGCCGTCGGCGTGTCGGATCTCCTTGCGGCCCCAGCCGGTCTCCAGCGCCGCCTGGGAGATCATGAACTCGGCCGGGATGCCGGTCTTTTCCTGCACGGCCCGGGCCGCCTCGGTGTGGTGCTGGACGAAGGCGGCCGCCGCGTTCTGGGGGATGCGCACCGGCGGCGGCGCCTTGCCGGCAGGCGTCAACGGGGCCGGTACCGGGTTGGCGCCGGCCGTGCTCGGGATCGGCCCCGGGCTCAGGCCCATTTGGCGCTCGAGCTGGCGCGCGATGACGTCGGACAGGCCACCGGGCATGCCGGCCATGCGCGTGGCGAGCTGGCTGTCGAGCAGTTCGGTGCCGAGCTTGCTGCCCTCGTTGTCGAGCATGCCGCTGGCCATCGTCGAGGCGCGCATGCTCTTCATCAGCTCCTGCGTGAACAGGGCTTCGAAGGCCTTGGCCGCCTCGCGTGCCGCGGCCTTGGGATCGGCGCCGGACTTCAGGCGCAGCGCGTCGAGCGAGCGCGTGTCGGCCGCCAGGGCGGCGGTCGGTATCGTGGGGGGCATGGCGGCCATCGGCAGGTGTCCTCAGATGACCTCGATCTCGGCCTTCAGCGCCCCGGCGGTGCGCATGGCCTGCAGGATCGCCAACAGGTCCTGCGGCGTGGCGCCCAGGGCATTCAAGGCGCGCACGACGTCGGCCAGCCGCGCGCCCGCGGGCAGCTGGATCAGCGACCCGGGTTGCTGCGCCACCGTGATGTCGGCGCGCTCCGTCACCGTGGTCTGGCCCTGGCCGAAGGCGTTGGGCTGGCTCACCATCGGCGTGGTGCTGATCGTCACCGACAGACTGCCGTGCGCCACGGCGCAGGGGCCGAGCGTGACGCTCTCGTTCAGCACGATCGAGCCGGTGCGCGCATTGAGCACCACGCGCGCGCTCGGGCTGGCCAGCTGCACCGGCAGGTTCTCGACGTCGGCCAGGAAGGCCACGCGCGCGCCGGACTCGGCCGGCACGCGCACCGCCACCGTGCGGCCGTCGCGCGCAACGGCCGTGCCCTCGCCCTTGGCGGCGTTGATCGCCTGCGCGACGCTGCGCGCGGTGTTGAAGTCCGAGGCCCGCAGGTCGAGCTGGATCGAGTCGCCCTGCAGCAGCGGCGTGGGCACGGCGGCCTCGACCGTCGCACCGTCGGGAATGCGCCCGGCGAGGAGGTGGTTGATCTGGACCTTGGACCCCGCAGCCGAGGCACCGGCGCCGCCGACGATGAGGTTGCCCTGGGCCACCGCGTAGATGCGACCGTCGGCGCCCTTCAGCGGCGTGGCGATCAGGGTGCCGCCGCGCAGGCTCTTGGCGTTGCCGAGCGACGAGACGTTGACGTCGATGGCCTGCCCCGGCTGCGCGAAGGCAGGCAGCTGGGCCGTGACGATGACCGCCGCCACGTTGCGCAACTGCATGGCCGTGCCGGCGGGGACCGTCACCCCGAGCTGCTGCAGCATCGCCTGCAGGCTCTGCGTCGTGAAAGGCGTCTGCGTCGTCTGGTCGCCCGTGCCGTCGAGACCGACCACGAGCCCGTAGCCAGTCAGGGCGTTGCTGCGCACCCCCTGCACCGAGGCCAGCTCCTTGATGCGCATCGCCCCGGCCGTGGTCGACCCGAACACGAGGGCCAACACGAAGCACAGCGCAAAGGCCAGTTCGGCGAGGCTGCGGCGCGGCGGGGTGGTAGTCGGCTGAAGGGTGGGCATGGTCGGCGTCGGTCGGCGGTGGCACTCGAGGCCCCGAGGTCGCGCTGCGGGCATGCAGCTGCGGCGGGCCTTCCTGTCGACCGATTCTTCGAGAACTTCAGACCGGCCAAAGACTCAAGAAGAACCGGGAAAGCCAGCCAACTGAGGTGGTCTCGCCCTGCGCCCCGCGCCCGCGGTGCTCGACGCGCACGTTGGCGACCAGGGCGCTGGGCACCACGTTGCCCGGCTGGATCGAACGTGGGTCGACCTGCCCGGTGAAGCGCAGCACGTCCACGTTGTGGTTCACGCCGATCTGCTTCTCGCCTGCGATCTGCAGGTGGCCGTTGGGCAGGACGCCGGTGACCACCGCGGTGATCGTTCCCGAGAAGTCGTTCGTGTTTTCCGTGGCGCCCTTGCCGGAGAAGCCGGCGGCGGACTGGGCCTTGGCGCCGGCGCGGGCAAAGGAGTTGGCGCTGACCAGCGGCAGGCTGCTGATCGAGGCGTCGATGCTGCCGTTCTTGTCGAGCGAGCTCGTGCTCGACTGCGCCGCGCTGACGCGCTCGACGATGTTGACGGTGAGCGCGTCGCCGACGACGCGGGCGCGGTGGTCTTCGAACAAGGGCCGGTACTGCGAGGCCTGGAAGAGCGCCCCGTTCAGCGGGGCCGGCGCCGCCGGCGCGGCCACCACGGGCGGCAGTCGGGTGTCGGCCATCTCCACGCGAGGCGCGCTCACGGTCGAGCACCCGCCCCCGGCGATGGCGCAGGCGAGGGCCAGGACGAAGGACCAACCCCGGCCCAGGCCGCGGCACAAGTGCGCCGGCCGGCCGCCGGTCGTCTGGTTCATGGATGTCTGCATGACGCTGTTCCTGCAATGACGGGCTTCAGACCTGCGACAGGCGCTGCAGCATCTGGTCGCTCGTCTGGATCGCCTTGGAGTTCATTTCGTAGGCGCGCTGCGTGGTGATCATCGAGACCAGTTCCTCGACCACGTTGACGTTGCTGCCCTCGATGTAGCCCTGCTTGAGGCTGCCCATGCCGTTGGCGCCCGGCGCCCCGGTGCTGGGCGTGCCCGAAGACGCCGTCTCGGCATAGAGATTGCCGCCCAGCGGATCGAGCCCGGCCGGGTTGACGAACTGCGCGAGCTGCAACTGCCCCACGGCCTGGGGTGCCGCCTGCCCCGGCAGCGTGACCGAGACAACGCCGTCCTTGGCCACCGTCACGCTGCGCGCGCCCACGGGGATGGTGATCCCGGGCTGCACCGTGAAGCCTGCGCTGGTGACGAGCTGACCCGTGCTGCCGACCTGGAGGGCACCATCGCGGGTGTAGCCGGTGGTGCCATCGGGCATCTGCACCTGCAGAAAGCCCTGGCCCTCGATGGCGAGGTCGAACTGCCCGCCCGTCTGCGCCAGGCTGCCCTGGGAAAAGTTGCGCGACGTGGCGGCCGTGCGCACGCCCAGGCCAAGCTGCAGCCCGGTGGGCAGCTGCGACTGCTCCGAGCTCGCTGCGCCGGACTGGCGCAGGTTCTGGTACATCAAGTCCTCGAAGACCACCCCGGAGCGCTTGAAGCCGTTGGTGGCGACGTTGGCGAGGTTGTTGGCAATGGCGTCCAGCCTCGTCTGCTGGCCTTCCATGCCGGTCTTCGAGATCCAAAGCGATCGCATCATGGCGGGCTCTCCTGCCTGGCGGCCTCCGAGGCGGGATGCACCCCGCGCGCCCCGAAGGACGGGTGGGGTCTGCCGGGAAGGCCCCGGCCACTGCTCATGAAGCCAATGTCATGATCGCGGGAACTTGAGCCCGGGCATGGGCCGAAAAGACCGGTCCGAGCACCTCAATTGCAGCGCCGCCGCCCGCAGGCGGCGCCCGCCCGGCGCTCACTGCGCCGCCAGCAGCCGGCCTGCGGCCTGCTCCTTCTGCTCGACGCTCTGGATGGCCTTCATCTGCTGCTCGAACTGCCGCGCAGCGGTGATCATGGCGACCATGGTCTCGATGGCGCTGACATTGGAGCCCTCGAGCGCGCCGCTCTGCAGGCGCGCGTTCGGATCGGCCGGCAGGTCACCCCCGGCACCGCGGAACAGGCCGTCGGGACCGCGCTGCAGCGGCGCCTCGGGCGTGACCATCTTCAGGCGCCCGACGGGCTGCATGGCGCCGCCGCCCGTGCGGGCCGTGACCGTGCCGTCGGCGGCGATCTCCACGGCAGAGTTCGCCGGCACCGTGAGCGGGCCGCCGTCGCCCAGCACTGGCCGGCCGCCGACGTCCACCAGCACGCCGTCGGCGCCGACCTCGAAGGAGCCGGCCCGGGTGTAGGCCTCGGTGCCGTCGAGTGCCTGCACGGCGAACCAGCTGCTGCCGCGCGCGGCCACATCCAGCGACCGGCCGGTGGTCTGCACCATGCCCGGCGTGGCGTTGTAGCCGACGGTGGTCTCCAGCGCGTAGACGCGCGTGCTCGCGCCGTCGCCGCGCACCGGCACGGCGCGCAGCGCAGCCATCTCGGCGCGAAAGCCGTTGGTCGAGACGTTGGCCAGGTTGTGCGCCAGCACCTCCTGGACGCGCATCGTCGCCTGCGCAGCCGCCATCGAAAGGTAGATCATGCGGTCCATGACCGGGCTCCAGCGGGGCCGAGACGCCGCTCAGGGCGGGCTCAAGCCGATGTCATCGCATGTTGACGAAGGTCTGCAACACCTGGTCCTGGGTCTTGATGGTCTGGGCGTTGGCCTGGTAGGTGCGCTGGGCGGTGATCAGGCTCACCAGCGCCGCGGTCAGGTCGACGTTGCTCTCCTCCAGGGCCCCGGCCGAGATCTCGCCCAGGTTGCCCGAGCCAGGCACGCCGGTGTACTTGGCGCCCGCGTCAGGCCCCTCCGACCAGACGTTGCCGCCGATCGAGATCAGGCCCTGCGGGTTGCGGAAGTTGGTCAGCACCACCTGCGCCGTCTGCACCGTCTTGCCGTTGGAGTATTCAGCCGTCAGGATGCCTTCCTTGTCGAAGGAGAAGCCCGTCAGTGTGCCGCGGGCAAAACCGTCCTCGGTCTGGTTCGTGATGGCGAAGTCGCCGGCACGCTGCGTCGCCCCCTTCAGCCCCGAGACTTCGTTCGGCGCGAAGCTGATGTCGATCTGCTGATTCGGCCGGTCGTCGGTCACGTTGCCGCCAAAGGCATAGGTGATGCCCGACCCCGCAGACAGCGTGTTGAGTTGGGCGCTGAAGGTGTCGTTGTCGATGACGATCGGCGAGCCCGACAGCAGGGTGCTGCCATCGGCGCTGAACTTCAGCTCGGGGCTGGCGGGCGTGGTGTCGACGCGCACGTTCTTGCCCAGCTCAGCCGGATTCGGCGTCGTGACGTAGACCTCCCAGGTGTTGGCCGGCGTGGCCTTCTTGCGGAAGTAGTACTCGAGCTCGACCGACTGGCCCGAGTTGTCGAAGACCTTCAGCGTCGACGAGTAGTTGTAGGTGGTCTCGTCGATGTCGGAGAACGGCACGGTCGGGGTCGGCGCCTTGGCGCCGGCGTCCAGGTTGACCTCGAGCGCGATCTGGGTCGTCGGGCTGGGCGCCAGCACGGCGTCGGGCACGGTCAGCGGCACGGGCTTGCCGGAGGCGGTGATCACGCCCGCCTCGGCCTTGTAGCCGAGCAGGCGCAGGCCGTCGTTGGTGATGATGTTGCCCAGCCGGTCGGACTTGAACTGGCCGTTGCGGCTGTACATCACCGGCGCATCGCCGCCGCTGGCCACCGCGCCGAGGTCGGCGACCTGGAAGTAGCCGCCGCCGTTGATCGCGAGGTCGAGGTTGCTGCCGGTGGTGGTGATGCTGCCCTGCGTGTGGTCCTGCGTCACCGCGGACACGCGTGTGCCGATGCCCACGCTGCCGCCGCCACCGGCCGCACTCGAATACATGTCGGAGAACTCCGCGCGCGACGACTTCGAGCCGATCGTGTTGGCGTTCGAGATGTTGTTGCCGATCACCTCCAAGTTCTTGGAGGCGGCGCTCAGGCCTGACAAACCCTGTTGGAAGCTCATGGTGTTTCCTCGTCTACGCTGGGAGGTGGTTGGGGGACCCCGCGGCCGCAGCAGCCGCCGGCGGGGCCGGGGTTCAGTTGAAAGTCCGGATCTGCGCCATCGGCGTCGCGCCGCCGCGCTGGAGCTGGGCCACGACGCCGTCGCTGCCGGTGGACACGGCCTTGACCACGTCGGCCGCGTAAAGATCGGCCGTCACGGTGGCGGTGCCGGCGGTCGCCCGCACGCGGTAGGTCAAGCCCTCGCTGGGAACCCCCTGCGGGACAGGCCAGCTGAAGTCGGTACGTCCCTTGGAGCGCGCCCCGAGATCCACCTGTCCGAGCACGCGTCCCGAAGATCCGAGCACGTCCACGGTCACGGCATTGGCGGCGGAGCGCAGTTCGAAACTGCCGCGGGCGGCGCCGTCGCGCACTTGCAGCGCGTTGCCGCCGACCCAGACGTCGCGGCCGACCAGACCCGCGGCCTGCACGGTCTGTGACTGCCGCATCTGTCCTGCAAGGTCCTGCAAGGAGCCCTGGAGTCCGCTCAATCCGCTCAGGTTGTCGAGCGCCGACAGCTTGGTCAGCATCTTGCTCATCGAGTCGTTCAACTTCTCGATGCCGCCCACCGTGTTGATCTGCGCCATCTGGGTCGTCAGCTGCGCGTTGTCGAGCGGGTTCATCGGGTCCTGGTTCTGGACCTGCACCATCAGCAGCTTCAGGAAGCGCTCGCCCATGTCTTCGTTGGCCTTGGCCAGCGACTGCGAACCGGCCGAGCCCTGGGTGGTGGACGCGGTGGTGCCGGTGATCGGGCTGATGGTGCTCATGCGGTGCTCGGCGGGTACTCAGTGAGTGCTCGGAGGCGGGGACAGTTCATGAACGGCAGGCCAGGCGCGGCGCTGGTCACTGCCCCAGCTGCAGCGTCTTCTGCAGCAGGCTGCGGGCCGTGTTCATGACCTCGACGTTGTTCTGGTAGGAGCGCGAGGCCGAGATCATGTTGACCATCTCCTCGATTGCGCTGACGTTGCTGTACGTGACATAGCCGTCGGCGTCGGCGGCCGGGTGCTTCGGATCGTGGACCCGCCGGCCCGGCGTGTCGTCCTCGCGCACGGTGCTGACGCGCACGCCGGCTGCGCTGTCCGGCCCGAGCACGCCGCCCGCGCCCATCAACTCGGTCTGGAACACGACCTGGCGCGCCTTGTAGGCCTTGCCGTCGGGACCGGCGACGGTGTCGGCGTTGGCCAGGTTCGAGGCCACGGTGTTGAGGCGCTGGCTCTGCGCGCTGGCCGCGCTGCCGGCGATGTCGAAGACCCTGAACATGCTCATGGTGGCGCCTCCTACGAGCCGTGGTGGCTCTTCATCGCGTCCAGCATCGTGCGCACGCTGCCGTTGATGAAACGCAGGGTCGCTTCGTACTTGACACTGTTGTCGACGAAGGCCGCGCGCTCGCGGTCCATGTCCACGGAATTGCTGTCCAGATTGGTCTGGGACGGCGCGGCATAGCGCAACACGGCCGCGGCGCGCCGAGATGCCGAGCCCGCGCTTTCGGACGCCGAGCCGGTCGTCGCCTCCCGCAGGGCCTGCGCGAAGTCGAAATCGCGCGCCACATAGCCAGGCGTGTCGGCGTTGGCGATGTTGCTCGAGATCAGGCGCTGGCGCTCCGAACGAAGCACCAGGGCCTCGGTCTGGAAACTCAGCGCGTCGGTGAGGCGGTTGATCATGGGGGCGGCGGCGCCCTTGCGGGCCTGCACGGTTGGTGCTTGGGTGTCGATTCTCGGCAGCGGCGCAGTGCGGCATCGTCCGAATAGCCCGCCGTGGAGGGCGCATTTCCGGCCCCAGAGGCGACGACTTCTCAGCAACATGTGCGCCGTGACACCGAAACCGAAAACCCGTCTCAGTCCGCGTGCGTCACGGGCCGGGAATGCCTTGCGCGCAGGCCTGTTGGCCCTGCTTTCACCCTTGGCCGCCGCCACACCGCTCGACCCGGCGTGGCTGGCGCAAGTCGAGCGCATGGCCGGCGAGGCGGCGCGCCAGGCCTTCGGGGCCGGCACGCCGACGCGGGTGGAGGTCAGCGCCGGCCCCCTGGATGCACGGCTGCGCCTGGCGCCATGCGGGCGCGTGGAGATCTACTGGCCTGCCGGTCATCGGCCCTGGGGGCGCACGCGGGTCGGGCTGCGCTGTGCCCAGGGGCCGGTCGCCTGGAACGTCACCGCGCCACTGACGGTGCAGGTGTGGGCCCCGGCCCTCGTGACCACCCAGCCTCTGCCCACGGGCGCCCTGCTGGAGGAACGACACCTGCGCATCGGGGAGGCCGACTGGGCCGAGCGCGACGCCCCAGTGATGCTTTCAGCCTCAGCCTTGCTCGGCCGCGCCTTGGCCCGGCCCATCGCCGCCGGTTCTGCCGTGCGTGCCGACGACCTGAAGCGCCGCCAGTGGTTCGCTGCCGGTGACGTCGTCAGGCTGCAGGCCATCGGCCCCGGCTTCTCGGTCGGCGGCGAGGGCACCGCCATGACCCCGGGCATAGAGGGTCAGACCGTGCGCGTACGCACCGAATCCGGCCGCGTCGTGTCGGGCACAGCCGTCGGCGACCGGCTCGTGGAATTGCGCCTGTGACCGCGCCCGTCCTGCGGTCCCTGCTGCACGGTTCCCAAACCCGCCCATTGCATCGAAAGCCCTACAGTTGCGGCGCGTTTCAGCCGATATGCCGTCGCAAGGGAAGTAAAAATCGTCGGTAACTCGGAGCACACCATGAAGATCGGACCGCTTGACACGACGATCGCCGCACCACCGCCGGCCAGTGATCGCAAGTCCCCGGCGGCGGCGCCCGCCAAGGCGGCCGCGCCTGGCACGACCGTGGAACTCTCCCCGCTGGCCACGATGAAGCTCGATGCGCAAGGCGAGGGCTCGTTCGACGCCGCCAAGGTCGCGGCGATGTCGGCCGCGATCAGCGAAGGCCGCTTCGTCGTCAACGCCGAGGCCATCGCCGACAAGCTGCTGGCCAACGCCCAGGAATTGCTGGACCGCAACCGCCGCTGAGGCCGTTGCTGCGTCCGACCGCCCCTCCGCCAGGATCCGCCGATGTCCTCGTTGACGCGCCTTCGTCACCCCGCTCCCCGACCCGAAGATCTCGAGACCCCGCTGGGTCGCGTGGAAGAACAGTTGCACGAACTGCAGGCTGCCCTGCGCGGCGAAGACCCCGACGCGCTGGAGTCGGCGGCCGTGGGACTGCACCGCGCCCTCGCCGCCGCCGTCGAGCACTTCCGCCTCGCTGCACGCCACGGCGGCATTCCGCAGCCCATGCGGGTGCGGCTGGCCAGCGCCAGCGCGCGCGTCGCAGCACAGCGCGAGGCCCTGGCGCGCGCCACTGCGTCGCTCGACCGAGCCATCGAAGTGCTGCTGCCGTCGGTGGCACCGACCTACGGCGCTGACGGCACGGCCGCCCGCCCGGCCCACCGCGGTTCGATGCTGGCCTGATCGGCCGCCCGCGCGCTGCCGGGTCGACGGCCCCGGCTCTGGACGACAATTCCCGGCGTGCGCCGCTCGCCCGGCGGCGCCGGCTCGCGCATGTCCTACATCGGTCGCTTCGCGCCCTCGCCCACCGGTCCGCTGCATGCCGGCTCGCTCGCGGCAGCCCTGGCAAGTTGGCTGGACGCGCGCGCGCATCGTGGACGCTGGCTCCTGCGGCTGGAGGATGTCGACACGCCGCGCTGCGTGCCTGGGGCCGACGCCCACATCCTGCGCCAGCTCCAAGCCCTCGGTCTGACGCCCGACGAGGCGCCATGGCGGCAGTCGCAGCGCGCCCACGCCTACGCAGCGGCGCTCCAAGGGCTGCTCGAGCAAGGCGATGCCTATCACTGCGCCTGCACCCGCAAGGAGGTCGAGGCCGCGCTGGCCACCGCCGGAAGGGTGCACGAAGCGCACGCGGAACTCGTCTACCCGGGCACCTGCCGCCACGGGCTCGCTGGCCGCGTGCCCCGGGCCGTGCGCCTGCGCACCTGCGATGCCCACGGCCAGGACATCGTCGTCAGCTGGCGGGACCGCCGCGCCGGCCCCCAGCAGCAGAACGTGACGCGCGAGGTGGGCGACTTCGTGCTGCGGCGCGCGGACGGCCTGTGGGCCTACCAGCTCGCCGTGGTCGTCGACGACGCGGCACAGGGAATCACCGACATCGTGCGCGGCGCAGACCTGGCCGACAACACGCCACGGCAGATCCTGCTGCAGTGCCGACTCGGCCTGCCCCGGCCGCGCCACCTGCACGTGCCGCTGGTGCTGGGTGACGACGGCCGCAAGCTCTCCAAGCAGCACGGAGCGCCCGCGATCGACGTGCAATCGCAGGACGGTGCCCTGCGTGCGCTGGCGCAGGCGGCGATGCACCTGGGCCTGCCCGAAACCCTGATCGCACGCGCCTGCGCGGGCCCCGCCACGGTGTCGGACTGGCTCGCCCAGGCCGTGGAGGCCTGGCGGGCGTCGCACCTGCCCGGCGCGGCATCGCCGGCCGTGACCTGCGACGACAATGGTGCTCCCGGAGTCGGGCACGATGCCTCGACTCCCATTCGATGACCCACCAAGGAGCCACCATGCCGACCACCCCGTCCGGCCTGCAATACGAAGACACCGTGCCGGGCACGGGCGCCACCGCCACCGCGGGCCAGCGCGTGCGCGTGCACTACACCGGCTGGCTGTGGAATGACGGCCAGCAGGGCCGCAAGTTCGACTCCAGCAAGGACCGCGGCCAGCCCTTCTCCTTCCGCCTGGGCGGGGGCGAGGTCATCGGCGGCTGGGACGAAGGCGTGCAAGGCATGCAGGTCGGCGGCACGCGCGTGCTGATCATCCCGCCCGAACTCGGCTATGGCGCCTACGGCGCCGGCGGCGTGATCCCGCCGAACGCGACACTGAAGTTCGAGGTCGAGCTGCTCGGTGTCTGAGCGCGCAGCGGCTCACTTCAGAAGGTGGGCCCGGTAGTGCAACAGTTCGTCGATGGACTCGTGGATGTCGGCGAGCGCGGTGTGCTTCTGTGCCTTCTTGAAGCCCTCCAGCACCTTCGGCGCCCAGCGCCGGGCCAGTTCCTTGAGCGTGCTGACATCGAGGTTGCGGTAGTGGAACCAGGCCTCGAGGGCAGGCATGCCGCGCGCCAGAAAGCGCCGGTCCTGGCACACGCTGTTGCCGCACATGGGGCTCTTCCCCTTGGGCACGTGGTGGCGCAGGAAGTCCAGCACAAGGGTCTGCGCCTGCGCCTCGGACACCGTGGACTCGCGCACGCGCTGCGTCAGGCCGCTCTTGCCGTGCGTGCTGCGGTTCCAGTTGTCCATGCGCGCGAGGGCGTCCTCGGTCTGGTGCACGGCGATCACCGGCCCCTCGACGCGCAGCGTGACCTGCGGATCGGTGACGACGACGGCGATCTCGATGATGCGGTCGTGATCAGGGTCGAGCCCTGTCATCTCGAGGTCGATCCAGATCAGGTTGTGCTCGCTCGGCGTCAGCACGCTGGTCGACGCCACGCCATCGGCGGGGACGTCAGGGGTGGGAGCTTGGGGATTCGTGGACATGGCAAGGTGGTGGATCGCGCCGAGCAGCGCCGCCGGCATTGTCTCAGCCCTACACTGGCTCCCAGATGAGCGCTCAAGCCTTCACCCTGATATTCAGCGCCTGCCTGCTGGCCTGGCTGTTGGCCCAGTTCTGGCTTTCCACCCGGCAGATGCGCCACGTTGCCGCGCACCGCGACACCGTGCCGCCCCCCTTCTCGGGTACGGTGACGCTGCAGGCCCACCGCAAGGCCGCCGACTACACCCTGGCCAAGGGCCGTTTCGGCTTGCTGCAACAGGCCAGCGGCGCCGTGGTGCTGCTGGGCTGGACGCTGCTGGGCGGTCTGGATGCGCTGAACATCTGGGTGCTGGAACTCGCGCTGCCCACGCTCGGGCCGCTGGGCTACCAGCTGCTGCTCGTCACGGCCTTCATGCTGATCTCCGGCCTGCTGGACCTTCCGGCGCAGTGGATCGGCACCTTTCGCATCGAGCAGCGCTTCGGCTTCAATCGCATGACCCAGCGCATGTGGGTGGCCGACCAGCTCAAGGGCGCGGCGGTCGGCGCGGTCATCGGCCTGCCGCTGTTGACGCTGGTGCTGTGGCTGATGGGGGCGGCCGGCACCTGGTGGTGGCTGTGGACATGGGGCGCCTGGATGGGCTTCAACCTCCTGCTGCTGGTGATCTACCCGACGTGGATCGCGCCCCTGTTCAACCGCTTCGAGCCGCTGCGCGACGAGACCCTGCGCCAGCGCGTACAAGATTTGATGCAACGCTGCGGCTTCTCGGCGCAGGGCCTGTTCGTGATGGACGGCAGCCGGCGGTCGGCGCACGCCAACGCCTATTTCACGGGACTGGGCAGCGCGAAACGGGTGGTTTTCTACGACACCCTGCTGGCTCGGCTGAGCGCGGCCGAGGTCGAGGCCGTCCTGGCGCACGAACTCGGCCACTTCCGCCACCGCCACGTGCAGCAGCGCATCGTCACGCTGTTCGCCTTCAGCTTCGCGGCGCTCGCGCTGCTGGGGGCTCTGAGCACGCACAGCGCCTTCTACACCGGTCTGGGTGTGCAGCCGAACATGACGGCCCCGAACGACGCACTGGCGCTGCTGCTGTTCATGCTGGCGCTGCCGCCCTTCGGCTTCTTCGTCACGCCGCTGCTGGCGCGAACCTCCAGGCGGCACGAATTCGAAGCCGATGCCTATGCCTGCCGGCAGGCCGACGGCGGGGCTCTGGCCAGCGCATTGCTGAAGCTGCACGAGGACAACGCCGCCACACTGACACCCGATCCGGTCTACGTGAGCTTCT
Organism: Rubrivivax sp.; assembly: GCA_027491255.1. Lineage (GTDB taxonomy): Bacteria > Pseudomonadota > Gammaproteobacteria > Burkholderiales > Burkholderiaceae_C > Rubrivivax. The sequence continues at coordinate 53,870 of JAIXWM010000081.1, read as the reverse complement.
ATTACTCGCACCCACCGGCTTCGCAGCGCCTGGCGGCACTGCCACCACCACGGGGGGCTGGCGTCCCTGCGTCGGCATGAGCGGCGGTCCGGCCCAGGGGATGATGCTCACGCGCGACGCGCTGCGCGCGCTCGACGGCACGACGGTCGACGGGCGCAGCGCCTTGACGACCGCACAGGCGGCCGGCCCGCTCCGGGCGGTGCCGGACTGGGCCTGCACCGAAGGCACGCTGGAGCGGCGCTTCGAGTTCCGGGATTTCCACGAGACCATGGCATTCGTCAACGCGGTGGCGTGGATCGCTCACCGCCACGATCATCACCCCGACATGAATGTCGGCTTCCGGCACTGCCACCTGCGCTACACCACGCACTCGGCCGGCGGGCTCACCCTCAAGGACTTCATCTGCGCCGCCTGCATCGACGCCCTGCTCGGCCATGGCTGAGCGGCGTGGCGCCGGCGCTGTCGCCACCCCGGTGGTAGCGTCGCCGCGGCACGGACTGGTCGTCAGCACCCACGGACGGCACGCCGTGGTGATGGACGACGAAGACCGCCGCTGGCGCTGCCACCTGCGAGGTCGACGCATGGAGGCGGTCGTCGGCGACTCCGTGGACTGGCTGCCCAGCGGCGACGAGGGCGTGATCGAGCGCGTGCGTCCGCGCCGCAACGAGTTCTTTCGCCAGGACGCCTGGCGGACCAAGCATTTCGCCGCCAACCTGGACGCGCTGCTGGTGCTCGTGGCTGTCGAGCCGTCCTGGGCCGACTCGGTCCTGACCCGGGCACTGATCGCCGCCGCCAGCGCTGGGATTCCGGCCTGGATCGGGCTTAACAAGACCGACCTGCCCGAGACCTCAGCAGCGCGGCAGCGACTCGCTCCCTACGCGGCCATGGGCGTGGGGATCGTCGAGTTGTCGCTGAAGCGGGATCCGGAGCCGTCCCGCGCCAACTTGCGTGAGCACCTGCGCGGCCGCGCCACACTGATCCTCGGGCCCAGCGGCACGGGCAAGAGCACCCTGGTCAACCTGCTGGTGCCGCAGGCATCGGCTGCCGTCGGCGAGATCTCGCGCGCCTTGCAGTCGGGTCGCCACACGACGACCGCCACGACCTGGTACGCCCTGGGACCGGACCGCGCAGACGGCGCGCTCGTCGATTCGCCGGGCTTCCAGGAATTCGGCCTGCACCACGTGCCCGCCAGCCAGCTCGCCAGCCTGATGCCCGACCTGGCCGCCCACCTCGGGGCCTGCCGCTTCCAGAACTGCACGCACCGCCAGGAACCGGCCTGCTCCCTGCGCGCGGCAGCGCAATCCGGCACGATCGACGCTACGCGCTGGCGCATGTACGGCGCGCTCTACGAGGAACTGGCGTCACCGGCCTGGCGCTGAAGCCCGCCGGGGCGGTGATCCCAAGAAAACGCCGGGCCGCCCCAAGTTTTCTTGCGCCCCCTCGGGGGGCCGGGACGGGCACAGCCCGGACCTTGGGGGCCAGCCCAAGAAAACGCCGGGCCGCCCCAAGTTTTCTTGCGCCCCCTCGGGGGGCCGGGACGGGCGCAGCCCGGACCCCTAGAGTGTTCAGTGAGCGTGCGCGTGCAGCAGTTGCGTCGCGCCGGTCACGATCAGCAGGCCCGCGGCAAGCCAGGCGACCTGCCGCAGCGTGTGCAGCAGCGACAGCCGCTGCTGCAATTGCGGCAGCAAGTCCGCCACCGCGACATAGATGAAACTGCTCGAAGCCACCACGAGCAGATAAGGAAACAGCGCCTCCCAGGGGCCGACGACGTAATAGCCGATCACGCCACCCGCCACCGAGGCCAGGCCCGACAGCGCGTTGAACATCAGGGCGCGTGCACGCGAGAAGCCGGCGTTGAGCAGCACGATGTAGTCCCCCGCCTCCTGGGGGATCTCGTGCGCCACCACGGCGATCGCCGTGACGATGCCGAGTTGCGTGTCGGCCAGGAATGCGGCGGCGATGATGATGCCGTCGCAGAAGTTGTGGATGCCGTCGCCCACCAGGATGCCCAGACCGCCACGGCCCGCCTGCTCGGCGTCGAAATCGTGGTGGTGGTGGTGCCCGTCTCCCTCGTGGTGGTGGCCGTGCCGATAGAGCTCGGCCTTCTCCAGCAGCCAGAAGAACAGCAGCCCGGCCAGCAGGGCGATGAACAGGTCATGGGTGTCGGCGCCGCTGTCGAAAGCTTCCGGCAAGACATGCAGCAGGGATGTGCCCAGCAGAACGCCGGCGGACAGACTCACCAGTCCTTGAACCACACGCCCGAGCAGGGCCACGGTGAGCGTCGAGGCGATCAGGACCGACAGCAAGCCGCCGGCCAGCGTCGCAATGCAGATGTAGAGCAGCGTCATCCCTACAGCATAGCGAGCCTGTCAACACCCACCCTCGAGGAACCGCGGCCGGAGCGCGCCACGCCCCGGCCCGGCACGGCCGCGGCCCTGTCGGTGATGCGGGGACCACGAGGCGCATCGTCAGGACGCCCGCAGCCGGGCGAGCAAGGCGCCGGCCGGCAACAGCGGCTGTCCGGGTGCAGAGCGCGCGGGCAGTTGCCGGCGGCTCCTGATCACACCCCGTGGGCGCGGAACCACTCCAGGCAGCGCCGCCAACCGTCGATGGCGGCCTCGCGACGATAGCTGGGGCGGTAGTCGGCGTGGAAAGCGTGCGGCGCGTCCGGGTAGACGTGGAACTGGCTGCGCCGGGCCGCGGCACTGCCTTCGGCCAGCGCCCTCTTCTTGCGCTCGACGGTGTCGAGGGGAATGCCGGTGTCCTGCCCGCCATACAGGCCGAGCACCGGGGCCTTCAAGTCCCCGGCCACGTCCACCGGATTGCGCGGCATCAGCGCATTGGTCGGCCCGACGAGACGCCCGTACCAGGCGACGCCCGCCTTCACGGCCGGGTTGTGGGCCGAATACAGCCAGACGATCCGCCCGCCCCAGCAGAAACCGGTCACCGCCACGCGCCGCGCGTCCGCCCCCTGGCCGGCAGCCCAGGCCAGGCAGGCGTCGAGGTCGCCCATCACCTGCCCATCGGGCACCTTGGCGATGATCTCGGTCATCAGCCGGGCAATCTCGCCATAAGACTGCGGGTCGCCCTGGCGCGCGAACAGCTCGGGCGCGATCGCGAAATAGCCTTCCTTCGCCAAGCGCCGCGCGACATCGGCGATGTGCTCATGAACGCCGAAGATCTCGCTGATCACGAGAACCACCGGGGCGTTGGCCCGGCCCGCGGGTGCCGCGCGGTAAGCCGGCATCTTGAAATCGCCCACCGGGATGTCGACCTCGCCGACCACCAGGCCGGCGGCATCCGTCTTGATGGCGGTCTGGGCCACCACGGGCAGAGCCGCAGCGGCAAAGCCGGCGCCGAGGGCGCTGCGGGTGAAGCCACGCCGGCTCAGACCGTGGGGGGAAACCAGGGAGTCGAATTCCTCTTGCTGCATCGTCGGGCTCCTGCAGGGGTCCACACCCTGGGTGCTCGCAGTCTATGGAGAGCCGGCATTCCCACCACGCCCGAGGGGAAAGCGCGACAGGCGCCCCGGCTCACCATTTGCGCAGGCGCGTCCTGAGCCGGGCGATGGACTGGCTGTGCAACTGACACACGCGCGACTCGGTCACCCCGAGCACAGCGGCGATCTCCTTGAGGTTCATGTCGTGCTCGTAGTACATGCTCATGATGTACTGCTCGCGCTCGGGCAGATCCTTGATCGCCTCCACCAGCGCCTCGCGCATGCGCCGGTCGGCCAGCAAGCCCATCGGATCGGATTCCTTGTCGACCATGTGGCGGTCGAGGAAGTCATCGCTGCCGTCCTCGCCCGCCATGTCCTCGAGGAAGACGAGCTGGGTCCCGCGGACCTTGGTGAGCAGGTCCTGGTAATCCTGCAGCTTCATGCCGAGCTCGGCCGCGATCTCCGCCTCGTGCGGCGCCCGGCCGAGCTTGTGCTCGAGCTTGTGAACCGCGGCCTCGATCACGCGCTGGTGACGCCGCTCCCCACGGCTCATCCAGTCGCTGCTGCGCAACTCGTCGAGCATGGCGCCGCGGATGCGCTGGGTTGCGAAGGTCTCGAACTGCACGCCCTGGGCCGCGTCGAAGCGGGCCAGGGCATCGTTCAGCCCCATCATGCCCACCTGGATCAGGTCGTCGATCTCCACGTTGGCCGGCAGCTTGGCAATCATCTGGTGCGCAAGCCGTCGCACGAGGGGGCTGTACTGCTTGAGCATCGAGCCGGAGTCCAGGCGGCCCTTCGGGGTGTACATGACAGCGGTCCTCGGTGATTCAGTTCCTGCGCTGCGCCAGGGTCAGCGGCGCGCCTCCGGTGCTGCGAGACAAGGCAGCCAGCGGTGCCATCTCGTCGCTCTCGAGCTGTGAGACGACCAGCCGCAGCAGCTCGGGCGTCGGCGGCTCGACGGCATGGACTTCAGGGTCGAGTGCCGCCCAGTCGTGCAGCGCCGACCCGATGAACTGCTCGGCGCAGTGCCCCACCGTGTCGGCGATGCGGGAAGAGCGCGTGCCCTGCGTGCCCAGCAGCAGCAGGTCGAAGCTCATCCAGCCACAGCGCTGGGACAGCAGCTTCAAGGCGGCGTAGGCATGCTTGACGCTGTCGGCGTGGTCGGTCGCCAGCAGCACGGGGCGAACGGACTGCGGCATCAGCAGGCGGGCCAGTTCCGGGGCAGGCGCGTGCAGCAGCACCACGTCCGCGCGCGGGGCCACCTGCGCGAGTTCCTGCAGCAGCGAAGCCGAGGAGCCCTGGGTGTCGACGTAGCGACGCGAGAGGCCCCGGGCGGCGAGGTAGGACACCCGCGGAGTCAGGGCCTCCACGCACGCAGCCAGGCCCAGCGCCGAAGCCTCCTGGGGCGGCGGCGAGTCTTCTCCGGCGTCGACGACCAGCGTGCGCAGCCCGAGCATCGACACCGCCGCGGTCAGGCGCTCGACGGCGATCCCCGAACCACCGACCTGGGGATTGGAGACCAGCGCCAGGAAGCGCCTGCGGCTGCGCGCGAACATCCGGCGCAAGCCTGTGGCTTGATCTTCGCTGACGGCAAGCTCCGAAGGATGGGCTTTTCTCACTTCGACTGCTCCGGGATCAGTGGGAAGCCGTGGCGGCGTCGGCGCGCGGCGTCGCGCCGGCGAAGACGAGGTTGACGTCCGAGGGGTCGAGTCGCCAGGCGGTGCTGCCGGCCGCCCGCAGCGCCCGCTGCACGAGCGTGCCTGCCGACAGGCGGTGCCAGTCCTCCGGCACGCGCTGCCCGTTGGCCACGGCCAGCACCTTCACGCGGTGCCGGATCAGCGCATCCAAGGCCGGGCCGAGCTTGACCGCCTCGTCCACCTTGGTCAGCACGACACCGCGGCACTGCGCCACCCGATAGGCCGACAAGGTGTCTTCGATCGTTTCGCCCTGGGACGCGGCGTTGATGACCAGCAGGCGCTGCACCGCCGGCTGCGACACCATCTCCAGCAACTCGGCCGTGCGGGCGTCGCGCTGGGCCAGGCCCCCGGTGTCCACGAGCACCATCTTCTTTCCCGACAGCAGGTCGAGCAGGTCCTCCAGGGACGTGCGGTCGTGCGCCGTGTGCACCGGCACGCCGAGGATGCGGCCGTAGGCGCGCAACTGCTCCTGCCCAGCCATGCGGTAGGCATCCAGCGTGATCAGGCCCAGTTGGCTGGCCCCGTGGCGGGCCGCGAAGGAGGCGGCCATCTTCGCCGTGCTCGTGGTCTTGCCCACGCCCGTGGTGCCGATGAAGGCGAAGATGCCGCCGGCATCCTCCAGGGCCGTGTTGCGCTCGCCGGTGACCAGGTTGCGCTCCAGGACGCTGGCGGCCCAGGCGGTCTCGTCGCCGTCGGCCGGCAGGCTGGCCACCAGCTTGCGGATCAGCGCCGGAGAGAAGCCGCACTCCAGCAACTTCTGCGACAGCGTCGCCTGGCGCGGCTGGCGCTGCAGCTTCTCCATGAAGGCGAGCGCGCTGAACCGCTCCTCGATCAGGCCCTTCATCGAGCGCAACTCATTCAGCATCTCGACCCGATCGGCTGTCAGGTCGATGCCGTCGCGACGCAGCGCCGCAGCGGCCACCGGGTCGATCGCCACCGCAGGCATGACCGGCCCCCGCCCTTGGTCGAGCGCCGGTGCGAAGACCTCGTCCGTGAGCACCGGGGCGGCGGCCAGGTTCGCCGGCCTGGCGGCGTCGCGTTCCGCCGCGGCCGGGCGCAAGAAGGGCACCACGGTGGCGGGAGTCGCGACCGGGGCTGGAGCCGACGCGGCGGGCTCGCCGTTGGCCTCCAGTTCGGCCTTGCGGCGGCGCAGCATGCGTTCGCGCACGTAGTCCTGGAACGACAGCGTGCTCATCGACAGCCGCTCGACGTCTTCGCCGACCGTGGTGGCGTCGAAGACAGGCTCCCTGCGTTCACCGGGTTCCAGGCGCTGGCTCGGGGCGGCAGCCGGCCTGCTCGCGGGCGGTGCGGGACGAGGCGGGCGGGCGCCGGGCCGCTGGGCCGGCGCCGCAGAGGGCGGATCGGGCTCGGGCTGGGCGGGCGCGGCCAGGCGCTCGAAGTAGCCCACGGAATCCGAGGCCATGGCCAGCACCTCCACGCCTTCGGCACAGGGGCGCGTCGACAACACGACGGCATCGCTGCCGAAGGCCGTCTTGACGAGCTTCAAGGCTTCGCGCGACGTGCGCGCAGTGAAACGCTTGACGTTCATGCAGTGGCTCCGATGATCGAGGCGATGCGGATCGAATGGGTTTCAGGGATCTCGCTGTGCGACAGCACCTTCAGGCGCGGTGCGGCGCGCTTGAGCAGCCGCGCCATCGCATTGCGGATCGGGTCAGGAACCAGAAGACAGGCGGGCAGTCCCATGTCCTCCTGCTGGCGCGCCGTCTCGGCGGCGCGGCGCGTCATCACCTCCGCCACACCCGGGTCCAGCGCGGCGCCGTGCGGGGAGGTGAGCGCCTGGGTGACCAGACGCTCGAGATCGGGATCCATCGCGATCACGTCCAGTTCCCGGCTCGGCCCGTAGATCTGCTGCACGATCGCCGGGGCCAGGTGCACGCGGACCCGCTGCGTGAGTTCGACCGGATCGGTGACGGTGGCGGCGTGCTCTGCCAGGCACTCGACGATGGAGCGCATGTCGCGGATGTGGACGCCCTCCTCCAGCAGCAGCTGCAACACCTTCTGCAGCGTGGTGATGCTGACCAGCTTGGGGATGACATCCTCGACGAGATTGGGGGCGATCTTCTTCACGTGGTCCACCAGAGCCTGGGTCTCGGCGCGTCCCAGCAGACGCGCGGCGTTGACCTGCATCAAGTGTGAAAGGTGAGTGGCCACGACGGTCGCGCAATCAACGACCGTAAATCCCCCCATCTGCGCCGTCTCGCGGTGGCGCTCCTCGATCCAGACTGCGGGCAGGCCGAAAGCCGGGTCGGTGGTGCGGGTGCCCGGCAACTGCTGCGTGGCGCCTCCGGGATTGATGGCCATCAGCATGCCGGGGTAGGCCTCGGCCTCGCCGACGACCGCGCCACGCAGGGCGACGCGGTAGGCGCCGGGCTTGAGCTCGCCGAGGTTGTCGCGGATGTGCACCGACGGCGGCAGGAAGCCCACGTCCTGCGCGAACTTCTTGCGCACCCCCTTGATGCGACCGAGCAGTTCGCCGTTGCGCGTCTTGTCCACCAGAGCGATCAGGCGGAAGCCCACCTCCAGGCCCAGGGTGTCCACCGGCGCCAGGTCGTCCCAGGTCGCCTCGGTGTTGGCCGAAGGAATGTCGCCGCTGTCAGGGCTGCGCGGCGCCTCGGCAGGCCGGGTCTGCCTTCGGTGGGTCGCCCAGGCCAGCGCGCCGAGACCGCTGGCGATGAGCAGGAACACGAAGTGCGGCATGCCGGGCACCGCCCCGAGCGCGCCGACGATGCCCGCCGTCACGCCGATGGCGCGCGGCGAATCGAAGACCTGGCTGCGGATCTGGCTGCCCACGTCCTGCTCGCTGCCCACGCGCGATACCACCATCGCCGCCGACACCGAGATCAGCAGCGCCGGCACCTGCGCCACCAGCGCGTCGCCCACCGCCAGCAGGATGTAGCTGCGCGCCGCGTCGCCCGCGGACAAGTCATGCTGCAGCATGCCGATGAGGAACCCACCGACGACGCTGATGAACAGGATCAGCAGGCCGGCGATCGCGTCGCCACGCACATACTTGCTCGCGCCGTCCATCGAGCCGAAGAAGTCCGCCTCCTCGCCCACTTCGGCGCGCCGGCGCTTGGCCTCCTTCTCGTCGATCAGCCCGGCGTTCAGGTCGGCGTCGATGGCCATCTGCTTGCCCGGCATCGCGTCCAGGGTGAAGCGCGCGCCCACCTCGGCAATCCGCTCCGCCCCTTTCGTGACGACGACGAAGTTGATGACGACGAGGATGGCGAAGACGAGCAGGCCGACCGCGAAGTTGCCGCCGATCAGGAAATGACCGAAGGACTCGATGACCTGGCCGGCAGCGCCGGGCCCGGTGTGCCCCTCCATCAGCACCACGCGCGTGGAGGCGACGTTCAGGCTCAGTCGCAGCAGCGTGGTCACCAGCAGCACCGACGGCAGCGCCGCGAAGTCCAGCGGCCGCTTCATCGTCGCGGCCACCATCATCACCATCAGCGACAACGCGATGTTGAACGTGAACAGCAGGTCCAGCGCCAGCGGCGGCAGCGGCAGCACCATCATCGCCAGGATCAGGACGATGAAGATGGGCGCCGTCAGCGCCTTGAGCACGCCGGCGTCGGGGCCCAGCAGGCCGCGCGCGCGGCCGACCCAGGGATTCGAGGACAGGCGGGCGATCACGATCCGGCCTCAGTTCGGGCGCCCCGGCCGCGCGCGGCGCGCGGGTCGTGGGGGTCGAGTTCCGGCGGCACCGGCAGCTCGGGCAGCGTCGACGGCATGCGACCCTTGCCCGCCATCGCGTTGCGAAGCTGGTAGACCCAGGCCAGCACCTGCGCGACCGCGGCGAACAGCGCCGACGGGATCTCCTGGTCGACACGCGCGTGGGCGAACAAGGCGCGTGCCAGGGGCGGGGCCTGCAGCACCGGCACCGAGGCGGCGCGTGCGGCGTCGCGGATGCGCATCGCCATGAGGTCGGCGCCCTTGGCCAGCACCACCGGGGCCGCCATCGTCGCGGCGTCGTACTTCAGCGCCACCGCGTAGTGTTCCGGGTTCATCACCACGATGTCGGCCCGGGGCACGGCAGCCAGCATGCGCCGGTTGGCCATCTCACGCATCCGCGCCTTGATCTTGGCGCGGATCTCGGGGCTGCCGTCGATATCCTTGTGTTCTTGCTTGACCTCCTGGTGGCTCATGCGCAGGCCACGCAGCCACAGGAAGCGCTGCAGCGGCACGTCCACCAGGGCGAACACGCCCAGCGCAACGAGCAACAGCACGATGCCGGCCCACACGGTGGAGGCCGCATGCCCGAAGGCCACCGGCAAGGACAGGGCCAGCGTGTGGGAAAACCGCGCCAGGCTCGCCTTGATGAACAAGGCGGCGACGACACCCAGCACCACGGCCAGCAGGCAGGCCTTGAGCATCTGCCCGACCTGTCGACCCGACACCATGCGCTGCAAGCCCGCCAGGGGATCCAGCTTCTCCCAGCGCGGCGCCATCGCCTTCCAGGTGAAGTTCCAGCCGCCCGACGACACTGCCGACAGCACGCCGACGATCATCATGAGCACGCCCAGGGGCACCACGGCCACCAGCAGCACGAGCGTCAGGTCGGACAGGCGGTCGGCCATGCTGCTGGTGCCGGCGAGCGCGGCGGCATCGAAGCGCAGGGCCTGACCCAGCACCCGGCGCAGCGCATGCGTGGCCTCCGGGGCCACGGCGACCAGGGCCACGCCGGCACAGAACAGCGCTGCGAAGTGCCCCAGGTCGCGCGAGCGCGCGACCTGACCCTCTTCGCGCGCCTTGGCGATCTTGCGCTCGGTAGCTGGTAGGGTGCGGTTCTGGTCGTCGGCCATGGGATCGGGCTCAGCCCGCGCCCGGCTTGGCGCGCACCCGTGCGCGCCCAAGGCCCGGGCAGCCCTGCCATGGTGCCGCCGGCACGGGCAGGCTCAGGTCCGAATAGAGGCCGAACGCAGGCCTTGTTCAGGCCATCGGCGCCTGCGGCCCACGCGCAGGCCGGGCGGGCCGCGCCCGTCCTGCTCAGCGTCCGGCCGGGGGCGTCGCAGCGGCGCCTGGCGCCGCGGACGGCTCCGTGGGTGGCACGTCGCCACCGCGGAAGAATCGGTCCTCGGCATCGCGGTTCATGACGACGATGCTGATGCGCCGGTTGACCGGCGCATTGGGGTCGTTGCGGTCGAAGGGCGTGCTGGCGGCCAATCCCTGGACCCTCAGCACACGGTCCTGGGGCAGGCCGCCGGCCAGCAATTCGCGGCGCGAGGCGTTCGCCCGGTCGGCCGACAGCTCCCAGTTCGTGTAGCCCTGGCCATCGGCGCCGCCGAAGGCCGTTGCATCGGTGTGGCCTTCGAGCGTCAGCCGGTTCGGCACTTCAGCGAGGATGGCGCCGATCTCGCGCAGGAGTTCGCGCATGTACGGTTGCACATTCGGGCTGCCGCTGGCGAACATCGGCCGGCTGCCGGCATCGACGATCTGGATGCGCAGGCCATCGCGCGTCATGTCGAGCCGGATCTGGTCGCGCAGGCCCTGCAGCCGGCTGCTGTCGATACGCTTCTCCAGTTCCTCCTTCAGGCGCTCCAGGCGCTCGCGCTCGGCGCGCACCTGCTCCGCCTTGAGGGCTTGCAGGTTCAAGGTGGACTTCTTGGCCTCGATGTCGCCGCGCTTGATCTGCCCATGTGCGCGCGTCAGGTCCTCGCCGCCGCCCTTCACCAACGAGGACGCGTCGCCCGCGCCCGTGGCGCCGCCCAGCAGCGCCACCTTCAGCGGGGAGTTGAAGTAGTCGGCGATGCCCTTGCGGTCGCCCTCGGTGGTGGAGCCGATCAGCCACATCATCAGGAAGAACGCCATCATCGCGGTGACGAAGTCGGCGTAGGCGATCTTCCACGCGCCCCCGTGGGCGCCGTGTCCGCCCTTCTTGATGCGCTTGACGATGATCGGCTGCAGCTTCTTGGTGTCACCCGCCATGCGACACCTCCGAAGCGCCGTGCACCGGCGTCATCACTTCTTGCCCCTGACGTGGCTCTCGAGTTCGTTGAACGAGGGCCGGTGGTCCTGGAACAGCACCTTGCGCCCGAACTCGATGGCGACCTGTGGCGCGTAGCCCTGCATGCTGGCCAGCAGTGTCGTCTTGATGCACTGCAGTTCCTTCGTGCCCTCCTCGACCTTCTGCTCCAGCAGGCCGGCCAGCGGCTCGGCGAAGGCATAGGACAGCAGAATGCCGAGGAAGGTGCCGACCAGCGCCGAGCCGATCATGCCGCCCAGCACCGCCGGCGGCTGGCCCACCGAACCCATGGTGTTGACCACGCCGAGCACCGCGGCCACGATGCCGAAGGCCGGAAGACCGCCGGCCATGCGCTGCAGGGCCATGACCGGCGCGTGCGCCTCCTGGTGATGGGTCTCGATCTCGCTGTCCATCAGCGTCTCGATCTCGTGCGCATTCAGGTTGCCGGTGACCATCATGCGCAGATAGTCGGTGATGAACTCGGTGACGTGGTGGTCGTCGAGGACGGTGGGGTATTTCTGGAAGATCGGGGAGTTCGCCGGGTCCTCGACGTCCTTCTCGATGGCCATCAGGCCCTCGCGACGGGCCTTCTGAAGGATGTCGTACAGCAGCGCCATCAGGTCCATGTAGCGCGCCTTGCTGTACTTGCTGCTCTTGAAGCACTGCCCCAGCCCGGCCGCCGTGGCCTTGATCACCTTCATCTGGTTCGTGGCCAGGAAGGCACCCAGCGCGGCGCCGAAGATGGTGGTCAGCTCGAAAGGCAGGGCGCGCAGCACGACGCCGATGTTGCCCCCGTGCACGATGAACACGCCGAAGACGCATGCCATCGCGAGGACCCAGCCGATGATGACGAACATGGTGAGCGGACTCGGGAAGAGTGGTCAGGCGCGATGCCGGCGTGGGGCCCGGCGCGCGCCATCGGTGCGCAGACTGCCGCGGGCGGCCATGGGGCCGGCGCGCGTCTCCGGGTTATCGGCCGGGGAACGGCCGGGTTGAGCATCGACTGCAGCTTCGCCGCCCACCTGGTACGCCAGAATCCGGCGCCCCGCTCCGCCCGCCACCTCGAGCTCCAGCGTCGCCGCCTGCTGCGGCACGGGGAATTCCAGGCTGACGACCCAGCTGCCCGGCCGCATCTCGGCGCATGCCTTGCGCCAGGCCGGCGCCATCGACTCGGGACGCTGGAACAGGTAGACGAGGTCGTAGTCACGCCAGGAGACGGACCACAGATCACCGCGTCGCACACGAGCACCGGCCACCGGACGCACCCGACTGGCCAGCACCAGCAGGCCGCTACGCTCGATGCCCTCGATGCGCGCGCGAGGAAAGGCCTGGCGCAACGCCGCCAGTCCATGTCCCAGGCCACTGCCTGCATCCAGCAAACGCGCGTCCTGCGGCAGCGCGATGTGGGCGGACAGACCCTGCAACGCGTCGCGCGGCGTGGGAAACAGCGGTGCGTCGCGCCAGGCGGACAGCGGGTAGAACAGCAGCACGCCGCAAGCCAGCGCGAGCCAGACCCAGCCGGGCCACGCCGCCACCGCAGCAAGGCCCAGAATGGCGGGCCAGCCCGCAATCAGCAGCACGCGGCGCCAGCGCCCGCGCACGGAGATGGCCACGGCCAGGGAAGGCAGCCAGCCCAGCGCCAGCGACAACCACGGTCCGGCGTCCCACCTCAGGCTGGCTTGCAGCAAGAGCCACCCCGCCGCCCAGGCACCCAGGGCGGGCCAGGGCCAGGCCTTCAGGCGCGCGGGCAGCCCCACAGGAACGTCGGACATCCCTCGCTCGTCGAGCGGTGTCGGCACGCCCGGCACCTGGACATCAGGCGCAGACCATCCCTGGAGAAGCCTGCGCGCTGCGCAACAGCAGGTCCGCTGTGGTGGACGAAGGGGCGCGCTCCTCGGCGACAGCTTCGTCGTCATCCGTCTGCACCGGGCCCATGCGCAGCGAACCGGCCGCCCTGCCCTTGCCCGCGCGCGCCGGCGGGTTGCACAGACCGCAGACGTAGTGGCGCGCGATCTCGTGCGGGTGGGTGACGAAATGACCGCCGCAGCAGGAGCAGCGTGTCATCGTCAACATTCCGTTGTCGACGAACTTCACCAGGCGCCAGGCCCGCGTCACCGACAGCATGGGCTCCAGGCCCTGGGCACCCACCTGCTCGAGGTACAGGCGGTAGGCCTTGATGACGGTCTCGATTTCGTCCACCGCAGCCACCTTGTTCAGGTACTCGTGGACATTCAGGAACAGGCTGGCGTGGATGTTCGGCTGCCAGGTCATGAACCAGTCGGTGGAAAACGGCAGCTGCCCCTTGCTCGGGCTGCGGCCGGCCACCTCCTTGTACAGGCGCAGCAGGCGCTCGTAGCTCAGGTCGGTCTCGGACTCCAGGACCTGCAGGCGCGCGCCGAGTTCGATGAGCGCCACGGCGCGTTCGATCTGACGGGCTTCCTCGAGGATGCTGCGGGTGCGGCTCATGGTCGGGCTCCAGGGGGTAGGTGGAAGGTGCGGAGACGTCTGCGGCGCGGCTGCGGCGGGTGGCGACCCGCCGCGCGAGAGCCGATCTCAGGCCGCTTCGTCGTGTCGGCCGGCCATCAGGATGCTGGCGTGCAGGCGGCTGACGCCGTCGTTGGCCGCCGCCGCGCCCTTGCCATGGTTCGTCAGCAGGTTCCAGACGATGTCGTCGCTCATGCGGAACTGGCACAGCAGCGTGCTGCCCGAGGCCATCTTCAGGATCTGGGCCGGGCTCAGACGCTCCAGGATCTGCAGCGTCGACTCGCTCAGGCCGAGGCGGAACATCGCCTCCTCGCGGTCGGTGCGGATGAGGCTTTGCGCCAGCATCAGGTAGGACAGGTTGGTGTCGCGGATCTCCGCCAGCAGCTGCTCGGTCGCGCGGGTCCTGGGGCTGGTCATCGTGGCATCCATCGGGCTCTTCCTTCCAATGCTCGGGAGTGGCGCCGTCTGCGTCCGACCGGTCTGCCCGGAGCTGCCGCCCCGTGGCGCCGATCGATCGATCCGGCATGGAAGGCATTGTGAAAAGCTGCAGATGCTCGCGTTATCGGGCTCATTCCGCGGCTTGAGTCGGCGCCATGCCATCGGGCGTGTAGGAATCTGTCCTACACGCCTGCAGGAATGCCTGCCGCGTCGCGGGCCCGGCGGCCGAGCGTGCCGCTCAGGTCTTCAGAAAGCGCCAGAGCCTGTCCAGCCGGTCCCAGCCCGCATTGGCCAGGACCTGGTCGAGCGCGCGCGCGAAGCTGGGGTCATGCTGGTGCCGACGGCAGAAGACCTGGACCGTGGCCGCCAGGTCCTGCGCGCTGGGCAGCCCTGCGCCGGCAGCATTGCAGCGGGCCACCAGCAACAGCCGCACCATGCCGAAGCGCACGAGCAGGCGCTGGTATTGCGCGAACGGCGCGCCGTCAGCGAACGGGAAGGCTTCGCGGAACATGTCGTTGAGCAGGTAGTTCGTCATCAGGCTGGGCGCCTGCGCCAGGGCTTCGGGCAGCCGACGCAGACCCTGGACGTAATGCGCCACCACCACGTCTGCCGACAGGCTCTCCTGCCCCCCGTCGGTGGACGCCTCGGCGCCCAGGCCGCGCAGGACGGCTCTGCGCACCTCTTCCTGGTGCTCGGAGCCGGTGGCCCGCCCGCGGCTCAGCCACAGACCGAACAGCGCCTGCGCCTGGATCTCGTGGAAGGGCTGCAGGTCGGCCAGCAGCGCGCTCACGCCGCCTTCGGCCACCAGCGCAGTGAACTCCTCCACGAGGGCAGCCGCGCCGGCGCCGCGGCCCTCGTGCTCGAGCCCTTGCAGGCGCTCGCACAGCAAGCCCAGCACCGCCAGGCGTTCCCAGACCTGCAACTCCCGGGTCTGCATCAGCTGCAGACAGAACACCCGGACCAGCTCGATCTGCGCCGGGCTCCAGCCCGGGCGCGGCGCCCAGTGCGGCATCGAGTCCCTGCGGTAGTCGATGCGGTGGCCGACGAAGTCCAGCGCGTCGTCGGCCAGCAGCGCCAGCCGCGCGGCCTCGGGGCAGGAGAGGGTCAGGCTCTGCTCGATGCCCTGGGCCGTGCGGCGGGCGATGCGCGGGTACTCGGCGCAGGTGTTGGACAACTTGTCGGCCCCGAGTTCGCGCTGGATAGAGCACAGGCGCTCCTCCAGGAAGACGCACTCGCGGCTGCCGGCGCGCAGCTCTATCGTGGCGTATTGCTCGGGGCTGCCCCCGCTGCGCTGGCGACGAACGCCCTCGGCGAAGCGACCGGCCAGTGGCGGGTGCGCGCTCGCGCGGTACGCGCCGTAGGTCTTGCGGTCCACATGGACGCGCCAACCCGTGCAGCAGTTGTCCTCGCAGCGCGTGCCGATGCACTGGAAACGGGTGGCGTAGCGCGGCATCAGCGCGTCGGCCTGGGCCATGGGGTGGAGGACGGGCATCGTGTTCGTGACAACGCAGTGGTCTTGCTCGAGCGCCTGGTGCGGACGAACCGCCCGCGTCGGTGGAGATTGTGGAATCGGTCGGGCCCGGGGCAACAGGCGTAAATGAGGCGCCAACACCCCCCGGTTCCGGCGGCAGCCGCCGGGCGAAGCCGAAGCGTGCGAGGAAAGCGTTGAACAGCCCTCAAGTTCCCCGGCGGATCCGTCGATAAGCACCCCAACGGGCTTGCAACAGGGGTCCGTGGTCCGGTTAGACGGCCGAGGTAGGCGCATACGGGGGCACCCGCAGGCGGCTTGCACGTCCTCTAGCGTCGGGCGGCTGCCGGGATCGTGCCAGGCCGGCAGCCAGGAGACGGCGGGGGCACAGGGAAAGGTCCCGCCGTGGCCAGGCCGGCGCCAGAGCCGGGCATGTTCAACCGCAAAGGAGTTTCATCATGGCTTCGACCATCAACACCAACGTGATGTCGCTGAACGCGCAGCGCAATCTCTCGACCAGCCAGGCCAGCCAGGCCACCGCGATGCAGCGCCTGTCCTCGGGCCTGCGCGTCAACAGCGCCAAGGACGACGCCGCGGGCCTCGCCATCGCCGAGCGCCTGCAATCGCAGGTGCGCGGCATGAACGTGGCGGTGCGCAACGCCAACGACGCCGTGTCGCTGACGCAGACGGCCGAAGGGGCGCTCGGCAAGATCACCGATTCGCTGCAGCGCATGCGCGAGTTGGCCGTGCAGTCGCGTAACGCGACCAACAGCGCGGACGACCGCGCCAGCCTGCAGAAAGAGTTCGGTGAGCTGCAGGACGAAATCACTCGCGTAATTTCGAATACTTCGTTCAACGGCACGAAGCTACTCAACAGTACTACGGACCTGGCCTTCCAGATCGGTGCGAACACCGGGTCAGACGACAAGATCACCGTCAAGGCTGTCAACTTGAGCGGCACGGCCAGCATCACGAGTGCAAAGTCCGCCACCGCCACGACTTCGACGGCTGATGTTGTACTTGCGACGGCATCGACCAAGCAATCCGCCAACACCGAAGGCATCTTCATTGGCGGTAAGGCAAACGACACGACCACCGATGCCACCGTGACCAATATCGATGATGCGATTCAGGTTATCGACAAGGCGCTGGACCGTGTGAGCGAACAACGTGCCACCTACGGCGCGGCGCAGAACCGCTTCAACACCGTGATCGAGAGCCTGCAGATCAACATCGAGAACGCATCCTCCTCGCGCGGGCGGATCATGGACGCGGACTTCGCAGTCGAGACCGCCAACTTCTCGAAGTCGCAGATCCTGCTGCAGGCCGGCAACGCGATGCTGGCGCAGGCCAACCAGGCGCCGCAGCAGGTGCTGTCGCTGCTGCGCTTCTAAGACCCGCGTCGAGACACCGAACCCCGCCGGCGCATTGCTGGCGCCTCCAGGGCCCCGTCCGTCAGGACCGGGGCCCTTTTCGCTCGAGGGCCCCGTCCGCCAGGACCGGGGCCCTTTCCCGCTTTCCTGCGGGTCCGCCCCGCCCCCGCCCCGACGCCTGCTTCGCGCCTCCCGGCAGATCTGGCCGGCAAAAGCGGCTCTTCTCGGCCCTTGCTGGTCGGCACGGGCACTCAAGAATCTGCCCATCCCGCCGACGAGCGGTCGCCCCGCCACCGGCGTCGCGGCCAGCCGTGGGCGCAAGGGTCAGGGCCGGCATGCGCGGCCGACCCCCCGGCCTGACCGCCGGGGACTGCAACCGCTAAGGAGAGCTTCGATGGCCTCGACGATCAACACCAACGTGATGTCGCTGAACGCTCAGCGCAACCTGTCGGCCAGCCAGGCCGGGCTGACGACGACGATGCAGCGCCTGTCCTCGGGCCTGCGTGTGAACAGCGCCAAGGACGACGCCGCCGGCCTGGCGATCGCCGAGCGCATGCAGAGCCAGGTGCGCGGCATGAGCGTGGCGCTGCGCAACGCCAACGACGCCGTGTCGCTGACGCAGACCGGCGAAGGCGCGCTCAGCAAGATCGGCGATGCGCTGCAGCGCATGCGCGAGCTCGCCGTGCAGTCGCGCAACGCCACCAACAACGACGACGACCGCGCCAGCCTGCAGAAGGAATTCAGCGAACTGCAGGACGAGATCAAGCGCGTCATCGACAACACCGCCTTCAACGGCACGAAGCTGCTCGACGGCACCAGCCAGAAGCTCGAGTTCCAGGTCGGCGCCAACACGACCGCAAGCGACAAGATCGAGATCGCCAAGATCGACCTCGTGGGAACCGCGAGCCAGGCCGACGCGGTGAGCACCGACACCACGAAGTCCACCGCCGACGTGGTGCTCACCACGGCCTACACGCGCCAGAGCGCCGACGCCCAGGGCATCTATATCGGCGGCTACAAGAACGGCAGCACGACGGACAGGGCCACGACGCTCGACATCGATACCGCGATCAACGTCATCGACAAGGCCCTGGACCGCGTGAACGAGCAGCGGGCCACCTTCGGTGCGGTCCAGAATCGTTTCAACGCGGTGATCGAGAATCTGCAGGTCAACATCGAGAACATCTCGACCTCGCGCGGGCGCATCATGGACGCCGACTTCGCGGCCGAAACCGCGAACCTCGCGCGCGCCCAGATCCTCACCCAGGCCGGCACCGCGATGCTGGCCCAGGCCAACCAGGCGCCGCAGCAGGTGCTGACGCTGCTGCGCACCTGACCGGCCACCACTGCCCACTCGACAGGCCGGCGCACAGCCTAAGGCGCGGGCCAGCGCCCCTGATCCCGCCCAGGACAGGGGCGCTCGCGCCTGAGCGCCACCGCCATTCGAGCACGCTGCCGTCCTGGTTCGAGCTTGCAGCCACAACAGCCCGGTGTTCCAGGCGCTTCTCGCAGCATCGCCCGTGAAGTGGGCGCTGAAGAATCCACCCAGACTGCCGACTCTCGGCGGCGGCAAACGAAAAATCAGTCCTGGAGCGCACACCGATGGCCTCGACGATCAACACCAATGTGATGTCGCTGAACGCTCAGCGCAACCTCTCGGCGAGCCAGGCCGGGATGGCCACGACCATGCAGCGCCTGTCCTCCGGCCTGCGCGTGAACAGCGCCAAGGACGACGCCGCCGGCCTGGCGATCGCCGAGCGCATGCAGAGCCAGGTGCGCGGCATGAGCGTGGCGCTGCGCAACGCCAACGACGCGGTGTCGCTCACCCAGACCGGCGAAGGCGCCCTCAGCAAGATCAGCGATGCACTGCAACGCATGCGCGAGCTGGCCGTGCAGTCGCGCAACGCCACCAACAACGACGACGACCGCGCCAGCCTGCAGAAGGAATTCGCCGAACTCCAGGACGAGATCAAGCGCGTCATCGACAACACCGCCTTCAACGGCCGCAAGCTGCTCGACGGCTCCAGCGGCAACCTGGACTTCCAGGTCGGCGCCAACACGACGTCGAGCGACCGCATCAGCGTGACCAAGATCGACCTCGTCGGCACCGCCAACCAGAGCGATGCAGTGAGCACGGACACCACCAAGTCCACCTCCGACGTGGTGCTGGCCACGGCCTACACGCGCCAGTCCGCCGACGCCCAGGGCATCTACATCGGCGGCTTCAAGAACGGCAGCACCACCGACAAGGCCGGGACCACCGACATCGACGCTGCGATCAACGTCATCGACAAGGCGCTGGACCGGGTGAACGAACAGCGCGCGACCTTCGGCGCGATCCAGAACCGATTCAACGCGGTGATCGAGAGCCTGCAGGTCAACATCGAGAACACCTCCACATCGCGCGGCCGCATCATGGACGCCGACTTCGCGGCCGAAACGGCGAACCTGGCGCGCTCGCAGATCCTCACCCAGGCCGGCACCGCCATGCTGGCCCAGGCCAACCAGACCCCGCAGCAGGTGCTTTCACTGCTGAGGTCCTGAGCAGCGCCTCCGCCTCGGTGGCGCCCCTATGCTGACCCCTGCGGCCGACGCCGGCGCAGATTTCGCAGGATCACGAGCGTGGCAGGCATCCAATCCATCGGCATCGGCAGCGGGCTCGACGCCAATTCCATCATCACGCAGTTGCTGGCCCTCGAGCGCCAGCCCCTGGTGCGCCTGCAGAAAGCCGCCTCCGGGGTCCAGAGCCAGATCAGCCTGTACGGCAACATGCGCTCGAAAGCCGATGCTGTGGGCTCATCAGCCCGAACGCTGGCAGACGACGACACCTGGCGCGCCACGACGGTCAACTTCAACGGTGCCGACGAGTTCACGGTCAGCGCCGGGGGGACGGCAGCGCCCACGAACCTGGAGGTCGAGATCACCGCTCTGGCACAGCGCCAGGGCGTGTCGACGCGCGCCTTCGCCTCGGCCTCCGCCGAGGTGGGCACCGGCATCCTGACCATCCAGCGCGGCAGCTGGAGCGCCGGCTTCGGCAACTTCACGGCGGCCGCCGGCGCGGCGCCGATCGAGGTGATGATCGGTACCGGTCAAAGCAGCCTGTCAGCCATACGAGACGCCATCAACGGCGCCAACGCCGGTGTCACCGCCACGATCCTGAACGACACGGGCGGCGCACGCCTGGTGATCCGGTCGAAGGACACGGGGCAGGACAACGGCTTCTCCATCTCCACGTTGGCCGCCACCGGTGACTTCGCCGCCCTGGGATTCACCGGGCAAACCGTGCCGGCAGGTGCCGCGGGAGCCCAGGGCGATGCCCGCGCCACCGACCTGCAGGCCAAGGTCAACGGCGCGACCGTGACGTCTGCAGGCAACACGCTGAGCAACGTGCTGGACGGCGTCTCCATCACCGCCACCAAGCCCACCGCCTCGGCGCGCACCGTCACGATACAGCGCGATCTGGCCGGCATGAAAGGCAAGATCCAGGCCTTCGTGACCGCCTACAACGACCTGATCGGATTCATCCGGACGCAGACGGCCTACAACGAAGCGACGAAGACAGGCGCGCCCCTGCAAGGTGACCGCATCGCGCTGCTGGTGCAAAGCCGGGTGCGGGGCGCGACGCTCGAGCCCAGCGGCGCGACCTCGGCCTTCGGCCGGCTCTCGGACGTGGGCATCGCTTTGCAGACCGACGGCTCGCTGAAGGTGGACCAGACCAAGATGAACAAGGCGCTGGACCAACTCGACGCGGTCGCCCAGCTGTTCACCCGGGACGAGGCCGGAACGGCTCAGGACGGCGTGGCCGTGCGCATCGAATCGCTGGTCAAGGCGCTCACCGGCACGGACGGCACCATCGACAGCAAGCAGACCTCACTGCGCGCAGTCCTGCGCCGCAACCAGCAGGACCAGACCCGCATGGAAGACCGTCTCGCGGATGTGGAGAAGCGGCTCAAAGCCCGCTACACCGCGCTGGACAACCAGATGTCTTCCTTGAACGGGCTCGGCGCCTACGTAGCGCGCCAGTTCGGCCCGACCAGCACGTAAGCCGCCGGCCGGCGAGCACGGCTTCACGGCCTGGTCATCGACGGACCAGGCCATCGCCGCGCGTCTGGGCCTGGGAACACCTTCAATTCCGAGGCGTCGCCGCGCCGGCGGGCTCAAGACGCCCCACCGCAGGCCGATAAGCACTCATCAAGGTCCTCCGACGCCTCCACACCATGTCCACCAGCTACGCATTCCAGGCCCGCCAGCACCGCCCGGCGATGCTCTACCAGCGCGTGCATGTCGAATCCCAGGTGGGCGGCGACGTCACGCCGCACCGCTTGACGTCCATGCTCTTCGACGGCGCGCTCGAGTCGATGAACCGGGCCAAGGGGGCCCTGCTCGCCCGCGACTTGCAGACCAAGGGCAACGCCATCGGTCGGGCCATCAACATCATCGACGGCGGTCTGCGGGCCGCGCTCGACCCCCGCGCCGGGGGTCAACTCGCCGCCGACCTGCACGGGCTGTACGGCTACATCCTGACACGCCTGACGCAGGCCAACCTGAACAACGACATCGACGCGATCGACGAGTGCATCGGCCTGCTGCAGCCGATCCGGGAGGCCTGGCAGGCCATTGCCCCGGGTCAGCAGGTGGCCAGCTGAGTGCGCAGCCATCACGCCCCAGCGACTTCAGGGACCGCCATGGAACCGCAGCTCCTGCACTACTACGAAGCCATCGAGCGCGCCAGCGAAGAGATGCTGGAGGCCGCGCGCGACGGCGACTGGGACCGGGTCGTCAAGCTGGAAGGCGCCTGCACGGTGCTGATCGGCCGCCTGAAGCTCGCCGCCAAGACGGCCTCGCTCGACGCCGACAGCCGGCGCGCGAAGTCGCGGATCATGCAGAGCATCCTGGTCAACGACGCCGAGATCCGCAAGCTGGCGGAACCCTGGCTCGCGGACATCGAGCAAGTGATGGCAGGTAAGATAAGAACTCTGCATTGAAAGCGTGCGCCCGCCCCTCCTGCGGGGTCAGCCGATGTATCCCGACACGCAATCTTCACCTTCGGATCACATGACGGGCGCAGGCGGCGACTTCGAAATCGTCGTCGAGAAGCCGTCCGAGGTCAGCGCGCTGCTGCAGCGCCTGATCGACACGCGCGCGCTCGTCAACATCCTGGCCAAGGACGGGGCGGTCCTGACGACGATGCTGTGGTGGGTGGACCCGGCCGAGCAGAAGATCGCGTTTTCCGTCGATGAGAAGCAGGCGGGCCTGGAGGCGATCGTCGGCGTGGGCGAATCGTCGGCGGTGACCTACGTCGACAACCAGAAGCTTCAATTCCTGCTGACCGGCATGGAAGTGCTGCGCGGCTCCCAGGGGCTGGCGCTGCAGTGCCAATTGCCGGCGTCGGTCATCCGGTTCCAGCGTCGGCGCTTCTTCCGCGCCCAGGTGCCCCAGTTCAGCACCATCTCCTTGCGATTTCGCATGCCGCAGGATCCCGATCAGGTGATCGTGGGGCGAGTCACGGACCTCAGCATCGACGGGTGTGGCCTTGTCCTGCCGCCGGGCTCGCCCGCCCTCGAGCCGGGGTTCGTGATCCCGAGTTGCCGCGTCGACATCGACCCCGAGGAGAGGTTCGTCGCCGGTTTCGAGGTGCGGCGCGTCCAGCCGTACAGCGACGCGCAAACCGGGCTGACCGGCACCTTCCTCGGGTGCCGCTGGAGCCGCCTGGACGGCAGTGCCGAGCGCCTGCTCCAGCTCTACGTCAACCGGCAGCAGAAGCTGCAACGCCTGATGGCCAAGGGCAGACGCTGAGCGCGCTGCGGGGCCACGAGAACCCTCGCGACCGCGGTCGCCCTGCGCGGCAGGCTCACACCTGCATGTTCATGATTTCGGAGTAGGCCTGGACCAGGCGGTTGCGAACCTGCAGCGCGGCCTGGAACCCGACCTGCGCGCGCTGCATCGCCACCATCGTCTCTTCAAGGCTCACGGTGGGGTTGTCGAGCTGCACCTCGCGCTGCATCTGCGTGGCCTGGGCCTGGCTGCGGCTGACGGCGCGCAGGGCCTGGTCGATCGCTGTCGCGAAATTCGGGCTGCCCTGAGCCGCCTGCGTGCGGCCCAGGGGCTGGCCGTCGGTGCGCAAACCCGCGCGCGCTGCCGCCTGGGCGAAATCGAAGGGCTTGAGCCTGACCGGATCCATGCGTGCCTGGCTTGCTTCCAAGGGTGGGCGGCGAAGACTCCCGGTGCAGGGCGCAGGGGGGCTCGGCCGCAATGGCGCGGACTTTAGTCCTTGGGGCCCATCCTCGATGGTGCGAACTGCGCTCCCTTCAGCCGCTTACTTGCCCCATGTCCGGGGCGGCGTCTGCCGAAGAATCGGCCCCGCTGAGCTTGGGCACCAGGGGTGTCCACCGCTTCAGTTCACCCCAACAACGCCATTCATGGACAACACCCTGCCCGCCACTGCGCCGCAGACCCTCGTGCCCGAGCCGAGGACGCTGTCGGAAAAGCTGGCCGCCCTGCCCCTGAAGCCGCTGCTGCTGCTCGGCCTGGGCGCAGCGGCGCTGGCCGCCGTGGCGGTCGCGCTCGCGCTTCGAGGCGGCGGCAGCGACTACCGCGTGCTGTTCAGCGGCCTGTCGGACAAGGACGGGGGCGCGGTCATCTCGCAGCTCTCGCAGATGGGCGTGCCCTACAAGCACAGCGAGGGAGGCGGTGCCATCCTGGTGCCTGCCGGGCAGGTGCTGGACCTGCGCATGAAGCTCAGCAACCTGGGCCTGCCGCGCAACTCGGTGGTCGGCTACGAACTGCTCGACACCCAGAAGTTCGGCCAGACGCAGGCCGGCGAAGGCATGTCGATGAAGCGCGCCACCGAGGGCGAGCTGATGCGCACGATCGGCAGTCTGTCGGCGGTGCAGCAAGTGCGTGTGCACCTGGCGTTGCCTCAGCAGAACGGTTTCTTCCGCGAGCAGCAGAAGCCCTCGGCCTCGGTGATGCTGACGCTGCACCCGGGGCGCAGCCTGGACCGCGCTCAGCTCGCCGGCATCGTGCACCTGGTCTCCTCGAGCGTGCCGGAACTCAGCCCCAAGGCCGTCAGCGTCGTCGACGGCAGCGGCACGCTGCTCACGGGCCCTTCCGAGGGCGCAGAGCAGGGTCTGGACGGGCATCAGCTCCAGTACGTGCAGCAGGTCGAGTCCGGCCTTCAGAAACGCGTGATGGACCTTCTGGAGCCGGTGGTCGGACGGGAGAACCTGCGCGTCACCGTCACCGCCGACATCGACTTCGCCGAGTCCATGGTGGTCAGCGAAGAGTACAAGCCCAACCAAGGCGAAGGCGCTGCCGCCATCAAGAGCCAGCAGATGCTGGAGTCCAACCAGCCCGGACCCGCGGTGCCCTCGGGCGTCCCAGGGGCGCAGAGCAACCAGCCCCCGGTGCCGGCGACCGCGCCGGTCAACGGGCCGACGGCGGGTCTGCAGGGTGCGCAGGCCAGTACCAACGGCAGCACGCGCAAGGAGTCGACGACGGCCTACGAGATCGACCGCACGCACCGCACGACGCGCAATGCCACGGGCTCGATCAAGCGCCTGTCCGCCGCCGTCGTCGTCAACCACCGCGTGGCCACCGACGCGCGGGGCCGCACGACAAGCACACCCCTGACACCCGAGGAGTTGCAGAAGCTGACGGCGCTGGTCGAGCAGGGTGTGGGCTTGAATCGTGACCGGGGGGACTCGGTTCGTGTCATCAATGCCCCCTTCCGCGCCGACCCGACCGCCAAGCCGGAGGAGCTTCCCCTGTGGAAGCAGCCCTGGCTGCTGGACGTGCTGCGCGCCGCCGCCGTGCCGGCCGCGCTCGCCTTCGTGGCCCTGCTGATCGTGCTGACCACGATCCGTCCCGCACTCAAGACCCTGATGGCCCCCCCGCCTGCGCCGCCGCCCGGCTCCAACCTCGACACCGTGGTCGGCGAAACGCCGCTGCTGCCGGGCCAGAGCCCTTCGTCCGCGGGCGCCCTGGCCCTGCCGAGCCCGGAGCACAGCCGACGCCTGGAAGACGCGCGCGTGCTGGCGCAGCAGAACCCCAGCGCCGTGGCGCATGTGCTGCGCGCGATGATGAATCCGGAGCAGGCCTCGGCCTGAGGGCGCGGCGATGGCGGGCAACGACGATCGGGGCGTGGAGGATGCAGCCATCCTGCTGATGGCGCTGGGCGAGGAAAGCGCCGCCGAGGTCTTCAAGCATCTGACACCCAAGGAAGTGCAACGCCTGGGCGAGGCCATCACGCGCACGCGGACTGTCGCGCGCGACCGCTTCGAGGCCGTGGTGCAGCGCTTCAGCGAACTCGCCCAGGCCGAGCACATGCTGGTGCCCGACAACAATGCCTACGTCAAGACGGTGCTGCGTCGCGCCCTCGGCGAGGAAAAGGCCGAGCTGCTGCTGGACCGTATCGTCCAGAGCACGGAGGCCGGCGGCATCGAGAGCCTGAAATGGATGGACGCCAAGACGGTCGGCGAGCTCCTGCGCAACGAGCACCCGCAGATCGTCGCCGCCATCCTCGCCCACCTCGAGACCGACCAGGCCTCGGCCGTGCTGAAACTGCTGCCCGAGCGCCAGCGCAACGAGATCATGCTGCGCGTGGCCACCCTCGACGGCATCCAGCCCGCGGCGCTGAAGGACCTCAACGAGGTTCTCGGCCGCGTCCTGGCCGGTGGCGAGCGCGCACGGGGCGCAGGCCTTGGCGGCGCCAAGACCACGGCCGAGATCCTGAACCAGATGGGCAACGCCTTCGAGGCGTCGGTGCTGGAGTTCATCCGCGAGACCGACGGCGAGCTCGCCCAGAAGATCATGGACAACATGTTCACCTTCGACGATCTGCTGACGATCGACGACCGGGGCATCCAGATCCTGCTCAAGGAAGTGCAGTCGGAGTCGCTGGTGATCGCGCTGAAGGGTGCCTCTCCCGAGCTGCGGGAGAAGATCTTCCGCAACATGTCCACGCGTGCGGCGGAGACGCTGCGCGAGGACCTCGAGGCGCGCGGCCCGGTGCGCCTGGCCGATGTCGAGAACGAGCAGAAGGAGCTGATCAAGGTCGCGCGGCGCCTGGCCGACGAGGGCGAGATCATGATCGGCGGAGGCGGCGGTGACCAGTTCGTCTGAGCGGCCGGGGCGCGACCTGCCGCACGGCGCGGGCGCGCGACCCGCTTCGCCGTACGCGCGCTTCATCCCGCGCGAAGAGCTGCAGGGCGCGCGCGCCTGGCAGCCGGGTTCCTTCGGCGCAGAGGGGACGCAGGCCGCGCGCGAAGCGCTGCCGGAAGCGGTGGTTCAAGGATGGAAGGCACGCCTGGCGGCGGAGCGCCAGGAAGGCTACCAGGAGGGTTACCGCGACGGACTGGTGGCGCTGGAAGGCTTCAAGAAGAGTTACGCCACGCAGACCGCGGCCCGCGTCGGGCAACTGCTGGAGAGCTTCGACGCCCAGCTGGCCGCGCTCGAGGACGAGATGGCGCAGGCGCTGGCCCGGGCCACCGTGCTGCTGGCGCGTCAGGTGTTGCGCGATGAACTGCGAACGAACCCGCAGCATGTGGCCAACGTCGCCCGCGAGGCTGTCGCGG
This sequence comes from Rubrivivax sp., assembly GCA_027491255.1. Classification (GTDB taxonomy): domain Bacteria; phylum Pseudomonadota; class Gammaproteobacteria; order Burkholderiales; family Burkholderiaceae_C; genus Rubrivivax. The sequence continues at coordinate 27,410 of JAIXWM010000081.1, read as the reverse complement.
CGATGGTGACGAGCGCGCGCCAGATCGTCGTGCGCGTCCACCCGGACGACCTGCCGCTGGTGGACGAAGGCGCCGGCGATGCGCTGCGCGGGCGCGGTGCCCGGCTGCTGGGCGATGCGAGCCTGCAGCGCGGAGGTTGCCACGTCGAATCCGACGCCGGCACGGTGGACGCCACGATCACGGCGCGATGGGCGCGGGCGGCAGGCGGGATCAGCCATGCCACCGCCTGGGCCGACACGCCCGAGAACACACCCGAGGGCACGCCCGGCGTGCCGACGGACGAAGGATCGGCGGCTGGGGACGCATCATGAACCGTCAGGCCGCCGCCTCCGCCGCATCGGCGCCGGGCTTCCAACCCTCGGCGGGCCATGCCTCGCGCTGGACGAGCTACCTCGACGCCTTGCAGCAGCAGGCCGGGGCGGCGCAGGCCCTGCACACCGAGGGCCGCCTGGTGCGGGTGGCCGGGCTCGTCCTGGAAGCCGTGGGCGTGCGCGTGCCCATGGGCTCGATCTGCGAGGTTCGCTGCGACGGTCAGGCCCCGGTGACCGCGGAAGTCGTGGGCTTCAGCGGCGACCACGCCTTCCTCATGCCCACCGGCGCGCTGCACGGCCTGGCCAGCGGCGCGCGCGTCGTGCCCCGCGCCACCCCTGCGTCGCCCCCCCGCCTGGGCTCGAGCGCCGTGGCCCCGCAAGGCGGCCAGGCCCACGGCCTGCTGCTGCCGATGGGCCCTGGCCTGCTCGGCCGGGTCGTGGACGCGCACGGCGAGCCGCTGGACCGGGCCGGGCCGCTGAGCGACGTCGTCCACGACACCCTGAGCCGAGCGCCGATCAACGCCATGGACCGCGATCCGATCCGCACGCCCCTGGACACCGGCGTGCGCGCCATCAACTCGCTGCTGACGGTAGGCCGCGGGCAGCGGCTCGGGCTGTTCGCAGGGACCGGGGTGGGCAAGTCGGTGCTGCTGGGCATGATGGCCCGCTATACCCGGGCAGACGTGATCGTGGTCGGCCTCATCGGCGAGCGCGGGCGCGAGGTCAAGGAATTCATCGAGGACATCCTCGGCCCCGAAGGCCGCAAGCGCTCGACCGTCGTCGCCGCGCCCGCCGACGCGCCTCCGCTGCTGCGCATGCAGGGAGCGCACTACGCCACGGCCATCGCCGAGCACTTCCGCGACCGCGGACTGCACGTGCTGCTGCTCATGGACAGCCTGACGCGCTACGCGATGGCGCAGCGCGAGATCGCGCTGGCCATCGGCGAGCCGCCGGCCACGCGTGGCTACCCGCCGAGCTGCTTTGCGCGGCTGCCCCAGCTCGTGGAGCGCTCGGGCAACGGCCGCGACGGCCACGGCTCGATCACGGCGTTCTACACCGTGCTGACCGAAGGCGACGATCCGCAGGATCCGATCGCCGACTCGGCGCGCGGCATCCTCGACGGACACATCGTGCTGTCGCGCGAGCTGGCCGAGTCGGGGCACTTCCCGGCCATCGACGTCGAGCGCAGCATCTCGCGCGTGATGAGCAGCGTCGCGCCACAGGCGCAGATCGACGCCGCGCGGCGCGTGCGGCAGATGCTGGCCCGCTACAACAAGGCGCGCGACCTGATCCAGCTGGGCGCCTACACCCCGGGAAACGACAGCGAGTTGGATGTCGCCGTCCAGACCCACCCGCGCATCGTGGCCCTGCTGCAGCAGGACATGCGCCAGCGCGCCGCCCTCGAAGAAAGCCGCCAGAACCTGAGCGCCGTGGCCGGCGCCTGACCCATCGAAGCCCCCCATGAACCGGCAAGACAACAGCACCCTCGAACTGCTGCTCGAACGCGAGCAATCCGAACTCGACGCGGCGGCGCTGGCGCTGCACCAGGCCGAGAGTCACCTCGCGCGCGTCGAGGCCCAGGTCGCGCAGTTCCAGACCTACCGCGCCGAGTACGTGGGCCGTTGGCAGGCGGAATTCCAGCAGCAGCAAGGAGGTGCGGAAATCCTGCACTGCTACCGCGGATTCAGCCGGCGCCTGGACGAGGCGCTGAACCAACTGGCCACGCAGCAGATGCAGGCGCAGGCGACGGCACGGCGCCGGCGCGCGGTGCTGCTGGAGACGCAGACCCGGGTGGCCGCGATCCGCAAGCTCATCGAGCGCCGTCGGGAGGCCCAGGCACTCCTGGAGCAACGCCGCGAGCAGAAGCACACCGACGAATTCGCGCAGCGCGCCAACCGGCCCGGTCCGATGACACGGCCTGTCGCGGGCCTGGCCCGCTGAGCAGCGCCACAGCGCGCAGCCTGCCCTCTCAGAAGGTTCACACCATGCAGACAGCCCTGCTCCACATCCTGCCCGCGCCGGGGCCCGCCGCATCGGCGCACACAGGCACGCCCCTGTCCGGCATGGCGGCACCCGGCGCACAGCCGGATTTCGGCGAAGCCTTGAGCCACGCCGCCAGCGACATGAGCGCCACGGACACGGGCGCGGACCTTGCCGCTGCGCCGCGGCTGCGGCGCGCCGGCGCCCGCGCCGAGCCTGCCCGCGGGTCCATTCATCACAGCCCGGCTGAACCCGGTGCTGCGGGAACGCGGAAACCGACCCCGGTCGACGGGCCACAGCCCGCGCCCACCGAAGAAGACTCCAAGACGGCGGAACCGGCACCGGATCCGGCTGCGGCCAAGGAAGAAGCCCGCGTCGAACCCGCAGGCGCAGCCCTGACCCCCTGGCTGGCCGCCCTCGTCGGCGCAGCGTCTGCACCGATGGCGACAGCTGCGTCGGCGGCAACGCCAGGCGCGGAGCCTGCCCAGTCCGCCGTTGCCGCCACGCAGGTGCCGGGTGAGGGCAGCGCAGCCAGGCGGGCGAAGGGCTCGCCCCCTGCAGGCGCCTTGGCTCCCGCGCCGGGCGGGGCACAGGCCGCGGCTACGGCTACGGTCGCGGCTACGGTCGCGGCTACGGCCACGGCCAGTGCTGCGACTACGGCTACGACCGCGCTGCGCGCCGGCACAGACGGCTCCGGCGCGGCCGTGGCCACGGCCGCCCACCGGCCGGGCGACGCCGCGGGCGGGACACCCCGCGCGGCGGGGGCAGGCGCCGCGGCAGCATCGACAGTGGCACGCGCCCACGCTCGCGCCGCGCCCGCAGCCGGGGCCTTCCGCTCCGATGCGGCACCGAACTCTGGCGCCCGGGGGGCGGCTGATCGTGCCCTGACCGTCCAGGTCGCGGGCGAGCAGGTGCGTGTGGAACTGGGCCCGCGGGCTGCGGGCGACACGGCTGGTCGCCGGCTCGCGGCACCAGCACCAACGCAGGCCCAGCGGACACAGCCGCGGGCCGTGGCTCCCAACACCGGCGCGCCGGCCCCAGGCACGCCGGCCGGTGCGGGTTTCGTCGCGGACGCGGCCGCCGCAGCAGGCGCGATCGCGACGCAGGAGCCTGCGAGACGGGCCGCGGCCCGTCCCAGCGATCTCACGCCGGCCAGGGACGCCGACGCCAGTGCGCCGCAGCCCCGAACGCTGCGGGCGGCGGATGCCGAAAGGCGCCCGCCGGGTGTGGCGACGACGGTCGCCGACCCTTCCTCGGAGACCGCCTTGTCATCGGCGCCCGGCCTGGACGCAGCACCGCGCGGCAATCCGACGCGCGATGCTGAAAACGCGGGCGGTGTCGACACCGTGCAGCCGTCGTCCGTCGATGGCGCCACGTCGGGAAGCACCTCCCGACTTGACCGCCTGCGCAGCCCGATCCACGCCCCAGGGGCCGCGGGACGTGCACCGGTCTCGGATCGCGCGGACGGCGTATCCGAGCCAGCTGGCCGCGGCGGCGACGCCGCAGACCGGGCCGACCAGCGACCGCAACAGGCCCCAACACCATCCCGGCCCGCTGCGCAAGACGCGGCCGACGTTGGCGACGCGGGCGCTTTGCCCGTGAGAGGCAGCACAAGCCGCGTCGCGAAGGCCCCAGACGTCGACCCGCCGGCGGGTCAGTCGCAGCGTCGGACACCAGCCCCGTCGACGAGCGAGGCCACCGCGTCCACGATGCCGGTGCAGCACCTGGCCGCCCGAGCCGTGCCGCCTACGGACACCGCCGCAGCCACTGCCAAGCGCGCGACAGCCACCCCCGGCGCCGAAGCTGCGCGCGCGCAGGCTGGCGACCGCGCCAATCCACAGCCTGGCCCGGCACGTGCCGAAGCAGGGCGTTGGCGTCCCGGCCACCCCGGTTCGGCCGCGGCGGGCACGGTACGGAGTCGAACCGATGTCGCCGTCGATGGCGGCGACAGCGTGGCGACTGCCGAGGCACCACCTGCAGCGGCCCGCCATGGAGGGCTTGCGGCAGCACAGCCCCCTTCAACGACAGGCCCGGCCGCGACGGCCACGGCGTCCGCCCCGGCGGCGGCAACAGCCCCGACGCCGGCGCAGACAGCCACCGCCGCGGCGACGGCGTACCGCCGGCCCGCGCTGCTGCAGGGACAGGCAGATCAGGCCGGCGGGACAGCACGGCCGGGTGCCGCTGCAGGGGCAGGCGCCGAGCCCGGGCGCACGAAGCACGGGCCCGCAGGCACCGACGTGGATGCGACGCTGCGCCGCTCGGCTCCCGATGCGGCCCTGCCCGCCGGCGAGACCCAGGCTGCGGCCTGGCTGCGCGCGCTGGAGGCCGCCGTGAACAGTCCCGCAGAACGTGAAGCACGCGCCGATGGCTCTCCGCCGGCCGGCACCGGCACGCCCTCGGTGCAGGACACAGGCTTCAATGCGGATCGCGCGACCGGGCCTGCGCAAGAGGCGTCGGCGCCGACGGCCCGCATCGAGGCCGCCTTGAACAGCCCGGAGTTCGCGCCGATGCTTGGCGCGCGCATCGCCGCGCTGGTCCGTGACGGCATCGAACAAGCCCGCATCTCGCTCAATCCGCAGGAGATGGGACCGGTCTCGGTGCAACTCGCCCTGGACGGCAGCAAGGTCAGCGTGGAACTCGCTGCCGAAGTGGAAGCCACGCGGGTCGCCCTGGAGCAGGCCCTGCCGACCTTGGCCGGTGCCCTGCACGAGGCCGGGTTCACGCTGGCCGGCGGCGGCGTGTTCCAGCAATCGCGCGACAGTGGCGGCGCGGCGCCACAGCAAGGTCAAGCCTGGGCCGGCGGGGACGCCACGCCCGCGAGCGGCGCGCCGCAAGCCGCGGCCGCCCCGGCGGCAGCGGCACGGGCCGGGCGGCCGCAGGGGCTGGTGGACCTGTACGCCTGAGCGCAGCGACGGGCTCGGCAGGCCCGGCCCGGTCGGCAGGCGGGGCCCCACGGCCGGCCTTGCCATTGCGCCCGCAGGCCGGACGGAGGAAAAGGCGAACGGGCGAACGGAGGACGGCTCGGCGCGTTCCAGCCAGCGCCGCGCCGGCCACGGCAGCGGACAGGCAGGCGAACGCCGCCCATTTCTGCTCCATGGTCGTGCTCAAGGTTCTCAATAATCACGCATGTACGCGCTCCGGCTTGGGCTGCGGGTCTGCACCGTGCACCCGCTCCATCCTGGCCCGCGTCCAGCAGGAGTACCCATGGCGACCGCCACGCCCACCGTCGATGCCAAGCCCAGCAAGGGCAAGTCCAAGAAACTGCTGATCATCCTGGCAGCCCTGCTGCTGGTGCTGGCCGCCGCCGGGGGCGGAACGCTGTTCTACCTGAAGAAGAAGCAGGCCGCCGAGCTGGAGGCGGAACTCGACGAGAACGGCGAGGAGGTCCGCAGCCAGGCCAAGGCCAAGGGGAACAAGCGCGACCTGACCGTGAAGCCGGTCTTCGTCGCCCTGGACCTGTTCACGGTCAACCTGGCCGACCGGGATGCCGACCGCTACGCCCAGGTCACGATCTCCCTGGAGTTGACGGACGAAAAGTCCGCCGAGGTCATCAAGAACTTCATGCCGGTCATCCGCAACAGCATCCTGCTCACGCTCACCTACAAGACCTCGGCCGAACTTCTGGAGCGCGACGGCAAGGGCAAGCTGGCCGCCGAGCTGCGGCGCGAAGTCTCCCGCGCGCTCGGGCTGCAGGTGCCCGACGACCCGCCCCCGCGTCCTGCCGCCCAGCGCAGCGAGGACGCAGACAGCCCGCCCCCGCGCCGGCGCGTGCTCAAGCCCGAGGAAATCACGCCTGTGAAGGCCGTGCATTTCTCGAACTTCATCATCCAGTGAGCCGCCGCGTAGAACGCCGCACGCGATGATCCAACCCATCCTGTCCCAGGACGAGGTCGATGCCCTGCTCCAGGGCATCTCCAGCGAGGCACCGCCGCCCGAGCCCGAGCAGGAAGGGCAGCGCGAGGTCCGGGCCTATGACCTCGCCAGCCAGGAGCGCATCGTCCGCGGGCGCATGCCCGCCATCGAGCTGGTCTGCGAGCGCTTCGCCCGGGACCTGCGCCTGGGGCTGCTGAACCTCGTGCGTCGCAGCCCCGAGGTGTCCATCATCGGCACCAAGGTGCAGAAGTACGGCGCCTTCCTGCGCGAGCAGGTCGTGCCGGGAAACTTCAACGTCGTGGGCGTGAAGCCGCTGCGCGGCTCGGGGCTCGTGGTCTGCGAGCCCACGCTGGTGTTCGCGGTGATCGACGCGCTGTTCGGCGGCGGCCGCTTCCACACCCGCGTGGAGGAACGCGACTTTTCGCCCACCGAGATGCGCGTGGTCACGCGCATCCTCGAGGTGGTGCTGGGCGAGTACCGCAAGGCCTGGGCGGGGATCTACCCCATCGAGCTCGAGTATCAGCGCTCGGAGATGCAACCGCAGTTCGCCAACATTGCCACGCCCGGCGAGATGGTGGTGACCTGTGCGTTCAACGTCGAGCTCGGTGACGCGTCCGGGGCCATCCACTTCTGCATTCCCTACGCCACCTTCGAGCCCATCCGCGACATCCTCTACGCCTCGCTGCCCGGCGAGGGGGAGACGGACAAGCGCTGGGTGAACCTGCTGAAGACGCAGATCCGCGACGTCGGCGTGGAGGTCGTGGCCGAGCTCGGCACGGCGCCGGCCACCGTCGAGCAGTTGCTGGCCTTCAAGCCCGGCGACTTCCTCGAACTCGACATCGAGCCGCTGATCCAGGCCAAGGTCAACGGCGTGCCCATCTTCGAGTGCCTGTACGGCACGAACAACGGTCACTACGCAATCAAGATCGAAAAGTCACTGGCCAGTTCGGGCGCGAGCTGGCTCGGAGAAGACCACCATGGCCGCTGACCCTTCCGCCAGCCCCGACGATGACCGCATGGCCGCCGAATGGGCGGCTGCCCTGGACGAATCCCGCAACGGCGCGGGCGCCGCGGGGGCCCAGGGGCCTGCGATGTCCCCCGCCTCCTTCACCAACTTCTCGGCCTCCGTGGGCGGCGGGGACGGTGCCGCGGCGGGCAACGACATCAACATGATCCTGGACATCCCGGTCCAGCTCACGGTCGAGCTCGGCCGCACGCGGATCCCGATCCGCCACATCCTGCAGCTGGCCCAGGGCTCGGTCGTCGAGCTCGACGCCCTGGCCGGCGAGCCCATGGACGTGCTGGTCAACGGCTTCCTGATCGCGCAGGGAGAGGTCGTCGTCGTCAACGACAAGTTCGGCATCCGCCTCACCGACATCGTCACGCCGAGCGAGCGCATGCGCCGCCTCAGCAAGATCTGACCGCCCGGACGCACGCCGTGGACCAGATCCTGACTCCGCTGCTGTGGTTCGCCGTCGTCGTGGCCGCGATCCCGCTGGCGCTGTGGCTGCTCAAGCGCAGCCCGGTGGGCGGCATGGCCCAGGGCCAGGGCCTGCGCTGCGTGGGCGTGCTGCCGCTGTCGGGAACACAGCGCATCGTGACGGTCGAGGTCGGCCGCGGCGAGGACCGGCGCTGGCTCGTCCTGGGCGTGACGCCGGGCTCGATCACGACGCTGCACACGATGGCCCCGCAGGGCGAAGCCGACGCCGGTGCCGCCGTCACCATGCCCGCCACCTTTGCCGACTGGCTCGGCCGCCTCAGGAGCGGCCGGGGGAATGCCGATGACTCTGCACCGCGCTGAGGCAGCGTCCGGCACCGGCCGGCCGGCGGCCGCCACCCTGTCGCGACACCGCCGGCTGTGCCGTGCCCTGCCCTGGGCCTGCGCCCTGCTGGCCGTGCCTGCGGCCTGGGCCCAGGGTCAGGGCGGCGGCGCGAACCTGCCGCTGATCATCGGCCAGGGCGCGGGCGGCGCGAGCTATTCGGTGCCGATCCAGACCCTGCTGTTCTTCACGGCGCTCGGCTTCCTGCCCGCGGTGCTGCTGCTGATGACGGCCTTCACGCGCATCGTGATCGTGCTGTCGCTGCTGCGCCAGGCCCTGGGCACGCCGGCGGCACCGCCCAACCAGGTCATCGTCGGCCTGAGCCTGTTCCTGACCTTCTTCGTGATGTCACCGGTCATCGACCGCATCTACACGCAGGCCTGGGAGCCGTACTCGCGCAACCAGATCGGCTTCGACCAGGCGCTCGAGCGCGGCGCGGTGCCGCTGCGCGAGTTCATGCTCAAGCAGACACGCCAGAGCGACGTGCAGCTGTTCTCGCGCCTGGCCAAGCTGCCGCCGCAGACCAAGGGCGAGGACGTCCCCCTGCGCGTGCTCGTGCCCGCCTTCGTCACGAGCGAGCTCAAGAGCGCCTTCCAGATCGGCTTCCTGATCTTCATCCCCTTCCTCGTCATCGACATGATCGTGGCCAGCGTGCTGATGAGCCTGGGGATGATGATGCTCAGCCCGGTGCTGGTGGCCCTGCCCTTCAAGCTGATGCTGTTCGTGCTGGCCGACGGCTGGAACCTGCTGCTGGGTTCGCTGGCCGCCAGCTTTGCCACTTGACCGCACCCGTCGCCGCGCGACCAGGCATGCCGACCCACACACCGAAGAGAGCACCGCCATGACCCCCCAGGAAGTCTTTGCCATGGGCCAGAACGGCCTGTACCACCTGCTGCTCGTGGCCGCGCCGCTGCTGCTGGTGGCGCTGGTCGTCGGCCTGGTGGTGAGCATCTTCCAGGCCGCCACCCAGATCAACGAGGCCACGCTCAGCTTCGTGCCCAAGGTCATCGCCTCCGTGGCGGTGCTCGCGGTGGCCGGGCCGTGGATGATGACCACGCTCGTGGACTACCTGCGCAGCATCCTGATGGCGATCCCGCGCGCCGTCATCTGAGCGCCTGCGGCACCCGCCCGGCCTTCGGCCCAGGCCGCCCGATGATCACCTTCACCGAAGCCCAGCTCAACGCCTGGATCGCGCCGCTGCTGTGGCCCTTCCTGCGCGCGCTGGCGGTGTTCTCGTCACTGCCCATCTTCAACCGCCAGAACGTGCCGCTGCGGGTGCGCATCGGCCTGGCGGCCTTCATCGCCTTCGCGGCCCAGCCCGCGCTGCCCGCGATGCCGGTGGTGGCGCTGGACTCGATGCTTGCAATGGCCATCGTGGCGCAACAGGTGCTGATCGGGCTGACGATAGGCTTTGCCGTGCGCGTGGTGTTCGCCGCGGTGGAGTTCGCCGGGGAACTGATCGGCCTGCAGATGGGCCTGAACTTCGCCGGCTTCTTCGACCCGGTGACGGCGACCCAGGGCACGGCCGTCTCCAGCCTCTTCGCCACGCTGGTGGCTTGGATCTTCATCGCCCTGAACGGTCATCTGGTGATCGTCACCGCGCTGGTGTCGAGCTTCCAGGCCTTCCCCGTCGGCCCCGAGCCCTTTGCCTTCCTCACCCGCAGCCAGCCCCACCGTTGGGGCGCCGAGATCTTTGCCACCGGCCTGTGGATCGCGCTGCCGCTGGTGGGCATGATGATGTTCGTGAACCTCGCGCTGGGCTTCATCTCGCGGGTGGCGCCGCAGATCCAGATCTTCTCCGTGGGCTTCCCGATCACGCTCGGCCTGGGCCTGCTGTCGCTGTGGTTCATCGTCCCGGCGCTCGAGCAGCCCTTCGCGATGACGCTGGAGCGGGTGCTGGCGACCTTGCGCTGAGCTGCGGTGACTGCAGCCCGTTCTGCGCGGGCATACGGCGGACCGCCCCGCGAATGCAGCGAACTGGCGCCCTGGCCAGGACCTGATCGGCCCTTGGCAAACCTGCACGGCCCCTAGCATCGCGAGCACGCTGGACCCCGGGCGCTCGCCATGCACCCCCACCGTGTCTCATCGCATCGAACACCCCGTGCTGGTCCAGGCTGACGAGATGCCTGTCCCCGCGACGCCCATCTGCCTCTTGCGAGCATGAAGAACGAAGCCACCGATCAAACCTGCGGCGCACATGTCCTCGAGACCGCCAGTGCGGGACCGACTTCGGCCTGCCGTTGCTGAGCGGCGCTGAGTCCTCGCCATGCAGAATGCGGCCCGCGCCAGCGACGCAGACCCTGCGGCCCCTGCGGTCGACAGCGGCGCCCCGCCGCGCCGCGGGCCCGCACGCAGGGCATCCGCAGACGAACCCCTTGCGCACGCCATCGCCTGGCTCACCCGCCACCACAGCCGCGGGCGCTCAGCGTCAGCCCTGCTGGCGGGGCTGCCAACCGCCGAACGCGTGGACGGCACGCTGGCGGTTCGCGCCCTGCACGAGGCCGGTTTCGAAGCTGGCCTGATCCAGCGCCGCATCGGTGACCTGAGCGCCCTCCTGCTGCCCGCCGTTCTGTTGTTGACGGACGGTGACGCCTGCATCCTGGCCGCCCGCCACGCCGACGGCCAGACCTACGACGTCGTGATGCCGGGCGAGGTCGAGCAGCGCTGCACGGCCACCGAAGCCGACCTGGCCGCCGCCTACACCGGCCAGGCGCTGGTCGCAACGCCCAGGATCGAGAAGCCCGCGGGCAAGGCGGAGGACGCACTGTTGGCCGACCCGTCGGAGCACTGGTTCTGGGGCACGCTGCGACGATTCACACCCTATTACCGCTCGGCTCTGCTGGCCGCGCTGCTGAGCAACGTGCTGATGCTCGTCACCGGCCTGGCCACCTCGGTGATCTACGACAAGGTCATCCCGCACCAGGCTTTCGTGACGCTGTGGTGGCTGGCGCTGGGCGCTGGCCTGGCGCTGGCGTTCGACCTGCTTGCGCGCCAATTGCGCTCCTATCTGATCGACATGGCTGGTCGCAAGGCCGACCTGCTGGTGGGCACGATGCTGTTCCGGCAGTCACTGTCGATCCGCATGGAGCGGCGCCCTGCCTCGGCGGGTGCCTACGCGCACCAGTTGGCGCAGGTCGAGCTCGTACGCGAATTCTTCGCCTCGGCGACCCTGGCCGCACTGTCGGACCTGCCCTTCATCGTCATCTTCATCGCAATGGCCTTCATCATCGGCGGGCCGCTGGGCTGGGTACCGCTGCTGGCGGCGCCCGTGATCCTGGCCATTTCCTGGGTGATCCAGGGCGCGCTGCGCCGGGCAACGACGTCGCAAATGCAGCAGCAGTCCGACCTGCACGGCCTGCTCGTGGAAGCCGTGGATGGCATCGAGGACCTGAAAGCTGCTGGTGCCCAGGGCCGCTTCCTGCGCCAATACGACGAATCCGCCGTGGCCGCCAGCGCAGCCACACTGCGCGCGCGCCGCATCTCGTCCTGGACGATGAACCTGTCCTCGGTATCTCAACAACTGGTCACCATCGTCATGCTCGTCTGGGGGGTCTACCTGATCGAGGCGCGCGAGATCACCGGCGGGACGATGTTCGCAGCGGTCATGTTCGCCATGCGCGCGCTCGCGCCGCTGTCCTCGGTGGTGGCGCTGGCCACACGCTACCAGGGCGCGCGCGCGGCCATGCGCCACCTCGACCAGCTGATGGCGCAACCCCTCGAGCGTGACCCGGGCAAGCGCTATGTCGACAGGCCCGGCCTCACGGGCCGGGTCGCCCTGCGCGAGGTCAGCTTCGCCTACCCGCCCCAGGGCAGTGACGATGCACCGCTGGTCATCAAGGGCGCGAACCTGAGCATTGCAGCGGGCGAGCGCGTGGCCATCCTCGGGCGCATCGGCTCGGGAAAATCCACGGTACTGCGACTGCTGGCAGGGCTGTATCAGCCCATCGAGGGGCTGGTGGAGGCCGACGGCATCGATCTGCGCCAGATCGATCCCGCGGACTACCGCAACCGCGTCGGGTTCCTGTCGCAGGACCCACGCCTGTTCAGGGGCACCCTGCGTGACAACGTGCTGCTCGAGCGCTACGGCGCGGACCCGACGCACCTGGGCGAGATCGCGCGGCTGACGGGTCTGGACCGCCTGATCGCCTCCCACCCCAAGGGCTGGGATCTGCCGGTGGGCGAAACCGGCCACCTGCTCTCGGGCGGGCAGCGGCAGATGGTCGCGCTCGCGCGCTGCCTGCTCACCCGACCGCGCATCCTGCTGATGGATGAGCCGACCAGTTCGATGGACGCCCAGTCCGAGATGGCCTTCCTGCGCCAGCTCAAGACGGCCCTGGGCACGTGCACGCTCGTCGTGGTGACGCACCGCCCGGCAGTGCTGGAGCTGGTGGATCGCATCATCGTCATCGACGCCGGCCGCGTGGCCATGGACGGCCCGCGCGCGCAGGTGCTGGCGGCGCTGTCCGGCACCCGGCCGGCCGCCGAGGCCGGCGCCGAGACCGGCGCGGCGCCCAACGTCCACCGGCATCCTTCGATGCAGCCTGTCCAGCGCGGGACCACGGTATGAGCGGGCCGAGCACGTCCACCATCCCAACCCGCCCCCCATGCGCGCCATGCGGGGACCAGTCTGCCGAACGGGCCACTCGTGCGGCCAGGCAGATCGCCCACTCCCTCGCCGAACCCCGCCGACCATGCTGAGTCGGATCTTCCAACGGCGCCGGCGAACACGGGTAGGCCCCGCCCTACGCCCCGAGGACATCGGCTTCCTGTCGCCCGTGCGTGGCGCGCACGTGGTCGAGCCGGCACCGGCAGCGATGTGGGCGGTGTACCTGCTCCTGGCGCTGCTGGCCGCCGCGGTCGCCTGGGCCACCTTCGCGCAGGTGGACATCGTTGTGCGCGCCAACGCCCGCGTCGTCCCCGACGGCCGCGAGCAGGTCATCGCCAGCCTCGAAGGTGGGATCCTGCGTGAACTGAAGGTCAGGGAGGGGCAGCAGGTGGCCGCAGGCGACGAGCTCGCGCTGATCGACCCGACCCGCTTCGAGGCGCAGCAGGCAGAGGGGCAGGCCAAGCGCCTGGCCCTGATGGGCATGCAAGCACGGCTGGAGGCGGAGGCCGCGGGCCGGGACCTGAAGTTCCCGCCCGACCTGCATCGCGACGCGCCGCAAGTCGTGCAAGGTGAAACCGATTCACACCGCGCCCGCCAGCGCGCCCTGGAGGAGGCCGTGGGGCTGACGCGCCGCAACGCCGAGCTGCTGCAGCGCGAACTCGGCATGGCGCAGGCGCTGTCGGCGCGCGGCCTGATGAGCGAGGTCGAGGTCATGCGGCTGAGGCGCCAGGCCAACGAGCTGCAGATGCAGGTCCAGGAGCGCCTCAACCGCTTCCGTCAGGATGCGAGTGCCGAACTCATCAAGGTCCGCACCGAGCTCTCGCAGCTTGAGGAACAAATGGTCGTGCGCGAGGATGCGCTGCGTCGCACCGTGCTGAAGAGTCCCGTGAGCGGGATCGTCAAGCAGATCCGCGCAAGCACGGTCGGCGGCGTGATCGCACCCGGCGCGCCGGTGATGGAGATCGTCCCGGTGGGAGCGCGCGTGCTTGTCGAGGCCCGGATCCGACCTTCGGACATCGGCTTCGTCCAGTTGGGACAGAGCGTCGTCGTCAAGCTCAGCGCCTACGACTACGGCATCTATGGCGGCCTGCAGGGCCGGGTCCAGTCGATCAGCCCGGACGTGTTGGGCGAGACCGACAAGACCGCGCAGGCTTCGGATGGCGGGTACTTCAAGGCCATGATCCGAGCCGACGCCTCCACCTTGAGCGCCGGCAATCAGCCCCTGCAGGTGCTGCCGGGGATGAGCGGGATGGCCGACATCCGCACCGGTCAGCGCTCGGTGCTCAGCTACCTGCTGCAGCCCCTGATCAAGAGCCAGGAGGCCTTCCGGGAGCGCTGAGCATTCTGGGTTCCGAGCCCGTCAAGCGCAGGAACAAGGAGGTCGACGGGCCTTTGTTCTGGTCTTTCGAGGCTGGCGCCGGCCACCAGAATCTGGCGCATGTGTCAATCGCGCACCGCCGTGATGCTGGGCTGGATGCTGAGTGCCGCCGCATCGACGGCCCAGATCCGTTGCCTGGACGACAGTGTCCCGGCGGCTTTGACACCCCCCTTGACCACGCCCCAGGCGGCCGCCGAAGGAACGCCGCGCGACCGGCTGACCGCGCTCGTGCGCAGCGCCATCGAGCGCAGCCACGCTGTGGGCGCCGCCACGCTGCTGGCCGATGCCGCGCTTCGCGACATCGACGAAGCCGCCGCGGCCCACGAACTCCAGGCCGGCGCGACGCTGGGCCTGGGGCCGCAGGGCGAGCGCTCGGGCCGCATGTCCGAAGGGGCTTTGCTGCGCTTCAGCGGCTCGATCCAGGTCAGCATGATGATGTACGACGGCGGCCGCACGCGCCGTCTGGTCGACTGGCGCACCGAGCTGGCAAAGGCCGCGCGACTCGGACAGATCAACACCCAGGAACAGGTCGCTGCCAGTACCGTGGCCCTGGCGCTCGAGCGCAGCCGCTACCGCCAGCAGGCCCAGGTCTACGCCCAGCAGGTGCGCAAGATGGCCTGCCTGACCCAGGCGCTGGAGTCCATCGTCGCCACGGACCGCGGCCGGGCGAGCGAACTGGTGCAGGCACGCAAGTCGCTGCAGACGGCGGAACTGGCCCAGGCCCAGGCCCAGTCACAGGTGCGACAGGTGGAGGTCCGCCTGCGCCGGATGGCGGGCACCGACCTGCCCTCCCCCGAGGGTCTGGCGACCGCGGTGTTGGAGATCCCGTCTCTGCCAGCAGCGCTTGCCGATGCTGCGCAGTCGGCGCAGATCGCCCAGTTGTCGGCCCAATCGGCGGCGGCAGACAACCTGGCGCAGTCGGTGGAGCTCTCGACCCGTCCCAAGCTCGGATGGACGCTCGAGGGCAGTGCCGCCGACGGGACAGGCGGCCTGAAGCTGCCGCCGCGCACGGCCGCAGCAGGATTCACGGTGAGTCTCAACATTCCGCTGCGCAACCCGGGCATCGAGGCCGCCAGCGACTCGGCGCGCAAGCGCGCGCGCGCTGCCATGATGCAGCGCGATGACGCGCTCGAGGCCCGCCGTCAACGGATCGCCGAGACCCACGAGCAGACCACCGCCACGCTCGACCGGGCCCGCCGGCTCGGCACGGCACTGCGTGACAGCGACCAGTTGCGCAACTTCACGCTGCAGCAATGGCAGCAGCTGGGTCGTCGCTCGCTGTTCGACGTGATGAGCGCCGAGGCGGAGCACTACAACCTGCGGGTGCAGTACGTCAACGCGCTGCACGATGCGCAGCAACTCAACGCCCTGGTGTGGTCACTCAGCCGCGGGGTGTGGGAGTGGTTGCGGTGAGGCTCTCACACCGATCCTGGATGGCGCGGTGACCCGCCGTCCGAACTTGCCCCCACGGGACACCGCCATGCACACCTCGGTCATCGAAGCCAAGCAGGTCCTTGAAGCTGCAGAGCGCGGATCAGCCGCGGGCTTCCAGACGTCGCCCAGGCGCGAGGACCTCTCTGCTGCCGTACACCGGGCGGTGGCATTGCAGACGGCCGGCCAATGGCCGCAAGCCCGGCAATCCTTCCTCCAGATCCTGGAAGTGGATCCCGCGAATGTGGCGGCGCTCCATTCCATGGCGGTGCTGGAGGCGAACGCCCGCAACGAGGAGGCGGCGCTCGCCTACGTGGAGCGGGCACTCGCCCAGAAGAGCGACTTCCAGCCGAGCCTGCAGGTCCGGGAAACACTTCGAGCCCGACTCGCCGCCAGAGCAGGCCTTGGCCGACCCAACGTCCACAAGCTCAACGTCCAGGCGCTCGAGGCCCAGCGGCTGGGAAACCTGACGCATGCAGCCACCCTGCTCGAGACGGCACTGCAGCTGGATCCGGAGAACTTCGTCGCCCTGTACTCGCTGGCGGTGATTCGCAATCAATGCCAGCTGCCAGAACTGGCACTGCCGCTCCTGCAGCAGGCCGTGCGCCACCACCCGACGCAATCGAAAGCGCACTTCGCGCTGGGCACCGTCCTTCAGGGCATGGGACTGCACGAGGCGGCTCTGGCGAGCTTCGACCGCGCGATCGAAACCGACCCGGACAGCATGGAGGCCTACAACAACAAGGCCGGTCTGCTGCACACGATGGGCCGACAGAAGGACGCGCTGCTGACGACCGAGGCTGCGCTGCAGCGCAACCCCCAGGACACCAAGTCGCTCAACAACCGCGGCTACCTGCTGACGGAATTCAAGATGTACCCGCAGGCTGCGGCGACCTTCGGCCAGTTGCTGGCGCTGGACCCGGATTACGAGCTCGGCCGAGGCCTGCACCTGTTCGCCAAGATGCATGCCTGCGACTGGACCGATTTCGAGCAGGACAAGAAGCTGATCATCGAAGGCGTGCGCGCCGGCAAACGCATCTGCAGCCCGATGCCCTTCATGGCGATTGCCGAATCGGTGGCCGATGCGCGCAAGTGCGCCGAGGTCTTCGGCCAGCACAAGTTTCCGCCCTCCCCCACGCCGCTGTGGGACGGGAAGAAGTACCTGCACCGAAGGAAACGCGTCGCCTTCATCTCGGGCGACTTCCGCCAGCACCCGGTCGGCTACCTGCTCGTCGGCTTGGTGGAGCGCCTGCATGGCGGATCCATCGAGACTTACGGCATCTCGAGCTGTATGCCTGATGGCAGCGACACCTACCGCCGCTTCCGCTGCGGCTTCGATCACTACCTGGACGTGCAGGACAAATCGGGCCTCGAAGTTGCCCGCCTGCTGCGCGCACACGAGATCGACATCGCGATCGACCTGTCGGGCTACACCGCCGGCTCGCGGCTGGAGATCCTGTCGCACCGGCCCGCACCGGTGCAGATGACCTACCTCGGCTACCCGGGCACCCTGGGTCTGCCCTACATCGACTACCTGATCGCCGACCGCTGCACCATTCCAGAGCATCTGGCCCACGGATACAGCGAGAAGATCCTCCACCTGCCGCACTGCTACCTGCCGCGCGACGTCTCGGTGCTGCCCAGCGCCGCCCCGCAGGACCGACAGGCGCACGGCCTGCCCGAGAAGGGGACGGTGTTCTGCAGTTTCAACCACGACTACAAGATCAGCCCGGCCGTCTTCGACTGCTGGCTCGACATGCTGCGGGAAGTGTCTGGCAGCGTGCTGTGGCTGATGAAACTCAATGACGCTGCACGCGCCAACCTGGGCGCCTACGCGGCCGCACGCGGCGTCGACCCGAAGAGGCTGGTCTTCGCGCAGCGCGTGCCCGACATCGCCGACCACCTGGCCCGCTACCGGCTGGCGGACGTCTTCCTCGACACCTACCCCTACAACGGGCACACCACTGCCAGCGACGCCCTGCTCGCGGGGCTGCCAGTGATCACGATGGGGGGAGAGACTTTTGCCAGCCGGGTCGCGGGGAGCTTGATGAACGACCTGGGGCTGGGTGGGGAATGGGTTTGCTCAGATCTGGCTGAATACAAGCGCAAGGCGCTACGTACTGCGGCACGGGACAGACAGACGAATGTGTTGCGCAAGCATCTTGAAATGAAATGTGAAGCCGGCTGGGCCGTCGACTGCGAGATGCAAGCCCACGCCTTGATTAAGGCCTTCGAGAACTTGATCTGAATCTTTATCCCAAGCATGGGATATGCGATGCGGCTTGATGCACGATGCCGCACCTGACAGAGTCGATCATTCACATACCTATCAAACACTGCATCTGCAGTTGTGCTCATACATCGTAGAAACGGGCACTGCGGTGAGGAGTTGCAGCGGCGCGCACGCTGAATCACTCAAAGCCGCCCATCAACCCTCAACTTCCATCCACCGAGATCGGTGTTGCGCTTCGGAATTGAAACCGCTCTGAAAATAAGCAGCAGGGTAGGTGTTCAGCTGGCTCAGTTTTGGGTCGGTACAACCTTCAAAAGTGGCTCAGTTTTCGATCGACGCCAAAATGATGGGCGGCTGCCTCCGCAGATGATCATTTTTCAAGAGATCCATCAAATCGGGAGATCGCAATCATCAGACGACCTTGATCTGGTTGTCGATCATTTGCTTGATGGCTAAAAGCTTCTTCTGGTCCTCGGGCATCGGGCTGTAGTTGACGAAGCCGTCGGTGGCATACATAACACCGTTGTAGATGCCCTTGTGTTTCTCCATGATGCGGCGAGGGTAGCGGTCGACAAACGCCTCGTCGCGCACGTACACAGCTACGAAGTCGTTCCAAAGGTCGCCCACCTGCACGCTGGTGTACGACTCAAGCAACGCCGGATTCATGCCGTTGCGCTTAGCCCAGGTCACCAGGGCCTTGCCGCTATCAGGGTAGAAGCGCCAGCAGTCCACTGGCCAGCGGTGAAAGCCGCCGTTGGACGGTACGTTCAGGTAGAACAAGCCGCCCGGCTTAAGGATGCGCATGATCTCGAGGTAGAGCACCCAGAACATCTCGGAGTGCTCGAAACAGGAACTGGATAGCACGATATCGGCCGACGCCATCTCGAAGGGTAGCGTGTACGGGTCGTCCAGTATGACGTCCACCCCCTTGCCGGCGACGAAGTCGACGCCGATGTACTTGAAGTGCGCCGGGGCGGTGCTGCGCAGACTGCCATTGACGTCTTGCGAGCCGATCTCAACGACGGTCGCGCCTTCAACCTCGAAGGCCGGTGCGTAGGCTTCGAAGAAGAAGCTGCTGTTTTGCATGGCGGTAGGGTGCATTCCTGATCTCCCGGATGTCGGTGTGGGTGACTATTCTGGTGTCGCAGTTCGGGTGTCGGATCGCGGATTGAGACGGGCGGGGTCAGGACGCAGCAGCCAGCGGCGAGGCAGTGCTGGCCGCGGGCACCGGCGCGACCGTGCCGCCCACAGTCACGACAGCCGCGTGGTCATTGCCTTGCGGAAGTAGGGGATGGTCTCGCGCAGGCCGTCTCCCAACACCACCAGCAGCGCCCTGCCAGGCTGGTCGCGAGCTACGGTGATGTCGGGATGGCGGCGGCACGGGCCGTCGTTGGGCGGGGGCAGTAAGCTCAGCATGGGGCGCGAGTAGGTCAGACGCAGCACGCGCTCGTCCAGGTCGATCATGGCCACCTCGCTGGGGTTGCCGATGTTCACCGAGCCGACGAGGTCCTTCGGTGAGTCCATCGGCCTGAGCATGCCCTTGATCAGATCGTCGACATCGCAGAAGCTTCGGGTCTGCAGGTCATCACCGTACAGCGTGATCGGCTCATCCTTCTGGTCTGGCACGATGAAATTGCTGACCACCCGGCAATCATTGGGGTTCATGCGAGGGCCTTAAGTGTTGAAGATTCGCATGATCTTGATCTCGACCTGATGCTGAAGCCAATAGTCGAAAAACAGGGTCTAGGCGCAGCACTTACTCTCCCCAAAGCACGAGCGGATGCCGGTCGGGTTAACTTCGCCACATTGGTCCCCGGTCTGCGGATGGCTGTCAGGATTGCCGTAGACCTCGCTGGCAGAAGCCTGCGGGATACGCGCCTTCACCCACTTTGGCAAGTCCAGCATATCGATAGCGCCTTGCACGATGATCTTGATGGTCTGCACCGCATCGAACTGGTAGTGGACCGGACTTGCCGGGCAGGCCAGCTTGAAGATGCGATCGACTCCCATGTACGGCGGGAAGATCGCATCGTGGCGACTCAGATCGAAATTGAGCTGGCCCAGCAGGTGCCTGATGTTTCGCTTGCAACCGGTGAAGAAATTGTCCACGCACAGCACCTCGTTGCCGCGCTCGACCTGACGGTCGCAAATGGTGCCATCCAGGAAACCGGCGCCGCCGGAGGCCAGGATCTTGTTCATCGATGCTCCTTCAGGACGCGGGCCACATCAGTGAGTACCAAAGGAGGCGGCGGTGGCCGGTGCCGGACTAGCAGTCACCGACGTAGGCGAAGCGGAGGTGAGAAGCAGTGACCGGGCCCGCTCGGCCTGGGCGAGCGGCAGTTGCGACAGCCAGTAGCCGGGGTCATACTTCCACCAAGCATGGCCGCCCATCGGCGGCGCTTGGTGGATGCAATGGTAGCGGGCTGGCTGCAGCTCGCGTGCAAAGAGAGCGGCCGTCATCTCGTTGGGCAGCACGAACCGGGTGGAGAGCGAACCCAGGACGCCGAAGAACAGGTCTTCGTTGCTGCCGCTGCGCTGGAAGTAGTCCAAGGCCTGCGGAAACTCCTGCAGCAGTTCGATGCACGCGCGGTTGCGTCGCAAGCTGAAACCTCCGTTGCCGACCATCGCCTTCACGCGCTGGCTAGCCGGCCCGGTGCAGCGGTCGAGGTTGACCATGATCTCCACGCCATCGGGCCACGGCGCGCCCACGTAGTCGAACGGGCGCTGGCACCAGGCGTCGAGGTCATCGCGCAGCAGCAGAGCATCCGTCTGTAGCACCAGCATGAACTCGTGGCCTGCAAATGCCCGGTAGAACGGCGCCGACGTCAGCAGCCGGCTATAGCCCAGGATAGACGCGAAACTGGCCGGCGCGAACGGCATGTATTCGATGTCGCCGCTGATCTGCCCGCCGCCGTCGCGCAGCAGTGGAGCGCACTCGGCGCGGTAGACGGTCAGGTCCAGGTTCTCAGGGCCAATGAATACCACGCGCCGTCCCGGCCTGAGCTGGCGAAGAGAGTGGTTGAGGGTAAAGCTCTCGAGCGGGCTCAGGGTTGAGCGGTAGATCGGTACCACCACGACGACTGCACTCCTCGCGACTCGGCCCAGCATGCTGGGCGCGGTCACGCAGCTACCCCGCGCCCCACGGGGGCCTCTAACTGGTCGGCTAGGCGCATCAGGATCTGATGCAGGCGGCGTTCGCCATGGTGCTCGGTCATCGCCAGCCGGTGGCGGCGGGCGATGCCGTCGCAGCCGCCCTGATCAAAGTACGACTCGCCGCCAGTACCGTCGACGTCGTTGTTGTTGCCGATGACCACCGCGTCGTCGATGAGGGCGCGCTTAGCGGCGCGGCTGTCCTCGTTGGAGTCCTGGAACCATCCTATGTCCAGTCTGTACACCTCGATACCCAGGTGCGACAGGTCGGCACCGTGCATGCGCGAGGTGACGAACACGCGACGGACGCCGTGCGCCTTGAAGTGGTCTCTTAGCGCCCGTACCCGGTTCGACTTGTGCACGGCCATGCGGAAGAAGGTATCGCTCTGGGCAAACGGCATCAGCTCGCTGCTCTGGCGCGCGGGCAGGCCACGGTCGAGCAGGGAGTGGAAAAGGTCGGTGATGGTTCGATCCATGGTGGGCCGTTTGCACTTCCGTCGAATGATCGACTTGGCTTGTGGGTACTGTTCCCGGAAATAGCTGGGTAAACGCGGGCCAGTTCAGGGCCGGCGAGCCGGCGCGCGGCGCGTAGGATGGCCTCGGCCAATTGGGGACCAATTACACGGCTGTTCGGCGCTTCGCCCAGCACCTGCGCGGTCACCATGGAAGCTGTGGCCGTGGCTCGGCCCAAGCTCTTCGAAAATGGAGCCCGCGATGGAACTCAAGTCGATCGACACGCTGCACCGCACCAAGACCGGCAAGATCAGCGACAAATGGAATTCTTACCTGACCTACTACGACCACCTGTTCGCTCCGCTGCGGCACAAGCCGATCAGCCTGCTCGAGATCGGCGTGCAGAACGGTGGCTCGCAGGAGACCTGGGCCGAGTACTTTAGCGAGGCTCGGTTGCTCGTGGGTTGCGACATCGACCCTCGCTGCGAAGCGCTGCGCTACGACGATCCGCGCATCAAGATCGTGGTGGGCGACGCCAACGGGCAGACGGCGTTCCAGCAGATCACAGCCCTGAGCACTAGTTTCGACATCATCATCGACGACGGCTCGCACATGTCGCACGACATCCTGCGCTCATTCGTCAACTACTTCCCGCTGCTCAAGCCAGGCGGCGTGTTCGTGGTCGAGGACACCTGCTGCCTCTACATGAACGCCTTCGGCGGCGGCCTGCTGAACGAGTTAAGCGCCCAGGCGTTTTTCAAACGTCTTACCGATGTTCTGAACTTTCAGTTCTGGAAGGACGAGGCCAGCATCGGGACCTACCTGCGCACCTATTTCGACCTACGCTCCACGCCGCGCTTTATCTTGGAAGGCTGGATCGAGTCGATCGAGTTCCGCAACTCGATCATCACCGTCCGCAAGTCGCTGGCTGCGACCCACGAGAAGCTCGGCGATCGCATCATCGTTGGCAATGTGGCGGCGGTGCAGGACTGGGGGGGCAAGCGGCCTGGGTCAATCTGACCGGGCCGTCCACGTGGACAACAACAGCGTTTCGGACGAGCACGAGTGCTCAAGCGGTCGAGTTCGGGAGAATTGGTTTGTCAAGCATCGGTCGCTGCTAGAAGAGTGCGCCCTGGTGGCGCGCGTTGAGCCCGACATGACTGCAATTAAGGCGCTGCTATAGGCAGGCTTCCCAAAGTGCGGCGCAGTCCCTATCAGACAGACAACCCCGGTGGTCGCGGTAGGGACGGGGATTGCTCCCCGCCCCCCGCACAGATCCGTACGAGCGGCACTACCGCATACGGCTCCTGCCTCAAGTCATGACGCGAAGCGCTGATGCGGGTACGGGTGGAGTACCCGAGCCCGCGGAAGGTAGCGATCAACAAGCACTGCGAACCTGCTCCACGGCATCCTTCCGCGCTGACCCCGCCGCCGAAGCGCATGCAGCCAGGCCTTGGACACCTCCTTGCGGAAGGCATCCAGGCGGTCCACATTGCCAGGGACGGCGTGGTAGTTGAAGTAGCCCTGAACCACACGCCGCAGCCACCGGCCGACCTCAGGGATCGGTTCGTGCATGCGGCGCGCCAGCGCCTGTCGAATCGCCTGGAGGCGGGTGCGCATTCGCTTGGCCGAAGTCAGCCGCTTCAGTTGGAACCAACCGTTCGATCGGGACTGCCCACAGATGTGGGTGAACCCCAGGAAGTCGAACGTCAGCGGCTTTGGAAGCCCAAGCTTGGCGCGTGCCTGGGCCGCGAAGCGACCGAACTGCAACACGCGCGTCTTGTCCTCGTTCAGCGTCAGCCCGAATCGGGCAAATCGCACCTTCAGGTCCTCCAGGAATTGGTCGACATCAGCCTTGCTCTCGAAGCCGAGAACGCTGTCGTCGGCGTACCGAACGATCATCACGTCGCCTCGGGCATGTCGCCCCCGCCACTGGTGCGTCCACAGGTCGAAGGCGTAGTGCAGGTAAATGTTGGCCAGCAGCGGCGAGATCACCGCTCCTTGTGGCGTGCCTACCTGCACGTCGGTCTTTTGCCCGTTTTCGACAACCCCGGCCGTGAGCCACTTGCGGATCAGTCGCAAGACTCTTCTGTCGCCGATCCGGTGCTCCAGGAATCGCAGCAACCAGACGTGATCGACGGTGTCGAAGAACGCCTTGATGTCCGCGTCGAGCACCCAGTTCACGCGCTTCGCCTGCATGCCCACCACTACGGCGTCCAGCGCTTGATGCTGGTTTCGCCCCGGCCGGAAGCCATACGAGAAGCCGAGGAAGGTCGCCTCGTAGATCGGCGTGAGCACCGTAACCACAGCTTGCTGGACGATCTTGTCTTCCAGCGCTGCGATGCCAAGGGGGCGCTGTTTGCCGTCCGCTTTCGGGATGTACACCCTGCGCGAGGGCACAGCCCGGTAGCGGCCGGAATGCACCGCAGCCCACAGCTTGCCAATCCGCTCGTCGAGTCCTTCCTCGTACTCGCGCCACTTCACCCCATCAACGCCAGCTGCCGCGTCGCGCTTCAATTTCATGAAGCTGTCGCGCAGCAGTTGGGGCGTGACGTGGTGCAGCAGCGCCGTGAACCGTACCTCCCTGCCCGCAGCCTTGGCGGCACGGGCGACTTCACGTACACCGTCGAGCCCCATCGACGCGCGGGTCCGGCTCTGAGTCCGGGGCGCGGGGCGCTTTTCGGTGTTGCTCTTGGCTGCTCGCCTTCCCTCCCGACCCTCCGCCTGCGCCGGTTTGGAGGCGGCGCCGTTGTTCGGGTCGTTCATCGGTACTACGCAAGCATCCGACTTCTCGCCGGCGTGGATGTCGGGCTTGCGGCCATCGGCCTTCCCCGACCCGCCCACTGTCAACTGCCCAGCGGGCACCGGCGAGATCTCACAGTTCCTGTTCAGAGAGCTTCTGCGCATGCTCAGGGTCTACGACCGCGTGGGGCTCGTCGAGGGCTCGCGTGTAGCGCCCCCGCCGATGTGGCCTTCCGCTTCGCTTAACAGCGTCGGCGCCCCAGACTGCCTGATTTCGCGGCTCAATGGCTGGCCTGCGCTCTCCCCTGTCAACGCTTCGACGACGCCCTCACGGGCGCCACCGCATGACTCGGGGCCAGGGTGGTTCGCTATTCCTTTCCTGTGTCGAACTTTCATCAACTACTCTCTGACAGTCTCCTGTCGCACTAAGCGTCCAGCCAACACACCTTGACACGTCGCGACCTTGAACATGGTGGGTCGTTGCAGTCAACGAGGCTCAGACATCGAGCCGCGTATTGCCCTGTTTGCCGAGTTGATATCGAAGCTGTTGGGATCGAAGGGGCCGCCACACCACCTGCGCATGGCATTGTGCTGCTCGTGAGAGGGGTCGCTGATGGCCTGCAGGAACTCCTCATAACCGCCGAGACCGCCGACACCCTCAGGCGGACAGGCCCTCGCGCCAGCCAGGCACATCGGCCAGCCGTTTCGTTCCTCGTCAGCAACTTCGACAGCCTGTACCGTTACCTCGTGATGCCAGCCATCCCCAAGGTCGTACTCGTGCAGAAAGCTCTTGACCTTCGTGCCCAGCACTTCGTCGAGTACAAACTCCTCATCGGCCAGAACCGGCTGGTCGTCGATCCATTCCGCATCAGCCATGCCGTACAGGTTGCCGTCGAGCGTGAACAGGTGCATGCGGCTGTTGGTCCAGCCCATGGCCGCCTGGATGACGAGGTCCAGGTCGGCCAGGGTCATGTAACCGGGCACGCTGATGACACGCCAGATGGTGGGCTCGCTGCCTTCGAGCTTCACCAGCATCCGGTACGCGTACTTCGGCTTGGGCTCTTTGCGGGCGGTTGTATTGCGAATCGGCATGCACGTAGCGTAGCAGCCGCGCCGCAGCCATGCTGCCGAGGGGCTCAGACAGAGGTTCGGACCCAGCGGTGAGGCAGCAGCTCGTCGACGCGGCTGGCCGGATATGTCGGCAGCCACTCCAGCACATTCTTGAGGTACGCGTAGGGCTCGTGCCCGTTGATGCGGGCCGAGTGCACCAGGCTCATTACGACCGCCGTTCGTTGGCCGGCACGCAGGCCACCTGCGAGCAAACAGTTCGACCTGCCGATGGTCAAGGGCATGATCGGGTTTTCGAGATGGTTGGTGTCGAGTGCCACATCCGGGTCGTCCAGGAACACCTCCAGCCTGGCGCGCCTCGCGGGCATATTCACAGTCGAGCACCGCTCTGGCAGTTTCGGCCGGCCACGGCGCTTCATGGCTGCACAGTCCGCGCTGAGCACCCCATGCTTGCCCGTGTCTTGCGCGATGCCCGCGACGATGACGGCGTACTCTTCAGGGCTGGGTAGTTCCAGGACCCCTCGAGGCGCCTGGTGGCGCGCGGCGAGCCCGCCATCGCTGCGGTTCAGACGCACTCGCCGGCGGGCCTCAGCCAGGGTACGGCACCGACCGTCGTCGGCATGTTGCTCCGGCAAAGGCAAAGACGCTCCCGTCACCATGAGCTACAGCTGCGGCGGCCAGCGGGGGCCGGCGCCCCCTCGCAAACCGCCCCTGATCGTCACACCAACGGTCCCTGCTGCCGCAATTCCTCCTCGGCTGATACAGCGCCTGACGCACCAACACTCGGAGCAACGACCGGCGGTTGCACGGCTGTCGGCTCTGGCTTGGCGGACGGTGGCGTTGCTGCACCCTGCAAGGGCTCGGCCGCGTCAACCAGCAGGTCCGCAAGCGGCGGTGTCACGCCAGACGTGTCCTTGGCAAACCAGACATCGGCCATCTCGCGCTTCTGCCCGTCGGCCATGGTGTAGTCCGAGATCATGCCCACCAGGTTGCCGTTGTCGACGCGATCAGACAGCGCGTAATCGAGGTTGAGTTCGGTGATCCCCAACTCGACCAGACCCACCAATTCGCCGCTGTCGGTCTTGCCGTCACGGTCGCCGTCGAGCCAGAGCCTGAGGTCGGCGAAGCGATCGTCCCGTGCATCGATGCGGCCGTCGCGGTGGCTGTCGAGTTCCGCCAGGGCCTGGTAGCCGTGACCGGCACGTTCGCCGCTGGCCAGGCGGGTGCCCACACCAAACAGTTCTCCACCGTCGTTGATGACACCGTCTTCGTTTCGGTCCAGTACGAGCAGCGCGTCACCACCGGCCACCCAGCCCACTTGCCGTACCTGCCCGTCGCCCAGCAGGTCGAATTGGACTCCCTCAGCAGACGCCAGTGTGCCCACTCCACCACCGTCCAGATCCAGGACGATCGGCGACGCATTCACCAGCGCATCGATCTGCGCCGTATCCATGGCATTCAGCTGGGTCGATGTGAACGATGCGGCCTGCGTCGCGGTCAGCGCCTTCAAGTCGTCAGTCTGGAACGCGTCGATCTGGTCCGTGGTGAACGCGACGATCTGGGCCGTCGTGAACCCCAACACCTGGCTCGTCGTCAATGCAACGATGTCGGAGGTCTCCAGCCATTGGATCTGCGCCGTCGTCAGCGCTGCGAGCTGCTGCGTCATGAAGGCCTGGATCTGATCCGTGCTGAACGCCGCCATGTCTGCGCTGCTGGCGAAGCCCGCGAACTGAGACGTGCTCAGGGCGCGTATGTCCGTGCTGTCGAGTGCCAGGATCTGATCCGAGGTGAGCGCATCGATCTGTGCCGTCGACAAGGCCTGCAGTTGGGTCGTGCCCAAGGCGTTGATGCCGGCAGTTCCCAGTGCCACCAGATCGGCTGACTCGATTGCACGCACCTGCTGTGCTGTCAACACGCCGAAGTCGCCCTGGATCGCCACAAGGTCGGCGGAATCCATCGCAGCCAAGTGCGCAGAGGTCAATGCCCTGACCTGGGAGGTACTCAGGATCTCAAGATCTGCCGACTCGAGGGCAGCCACCTGAGACGTCGTCAGCGCGGCGACCTGGGCAGTCGTCATCGCGGCGAACTGCGTCGTGCTCAAGGCATTCAGATCCTCGGTGGCCAAGGAGGCGACCTGCGCCGTTGTCAGCGCAGACACCTGAGATGTCGACAGAACGCCCAGCTGCGTCGAGTCCAGCGCCGCCAGCGCCGCCGTCCCGAGCCCGCGGATCGCCGTGGTCGTGATCGCCGCCAGGTCGTCCGTGGCCAGCGCATCCGCCTGCCCCGTCGTGATCGCCGCCACCTGCGCCGAACCCAGCGCCGCAAACTGCGCCGTGCTCAGCGCGTTCAGCGCCTCCGTCGACAG
>JAIXWM010000005.1 GCA_027491255.1 Rubrivivax sp. | reverse complement strand
CGGCGCGCGCCAGCGCTTCGGCCTGCGCGGCTGCCGCCCCCACCTGGGCGGCGGCCGTGCCGACGCTGCCCGCGGCCTGGCGCAGCGCCGCGCTGGCGGCACCGGCGGCGGTTTCCGCCGCCTCGGCGGTGCGACGCGCGCTGCGGCCCAGCTCTTCGGCCAGCGGCTGGCCGGCGCGGGCCAGGGCTTCAGCCTGCGCGGCGGCCGCGCCGATCTGCGCCGCGGCCTGGCCCACGCTGCCCGCCGTCTCGCGCAGCGCCGCGCTGGCAGCCCCGGCGACGGTCTCTGCCGCGTCGGCCGCGCGGCGCGCGCTGCGGCCCAGGTCCCCGGCCAGGGGCTGGGCGGCGCGGGCCAGGGCTTCGGCCTGGACGGCGGCGGCGCCGAGTTGGGCCGAAGCTTTCTCGATGCCGCCGGCCGCGCGCTCGGCAGCGCTCACCCCGCGGTCGGCGCTGGCGCGCAGGTCAGCCACCAGCGCTTCGCCGGCCTGCGCCAACGCGCCGAAGCGTTGCGCCGACGTGTTTACCGCCGAGGCTGCGGCGGCGGCCTGGACCGCGGCGGTGCCGGCCTGCTGCAGCACCGGCTGCGCCGCGCGCGCCAGCGGCTCGGCCTGGGCCAGCGCTTCGCGCGCCTGCGCCAGCGTGCGCTCCAACGCGCGTGCCAGCGGCGCGGCCTCCCGCGTCCAGGCCTGCGCCAGCGCCCGCACGGCCTGCGCGCCCTGCGCGGTACCGTCGAGCGCGCGGTCCAGGCGCTGGCTCTCCAGCAACTGGCGCGTGGCCGCGGCGACCGCACCCAGGTCCTTGCCGATGCGCTCGAGGTCCAGGCCCTCGAGCTGGGCCTGCAGCGTCTGCAGGCGCGTGCGCGCGGTCGGGATGGTGGGCAGGCCCGGCAGGGCCGTGGCGGCGGTGGGCGCAGCCGTCGCCGGGGCGGGGCGGGCGGACTCGAAATCCAGGTCCACATAGAGCAGGCCGCTGAGCAGGCTTTGCGTCGCCAGCCGTGCGACGAGGCCGCGTGCGACCAGCGCCTCGACGAGGCTGCCGCGCGCCGGGGCCTGCGGCCCGAGCAGCTCGCGCAGCCGCGCGACCTCGAACTCGGCCAACACCGGCAGCTCGACCGCGCCGTCGGCGCCGGCCGGCGCGAGGCCGATCTCGACGATGTGCCCGACGCGCACGCCGCGCAACACCACCGGCGCGCCGGGCTGCAGCCCGTAGACCGAGGTCTGGAAGCGCATCTGCGCGCGCTCGCTCGCCCCGAACCAGCCGCCGCCGGCCAGCACCAGCGCCACCGTCAGGGCTGCCAGCCCGGCCAGCGCGAACAGGCCGATGCGCAGGGCCGCAGCCCTCATGGCGCCAACGCCCCGAGCGGGCTGGCGCCGCGGCGCAGGAAGCGCTGCACGGCAGGCGGACCCTGCTCGAGCAGCAGCGCCGGGGGGGCGAGGGCGGTCATCGTGCGTTCCAGTTCATCGAGGTAGAGCATGCGGTCGGCCACGGCCAGGACGCTGGGCACCTCGTGCGTCACCATGACGACCGTCGTGCCCAGATGGTGCCGCAGATCGAGCACTAGCTCGTCCAGCCGGGCCGAATTCACCGGGTCCAGGCCCGAGCCGGGTTCGTCCAGGAAGAGAAGCTCGGGCTCGAGCGCGAGCGCGCGCGCCAGCGCGGCGCGCTTGCGCATCCCGCCGGACAGCTCGGCCGGCATGAGGCCGAAGGCGGGCTCCAGCCCCACGAGCGCGAGTTTCTCGCGCGCGCGGCGCTCCCGCCCTGCGGCGTCGAGGCGGGTGAACAGGCGCAGCGGCAGCATCAGGTTCTCGCCCACCGTCATCGAGGTCCACAGCGCGCCGGCCTGGAACATCACGCCGAAGCGCCGCCGCAGCGCGGCCAAGGCCGCCTCATCGGCGGCGTGCAGGTCCTGCCCGTCCAGCAGCACGCGCCCGGCGCGCGGCAAGGCCAGCCCGACCAGGTGGCGCAGCAGCGTCGTCTTGCCGCAACCGCTCGGGCCGACGATGGCCAGCACCTCGCCGCGCCGCACGTCGAACTCCAGGCCCTGCTGCACGATGCGGCCGCCAGCCTCGATGACCAGACCCTGCACCTGCAGCAGCGCAGGCACGTCGGCGGACGCTGGACGGGTCTCGGTCGGAGCGGCGGACACGGGCAGGGCGGGCGTTGCCGGGTGGTCGCGGGACAGGCTGGGCCTCAGAACCCTAGCGAGGTCAGCACGATGGTCGTGACCGTCGCCGCGGCCACGATCCAGACCAGGGCCTTGACGACGGCGCGCGTCGTCGCCACGCCCACGGCCTGGGCGCTGCGGCCTGCGTGCAGACCCTCGCGGCAGCCGGCCAGGCCCACGAGCGCGGCGTAGATGACCGCCTTCAACAGCCCGATCCACAGGTCGGTGAAGCTCAGCGCGCGCAGGCACTGCTGCACGTACTCGGCCGACGAGACGCCATAGGCGCCGACGGCGGCCAGCCAGCCTGCGGCCATGCCGACGACGGCGCCGAACACGTACAGCGCCGGCATCACCGCCACCAGCGCCAGCACGCGCGGCAGCACCAGGTGCGCCACCGGGTCGACGCCGAGCACGCGCAGCGCGTCGATCTCCTCGCCCGCTTCCATGGCCGCGAGCTGTGCGGCGTAAGCCGAGCCGATGCGCCCAGCCAGGATGATGCCTGTCATCACGCCGGCGATCTCGCGCACGACGCCCACGGTCACGACGTCGGCGATGTAGCCCTGCGCGCCGATGCGCGCCAGCTGCGCCCCACCCATGTAGGCCACCATCAGCCCGGCCAGCGCGCAGGTCAGCAGCACGATGGGCAGCGAGCGCGGGCCGCAGTGGTCGAGCTGCTGCAGCACGTCGGCGGCGCGCGGCCCCGGTCCGCCGCGCAGCCAGCGCGCCAGCGCGACCAGCACCTCGCCGACGAAGGCCACCGTCCGCAGCGCCTGGCCGAAGGCGCGAGGCCCGGTCGCCGGCGCCGCGGGGGAGGCGGCCGCGCCGGGGCGATCGGCGCGTGCCAGGGAGGGGGATGCGGACACCCCGGCATCATGCAACGGATTCGATGGCCGGCCGCACAATCGGGGCAGCGGCCGGCAGGAGCCGGGCCGTCCGCGCGCTGCGCGCGGGGGCGGCGGCTTCGGCGCAACGGAGGGTGACATGCCAGAGCACGCAAGGAAATGCACCGTGAGCGTGACGGCCGACCAGGCCCGCCGGGGTGCTGGGCCCGCGGTAGGACCGCCCCAGCCCGGGCGCCGCGCGCTGTTGGCCGGTGTGACGGCTGCGGCAGGCATGGCGGGGCTTTCGGCGGCCGGCCTTGCGCCGGCCCGGGCCCAGCCAGCCTTCGACCACGGGTATGCCGCCTGGACGGTGCTGCTGCGCCGCCACGTGGTGGTGCTGCGCGGCGGCCAGGAATCCCAGGTTCGCTATGAGGGCTTCGCCGCCGAACGTGCCGCGCTCAAGAGTGTGCTCGACAGCCTGTCCGCGCTGGGCGCGGCCGCCTTCGAGGGCTTCGGCCGGGCGCAGCAGATGGCCTTCCTGGTCAATGCCTACAACGCCTTCACGGTGGAGCTGATCCTCACGCGCTGGCCGCGCCTGGAGTCGATCAAGGACCTGGGCACGCTGTTCCAGAGCCCCTGGAAGCCGAAGTGGGTGCCGCTGCTGGGGGCCAAGGTCTCGCTCGACGACATCGAGCACGAGATGCTGCGCCGGCGCGGGCGCTACGACGACCCGCGCGTGCACTTCGCCGTCAACTGCGCCAGCATCGGCTGCCCGGCCCTGCGCGAGGAGGCCTTCGTCGCCGAGCGGCTGGACGCGCAATTCGACGAGCAGGCGCTGCGCTTCATGAGCGACCGCACGCGCAACCGCCACAATGCGGCGCGCGGCCGGCTCGAGGTCTCGAAGATCTTCGACTGGTTCGGCGAGGACTTCCGCCTCGGCCACCGCGGCATCGCCTCGCTGCCGGCCTTCCTGGCACGCCACGCCGACGTGCTGGCCGACGCCCCGGCCGACCGCGAGCGCATCCGCGTCCAGCAGGTGCCGGTGGCCTTCCTCGACTACGACTGGAAGCTCAATGCCGCACCGCGGTGATCGAGGCGCATCATGATGGCCGTCTCCGGGCAGAGGTTCCCTGCTCGCGAACCGGGGCGGTGCTGGCGCGCGTGATGAGGGATGTTGCATACGTCGCGCGGTAAGGGGGATCGAGGCTGGGATTCGCGTCCTGTCCCGATTCGCGGATACGCCGCAGCAGCAGCGCGCTGCATGACAGCGCGATCTCTCTCACAGGCAAGGCCAGTGTTGTCAGGCCTGGGCTCCACAAGCCGGTCGATTCGGAGTCGTTGAACCCCACCACCGAAAGCTCCTCCGGCACGCGGACCCCTGCGCCCTGCAAGCCCTGCAGGATCCCTATCGTGGTGCGCGACCCGCCCGAGACGACGGCCGTGGGTCGCGGCTGGGTCTGCATCAGTCGGCGCACGGCGTCGCGCGCGTGACGCTCGCCGTTTCCTCCTGCGTCGACGATCATGTCCTCCGGGCGAAGTCCGGCTTCACGCATGGCGTTCATGTAGCCTTGCCGGCGGGCCGCTCCCGTGGAAAGGCCTGGCGAGCCGCCGATGTAGGCGATGCGGCGGTGTCCGAGCGAGAGCAGGTGACGGGTGGCCAGGTGGAGCCCGCCCGCGTCGTCGATGCCGAACCAGTCCGAGTTCAAGCGCGGGCTCTTGCGGACGAGTTCCACGTGCGGGACGCGTCCCAGCAGGGCGATCGTCTCCGGCTTCGGCTGCGCCGTGGCCACGACCACGAAACCCGCCGCCTGGGCGCTGGCCAGGCCGCGCACCTGGCGCAACTCCACTTCCGGGTCTTCGTCGGTGACGAGCAGGGCGACATGCATGCCGGCTTCCTTGCAGCAGTCGGACATCGCCTTGGCAACGGTCGAGTAGAACTCGTTCTGGATATCCGGCACGACCAGGCCCAGCAGGCTGCTGCGGTGCCCGCGCATGATGCGTGCGGGCGCGTGGGCGACGTAGCCCATTTCATCGGCAACCTGCTTGACCCGGCTGCGCAGCGATGTGCTGATGCGCGGGCTGTCGGCGAGTGCCCGGGTGATCGTCGATGCCGAGACGCCGAGGCGCTGTGCGATGTCCTTGATGGTGACCATGTGGATGAGGGCCGGGCTGTCCCGGATCCCGGGTTTGGGGCAGCACACCGTGTCGCCGACGAGGTGCGCAAACGATAGCACGCCAGGGCCTGTTTCTCGGATGTCTTCGAGGTGCACGAATCCGCGGGGATTCACATGGACGGCGCGGAACTACAAGGACGTTGCCGGAGCGGGCTACCCTGCCGCGTGCGGTCGTGGTAGCGACGCGATGCAGAGCCCTGGAGAAAACCCTAGTGACGAAGCTGCTCGTCGACGCTTGACGCGCAAACGTTTGCGCAATAGATTGGACCCCTGTCGCGGGAACCGGGGCTGCTGGCAGCCTGCAGACGGGACCGCGACCTACCCAAGTCAGATTCAGACCGGAGGCTCTCCATGCGTACTCGCTCCAGAGACTTGTCCCTTCCCGTTCGTCGGGACTTCATTCGCACCGCTGCCGCGGCAGCCGTTGCCTTGCCCTGGGTGGGCAGCCTCGGCGCCCAGACGAGGATCACCTGTCGAATCGCGCACTCGGAAGCATTGAACACGCCGATGACCGACGCGTTCGACAAATGGGCGGCCGCGCTGCGCGAGCGTTCCGGCGGTCGTATCGACGCGCAGCACTTCCCGGCGGGACAACTCGGCAACTACACGCAGTTGATCGAGCAGAGCCGCATCGGCACCATCCAGGTCACGGCGGGTGGCCCCGACACCGAGGAGGCGGTCGCGCCCGAGATCGCTGCCGCCGGTGGCGCGCCCGGGTTCATCTACCAGGACGAGGCGCACGCGGACCGCGTTCTGCAGGGCCCGTTGGCGGCCGACATCTCGGCGGCCGCGCGGCGCAAGACCGGCGTGGAGTTCGTCGCCTACGGCGAAGTCGGGTTCCGCCACCTGCTCTCCAAGCGGCCGGTCACCACGCTCGAAGAACTCCGGGGCCTGAAGATCCGGGTTCCGGAGCTGCGCATCTGGGTGGATTTCTGGCGCCGTCTCGGCGCCAATCCCACGCCGCTGGCCTATGCGGAGCAGTATTCGGCCCTGTCCACCGGGGTGATCGACGCGCTCGAGGCGGACTACTTCTCGATCCGCGGCTTCAAGTGGGGCGAGCAGGCCCGGCACCTGACCTTGACGCACCACTGGTTCCTGCCCAAGGCCGTGCGTGTGAACGCGCGCTGGCTGGACGGTCTACCGGCCGACCTCCAGCGCCTGGTGCGCGAGAGCGCCCGCGAGGCCTTTGCCGAGCAGCGCCGTGTCAATCGGTCCCGCGCCTCCGACGCGCTGGCGGATCTGCGACGCGCCGGCATCACGGTACATGAACTCGCCGCGGCGGAGAAGCAGCGCTGGCTCGCGGCCACGCAGCCTCTGTTCGCCGAGTTCGGCGCCAAGAGCGCGGAGACCAAGGCGATGATCGACAAGATCATCTCGCTGCGCGCATGACGTCCGGCGCGCGCCGCCTCTCTGACCGCCTCGACCGCGCGCTCGAGGCGGCCGGGGTCACGCTGCTGGTGTTGGCCGCCGCAGTCGCCGTCGTGCAAGTCTTCTGCCGCTACGTGCTCAACGACTCGCTGTCGTGGGCCGAGGAGGCTGCGCTGTGGGCCTTCGTCTGGGCCATGTTCCTCGGGCTGGCCCGGGGTGTGGGGCGCGGAACTCACATTGCCATCGACTTCCTGTCCGATCGGCTCCCGGTGGGCTGGAGGGTGGCGCACGGCTGGTCGGTACGGGTCTTGAACGCGACCGCCCTGTTCGTGCTGCTGGTCCACGGCCTGGATTTCGTCCAGCGCTCGACCTATGTCACCCCGGGCCTGGGGCTGCCGCTGAAGTACTTCTACCTCGCCGTGCCCTTGGGAGCCATGCTGGGTCTGGTGCAGTTGCTGTTCGCCCCGCCGCCGGCGGCGGCGGCGGGCAAGCGTCAAGCCCCGGCTGAGCAGGATCGGCGAGCGGGCGCCTGGCGTGCCGTGCTGGCCGTGGGTGCCGGCGGCGTGCTGTTCCTGGCCTTGCGGGACGTCATCGCGCCCTGGCTGATCGAAGGCGGTGCCGCCTACTGGCTGATGGCGGTGACCCTGCTGCTGATGCTGATGCAGGTTCCGGTCGTGTTCGCGCTGGTGTTCGGTGCGTTCGTCGCATTTGCGCCGCAGGGCGAGTTGCTGCTGCTGACGGTGCCGCAGAACATGGCCTCGGCACTGAACTCGTTCACCCTGCTCGCCATCCCGTTCTTCGTGCTGGCGGCGGCGCTGATGAACGAGGCAGGCATCACCGCCCGCCTGATCGGCCTGGCGACCAGCCTGGTGGGTCATCTGCGCGGTGGGCTGGGCCATGTCAACGTGGCCACCAACACCTTGCTGGCGGGGGTTTCCGGCTCCTCGATGGCCGACGCCGCGGCCATCGCCAAGGCCCTGGTGCCTCAGATGGAGCGCCGCGGCTACGACCGCGCCTTCAGCTGCGCCGTCACCAGCGCCTCGGCAACGCTTGCCAACCTGATCCCGCCCAGCCTCGGGCTCATCATCTACGGGGCTCTGGCGTCGGTGTCGGTCGGTGCCTTGTTCATGGCCACCCTGGTGCCCGGGCTGCTGACGGCAGCCATGCTCGCCTTGGTCGTGCACGTGCTCGCCCTGCGGCGGGGCTTCGGGCGAGATCTCGAAAGGGCCTCGGCCAGCGAGCGCTGGCAGGCGCTGCGCGCTGCGCTGCCGGCGCTGCTGCTGCCTGTCCTGATCGTGGGCGGGGTGCGCTTTGGTGCATTCACCGCCACCGAGGCCGGCGCCGTGGCGGCCTTGTACGCACTTGCCTGCGGTGTGTGGATGTACCGGGGGCTGTCCTGGCAGGGCGTGCTCGGCTGCCTGCGCAGCGCTTTCGACGACACCGTCGCGGTGACCGTCATCATCGCCGCCGCTGCGCCTTTCGCGTGGGTGCTGACAGCTGAGCAGGTGCCCCAGGCGGTCGCCAAGGCGCTGGCCGACTTCTCCAGCAGTCCCTGGCTGCTGCTCTTGCTGATCAACATCTTCCTGCTGGTCGTGGGCCTGTTCATGGAGATGATCGCTGCCATGGTCATCCTGGTGCCCATCCTCGTGCCCATCGTCAAGGCCGCGGGCGTGGATCCCATCCAATTCGGCATCGTCCTGGTGTTCAACCTGGTCCTCGGGGCGCTGACGCCGCCCATGGGCATGCTGGCATTCACCACGGCGCGCGTCGGCGGTGTTTCGCCGGCAGCGGTGTTCCGCGCGCTCGTGCCGTTCATAGCCGGGATGCTGATCGTCCTGGGCCTCATCACCTACTGGCCCGCCCTGAGCCTGGCTGCCGTTCGAACCTTCGGGCCCTGATTTCGATGAGCGCGGACTTCGAGTTCGTCGACGAGCGCATCCACCTGCCGATGGGGGCGTGGGCCCGCACCGAGCGCAGCCTGCTGCGCTGGCGTGGGCGCGCGGTGCTTGGTCTGACCGCGGGCGCGTGGCGGCCTTGCCTCTTCCCGGTCTACAGCCCCGCCGGCTTCCTCGTCACGAGCGAGTCGCCGGCGGACCATCCGCACCACGGCTCGCTCTGGCTGGCTGCGGACCACGTGCATGCCTGGGTGCCCGTGGCTGGCGGTTCGCACGAGATCTATGCGTACAACTTCTACGTGAACGAGGTGTTCCAAGGCCGCGCTCCGGGTCGCATCGTCCAGGAGACGGTCTCCGGGCAGGCCCTGGACACGCAGCGGTTCCGCATCACCCAGACGCTGCGGTGGCAGGGACCCCAGGAATGGGGCGCGCCCGACGGTCGCGTGGTCCTGCGCGAGCACAGGGTGTGGACCTTGGAAGCGGGTCCCCGCCATCACGTGCTGGACGTGGAGTCGAGCCTCACGGCCCAGCAATGGGACGTCGAGATCGGCCCTACGCGTCACGCGTATTTCAACGTGAGGGTGGCCGAGCCGATGAGCGTGATGTCAGGCGGGCGACTCAGCGGTGCGGGTGGGCTGTCGGGGTCATCGTCGCTGTCGGGGCCCGCCCCGCATTGGGTCGATGCCAGCGGGCCCGTCGGTGGCGGCCATTGGGCCGGGGTGGCTCTCGGGCGGGTGCGGATCTCATCGTGCCCGCAGGAGGACATGCAGGTCTCCTGCTTCGCCAGCGATTTCGGCGTCGTCACGCTGAACCCTTTCCGCCATCAGGGGCTGCGGCTGCGGGCCGGGGCCTCGCTGACTTGCCTGGCGCGTTACGTGGTTCACGATGGAGCGGCCGATGGTTCGGTGCTCGATGCCTTGTTCGCTGCCGCGCCCGAGAGCCCCTGCGAGCCTCAGGCGCGTTGGCGGGCTGGCGGCGGCAGCGATGACGACAATGACGAAGGAGACGGACAACGATGAAGATAGCCCGATACGCTCTGGAGGATCAGGTCTTCCATGGGCTGCTGCGCAGCGATGGCATGCTCGAGCGGCTGCACGGCACGGCCTTCGACACTCCGGTCAGGACCGGGAAGACCGACCCTCTCAGCGAGGTGCGTCTTCTGGCACCGGTTGCGGCGCCCAGGGTCTTCGGCGTCGGCTTGAACTACCGTGCTCATGCCGAGGAGTCCGGCAAACCCGTGCCGGAGTTCCCGATGCTCTTCATGAAGCCCGACAGCGCAGTCGTCGGCCCGGGTGATCCGATCGTGTACCCGCGCGAGGGCAGGCGTGTGGATTACGAGTGCGAGCTCGCCGTGGTCATCGGGAAGTCCGCGCGCCGCGTCAGCCCGGCCCAGGCGCTCGATGTCGTGCTCGGCTACACCTGCGCCAACGACATCAGCGAGCGGCCGATCCAGTGGGCGGAGATGGCCATGGGGTGTCTGCTCATCGGCAAGGGCTACGACAGCTTCTGCCCGCTCGGCCCCTGGATCGAGACCGAGGTCGACCCCGGTGCGCTGGACATCTCGACCCGGGTCAACGGGCGGATGCTGCAGCACAGCAACACGAGCGACCTGATCTTCGGCGTTCCTGAACTCGTGGCCTATCTCAGCCGGGCGATCACCCTTCGGCCCGGTGATGTCATCATCACGGGCACTCCGGCGGGCATCGGCCCCCTGCAACCCGGAGACCATGTCGAGATCGAGATCGAGGGGATCGGT
Source organism: Rubrivivax sp. (assembly GCA_027491255.1). Lineage (GTDB taxonomy): Bacteria > Pseudomonadota > Gammaproteobacteria > Burkholderiales > Burkholderiaceae_C > Rubrivivax. The sequence continues at coordinate 14,195 of JAIXWM010000005.1, read as the reverse complement.
GTGTTGGCGAATCCCGTGGTGGCCGAAGCCTGAGCCATGTCCCTTGGAACCCTCACACAGGATCCTGCAGGTCTGGAGCCGGGCGCTTCAGTCGCCATCGTCGGCGCCCTGCGCCGTCTCGGCCTGCTCGGGCCCGGCCAGCAGGCCGCGATGAGCCCCCTCACCGGCGGCGTCTCCTCCGACATCTGGCGCGTGGAGCTGCCCGCCGGCGCCGTCTGCGTCAAGCGCGCCCTGCCGCGCCTGAAGGTGGCCCAGGTCTGGGAGGCGCCGGTGGAGCGCAACCGCTACGAGCAGGCCTACCTGCGCGCTGCGGCGGCCATCGTGCCGGGGGCCGTGCCGCGGCTGCTGGCTGACGACCCGGACAGCGGCCTGTTCGTCATGGACTACCTGGACCCGGCGCTCCACCCGGTGTGGAAGCAGCGCCTGCGAGAGGGGCACGCCGACGCGGCCTTCGCCAAGCGCGTGGGGTCAGCGGTGGGCGCCATCCACGCGGCGACGGCCGACCGCCCCGAGGTGGCCGCGGCCTTTGCCACCGACACCATCTTCCACGCCATCCGGCTCGAGCCCTACCTGCTGGCCACGGCGCGCGTGCACGCCGACCTGGCGCCGCGCCTGCGGGCGCTGGTGCAGGTGACGGCGCAGACCCGGCGCGTGCTGGTGCACGGCGACGTCAGCCCCAAGAACATCCTCGTCGGCCCGGCCGGGCCGGTGCTGCTGGACGCCGAGTGCGCCTGGTTCGGCGACCCCGCCTTCGACCTCGCCTTCTGCCTGAACCACCTGCTGCTGAAGTGCGCCTGGGTGCCCGCGGCGCGCGCCGGCTACCTGGCCTGCTTCGACGCGCTGGCCGCGGCCTACCTCGCGCGCGTGTCCTGGGAGGAGCCCGCCCTGCTGGAGGCGCGCGCCGCAGCGCTGCTGCCGGGGCTCTTCCTGGCCCGCGTGGACGGCAAGTCGCCGGTGGAATACCTCACCGACGAGGCCTGGAAGCAGCGCGTGCGCGACGTCGCCCGCGCCCTGCTCGCGCAGCCCGTGCCGCGCCTGCAGCAGGTGGCGCAGGCGTGGCGGCTGGCGTGCGATGCAGCGGCGGGGAGTGTGCCGACATGATGGCCGGTGGTCAGGTCGCCGGGGTCCCCATACCGTGCAGCCTTGCCCGGCGACGCGCCGGCCTCACAGGAAACCGATGACATGACGACGATCGTTGACGTGCGCGCGCGGCGCGTGTGGGACTCCCGCGGGCGGCCCACGGTGGAGGCGGAGGTGCACACCGGGCGCGGTCTGGGCCGCGCGATCGCGCCGGCCGGGGCCTCCACCGGCGCGGGCGAGGCGCGCGAGCTGCGCGACGGCGGCGCCCGGCTCGGCGGGCGCGACGTGATGCAGGCCGTCGCCCACGTGCAGGGGCCTATCCGCCAGGCGCTGCTCGGGCGCGACGTGGCCGACCAGGCCGGCCTGGACGCCGCGCTGATCGCGCTGGACGGCACGCCCGACAAGGGCCGGCTCGGCTCCAACGCGATCGTCGCCGTCTCGCTCGCGTGCGCGCAGGCCGCGGCGCAGGCGGCCGGGCTGCCGTTGTGGGCCCACCTGGCGCGCACCGGGCTGCCGGCGGGGCAGGCCCCGCGGCTGCCGCTGCCCGAGGTGCAGATCTTCGGCGGCGGCGCGCATGCCAGCGCGCGCGTGGACCTGCAGGACTTCCTGCTCGTCACGCCGGGCGCGCGCAGCTTTGCGCAGGCGCTGGAGTGGACGGCCGAGGTCTACCACGCGGCCGGGGCGCGCATGGCCCGGCGCGGCGCCGGCGGCGGCGTGGCCGACGAGGGTGGCTGGTGGCCCGACTTCCGCGGCAACGAGGAGGCGATCGAGGAGCTGGCGCGCGCGATCGAGGACGCCGGCTTCAGCGCCCCGCGCGACGTGGCCATCGCGCTGGACGTGGCGTCGAGCCAGTTCTACGACGGGCGCTGCTACACGCTGCGCCTGGACGGCCGGCGCCTGGAGCGCGAGGCCTTCGCCGAGCTGCTGGCCGGCTGGGTGGCGGCCTACCCCATCGTCTCGGTCGAGGACCCCTTCGCCGACAGCGACCCCGAGGGCATGCGCGCCTTCACCGCGCGCTGCGGCGCGCGCCTGCAGATCGTCGGCGACGACTACTTCGTCACCGACGCGCGCCGCATCCGCCAGGGCGCGGCCGAGGGCGCGTGCAACGCGGTGCTGCTCAAGCCCAACCAGATCGGCACCCTCACCGAGACGCGCGCGGCCTGGGACGCGGCGCGCGCCGCGGGCTACGGCGCCATCGTCTCGGCCCGCTCGGGCGAGACCGAGGACGTCAGCATCGTGCACCTGGCCGTGGGCTGGGGCGTGCCCCAGCTCAAGGTGGGCAGCTTCGCGCGCTCGGAGCGCATGGCCAAGTGGAACGAGGCCCTGCGCATCGAGGAGGCGCTGGGCGCAGGCGCGCTGCCCTTCCCGGCGCCCGGCATCTACCCCGCCATCCACCCGGGCATCCACCCAGGCACAGGCGGTGGCTGAGCGGCTGCGCGTCCTCTTCCACTTCGAGCCCGGCGCCGAAGTGCGCGCCTGGGTCGAGGCGCAGGCGGCGCAGCGCGGCCTGCAGCTGCACTGCTGCGCCGAGGGCGACGAGGCGGGCCTGCGCGCGCTGCTGCCCGAGACCGAGGTCTGGTGGCACGTGCTCCAGCCCGTGACCCCGGCGCTGCTGGCGGCCGCGCCGCGCCTGCGCCTGGTGCAGAAGCTGGGCGTGGGCGTGAACACGATCGCGCTCGAGGCCGCGCGCGCCGCCGGCGTGGCGGTGTGCAACGCGCCGGGCACGAACGCGCGCGCCGTGGCCGAGCTCACGCTGATGCTGATGCTCGCGGCGCTGCGGCGTGCGGCGCAACTGCAGGCACGGCTGCGCGCCGGGCACTGGGCGGTGCCCGGCCCGGTGCAGGAGCAGCTGGGCGAGCTCGGCGGCCGCACCGTCGGGCTCGTCGGCTTCGGCGCGGTGCCGGCGCTGCTGGCCCCCTGGCTGGCGGCGATGGGCGCGCGCGTCGTCCACCACACCCGCACGCCGCGGCCCGGGCCCTTCGAGCACCTGCCGCTGGAGGCGCTGCTCGAGCGCGGCGACATCGTCTCGCTGCACCTGCCGCTGACGCCGCAGACCGAGGGTCTGCTCGACGAGCGCGCCTTCGCGCGGATGAAGCCCGGCGCCGTGCTCGTGAACACCGCCCGCGGCGGCCTGGTCGACGAGGCGGCGCTGCTGCGCGCGCTGCACTCGGGCCGCCTGCGCGCCGCCGGTCTGGACGTCTACGCCACCGAGCCGCTGCCCGCGGACCACCCGCTGTTGGCGTTGGAGCAGGTGGTCGCCACCCCGCACACCGCCTGGATGACGCCCGAGACGCTGCAGCGCTGCCTGGCCGTGGCGCTGGACAACGCCTGTGCCGTGCGTGACGGGCGGGGGCTGGCGCACCGGGTGGTCTGAACCGCGCTGGCCGGCTCAAGGGGCAGGCGAGGCCGGGTCCGGGCCGAGGAGGTTCTGCGGGCGCCCGTCGAGCCAGGCCCGCAGGCCCTCCACGGTGGCGCCATAGAAGCTGCGCAGGTTGTCCTTCGTCACATAGCCGAGGTGGGGCGTCAGGACGACGTTGTCCAGCGCCAGCAGCGGGTGACCCGGGGGAAGGGGCTCGACCTCGAACACGTCCAGGCCGGCCCCGGCGATGCGCCGCTGGCGCAAGGCCTCCACCAGCGCGGCCTCGTCGACGACCGGTCCGCGGGCGGTGTTCACGAGGATGGCCTCGGGCTTCATCCAGGCCAGGGCCTGTGCGTCCACGAGATGACGCGAGCGCTCGCCGAGGACCACGTGCAGGCTGACCACGTCGCTGCGCTCGAACAGCGCCTGCTTGTCGACGCGCGTCGCGCCGTGGAGCGCGGCCGCGTCCTGGGTGAGGTTGGGGCTCCAGGCCAGCACCTGCATGCCGAAGGCGCGGCCGATGCCCGCCATCACACGGCCGACGCGGCCCAGGCCCACCAGGCCGAGCGTCTTGCCCTCGAGCAGCATGCCCGCCGTGCTCTGCCACAGGCCCGAACGCAGGCGCCGGTCCTCCAGCGGGATGTGGCGCGCGCAGGCCAGGATCAGCCCCCAGGCGAGCTCCGGCGTGGCATGGCTGGTCTCCTGGCCCCGGGTGACGTGGGAGACGCGCACGCCGTGCTCCGCCGCCGCCCGAAGGTCCAGGGTCCGGTGCCGCTGCCCGGTGACGGTCATGAACTCCAGGCGCGGCAGCTGCTCGATCAGGCCGCGCGGCATGGCGGTGCGCTCGCGCAGGTGGCACAGCGCGTGATAGGGGGCGAGCACCCGGGCGGCCTCGTCGGGCACCTGCAGCGGCCGGTCGATGACGTCGATCTCGCAGCGGCCGTGCAGCACCGACCAGTCCGCCGACGCCAGCGCCAGGCGCAGGTAGTCGTCGAGGATGGCGACCTTCTTCACCGATCGACAGTCCCGGGAGGCCGCCCCCTCACAGCCGCACGACGCCGACGTCGCCGTCGCGACCGATCGCGGTTCCGAAGGGCCGCGACAGCGCCTGCATGCGCGTGAGCGCCCGGTCCGCGACCTCGCCGCGGGCCTGCAGCGGGCGGCCGCGCTGCGCGCGCGGGCGGCCGTGGCCCAGGTCCAGCGGCACCAGGCGCAGGCCGCTCAGCCGGCCGGCCCGGAAGTCGCATTGCGCCAGGCAGCCGTGCCAGAACTCCGGCGCCGCCGGGAAGCCCCGGGTGTCGCCGCCGGTGCGCGCGTCCAGGAACTGCGAGGGCGTGGCCGCGGGGCCGAGCCCGAAGCGCTCGTAGGCCTCGGCCGGGAAGGCGTCGATGGTCTCGTTCTGGAACAGGAAGTTGCCCAGGCTGTAGAGGATGGGGCGGCCGCGGTGGACCTCCACGCCCATCGTCAGGTGCGGCCCGTGGCCGACGACGACGTCGGCCCCGGCCTCCACGGCGGCGCGCGCGAAGTCCACGACGAAGCCGGCCGTCTCGCCAAGTTCGACCTCGGTGGCGGCCGTCAGGCGCCCGGCGGCGCCGAACTCGTGGTTGTGGAAGGAGAACAGCACCCAGTCGGCCTGCTTGCGCGCTTCGCGGATGAAGGCGAGATTGGCCTCGGCGTCGCGGGTGTCCACCCGCGTGTGGACGGCGAAATCAGACCCGCGCCGGAACTTCGAGCCCAGCAGCATCAGGCTGTCGTCATCGTCGCGGGGGGCTTCGGCGGCGCTGTAGAACTGGGCGCGGTGGCGTGCGCGCTCCTGGGTCAGGCCCAGCCGGTCGCTGACCGTTCGCAGCGCTGCCAGCGCCGCGTCGTCGACGGTGTACGAGCTGCTGAAGCCCAGCGGGTTGATGCCGGGCCGGCCGGGGCTGTCGGGCCGCGAGTCGGCGGCGCGGTTCCACGGCCGGAAGAACGACGTCGCCGCCACCAGCGCCACGCGGCCCGCGGGCGTGTCCACGTAGGCCGGACGCCGCGCCTCGGTCAGCGTGAGGCCGGCGCCTGCGCTGGGCAGTCCGCGCGCGCGCAGGTGCTCCAGGCAGGCGGCCACGCCACTGGGTCCGTAGTCGGTGACGTGGTTGTTGGCCACTGAGACGATGTCGATGCCGAGCCAGCGCAGTTCGTCGATCAGCGCCGGCGGTGTGCTCATCGGCGTGCCCTGGGTGAAGTTCGCCCAGCCTTCGTGGGCGTGGCGCACCGTGGTCTCCAGGTTGGCGAAGCCCAGGTCGGACCGCTGCAGCAGGTCGACCAGCGCCAGCCATTCGGGCTCCTGGTGGGGCTGGAGCGCGCGGGCGAGCATGGCATCGCCCACCAGCGCCATCGTGATGTCACCGCTCTCGGCCTGGTAGGGCATGGGTCCGCCTCGGTGGGTTGGGATAGCGCCGGTTCAGGCGTTCACTCGATGCTGCCGGCCGTTTCGTAGACCAGCCGTCCGGTGCGCGACGGGAAGCCCCCACGCACTGCTCCGGCGCGCTGGTCGCGGTAGATCGTGGACAGCAAGGGGCTGAGCGCGCGGCTGTTGGGCACCGACAGCCACATCCGCAGCAGGTGGCGCTTGCGCGCCGGGTCGTCATGGTCCTCGAAGGCCGTGCGCGAGTGCAGGGTCACGTGGTTGTTGAGGAACTGGATGTCGCCGGGCTCGAACATCATCGAACAGTGGAACGCCGGGCTGCCCGCCAGGCTGTCGAGCAAGGCCATCGCCTCCTGCTGCTGCGGGGTGAGGCGCGGGACGTCGTCGAAGCGCTGCGCCGAGAGGATGTGCGTGCGCACGTAGCGGCACGAGAAGCGGCCCTCGTGGCGGCTGAAGATGGGTTGCCGGTAGTGGGGCGGGTCGCCGGGCGCCTCCTGGCCCTGCCAGCTCCAGTGGAAGGGCTGGTGGAGCACCTCCAGCAGGTCGGGCCGGGTCCGCGCGATCTCGTTGTGCACGGCCACCGAGCTGCAGATCATGCTCAGGCCGCCCGTGCGGGCCGTGCACAGCACGAACAGGCCGACCACGTCGCACGAGTCGGTGTGGTAGGTCAGCTTCTGGTTCGAGGTGTAGCCCCGCCCCTGGGGGCTGTGCATGTCCACGCCGATGTCGCGCACATCACCGAGCACGTCGCCGTTCTTGCTCTGCGAGACCGCTGTGCCCATGTGCCTGCCCAGGCCCCAGTAGATGGCACGCAGGTCGGCCTTGCCGTAGCGGCCGGCGGGAAAGCCGCGGAACAGGTAGAGCCCGGGGCCCTCCTCGAGCAGGTCGCGCGCGTGCGCCAGACGCTGCGCCACCGTGGGCAGCCGGAAGTCTTCGCGCTGCAGGTCGGCCAGCGTCAGCCCGCGACGGCGGACCTCGGCCAGGGCGCGGTCGATCTCGGCGACCTCGGCATCCGAGAAGTGGTGGATCCAGTCGCTGCGCGCGGTGATGGCCGCGGGCAGCCAGTCTGCAGGGCTTTCGATGACGGTGGGGGTCACGCAGGTCTCGCTTTCCAGGGCGGGTTCGGGTGCGGGCGGTGCCGGTGCCGCAGCGCGCCGTGAGGGGGGCGGCGGAGCCGGCGCGGCGGCGGCTTCCTCAATCGACGGTGGTGCCGGTGGCCCGGATCACCGCGCCCCAGCGCTCGCGCTCCTCGCGCATGAAACGGGCGGCCTCCGCGGGCGAGCTGAGCACCAGGTCGCGCGCGTCCAGCCCCTTGACCTGACGGGCCGTGTCGGCGTTGGAGAAGACCTCCGCGACCGCGGCCGAGATCCGGGCGACGACGGCCGGTGGCGTGCGGGGTGCGGCCACGAGCCCGGTCCACGAGGTGGTCACGAAGCCGGGCAGGATCTCGCCGATCGCCGGCACGTCGGGCAGGGCCGGGTGGCGCTTCTCGCCGCCGACCGCAAGCACCCGCAGCTTGCCCTCCTGGATCTGCGGCAGCGCGGTAGCCAGGCCCTGGAACATGAGCTCCACCTGGCCGGACAGGAGGTCCGAGAACGCGGGCGGCCCGCCCTTGTAGGGGATGTGGGCGATGTCCACCTTGGCCATGCTCTTGAGCAGTTCGCCGGCCAGGTGCGTGGTCGAGCCGGCGCCGCTGGAGGCGTAGTTCAGCTTGTTCGGGTTCGCCCGCGCGTAGGCGATGAATTCCTGCAGCGTGCGGGCCGGCACCTTGGGGTGCACCAGCAGCACGTTCGGGTTGGCCGCGATGATCGAGATCGGCACGAAGGTGTCGGAGTCGTAGCCGATGTTCTTGTAGAGCAGCTTGTTGATCGACAGCGGCCCCGGCGGCGACAGCAGCAGGGTGTGACCGTCGCCCGGCGCCTTGTGCACCAGCTCCGCGCCGATGTTGCCGCCGGCGCCGGCGCGGTTCTCGACGATCACGGTCTGGCCCCAGCGGGCGCTCAGGCGGTCGGCGAGCACGCGCGCCAGGGTGTCGGCAGCGCCGCCTGGGGGCACCGGCACGATGACGCGGATGGGGCGCGAGGGATAGTCCTGCTGCGCCAGGGCGCTGCCGGCCACGCCCAGCGCCAGCGCGGCGCTGGTGAAGCGGCGTCGGGACAAGGAGGTCTTCATGGGTCCGTCTCCGTGATGGTCGTGTCCGGGGTCATGGCAAGCAGGGCCGCGGCGCCCCATCGTGAGGACAGGGGTGCGGCGCCGTGTTCCACGCTGCGCACAGGCGCTCCGGCGCCCGCGGCGTCGCCGCGGCAGTGCGCTTCGGCGGCCGAGCAAGCTTACGCGGGGCTCGGTATGCACGGCAAATACAATCTTTGTCAAGAGCTATCAGATTCTTGAATAGCTTTCTTGAACGGCTCCCGCCGGGCTCATCCCATGCAACTGCGCGAACTGCGCCGATTCCTCGCGGTGGTGGAGTTCGGCAGCCTGAACAAGGCTGCCGCGCACCTGAAGGTGTCGCAGCCCTCGCTGACGAAGGACATCCGGTCCCTGGAGGAACGGCTCGGCTTCAGCCTGCTCACCCGCACGGCGCGCGGGGTGCGACTGACCACCTTCGGCGAGTCCGTGCTGCAACGCGCGCAGCTCATCGAGGCCGAGATCCGCCGGCTGGAGGGCGACGCGCTGGCGCTGCGCAACGTGTCTCTGGGCGAGGTCCACGTGGGCGTCGTTCCGGGCTTCCTGCAGAGCCAGGTGCTGCCGCAGGCCACGCTGAACCTGATGCGGCGCGCCCAGCGCCTGAGCGTCGACTACCGCTTCGGCACGCGCGCAAGCCTGATCAAGCCGCTGCTGTCGGGCGCGCTGGACTTCGTGATCGTCGGCATCGAAGAGGACGACTTCGCCGACGAGCTCGTGTCCGCCCCTCTCGTGCTGGACCGCAATGCAATCGTGGTGCGGGCCGGCCACCCCATCCTCGGGCGCAGCGGCTCCGTCGTGCGGCGTCTGACCGAGCACCCCTGGCTCGTGCTCTCCGAATGCGCGCCGCTGGAGCGCACGCTGCGCTCCTTGCTGCGGTCGGCCGGCACGCCTTTCGGGCACCACGTGGTGCGTACCGATTCCTTCCACTTCTTCCGGGCGACGCTCGCGGCCAGCGACTGCATCGGCCTGGCCCGCTTCGACGTGACGCGGCTCGAGAAGGAGGCTGGTCACATCGTCGAGCTGCCGCTGGACGATGCGCTGCCGACCGACCTGATCGGCTCGCACATGATCGGCATCGTCCACCGCCGCAACACGGCGCTGTCTGCGGCCAGCCAGGCGTTGATCCGCGAGATCACGACCCTGACGGAGCAGGCGCTCGGGCGCCCGGTCGCCGCCACCTGAAGCCCTGCGGGTCGGGATGTGCCTGCCAGGCCTGCGGGGGCCTGGCCGAGTTCAATAGCTCACCGTCAAGGTCCGCGCCTGCGAGGCGTTGCAGGTCGCCGCGGCGCACACGCCGGACTGGCCCGCCGGCATGGTGCCGGTGATGCTCATGGGCTGGGCCACGCCGTTGCCCACCCGCGTGCCCGTGGCGCTGAGCGCGAGCTGGTAGCTCAGACCGAGCAGGGTGCCGCTCGTGGCGTCGAGCGCGACCGTGTAGGGGGTGCCGTTCGTGCACGTCACCGCAAAGCCGCTGGTGGCCGTGGCGGGCGTGGTCTGGAAGGAGGTGTAGCTGAACTGGACCGCGCCCGGCGGTGAACTCAGGCTGCATTGGCCGGTCACGGTCAGCGCGATGGACAGGGTGGCCGTCGTCGGGCTGGGGTCGGTGAGCGAGGGGTTGGGTGTGTCGCTCTGGTAGAGCCTGAGCGTGACGGTGTCCAGGTAGGTCCCGGTCGCGACGGTCTGCCCCGCCGCGGCCGTGAACCACCAGTTCAGCGTGATCGTGGTGGAGTTCACCGAGGTCGTGGTGGCGGCGAGCCTCGAGCCGGTCGTGTCCCCCCAGGCCGTGGTCAGGGCCGCGTCGCGCCGCAGGGCATAGGTCAGCCGACTGGAGCCGTTGGCCGCGCGGTTCTGCCCGCCCGTGGCGTTCAGCCCCGTGCCCGCGCCGATCTCCAGGTAGCGTGTGGCGGTGTTGCCGCCGGTCTTGCTGCAGTTGACCGTCACCGTGCCGCTGCCGACCAGGGCGTTGGCCGCGTTGGGGTTGTAGGACAGGCTGATGCCCGAGACGGAGGCGATCGCGCAGCTGAAAGGCCCGGCCTGGACCGCGCCCGACCAGAGGGCGCCCAGCACGAGCACGAGCACGAGCGCCCGCCACGCCGCCCCCCTGTCTTGCCAGCCCCTCATGGCTGCATCCCGGGGCAGCGCCACGGACCCAGGCGCGGGAGCTCCAGCGCCGCGGCGGCCTCGTCGCGGGGTCGGCTCCACACCACCTCGACCTCGCAGGCCTGGCCTTGCCAGCGCAGCGTCGCGCGCCGCGGCTGCCCGGGGGGCAGGCCGCTGACGTAGACCTCGCCGCGGCCGGCGACGACGAACTCGCGCGCCTCGGCCTCCAGGCTCAGCACCGCGCCACGCGGCGCCGGCTGGTCGCCCGCCACCAGGAAGGACAGCAGGGCCGCACGGCCTTCGCGCACCGGAAAGCGCAGCTTGACGGCGGAGCGCCAGGGCGGCACCGCCTCGAGCTCGATCGTGTCGATCTCCGCATCGGCGGGCAGGCCGTTGGGGTCGAGCCGGACGCGGTTGGGCTGGAAGGCTGTCAGCCGCGGCAGCAGTGCCAGGCCCTGCGCGTCGGTCTGCGTCACGGGCGGGCCGTCGAGTCCCACGCCCACATCGGCATGGCCGGGCACCTCGACCAGCGCGAACGAGTCCTCGATGCGGCGCGCGGCGAGCAGCCGGCCTTCGGCCAGCACGAAGGCGCCTTGCGCGGTGGCCCTCACCGTCGTGGCCTGGGACTCGATGGCCGAGACGTCCACACCCAGCAGAACCCGATCGGCCTGGCGCTGCAAGCCGGCCTCGGCCGCAGCCTGCCCCGCGCGCCGGCCGGCCAGCGCGCGCCAGCCCCAGGCAGTGTCGGACGCGATGGGCCCGTAGGCGCTGACCAGCGCCTCGATCCGGGACTGCCCGTCCGCGCCACGCTGGCGCTGCAACTGCGCCGTGGCCACCGGGCGGCCGCCCCCCGGGAAGCCCTGCAGCGGCAGCAGCGCCAGCACCTGCAGCGAGGTCGAGTGCCCGCGGCCCGGCGCGGGCGTGGTGACGCTGCCGGGTGCGGTGGTGTCGATGCGCGAGGCGCTCCAGACCAGGTGGCCCCATCCCGGCAGGCGCTGCGTGTACGACAGCGCGCCCGTGCTCACCGCGGCGCCGTCGTGGCGTCGCAGGGTTGCGATGTTGGCGCCCAGCGCATCCGCCTGGCCGATGCCGGCGCGCCAGGCCAGCGAGGCCTCGATCCGGGGCGGCTGCTCGAACGCGGGCCGGCCGACCTCGACATGGTCGCGGCTGCTGCCGGCCAGGCGCAGGGCGAAGCCGTCGCGCGCGCCGTGGGACTGCAGCGTCAGCAAGGCCGATCCGCCGCCGCGGCCCTCGGACGACGAGCCGGCCAGCGCCAGCTGCATCAGGGCGCGGCTGGCCACGGCGACGCTGGCCGCCGCCCCGAGATGGACCGTGCGCGCCTGGGCCTGCAGCCGCGATTCGAGCGTGAGCTCGGGCCGCACGCCCAGGCGGCCCCAGGCCTGCGCGAAGGCGTCGCCATAGCCGTCGTTTTCCGTGCCCAGGCCCAGGTCCCGTCGCACGCGTCCGGCCTCGACGCTCCAGTCCGCCAGGCCGGGTTCCATGAGCTGCGGGTCGATGAAGAAGGGGCGCACGATGACCGTCTCGCGCCCGAGCAGGTCGCGCACCACCAGCCGGGCCTCGCCGGCGCCGGCCAGGGGCGCCGTGTTCTCCAGCGTGAAGGGGCCGGGCGGCACCTGAAGCTTCTGCCGCAGCGACTCGTTCACGTACAGCTCCACCGTGCTCGCAGTGAGGGCGCTTCCCGACAGCACCGGTCGCGCCATCCCGGCACCCGGCCGCCACTGCGTACGCTGGGTGCCGACCTGCACCCCGCCGAAGGCCGCCTGGCGGCCCCAGGTCGACATCCGCGTCCAGCTGTCGCCCACGCGCAGCGTGAGCTCGTGCTGCGGCCAGTCGCGCGTCCAGCTGGTCTCCAGGCGTCGGCTTTCGGTGGCGCCGGGCGAGCCCTGGCTGCGCAGCCAGCGCAGCACCTGGGTGGACAGCAGCACGCCCGCCGACCCTGACAGCCCGGCTTCGGTCAGCAGGCCGCGGTCGGACTGCGCCGCGCCCGCGCCGCGGGCCTCGGTCCAGGCGATGTCGTAGTTCACGAAGGCCGCCGGCATGGGCGTGGACAGCACCGGGCGCGCCGCCGGCGCCGCACCCACGGCCGTGGGCGCCAAAGCATCGGCCAGCACCTCGAGCTCGAGCGTCTGGCGCGCGGCGTCGAACTGCGCGCGGTAGCCGGGCACGGCGAACAGCGGCCACCACAGGCGCTGCCGGCTCATCTGCGGCCGTGCCGCGGCGGGCAGCAGCACCCGCCAGGCCTGCAGCGCCTCGGCAGTGACCCAGTAGCCCCCGTCGCGTTCGAGCACCTCCCAGGTGCCCACGGGCAGGGCGTTGACGGTCACCTCCAGCACATGCAGGTGCACGGTGTCAGGCGCCGGCAGCAGCGTCGGCGGGCTTTCGGGTGGCGCCAGCGCCGCGATGTCGATGCCGCCCTCTGCGCCGGGCGCTGCTAGATCGGCGGCGCCGACCGGGGCCGAGACCCCGGCCGCCAGCCACGCTGCGGCCATCGCCCCCAGCAGGGGCGTGCTCTGACGGCGGCGGCCCATTCAGGGACCTGTCTGCAGCGGCTGCGCCACGCCCCACGACAGGGACTCGCCGCCGTCGAGCAAGGCGCTCAGGGTGCGCCCGCGCAGGCCGGACGTGCCTTGATCCACCGCCAGCGGGATGGACAGGCGCGTGCCGGGCAGCAGGTACAGGCTGCCCTCGTGCCGGGCCACGAGCGAGGGGCCGTCCAGCAGGTCGATCCGGCCCAGGCGCGCATGCGCCCGGCCCGGGTTCTCGCACACCGCCGTGGGCGCTGCGGCGTCGGTGCCTGCGAGCTGGCACTGCAGGGCGTGCCGCGCGCGTGCCGGCGTGATGAACACCGGCAGGCTCAGCGTCAGCGTGATCGGCAGCCGGGCGCCCTCGGTCCCCTGAAGCGCGGTCGCCGGGGGCTGCTCGCGCAGGAACAGGCGGTAGCTCATCTGCCGCGCGGAGTCGCGTGGCGTCACCAGGATCAGCCGCACCACCTGTTCGGCGTGTGGCCGGATGCGCAGCACGGTGGGCGAGACGACCAGATCGTCGCTGGGCTCGAGCCGGTCCCGGCCCTGCCCGTCCTGGCTCCAGGCCTGCACGTCGGCGTGCAGGACCCGTTCCGTCGAGCCCTCGTTGCTCAGGCGCACGGCCACGGCGCGGTCCTTCTCGCCGAAGAACAGCCGCACCGGCGCCACCGAGAACCCGCTGGCCCCGGCCAGGCCCGGTGCCGTGGCCCACAGGGCCACGGCCCAGGCCCGGCGCAGGCGCCGCCAGGCACCGGGCCGCGCCCTTCCAGCATCTCGCCCGCCGGGACCGGCGGTGTCTGTATCGATGTCCTTCATGGCGCGGCGGCGGGATCAGTAGCTGATCGTCAAGGTGCGCAGGTTGTTGGCCGCACCCGGTGTGCTCGAGCCGTCCTGGTTCGCGGCGAGGGTGCCGTGCACGTAGTAGGTCTGCCCGGCGTTGCCGTTGCCCGTCAGCGCTGACAGCGCGGCCGTGGGGGTGGCGCTGTGCGCGGCACTGCTGGACAGCGCCAGCGCCAGTTGCAGGCCGGTGGAGCTGTCGGTCAGCGAAGCCGTGTCGAGCGCCAGCCCGTAGCCCAGGGTGTTGGTGCAGCGCACCTTGAAGTTGGTGCTGGCGGTGCTGGCCGCGGTCTGGAACGAGGTGTAGCTCAAGGGCAGGTCGGGAATCGCCGTGGTGGCGCCCCCCGTGCTGAAGACCTCGCACTTGGGCGTGAGCGTGACATTGACGTTGAACTGGCCCGTGGCCGTCGATTGGGCCAGCGCGCCCAGGCTGCCCAGGGCCAGCACGAGCCCTGTGGCCGGCGCCAGGCCCCTGGCGGCCAGACGCGAACCTTGTGTCCTCTTCTGCATGCGTATCCCTTCCTTGTCGAACAAAACGGTCGCCAGACCTTGGTGACCGGGGTGCGAGACTAGCCCGAGTTTGTCATCCTCTCAGCGCAACCCCAATAAAATCAACAGCTTAGCTCGTCACGGAGGCGCGTATGGCACTACGCTTGCTTTGCCCGCCGCCTTCTTGATTTGACTGCTG
>JAIXWM010000161.1 GCA_027491255.1 Rubrivivax sp. | reverse complement strand
GGACGGCGACGGCAACAGCGCGAGCAGGGCGGTGGCGGTGACGGTGACCGACGTCATCGAACTGGCGACGCTGGACATCACGGGCGTGGGCAACGGCAGCGTGGCGGAGAACGCCGCGTACGCGGCGGCAGCACCGAGCGTGAGCGGCGCGATCGGCGCGGTGGTCTGGAGCCTGGAAGGCGCGGACGCGGCGAGATTCACGGTCGACGCCGGCACGGGCGTGGTGGCCATGGTGGCGCGCGACTTCGAAGCGCCCGCCGACGCGGGTGCGAACAACATCTACAACTACACGCTGAGGGCGACGGACGCCGACGACAACACCGCTGCGAAGGCGGTGGCGGTGGCGGTGAGCGACGCCAACGAAGCGCCGACCGCCGTCCCCATCGGCTCGGCAGTCGTCTCGCTGAACGTCGCGCAGACCGGTGCCATCAATGTCGCGTCGGCCTTTGCCGATCCGGATGCGGGCGATGCCTTGAAGTTCACCGCTGACGGCCTGCCTGCCGGCCTCACCCTGGGCGTGGACGGCAGGCTCTCGGGCACACCGACGGTGTTGACCCCGGCAGGCTCGCCCGCCGAAGTCACGGTCGCCGCCACCGACAAGTCGGGGCTCGCGGTCAGCCAGACCTTCGCGCTCGCCGTTGTCCAGGCCCCGGCGGTGAGCACGTTGAGTGCAGACGTGCCGGCCGTCCGGCAGGGCACGGCGGTCGTGTTCACGATGAAGCTCTCCGAGGCGGTGTCGGTGACACCGATCGAAGGGCAGGTGCTGACGCTGGCCCTGTCGGTGGACGGTGGACAGACCCTCCAGGCCACCTACGATGCTGCAGCCAGCACACCCGCGGACCCTATGGGCGGCGTGCTGAAGTTCCGGGCTGTCGCTGGCGGCGGCAACGATGCCGTGGTGCAGGTGGCCAGCCTGGGCGGCGCCACGATCAGCAGCTTGGCGACCCAACAGCGACTGACGTCCTCCGTGGGTGTGGAGGTGGTCCAGTTCGCTGTTGACAACAACCCGCCCGACGCCCCGAAGATCACCGCCATCGCCGACAACACCGGCAACGCCAGCGACCGTCTCACCGCGGACCGGGCCCCCGAACTCACGGTCAGTGCCGAGCCGGGGGCCCGGCTCGTGTTGGGAAGCAACGGCCAGGCCCTGCCGACCAGCAGCTATACCGTCCTGGAATGGGCCGCCAGCCCGGGCACGTACACCGTTCGCGTGCTCGACAACTTGAGCGACGGCGGCTACGGCCTGGTGGCGATCGACGCCGCGGGCAACATGAGCGCTGCGCCGCAGGGCTCGCCGTCGTCCGCCGCGTTCATGGTCGACGGCACCAGCCCAGCGCAGGCGAGCATCGTTGCCCTCGTGGATGACACGGGGGCGCTGGGGAACGACCGCGTGACCCGGGACACGACGCCGCTGCTGACGCTGACAGCCGAGCCCCTCGCGACCCTGAAAGTGGGTCAGGACGGGATCGAGACCACGGTGGCCTACAGCGTCACCGAGGACACCCCGGGTCACTACACGATCGCCTTCACCGGCAACCTGTCCGACGGCACCTACGGCGTGCGGGTGATCGACGCCGCCGGCAACAAGGACGCGACGGTGAGTGGCGGCGCGAAGTTCACCATCGACACCACGGCCCCTGCGGCGCCCACCGTGGCCGAGCAGGGCAGCGCCGACCTGACCGATGGACGGATGGACGCGGCCGAGGCGGCGAGCACGACCTTGCGCGTGGCCTTGCCCGCCACCGGCGTGTTGCCAGGGGACAAGGTGGAGTTGCTGCAGGGCGGTGCGGCCTTCACGGCACCCAAGGTGGTGACGCTGGGGGCAAGCGAGATCGCGGCGGGCCACGTGGACTTCACGGTCCTGGCCGCGGACCTCGGGCCGGACGGCGTCAAGAGCCTGACGGCGGCGATCACCGACCTGGCGGGCAACACCGGAAAGGCGAGCGCGCCCGTGGCGTTCACGCTGGAGGCGATTGCCGTCCCGCTCAGCGCTGGGGCGAGCACCCGCGTCATGGGCACGGACGGCCGCGATGCCTTCGCCGTCGTCCCGGGCGAAGCGGACACGGTGATCGGCGGCGGCGGAGACGACGTGCTGTTCGGCCTGCCGCGAGGGCCGGTCACGGGCGAACGCGGCCAGGTGGTCTTCGTCGGTGGCGCCGGCAACGACCTGCACGCCCGCATCGGCGACGGCGACGTCTTCGTCGGCGGCGGCGGCCAGGATGCGGTCTGGCTCGACGGCTCCAGCATGGACTTCCTGCTGCAGCCGGCCACGCAGGGGCAGGTGCAGACCCTGAACGCCGAGTTGCACGACCTGATCGCCGAT
This sequence comes from Rubrivivax sp., assembly GCA_027491255.1. Classification (GTDB taxonomy): domain Bacteria; phylum Pseudomonadota; class Gammaproteobacteria; order Burkholderiales; family Burkholderiaceae_C; genus Rubrivivax. The sequence continues at coordinate 63,741 of JAIXWM010000161.1, read as the reverse complement.
GGATCGATCGTCGCGGCCGAGGTCGGCAACACCTGGGTCGTCGGCACACGGGTCATGGTGGACCCTGACGGTGCCGGTCCGCTGGCCCCCGAGCCGACCTTCGGCACGGTGGCGCACCTGGTCGGAGTCGAGCGGGTCGAGTTCGGGGTCGATGGGTTCGTCCGGGACCTCGACCCGAATTTCCAGCGATCGACGCCGTGAGCGGTGGAGTTCTTTTGTTCGGTATGCGCGCAGGCCAGGGTTCTCGGAACTCCGGCATGCGTGCAGTGACCCTGATGATGCAGTGAGGAGAAAGCGATGGGTACGCCAACTTTCGAGTTTCGCAATGGCTTCTGGAAGGGCTCCAGTTACGTGGTCGAGGTGTGGGCTCGCGATGTCGCCGGGGCGACGTCGCTCTCTGCCGGATTGCAGTCCAGTGCCTCCGGGGTGAACTACGGCTTCGTCCTGCCTGAGGGCGTGACGGCCACTGATTCGCTCCTGCAGGCGACCAACGCACTGAGCGCCGAAACCAGCGAGTTCCGGCTGGCTATAGTCACGTTGACGGCCGATGCCCTAAACGGTTCGACGTTGGGCTTCGATCTGCAGACCACCACTGTTGACGGTGTTGCTAAAGCTGAGGTAGTGCTAGATCGGATTTCATTGACCGATTCAATTAGTGGAAATGAATTTGTTTCTGCTTATTTCCAATCCGATCCTAGCAATCCAGCGCATCCGGATCTGTTGGTCAGCAGTAATCTATTCGACGGATCTGAGAATGACCCGGTGATCACAATGCTCTTGCGCGTGTATGACGCGGGTGAAAGCGCTGATGCGATAGCCATGTCCGCTGTACAGGTGCCTAGGCTGCACAACTTGCTTTTATGGGAACCAGGTGATGGAGCAATGCCATCGCAGTACCGTATCGACAGTACACTTATCGAAGCTGCCTTGAATGGTCTGGCACCTCAACCTATGCAGGGTCAAATCCTCAATTTGAGTGTATTCTTGGATTTTGATCGAGATCAGTATCGCGACTCAACGGAACTTGAGTCAGAATTGTTGCCGCTTTCTTATCATGCGAGCAGTGGTAACCAAGATAGTTTGGTTTCGAGAATCACAAGTTCAACTGCACTTTCGGATGGTAGCCATAGTGCGGGCAGAGTTGAAAAATTTATAATTGAATTCCAAGAAGGTATTGATGAATCACAAAGAGGTCAAGTTCGATGGAAGATAAATATTCCAACCGATATAGGTGGTGATTTTTTGCTTGTGGATGGTTCTCCAGTTTTGGATGTCATGGAGCGCGGTTTAATATTCTCGAGTGATGGAAGGGTCGCGCATCTTTCCATATTTATTCCGGAGATTCAAATCAACTCGGAGGCTGATGTTAGAAGTTTTGAAATTGTGGTTGGCCTCATAAATGATGGCTTCTTCAGCGAGTCCATGACGGGTCGCTACACAGGAGTCATCAGCAATACTTATGACAATCAATACAATCCCAGCAGTCAAACGATTCAACTGGAGCGGGAGCGAGGATTTATTCAGATTATTCCCGAGATCGGTCGTCCGTTAATAAAGTATACGAATCCCGATGAAGCTCAGGATATATTTCTTTCGTATGAAGGTTATAATGGTTCTCCCACCGGGATAGCAAAGTATGATACTTCTGCTTCGAAAATAGTATGGAAGAAAGGGTCTTTCGATCTCGTTCCTTGGATTCCTGGATATGGTGGTGCCGAGTTCGGGCAAGTATTGGTATTGAGTGATGATCGAGTTGCGGTGGTTGCAAATAATGGCAAAGAAGTAACTCTATTAACTATTGACTCAAACGCGGGCGAGGTAATGCAGAGATTTCCGTGGTTTGGAGGGAGGCAGTTGTCGGGCTATGGAGAGAGGATATACACTACTCTGGGTGGTAATGGTATTGAAGTTATTGCTTTTGATCTGGGCGGCAATAAGTTATGGGGCAACAATATCAGCAATAATGGTCAAAATCAATTTTATGATAGCGTTTCTGATATGGTTGTCGATCCCGAAGGGGCTGTTGTCGTCGTTGGTCACATGCGGGCGAATGCTACTTTCCTCACGGACGTCGGTTTCGTCTCAAAGATCGATTCGAATGGTTCTTTGATCTGGATTCGCGATCTTGGTGGACTTACCTTAAATGCGGATCGGATCGCTCTGGATCAGGTTGGGAATATATATGTGATCGGCTCTGGTTCACCGCCGGATCAAATTGGAAGCTATGGTGTCCTCGCGTCGTTCGATATCGATGGAAATATGCGATGGAATGTTTTGATTCCGTCGGAAGGGATATTGAATACCCAACTGAACTCGGTCGTTGTAGATCAAAAAGGCGACATTGTTGTGGCTGGGACCCAGGGGTTGCAAGGAGGAGAGGGTTTTGTGTTGGCAAAATTCTCATCATCTGGGGATCAAGTGTGGGTGAGATCTGTTGTTGGAGATGGACATTTTGGTCCGATATCGGCCGAACTGGCTGTGGACAATTCAATACTTTTATTTACTTCTAGTTTTGATGGATCTTTGCGTCATGTATTTTCATCGGATGTGGAGAATAAGAGCTTTGTGCTCAGATTCGGTACGAATGGCGAGATATTTGGATCGCCTTCCGATGACAATCTACTGGGATCGACTAAAGATGATATTATTCTTGCCTTTTCCGGAGACGATCATATTGTAAGTGGAGATGGAGACGATCGTGTTGACGCGGGCGATGGGAACGACTTGGTTGTCGGCGGTGACGGTGCAGGCAACGATACATACATTGGTGGGAACGGAATCGACATCATTCGCTATACCAGCGCGCAAACGGGAATAAAAGTAGACTTGGCTCATGGATTTGCAATCGGTAATGAAATCGGCTCTGACGTACTCATTGATATCGAAAATATAATTGGCGGCCAGAGTGGTGACGAACTGTATGGCGATGACAAAGAAAATAATATTGACGGATTCACTGGCGACGACTCGATTGATGGTGGAAAGGGTGATGATGTTTTACGTGGTGGGGCTGGCAATGATAGGATTTGGGGTCGCGATGGCAGCGATCGACTCTCTGGTGAGATGGGTGATGATGCATTGGATGGTGGTGAAGGAGTCAATGACGTTGCAGAGTTCAGGGTTTCCAATAGCATATCTAGTAGCGATCCGTTAAGCGTAAGGTCGGAAAACGGGAGCGAAGCTCTGGTTATCATGCAGGGCATGGCTCCGTTGGCACGTATCAGCCTTACCGGGAATGGTATGGTGCTAGTTGAAGATCTGGCCGTCGCGGCACCGAGTTTCTTTGGCTTGGACACAATAACCTCAGTCGAGAATCTGACCTTCGATTTCGCCATTTCTCCCACATCCGTCTCAGAGTTGACAATTACTGCTGCACAATTTGCGAATCTGCAGCCGACCTCGGTCGATACCGCCGGACCTCTCTTCCAATCCGCCGCCGTCACTTCCGATGGCTTGGCGATGACGCTGACCTTCGGCGAGCCGCTCGACGCGGCAGCAGCGTCCTCGCCACAGGGACTGCTCGGGCGCTTCAGGGTGGCTGTGGGGCAGGTCGCCGTCTGGCCGCTCGAGTCCGCGTCAGTCTCGGCCAGTCAGGTCGTGCTGAAGTTGCCTGCCGACAAGCCCATCCCCAGCCCGGCCAGCCTGAACCAGGCGGCGGTCACCGTGGGCTACACCGACCCGACCGCAGGCAATGACACGGCCAATGTTCTTCAGGACGGGGCGGGCAACGACTTGGCCAGCTTCAGCGGGTACGCGGTCCGCAATGACTCGACCTACGTGCCCCTGCCTGCCGTCGGCGTGTCGATCGTGTCGGTGCAAGCCGCGAACACCGTTGCCGAAGGGTCATCGTTCGCAGTTCAGGTCAACCTCAGCGGGCCCGCCCCAGCTGAGGGCTACAAGGTCGATTGGCGCGTTGTCCTGCCGACGACTTCGAGCAACGCCGCCCAGGCGGCTGATTTCGGCACTGTCTCGGCGGGTACGGTCTTCCCGACCGGGTCCGTCACCATCCCTGCCAACGCTTCCAGCGCTCAGTTCGAAATCCCCATCTTCGACGACGCCCTGATCGAAGCCGACGAGGTGTTCAATGCGGAAGTGGGCCGGGCCGGCAACACGACCGCCGAGCCTTTCACCTCCATGGTCCAGTACACGGCCGTGATCGCGGCCAGCGACCAGCCCGTCGTCGACACCACCCCGCCCACGCTGACCATCACCGCGCCCTCTCTCGCGGGTTCGGCCAGCAAGCTGCTTGCCGGGGATTACGTGTCGATCAGCTTGACCTTGTCCGAACCGGTCAGCAACTTCACGGCGAGCGACCTGGTGGTCAAGGGCGGCACGATCAGTTCGTTCTACAAGAGCACGGACACCACCTACACCGCGGGCCTTCAGGTGGGCAGCGGCTTCGACGGCACGGGCTCCGTCAGCGTCGCGGCCAACGCCTTCGCCGACACCGCCGGCAACGCGAACTCGGCGTCCGCCAGCCTCGCGCTGCCGATGGCCACGGTGCAGCCCCTCAACAGCGGCAGCACCAGCTTCACCGTGCCCGCCACCGGCACCACGGGAACGAGCGACATCCTCGTCCGGTTCAGCGAGCCGATCTTCGAGACGGCTCCCGGGGCTGCGCTCTACGGCATCAGCCTCGCGCGCAACCCGGCGCAGGACAACAATTTCCTGGGCAGCGGCACCGCGCCCCAGGTCACAGGTTTCAGCCTGGCCGAGGGCACGGCCACCGACGGCTACACGCTGCTGACCCTGCGCACCGACGGCGTCTTCACGCCCGATGACGTGGTCCGCGTCCGCATCGACGCCTACAGCAGCCCCTTCCGCGACGCCGATGGCAACCGTCTGGCGGCCCAGGAGATCTCCATCGGGGGCGCGAGCAACAACACGATCGATCTTCAGGGCTACTGGTCGTCCTATGGCTCGCGCCAGATCCTGCGCGGCAATGGCGGCAACGACACCTTGGTCGGTACGGACAACGCCGACACGCTGGCCGACGGTCCGGGCGCTGACATGCTGCGTGGTGGGCGGGGTGGCGACATCTACGGGCTTTCCGAGAACGGGACCACCAGCGCCCCTTTCACACGCGACCTCGTGGTGATCGGGCTCGGTGACGCGCGCGCGGGTTCGGGCCATGCCGACCTGATCCGTGGGGCCCCCAACGACGACAAGTCGGGTTTCGACTGGTTCTCGGACACCGTCTCGAACCATGACGTGCTGGTGCTGCCTTCGAACCACATCGTGCCCGACACGCCAGTTGCCGGCAGCCTGTCACCGAGCGGCTTCGCCTCCACCCTGGTGCCGCAGGGCTCGCTGACGGGTCATGCCGTCAGCGGCGGCATCGTCAGTTTCAAGGGCAGTTCGGGGAGCGCCATCGCCATCAACCCGGCGAATCTGGGCCTTGCCCTGGACTACCTGCGCGTCAATCTGAAGGCGCCGGGCCATGCCTTGGCCTTCAAGTACGACAACGACAGCAACGGGGTGGCCGAGTCGCTGATGGTGTACCAGGACTCGGGCACGGTGCCGCTGGCCGGATATGCCGAGATGCCCGACATCGTGGTGCGCATCGAGCAGCCTGGCTCGATGGCGGCCGAGCGCCTGGCCACCGTGACGCTGGGCAATACGGCCGGCGCCAACGTGCTGCAGATCGACGACGGCTACGCGCCCAATCCGGTCGCCTTGGGCCTGGAAGCCAATGGCCTGCGCCTGAACTTCACCGAGCCCGTGTTCGCGCCGGGAACGGTTGCCAATCTGGCGCTGACGCTGCAGGTCAACGGCACCGGCACCGTTTACAAGCCGGCGAACGTGGTCGGCGATGGCACTTCGGATCTGCTGGTGCAGTGCGAGGGTCTCGCCAGCGGCCTGAATGCCTTGCGCGCCGAGGACTGGGCCTTGATCACCTACGCGGGCACAGGCATCGACAACGCATTCCGAGACAGTTCAGGAAAGGCGCTGGTGCCGGGTGCCGATGAGGGCAGCGCGGGCGGCTATACCTTCGCGCTCGGGCGCGATGGAGCCAATGTCATCGATCTCTCACTCTTCGCTGTGTCCGCAGGTCGAGGCCTGGAGATCCAGGCAGCCGCGGGCAACGACGAGATCATCGGTACGGGTGGCGACGACCAGATCATCGGCGGGGCTGGCGCTGACACGATGTCGGGTCGTGAGGGGCGCGACAGCTACGGTTTCGAGCAAGGGGATTCGCCGACGCTGACCCTGGCCAACCTGAACGACGCCACCTCCTACGTGCCGGCCGGAGCGACCTACACGTTCGCAGCAGGCCAGGCCGAGGTCATCGAGGACTTCCAGCCCGGTGACCAGATCTGGCTGAACCCGCCCTTCGACGGCGTCACCGGCGCGGCATGGCTGAGTGCCAAGAGGGATCAATCCGCCAGCAGCGGATCGTCGGCCGGGCAGGTTGGCGACCAGGGCTTTATGCCGCTGCGCGGCACGCTGGGCAACGGCGGCGTGTTCACGGTGGGTTCCTACGACAGCGGTCCGGACACGCTGATCGTGTATGACGGCGACAGCAGCAGCGGCGTCAGCCAGACCGGCTTCGTGCTGCGCGGCGTGTCGCTGAACGATCTGGACTACTGGAGCGGCAATTCCATCCGGTTCAAGACTTCGGTGCCGGTGGATCCGGAACTTCCGGACGCGCCGACCCTCCGCGCCGAATGGGAGGGGATTTCGACCGTGGTGAACCGCGGCGACGACGTCCTGCGCTTCCAGGTCGATGCCAGCGACGGGTTGTCCAAGCTCTCCGACGGTGACTTCGCGCTGCGGGCACGCCTGGGGGTGAACCAGGCGCTGGCTTCGACCATCACGCAGGGTACGGATTCCACCCCGGAGTCGGTGAAGTTCACATTCGACGCTGCCCAGTTCGACCCGGCTGCGCTCGGCAGTGCGACCTTCACCCTGATGGTGCCGATGCCGAACGGCGCCCCGATCTCGCTCTATGCCTGGGGGTCGTTGCTGCTGAACCCCACGTCGGGATCCTCGGTCACGGTGGAATCCGTCAAGTCTGCGCTGCTCGACTACGCTGGCAATGGCAATGGCAATGGCAATGGCAATGGCAATGGCAATGGCAATGGCAATGGCGATGGCGATGGCACTGGCACTGGCACTGGCACTGGCACTGGCACTGGCACTGACCAGCTGCCATTCACGTTGACGGCCGATTCGACCAACCAGTCGCTGAATTTGACTTGGAAGAGCCCTGGGGCGCAGCCTGACGCCATGCTGCTGCGGCAGAGCGAAGTCGACGGCGGCCCGGTGATGGTGGCGGACGGCGCCGCCATCTTCGCAAAGCCGGACCAGTTCTGGGATCCGGCCTCGCAGAAGGGCACCGTCGTCCACACGCTGGACATCGGCGGCATCCAGGCGGCTGCCGGTCAGTATCAACTGGGCATCGCGGGCCTGGGGCCGGTGCGAATCGACACCACCACGGCTTGGGGCCAGACGTCCGACCTCTTGACGCAGATCCAGGCCGCCGTCAACGCGCAGGCAGGCAGCAGACCTCTGCCGTTCACGCTGGCGTCCCCGGCGGCGGGCAAGCTGACGATCACCTGGAGCGGCCTGGGGTCCAACGATGCGTGGCCGATGGAGCCGTCGACGTTTGCGCGGGTTCAGCCGCTGCTGCCGGACGAGAGCGGCGGCATCGCTCGAGCGACGCTCGATGCGGCGCTCGATCTGGCCAATGCCCCGAACCTGTACGGCTTGACCGCGACGCTCGGCGAGCACTTCGACACCGACAACGTTCCCGAGGTCGCCTCGGCCTGGGTCCAACTGCCGCTGCCTCTGGCGAAAAGCGTCGAGGGCCCGTGGAACCTGGCAGAAGGCGACAGCGCGACCTACACCGTCCGGTTCACGCAGCCCATCCCTCTACTGGAGCAGGACCTGCTGAGCTGGAGCGTGCCGCAACAGGCCGGGACGACGACGAACGACGATTTCAGCGGCACCGCCTACGGGCCGCTGGATTTCTCGGCTGACGGGTTGACCGCCTCCTTGACGGTGAAGATCGCGGCGGACGCCGTGGCCGAAGGGGCCGAGTCGTTCCGTCTCGACGTGGTGTCGAGCGCCGGCTCCGAGCTGCCGTACGCTCCTCAGATCAACATCGCGCCGAGCGACGGCACGGGCACGGGTACGGGTACGGGTACGGGTACGGGTACGGGTGCCGCGGCGTCGGGCCGCGTCGTCGACGGCTATCTCGCCGGGGCGACCGTCTTCGCGGATGCCAACGAGAACGGAAGGCTGGACGCCGGCGAGGCCCAGGCCTTCACCGGGGCTGACGGCTCCTACACGCTTCAGGGGGCACAGGGGCCGATCATCGCTTTCGGCGGCACCGACACGTCGACTGGCCAGCCCTTCCTGGGCGGGCTGATGGCCCTGCCGGGGCAGACCCTGGTGACGCCGTTGACGACGCTGGTGGCCGCCTACGCGATCGCCAGGCCGAACCTCACGCTGCAGCAGGCGCTGGCCGATATCGCCCAGGTGACCGGCATCCCAGCCGACCTGCTCACGCAGGACGTCTATGCCCAGGCGCCGGGCAATCCGGCGGCCTTCGCGGCGCAGAAGTTCGCGACCCAGCTGACGACGCTGATGCAGGCCGCCGTCGCCGTGTACGACAGCACCCTGTCCAACGGGCCCGACGAAGCCGTCGTCCAGAGCCTGTCAGCCGCGTTCGTAGCCCAGGTAGGTCAGGCGCTGCAAGCGGGCACGGCAGGGGGGCTCCAGCCCGCCTCACGGGACTTCGTCCAGGCGGTGCTGAGCGCGGCGGCGGGTGGCGCCACGCTGCCCGGCGATCTGGCCCAGGTGGTCTCGGCGGTCGTGAGTGTCAACACGGCCATCGCCGGTGTCAGCGACGCCAGCATGGCGGGCCTGGAGTCGGTCGTCAGGGTTCAGGGGGTGCTGCAGGAAACCATCCTGCCGCAGATCGTGTCAGCGACGCCCTTCGATGCCGCCGCGTACGACACTTCGGCCGAGTTGGCGACCTTGGCCGCCACCCAGGCGACGGGATCTCTCTTCCCGCTGCATCCGGTCGTGGGTGCTGTTGGCGACGACACGCTCATGGGGACGGATGGCGACGACAGCCTTTCGGGTTTCGAGGGCGACGACCTGCTGACGGGTGGCCAGGGCAGCGACGTCCTCACCGGCGGCGCCGGCGACGACATCGGCCTCGGGGGTGAGGTTGACGACCGGATGACGGATGTTGCTGGCGCCGACATCTTCATTGGCGGCCCGGGGCGGGATGTCGCGGTCGTGGCAATTCCACCGGAGAGCTTGCAGGTCCAGACCGCCACCGAGGGGCAGAAAGCCACGGTGACGCAAGCCTTGCCCGCGCAGGGCGCCGAGGTCGACCCGAACCAGCCGGTGTATGCCTTGTCCGCCGACCCGGCAGCCGCCGGGGCGGTCGCCTTCGTCCAGGCCGAGCGCCTGGAGACGGCGGGTGGGCAGGTCATCCTCGACGCGCTCCAGGTGCCGCAGGTGGTCGGCGTGACGCTTTCGGACGCGCTCATCACCGACGCCGATACGACGGCGAACTCGCGGCTGACCGTCACCGTGCAGTTCAGCGAGTGGATGGCGCGGGATGTGGCGCCCTCCATCTCTTTCGGCGCCGGCTCTCAGGACAGTTTCACGGTTGACTCGGCGGCCAGCGCTTGGACCGCAGACCGTTCGGGCTACACCTTCGTCGTCAAGGCTGGCGATCTGGGTGTCGCCGCCAATGACGTCCCGATCACCGTGTCTGGCGGCAAGGACCTCAACGGGCAGTCCGTGATGTCGACCGTCCTTTCACAGAAGATCGGTGTGGACACGCTGAACCCGACGGTGTCCGTCGCATTCGCGGACCGCTCCCTGACCGACGCGCATCCGCAGTCGACGGTGACGTTCACCTTCAGTGAAGTGCCGAAGGGCTTCGACCTGAATGACCTCACGGCTCTGCATGGCACGATCAGCGGACTGGCGGTCAAGCCCGGCACGGGCGACAAGGTCTGGGAGGCCACCTTCTCGGCCGAAGACGGCTACACCGGGCCAGGCTCGGTCTCGGTGGGCTCGGCCTGGACGGACGTGGCGGGCAACGGGGGCGCGGATGGTGTGTCCGGGGTGGCCATCGACCGCGGCGGCGTGCCGGTGCTGCGCGTGTCGGCGTCGGCGGGCGACTACACGTCCATTGCCGCGGCCGTCGCGGTGGCGCAGGCCGGCCAGGACATCGTCGTCGACGCGGGCCATGCCGAACCCGGCCCGGTCACGATCGCCCGGTCCGGCATCCACCTGGTGCTCGAGGGTACCGGCAGCGCGCTGCAGTTCGTGCTGGGGTCCGACGTCGCCGATTTGTATCTGGCAGGCACACGGGATGCCAACGTCACCGGCAATGCGCTGGGCAACATCATCGTCGGCAACGACGGCCGCAACGTCATTGCCGGCCTCGACGGGAACGACAAGCTGCTCGGCCGGGGCGGCGATGACGACCTGAGCGGCGGTGCCGGCAACGACTGGCTCGACGGCGGCGAAGGCTGGGACATTGCGCAGGGCGGCTCGGGCAACGACCGGCTGCTGGCGCACGATGGCCCGGGACCGTCCTCCAGCCCGCGCTCGGCAGACCTGCTGTCCGGTGGCTCGGGCAACGACCTGCTGATCGTGGCGACGCAGGTGGCCAGCAAGGTGCAGTTGATGGGCGGGTCGGGTCAGGACCTCTATCGGTTCATGAGCCTGGAGAGTCCTGACGCTCCGACGCCTGGTGGCAGCCCGCAGACAGAAACGACAGCCGGCACCGCGGCAGGCGCAGCAGTCACGCCCAAGCTCGAGCTCGACGCCTTCATCGCCGACCTCACGGCCGGCGACGCGATCGATATGGCCGGATGGAGCAAGCCCGGGGCGGGGAGCACACGCGTTCCCGTGACCGGACTCGCGGCGGACGCACCGGTCGCAGGCGAGACCTCGATCATGCTGGGCGGTGCCGCAACGGCCTCCAACCCAGGGCTGAAGGCTGCCGGATGGATCATGGATGTCGACAACCACCCGGCGTTCGGTGGGCCGGACGCGCCGATGTCCGAGGTGTCGGGCAAGATCGTCGTGGCTTACGCGGCGCAGGTCGCCATCGACGCCGCGATGGGGCGCGCTGGTGATGCATCGTTCGTGGCCGCGCACCAGAGCCCGGCCGACATGCTGAACGAGCTGCTGCCTCTGTACCAGCCGACCCCGGCAGTGCCCTGAGCCGCTGCGTGCCTGCCCCGGGCGGCCGCTGCCGCCCGGGTGCGGCGCGCCCGGGTCAGCCGCCCTGCGGCCTCACTTCTCGTCGAAGGCCGTCACCCCGTCCCAGTCCGCGCCGGGAGGGCGGGCGCGCAGGGCCTGCACGCGCTCGGCGTAGAGCGCGTACAGCGCGCTGTCGGGGGCTTGACAGCGCAGCGCGCCGATCAGGGCCTCGGCCTCGTCCCAGCGCTGGGCGCGGTAGGCGGCCAGGGCCTCGTGCCACTGCGCCAGCGTCGCCTGCGTGGCGGCGTCCAGGTCCTGCGGACGGCCCAGGGGCTCGAACACCGCCACCGGCTCGATCTTGCCCTTGACGCGTACGCGGTCGAGCTCGCGCCAGGCGTAGCCGTCGGCGGCGCGCTGCGTGGTCTCGCCGGCCATGATGCACACGCCGTAGCGCTTGGTCAGGCCTTCCAGGCGCGAGCCCAGGTTCACCGCATCGCCCATCACCGTGTAGGCGCGGCGCAGGCGCGATCCCATGTCGCCCACGCTCATCGTGCCGGTGTTCAGTCCGATGCCGATGGCGATGCCCGGCCAGCCGCGCTCCTGGCAGCGCGCGTTCAGCGCTCCGAGCGCCGCCTGCATCGCCAGCGCGGCCTCGACGGCGTGGGCGGCGTGCCGTGCGTCGGGCACCGGGGCGCCCCAGAAGGCCATGATGGCGTCGCCGATGTACTTGTCCAGCGTGCCCTTGTGCTGGCGGATCTGCAGGCTCATCGACGTCAGGTACTCGTTGATGAAGGCCGCCAGCTCCCGCGGCGGCAGGCGCTCGGAGATCGTGGTGAAGCCGCGGATGTCGGAGAACATCACCGTGAGTTCGGCGCTGCGTCCCTCCATCGAGTAGTTCGAGGGGTCGCGGGCCATCTCGTCCACCAGCTCGGGCGGCACGTACTGCCCGAACAGCGCCGTCACCTGGCGCTTGCGGCGCGACTCCACCAGATAGCCCCAGGACATGTGGAAGGCGAACAGCAGGCCCGCGGCCACCAGCAGCGCGGCGAAGGGCAGCACGAGCTGCTGCGTCGTCCACAGCCCGACCGAGAGCGCGACGCCGGCCCCCACGGTCGCGAGCGTCAGGGCGATCGCCGCCAAGGGCCCGACCAGCGGCAGGCCCAGCGTCAGGACGGCGCCGCCGGCCAGCAGCACGGCGCTCTCGACCCCGGTCATGAAGGCAGGCCGCCGCAGCAGCGTCTGGTCCAGCATGCCGGCCAGCAGGTTGGCGTGCACCTCCACGCCCGGGTAGGCTGGCCCCACCGGCGTGGTGCGCAGGTCCAGCAACCCCGGCGCCGAAGTGCCCACCAGGGCGATGCGGCCTTCCAGGGCTGCGCGGCTGGCGCGGCCGTCGCGCACGTCGGCCAGCGAGACGTAGGTGAAGCTGCGCTCCGGCCCGCGGAAGGGGACCAGCGCCGCGCCGTGCCGGTCCACCGGGATCGAGACCGCCCCGGCGTCGATGCGCTCGAGCTCGCGGTAGCCGGCGCCACCTTCGGCGTACACCGGCACCACCTCGCCCCCGCCCGTGACCAGGCGCGCCAGCGCCAGCGTCATCGACTCGTAGTACGCGCCGTCGATCTCGGCGATCACGGGCACGCGCCGGGTCACGCCGTCGCTGTCGAGCAGGGCGTTGAAGTGGCCTGCGCCGGCGGCAGCCTCGTGCAGGCGCGGCAGGTTGGCCCCCCAGCCGCGCCAGCTCGTCACCGTGCCGCGGCTTTCCTTCAGCGCCGAGGCCGGCACCACCGGTGCCGGCAGGGCACCCAGGCGCGGCGCGTCGGGCGCGCTGTTGAGGTAATAGCCCAGCACCACGGGCCGCCCGCGCAGCGCCTGGGCGAAGGCGGCGTCCCGGTCGTAGCGGTCGCGCGTGCGCTCGAGCTGCCCCAGCAGCGCCGGCTGCGGCGCCGGCTGGGCTTTCAGGAAGGCTTCGATGGCGGCGGCACCCCCGCCGCGGTCGGGTTCGGCGTGCACGACGTCGAAGCCCAGCGCAGCGATGCCGTAGTCGTCGAACAGGCGCCGCACCAGCAGGCCCAACTCGTCGCGGTCCCACGGCCAGCGCCCGAGTTGCGGGTGCGCGAGGCTCTTCTCGTCGATGTCCAGGATGACGATGCGCTCGTCGACGCCGCCGGGGGCCGTCCCGCGCAACAGCGTGTCGTAGAGCAGGGCCTCCAGGCGGCCGATGGCGCCGATGGGCAGCACCTGCGTCGCGTGCAGCGCCGGCCCGGCGAGCAGGGCCAGGCTCAGCAGCAGGCGCAGCAGGAAGCGGCGCAGGCCCGGGGGGCCGGGGCCAGCCATCGTCAGCAGCCCCGGGCCGCGCGCAGCGCGTCGATCTGGGCCTGGCGCACCGCCGGCAGCCCCAGCAGCATGCTCGCGGGGCTGGAGAAGAGCGCGGCGCGCTCCAGGAAGCCGAGCCGCCCGAGCGGCTGGCGCAGCGCCTGCGCGCGCTCGGGCGCCACCCGGTCCCACTCCAAGGCGAGCTGGGCCGACAGCGGCAGCCCCGTCGTCACCAGCGTGCTGGCCAGGATGTCGGCCTCGACGAGCAGCACCGCCAGGCAGTCGTCGTTCTCGACGCGAAAACGCCGGCCGCGCACCCGTGCGTGGATCTCGGGCACCCGGGCCGGGTCGGTGGCCAGGATGAGCGCGCGCACGCGCTGCGCGTCGACAGGCGGGATCTCCAGCTCGGTCAGCAAGGGCTGCAGGTGGTCGGCCGAGCGCGACTCGAGTTCGGACCCGAAACGATTGATGCTGCCGTCGTGCAGCAGGTCGTGCGCCACCATCGCCAGCAGACCCAGGCGCTCGGCAGAGCTTGGCCGCACAGGGGCATGCCGTTCCAGGCTGCGCTGCGCGCGCAGCAGCGTGGCCAGCGCCACCAGCGTGTCGGCGGTGTGCAGGCGGTTGTGGTAGGCCGGTTCGGTGCCGTGGCGGGCCCGCTGCGCGCCGTCCTGTTCGAGCCAGAAGGCGGTGGCCACCGTCGCCTCGTGCAGCAGCTTCGCCCGCCGCGACGCGTGCGGTGCCAGCGACCCGCCCAACTCGACGAGGCAACCCTCGACGACGGCAGGCAGGCCGGGCCAACCCTGGCGCCACCCGTGGCGCAGGGCCTGCAGGGCTTGTTCCAGGCGTTCCAGCGTCGGGCGGCTTGCCATTGCGGGGCGGGGCTGCTCAGGAGCGGCGGCGCAGCGCGTTGTGCATGCTCTGCTGGAGCAGCAGCGTCTCCACCAGCGGCAGCAGGATCGGCGACTGCCGCGCCAGCATCTCCTGCAGGTTGGCGCCCGAGATCACCAGACAGCTCACGGCATCGACCGCCACTGCCGACGCGCTGCGGATGCCCCCGGGCAGAATGGCGGCCTCGCCGAAGGATTGGCCTTTGCCGACGTTCGCGAAAGGGGCGCGTGTCTTCGCGTCCAGCATCTGCACCGTGCCCGACTCGACGACGTAGAGCTTGTCTGCCGGGTCGCCGGCGTTGAACAGCAACTCTCCCGGCTGAAACTGGACGCGCTCGAAGCCGCTCATCGCAGTGTGGAGGGCATGAAATCGAGCCCGAGCGTGCGCATCACCACGGTGCGTACGATGCCGCGCAGGGCCGCGGGCATCTTGCCGAGCATGCTGGCGATCTGGTGCACGGGGATGACGCGCGTCTCGACCGTGCTCACCGTGACCGCGCTCATGCTGTACGGCAGCCCTGCCAGACCTTCGGCCAGCCCGATCACGCTGCCCGGGCCCAGGCGGTACAGCTTGTCGCCATCCACGCCGAGCAACTGCCCGCGCACGACAAAGTAGGCCGCCCCCACCGGCTGTCCCTTGGTGACGATGGACTTGTTGGCTGTGAACGGCGCCGAATTGAGCGTGGCCGAACTCAGCAGGACGAAGTACAGACGTTCCTCGCTCGTGAGCTTGCCCGACGCGTACAGTTCCAGACTGTGTCTGCAGTAGGGGTCCACCACACCAAGCGCGTGCAGCTTTTCGACCGCGACCTCGAAGCCTGCAACGACCTTGCGTTCCTCACTCATCTGCGGTTCGACGACGTGCTCGTGCGTCAGTAACGAGTTGTGGTTTTCACGCTGTTCGCATATCTTACTGGACCTTCGCCTGCGGTGGCAGGCTGCCGAGGAGTGCAGCATGAATCCTGGCCTCAGTGCCCGCCTGGGCGGCTTGTTCCCCGTACGCTTCGCCGCCCTGTGGTCCAGCGTCGGCCTCTTGCTGGCGGGCCTGGCCTGCTGGGCGCTGCTGGGGTGGTCTGCCGCCTGGGCCCTGCCAGGGCTGTTGCTCGCGGCACTCGGGCTGCGCGACCTGCGCCAGCGCCGGCACGCCATCCTGCGCAACTACCCGGTCATCGGCCACCTGCGCTTCCTGCTCGAATTCGTGCGGCCGGAGATGCGGCAGTACTTCATCGAGAGCGACAACGAGGCCGCGCCCTTCTCGCGCCAGCAGCGCTCGCTGGTCTACCAGCGCGCCAAGGGGCAGGCCGACAAACGCCCCTTCGGCACGCAGCTCGACGTGCACGCCGAGGGCTACGAGTGGATCAACCACTCGCTGCAGCCGAGCGCGATCGCGTCGCACGACTTCCGGGTCGTGGTCGGCACGGGCGGCAGTTCCTGCACCCAACCCTATGCGATCAGCGTCTTCAACATCTCGGCGATGAGCTTCGGTGCCCTGTCGGCGCGTGCGATCCAGGCGCTGAACGAAGGCGCGCGGCGCGGCGGTTTTGCGCACGACACCGGCGAGGGCTCGATCAGCGCCCACCACCGCGTGCACGGCGGTGACCTCGTCTGGCAGGTGGCCTCGGGCTACTTCGGCTGTCGCGACGAGCAGGGTCGGTTCAGCGAGGAGCGTTTCGCCGCGAACGCGCGCGATCCGCAGGTGAAGATGATCGAGGTCAAGCTGAGCCAGGGCGCCAAGCCCGGCCACGGCGGCGTGCTGCCCGGGCCCAAGGTGACGGCCGAGATCGCCGCCGCCCGGGGCGTGCCCCAGGGGGTGGACTGCGTCAGCCCGGCAGCGCACTCGGCCTTCTCCACGCCGCTGGAACTGATGCAATTCGTCGAGCGCCTTCGTGGTTTGTCAGGTGGCAAGCCCGTGGGCCTGAAGCTGTGCATCGGCCACCCTTGGGAGTGGTTCGCGCTCTGCAAGGCCATGCTCGAGTCCGGGCTGCTGCCGGACTTCATCGTCGTCGACGGCGCCGAGGGCGGCACGGGCGCGGCGCCGCTGGAGTTCACCGACCACGTCGGCACGCCGGTGCAGGAGGGCCTGCTGCTGGTGCGCAACACCCTGGTCGGCCTGGGCCTGCGCGAGCGCGTGCGCATCGGCTGCGCCGGCAAGGTGGTCAGCGCCTTCGACATCACGCGCATGATGGCGCTCGGGGCCGACTGGTGCAATGCCGCGCGCGGGTTCATGTTCGCGCTGGGCTGCATCCAGGCCCAGACCTGCCACAGCGGCAGTTGCCCCACCGGCGTGGCCACGCAGGATCCGCTGCGCCAGCGCGCCATCGTCGTCCCCGACAAGGCCGAGCGCGTGTTCCGCTTCCACCAGGGCACGCTCGAGGCGCTGCGCGAGCTGACCCAGGCCGCAGGCCTGGAGCACCCCCGCCAGATCCGCGCGTCGCACATCATGCGCAGGACGGCGCAGGGGGTGCGGCCGCTGTCGGAGTCGCTGCAACTGGTGGAGCCCGGCGCCCTGCTGGCCGCGCAGGCGGGACAGGCGCCGTGGCCTGCGGAGGTGTTCCGGCGCTACTGGCCCGGGGCGTCGGCCGCCACGTTCGCCTTCGAGGGCAGCGCCGCGCCGCAGCGCTGAATGCGGGCCGCAAGGGCCTGCAGTCCGCTCAGCCGGGGCTGCGCCCGAGCGCCGGGTCGACGCAAACCGTGCCGTCGACGAGTTCGACGGCGTAGGTGCGCAGCGGCTGCATGCACGGCGGTGCTTCGACAGCGCCGGTGCGGATGTTGAAGGCACCACCGTGGAAGTTGCACTCGACGATATCGTCGAGGATAGCGCCCTCGGACAGCGAACCAGGGCCGTGGGTGCAGGTGTCGTCGGTGACGTAGAAGCTGCCGTCCAGGTTGAAGACGCACAGGCTCAGGCCCTCGCGCTCGACCTTCAGCGAGCACCCGTTGGCGACGGCAGAGGCGGGGCAGATCGGGGTCTTCAAGGCTTTCCCTTCGGTCGGAGTGGCTGCGGCTGGGAGTTCTTCCGCCGGGCCCGAAAGGCGCGCCGCAGCGCCGCGGCCCTGTGCGCAAACCGCAGTCATGACACGGGCCATCGCGAAGTCGCGCAACGTGGAGACCGGGTGTTCCTGGCGTGCAAGGCGGGTGGGGCCCCAGCGTACCCTTCCTGCCGTCCCATGCTAGCATCGATCCGCATCGAAGAATGCTGTTCCTTCATGCGGAACACCTCGGGCGAACACCGGACGCGCCGGGGCCGGGGGGTGCTGCCGCCGCGGCGTTGGCGCTGCGGGTTTGCCGGGACAGCAGGAGGACGACCATGCTGCGCAAGGAACAGAACGAGCTTCTCACCCAGACCGATGCCGGCACGCCGATGGGCGCGCTGTTCCGGTGCTACTGGCTGCCGGCGCTGCTGAGCGAGGAATTGCCCGAGCCCGACTGCGCACCGGTGCGCCTGCAGTTGCTCGGCGAGCGTCTGGTGGCCTTCCGCGACACCCAGGGCAGGCTCGGCGCGATCGACGAGTTCTGCGCCCACCGCGGCGTCTCGCTGTGGTTCGGCCGCAACGAGGCATCCGGCCTGCGCTGCCCATACCACGGCTGGAAGTACGACGTCACCGGGCAGTGCGTCGAGGTGCCCTCCGAGCCCGAGGAGAGCGGCTACTGCCAGCGCATCCGCCTGCGCGGCTACCCGATGATCGAGCGTGGCGGCGTGCTGTGGATCTACATGGGCGCGCCGCAGCACCAGCCGCCGCCGCCCGAGTACGAATTCGCCACCGTGCCGGCGGCGCAGAGCTACATGTCCAAGCGCCTGCAGGAGTGCAACTGGCTGCAGGCGCTGGAGGGTGGCATCGACTCGAGCCACGTCTCCTGGCTGCACAGCGGCAGCCTGAACGCCGACCCCCTGTTCAAGGGCGCCAAGGGCAACCAGTACAACCTGAGCGACCGCAAGCCCGTCTTCGACGTCGCCGAGTCCGGTGGCGGGCTGTACATCGGTGTGCGCCGCAACGCCGAGGACGAGCAGTACTACTGGCGCATCACGCCCTGGGTCATGCCCTGCTTCACGATGGTGCCGCCGCGCGGCGACCACCCGGTGCACGGGCACTTCTGGGTGCCGATCGACGACCACCGCTGCTGGGCCTGGAGCTTCGACTACCACCCCACGCGCGCGCTCACGCCGGCCGAGGTGCAGGCCATGCGCGACGGCCACGGCATCCACTCGCGCAACATCCCCGGCACCTACCGCCCTGTGCAGAACCGCGGCAACGACTACCTGATGGACCGCGCGGCGCAGAAGGCCGGCACGCGCTACAGCGGCATCGAGGGCATCGCGATGCAGGACGCTTCGCTGCAGGAGAGCATGGGCCCGATCCAGGACCGCACGCGCGAGAACCTCGTCTCCACCGACAACGGCATCATCATGGCGCGGCGTCGCCTCATGAAGGCGGCGCAGGCCCTGGCCGCGCAGGGCACGCCGCCGCCCGGCATCGACGCCGCCGCGCAGCGGGTGCGCTCGGTGGCGATGCTGTTGCCGCGCAGCCGGCCCTTTGCCCAGGCCGCTGCCGATGCGCTGCGCGCCGAGCCGGGCAAGCCGCACCAGACGGTCTGATCGGCCCCGAGGCAGCCCCGCGTGGCCATGGACCCCACCGATTTCGCCGCCGCCGTCACCGTCGGCCCCGGCCGCACCGAGCTGCGGCGCTTCAGCGCACCGCCGCCCTCGGCCGACACCGGTCTGCTGCGCGTGGAATGCACCGGCGTCTGCGGCAGCGACTGGGGCTATTACCAGAACCTGCACGCCACGCGCGGCGACCTGATCCTGGGCCACGAGACCGTGGGCCGGCTGGTCGCCCTGGGCGCGCTGGCGGCGCTGAAGTGGGGCGTGCGCGAGGGCGACCTCGTTGCACTGGAGGAGTACCTGCCCTGCGGCCATTGCGAGCACTGCCGCGGGGGTGAGTTCCGCCTGTGTGACGCCACCGACTGGCGCCTGGGCGGCCTGCGCTACGGCGCCACCGGGCTGAAGACCGCCCCCGGCCTGTGGGGCGGCTTCAGCGCCTACCAGCACCTGCACCTGAACACGGTGTTCCACCGCGTGCCCGCGGGCGTGGAGCCGCGGCATGCAGCGCTCGCGCTGCCGCTGGCCAACGGCGTGGAATGGGCCTACCTGCACGGCGGCGCCGGCCCCGGGCAGTGCGTCGTCGTCCAGGGGCCGGGCCAGCAGGGCCTGGCCTGCGTGGTGGCGGCACGCGAGGCCGGGGCGGCCAAGATCATCGTCACCGGGCTGTCGACGCCCACGGACGAGCGCCGCCTGCGCCTGGCGCGCGACCTCGGGGCGGACCACACGGTGGACATCGGCGCCCAGGACCTGCTCGAGACCGTGGCCGAGCTGACCGGCGGCGCGATGGCCGATCTGGTCATCGACTGTGCCTCGGGCGGGCCGGCGTCGGTGACGAGCGCGGTGCAGCTGGCCCGCAAGCGCGGCCGCGTGGTGCTGGCCGGCCAGAAGCGCCAGCGCGTGCCCGCCTTCGACAGCGACCTGATCATCGCCCGCTTCCTCACCGTGACCGGCATGCGTGGCCACAGCTTCCATTCCGTGGAACTGGCGCTGCAGCTCATCGCCGCGAATCGCCACGGTGTGCAGGCCATGAGCTCGCACACCTACGGCCTGCACGAGACCGACCGCGCTTTGCGCTCGCTCGTCGGCGAGGGCGACGAGGGCATGGTCCACATGACGATCGATCCGCACCGGCTCGACGGCGCGCCGCCACGCGGGGTTGGCCTTGCCTGAACGCCGCGCCGCCGGCCCGACTGGCGGTGGCGCCGGTGCGCGACGCCTGTCCTCCGTGGCGGCTTCGCTGCGCTTGCTGAAGGCCCTGGCGCGCGAGCCCGGCGCGCACGGCATCACGGCGCTGGCGCGCGAGCTCGGCCTGGCCAAGAGCACCGTGCATCGGCTGGCCAGCACGATGGTGGCCGAGGGCTTCGTCGAGCAGGACAGCGGCGACGGCCGCTACCGCCTGGGCCTGACGCTGTTCGCGCTGGGCACGACGGTGCGCCGGCGCATGAACGTCTCGGCCGAGGCCAAGCCGGTGCTGGACGCGCTGCGCGACGCCACCGGCGAGACCGTGCACCTTGCCGCCCTGACCGAGGGCGACATCGTCTACCTCTACAAGCTCGACGGTGTCCATGCCGTCGGCCCGCGCACCTGGCTGGGCATGCGCCGGCCGGCGCACTGCACCGCCGAGGGCCGGGTGCTGCTGGCCCATGCGTCGCCGGCGGTGCGCCAGCGCGCGCTCGGCGCCGGCCTGCAAGCCCTGACCGCCCGCACCGAGACCGATCCCGCGCGCTGGGCGCTGGGGCTTGACGCGGTGCGCCTGGCCGGGCACGCCTTGGACGAAGGTGAATGCGAGGACGACACGCGCACCGTCGCCGCCCCGGTGCTCGACGCGCAGGGCCTCGCCGTGGCCGCGGTCGGGCTCACGGTGCCGGCCTCGCGCTACACCCGCAAGGCGCAGCGCCAGCTCGTGCCGGCGGTCGAGCAAGCCGGGCGCGAGATCTCGCGCCGCCTCGGTTGGGCGACCGATGGTGGCTGAAGCCCGACCGCGTCTGCCGGTGCTGCTGCTCACCGGCGCGCTCGGCAGCGGCAAGACCACGCTGCTGCGGCACTGGCTGGCCCAGCCCGCGCTCTCGAGCGCCGCGGTGGTGCTGAACGAGGCGGGCGCGGTCGCCCTCGAGGCCGGAGGCACGGGCGCTGTGCGGGATGCGGCCGCGATCGGCGCCGCGCCCTGCCTGTGCTGCGAGGGCCTGCCCGGCGTGGCCGAGGCGCTGGAGCAGTTGTTCTGGGACCGCCTGCACCGCGTGGCACCGCGCTTCGACCGCGTCGTGATCGAGACCGCGGGCCGCGCGGACGCCGCCCCCATCGCCCAGGCGCTGCGCGCTCACCCGCTGCTGGCCGAACGTTACCGGCTCGAGGGGGTGGTGGCGGTGTTGCATGGCGAGCCCGAGTTCCCGGCCCAGGCGCAGGGCGCTGACGTGCTCGTGCTGAGCCATGCCGACCGGCGCAGCCCCGAGCAGCAGTCCCGCCTGCGCGCGCTGGCGTCGGCCCTGAGCCCCGAGGCCGCCTGCTTCGACTCCTCGCCGCACGCGCCCTGCGCCCTCGAGCCGGTGCTGAAACGCCTGGCCACGCGGCCGCCGCTCCTGGCGCGCCTGCCCGACGAGGACGCACCCTTCCGGCCGCGCGCCTGGGGCCTGCCGGGGGTCCGCCCGGGTCAGGATCAGACGCGCCCGCACGACCGCACCGACGCATTCGAGACCCGATGAACCCGCCGCCCGCCACCGATCCCCTTCTCACCGATCCGCCCTCGGGCGGACCGCTCGAGCCCGAGCGCCTGGCCGATCTGGCCGCTGCGAGCCGGATCCTGGCGGCGCAGGGTGTCGTCGACGCCTTCGGCCACGTGTCGATGCGGCATCCGACCGCCCCCGACCGCTACCTGATGGCGCGTTCGCTGGCGCCTGCACTCGTCGAGCCGCAGGACATCCTCGAGTACGACCTCGACAGCCGGCCCTGCAGCCCCGCCGGGCGCAAGAGTTTCCTGGAGCGCTTCATCCACGGCGAGCTTTACAAGGCGCGGCCTGATGTGATGGCGGTCGTCCACAGCCATTCGCCTTCGGTCGTGCCCTTCGGGCTGGTGCGCTTGCGCCTGCAGGCGATGTTCCACAACGCCGCCTTCCTGGCGGACGGCGTGCCCGTCTTCGACATCCGCGACCGCTTCGGCGCCACGGACTTGCTGGTCAGCGACGGACCCAAGGGGCAGGCGCTGGCCCAGACCCTGGGGCTGCGGCAGGTCGCGCTGATGCGCGCGCACGGCAGCGTCGCCGTCGGGCCGAGCCTGGAGGTGGCCGTCTTCCGGGCGGTCTACACCGAGGTCAACGCCCGTATCCAGCACTGGGCCCACGCCCTGGCTGCCGGCGAGCCCTTGGCCGCGCTCGATGCTGACGAGGGCGAGCGGGCGGACGTCGTCAACCAGGGCGCCGGGATGCGCGCCTGGGACCTCTGGCGCGCGCAGGCGCGAGCCGCCAACGGCTGGTGAATGGACTCTCGGCCGGGCCGTGCCCGGCCGGCCGGCCCGCGGGAGGGCCGCGCCAACCGCTGTCCCGGGGCCAGGGCCCCCGCGCTCTCAGGCCTTGCGGCTGTTGACCAGCTTCACGGCCGGGCCCCAGCGCGCGATCTCCTCGGCCACGTAGTTCGTGAACGCTGGCGCGTCGAGGTCCAGGGTCTCCATGCTCTCGGTAGCCAGTTGCTTCACCAGCGCCGGTGTCTGCAGGCCCTTGCGAACCGCATCGTTGAGCCGGGACACGACCGCCGCAGGCATGCCCGCAGGCCCCGACAGCGCGAACCAGGTCGTGCCCGTGAGCTGCGGGTAGCCGAGTTCGGCGAAGGTGGGCGTGTTCGGGTAGGCCGCCACGCGTCGCGAGGAAGACACCGCCAGCAGGCGCAGCTTGCCGGCATCGACCATGGCGTTGGACGAGCTCAAGGTCATCACGCCCAGGGGGATCTGATTGGCCACGAGGTCGTTCACCGCCGGTGCGCCCCCGTTGTAGCTGATGTGCACCATGTTGAGCCTGGCCGTCTCGCGCAGCATCTCCCCGGTGAGGTGCCCGTGCGAGCCCTGACCCGGCGAGCCCCAGCTCACCCCTTGCGGGCTGGCGGCCGCGAAGGCGAGGAAGCCTTTGAAATCCGTGACGCCGCGCTGCGCATTGACGACCATGCCCAGCGGTGGCCCGCCGAGCATGGCAATGTGGGTGAAATCCTTGAGCGGGTCGAACATCGACGGGTTGGCCACCGGCGCCAGCACATGGGAGGCGATGCCCGAGACCACGAGGGTGTAGCCGTCGGGGGCCGAGCGCGCCACGTGCTGGGAACCGATCATGCCTGCCGCGCCGGCGCGGTTGTCGACGACGACGTTCTGCTTCAGGGTCTCGCCCAGGTGCTTCGCGATCATGCGGCCCAGGGTGTCCGAGCTGCCGCCCGGCGCATAGGGCACGACGATCCGAATGCTGCGCGAGGGCCATTCGGCTTGCGCGAGCACCCCGAGCGACGAGGTGACCGCGGCGCCTGCCGCGAGGCGAAGGACCGCGCGGCGGCGGGTGGGGTGGGGCGGGATGACGCTCATGCGCGAAGCCTCGTGTGAAGGGTTGGGATCGGCCGGCGAAGGCGGGTGCTCCGCGCAGCCAGGCCCTGGAACGGCCGGCCACCGGACGCGGCGAAACGGCCATCACGGTGTCGTCTCACCGGCACGGCGACCACGCCGGCGCGCAGAGACCGCCGCCGCTGGAGCACGGGTCGCCCGCATGGCCTGAAACCCGTCCAGGGCACTGCGAAAGACATGCCCCGCCCCAGCCGTACGGCCTGCTTCCTCGAGAATTTAGACCGGCGTCGGGGCGCAGGCATCCGGAGTTACCCGTCATCGGCGCGCCCGCTGCATGAGGAGGAGGCGCTCGACGCCACCGGCGTGCCGCATTCGCTGCTGCGGGCTGTGGGTCTGTCCGAGCTCGAGGAGAAGTGGCCGCAGACCCTGCTGGCACGCAGCGAAGCAGCATCGCTGCGGCTTGAACTTGCCGGTGGAGAGCACGCGATCGCGCGGCCTGTGCCGCTGATGGCAAGCGTGTGGCAATCAAACACGCCGGAAGCAACAACGCCCACTGGGTGAGGGTGGGCTGAGCGCTTGTTTTGATGGGCGGCCCGTCCTGGGTTCGAACCAGCGACCTGCGTATTGACAGCCAGAGGCCGTGTATGCCCCTCGTCCAGGCATGCGGGGTGGCTCTTCGGCCCCAAGAGGGCGCGCGTCACCGACTTGCGGGTTTCGTCTGAGATACAGCTACTTGAAAAATATCTGTTTTACGGATAAAATCGGATCATCTGTATTTCGGATGATTCATGACGCCGCCTACCACCCACCCGCTGCTCACTGCGACCCAGCTCGGCCTGCTGTTGCGCGCGGCGCGCAAGCGCCGTGGGCTGACGCAGGCTGAGGTCGGTGCGCGGCTCGGGCTGAGCCAGAACCGGGTCTCCCATCTCGAGGGGCACGCGGACGAGCTCAGTGTGAAACAGCTCCTGACCTGGTGCGCGGTGGTCGGTCTGGAACTCAGCGTCGCAGAGCGCCAGAGCCTGTCGTCGGAAACCAAGATGACTCACCCCGGACCGACACCTGCATCGACAAATTCGTCGAGTACGCCCGACACCCCGCCGGAGTGGTGAGATGGCGCGGCGCTCCAAGACCCAGACGCTGGCTCTGTGGGCCAACGGTACCTACGTCGGGCGCTGGACCGTCACGGCCCGTGGCGACATGGAACTGCAGTACGCCCCGGCTTGGCGGGCATCGGCTGTAGGGCGACCCCTGTCGCTGTCACTGCCTTTCGGGCTCGGCGACGAGCCCCTGAAAGGCTCAGCGGTCGAGCACTACTTCGACAACCTGCTGCCGGACAGCCCGGCCATCCGCAAACGGGTGGCCGAGCGCTTTCGCACTGGCTCTGTCGAGTCCTTCGACCTGCTGTCGGCCATCGGCCGCGACTGCGTCGGAGCGCTGCAATTCCTGCCCGAGGGCGCAGCACCCGAGGGGCAGGACCGGGTCGAGGGCGTCGAGGCGGACGAGGTCGCCATCGAGCGGCACCTGCTCGAGGTCGTGACGCCAGACCGATTCGGAGCGCGCGACCCGGACGACGACTTCCGCATTTCGCTGGCCGGCGCGCAGGAGAAGGATGCCTTCCTGCGCTGGAACGGCCGCTGGATGAAGCCGCGCGGCGCCACGCCCACCACGCACATCTTCAAGCTGCCCCTGGGACTGGTCGGCGGGAAGCAGGCCGACTTCAGCACCTCGGTGGACAACGAATGGCTGTGTCTGAAGCTCATCGACGCCTACGGCCTTCCAGTGCCTCAGGCGGAGATTGCGACCTTCGGCCAGCAAAGGGTGCTGGTGGTCGAGCGCTTTGACCGGACGGTGTCCGCCGACGGCCAGCGGCTGCTGCGCCTGGTGCAGGAGGACTTCTGCCAGGCCACGGGCACCTCGCCCCTCGTGAAGTACGAGGCCGAAGGCGGCCCGGGGCTGGGCGTGCTCTTCAACCTGCTGCAGCAGTCGGTCGAGGCCGAGCGCGACCTGCGCACGCTCATGGCCTCGCAGCTGCTCTTCTGGATGTTGAGGGCACCCGACGGACATGCGAAGAATTTCAGCATTCACCTGCTGCCTGGAGGGCGCTACCGCATGACGCCGCTGTACGACGTCATGTCGGCGTATCCGGTGATGGGCGATGGCCCGAACCAGTGGTCACCGCGGGCGCTCAAGCTCGCCATGGCCTTGGTCGGCAAGAACCGCCACTACGAGGCCGAGCGCATCCAGCGTCGGCACTTCAACAGCACCGCCAAGCGCTTTGGCTATGGCGAGACGGCCGAGCCGATGATTCGGGAGCTTGTCGAACGGACCCCGGCGGTCATTGACCAAGTGCAGCGGGCGCTGCCGGCAGGGTTCTCGCAAGAGGTGGCGGACAAGGTGCTCGGCGGTCTGCAGAGCGCTGCCCGAGCACTCGAGGGCATGCCTACGGGCTGAGGCCCACTCCGGTTTGCATGGATACAGCAGCAGGGGCCGGGTCGCGAAGTCCGTGGCGTGGGCTCGCGCTGGCGGGTGGATCGGGTCGTCGCAGATGTCGTCCACCAGCCTTTCGAGCGGCGGCCCGCAGCCCAGCACCGGGTGCGTGGCCGGCAGCGGGGCAGCGAAGTGCATGAGCACTGACGTGCCCGGGCCGAACGGGTGCTTGCTGCTGGCCGTTCAGAAGTACTAAAATCACAATAACTTGTGATATATAGGCCTTTGGTACTGAGATATGAGAACTTCCTCGACTGCGCAGCGACTGCCCTTCGAAGCGGAGGATGGCCTGAAGGCGCTTGCCGAGCGTGTCCGGACCGTCCGCAAGGCCAGGGGTCTGACGCAACCCGACCTCGCGTCCAAGGCCGGCATCAGCACCAACACCCTCGTCACGATGGAGAAGGGTGGCGGCAGTGTGCAGCTGGGCTACTGGCTCAAGGTCCTGTGGGCGCTGGATGTCTTGGGCGGGTTCACCGACGCTGTCTCTCGCCTGGGCAGAGACGACGGTGACGTCGCTTTGCTGGAGTTGCAGCTGCCGCAGCGTGTGCGGGGGGGTGGGTCGAGATGAGCGACAGCGAGAAGCCCGTCTGGGTCTGGCTGCCGGCTCGTCCGCATCCGGTGCGCTGTGGCGCGTTCTCGCTCGTCCGTGGCGTCGGCACGTTCCACTACGACGAGGAGTACCTCGCGCGCCCTGATGCCCTGCAACTCGACGAGTTCAACCTGCGGTTCACGCGGTCCAGGAAGGGCCTCAGGGAGACCCGTCAGGGCGGTCTGTTCGGGGTGTTCCGGGACGCCAGTCCCGAGGGCTTCGGCCTGGCCTTGCTCGAGCAGCTGCGAGGAACGACGTTGGCCGACCCGATGCAGCGGCTCGAACTGTCCGAAGGTGACTCGGTCGGTGCGGTCGAGGTCTGCGACGACATCGCGGCCAGGATGAACTTCCAGCCCCCCGCCGCGGAGCACCTCCTCGACGTCATCGCCAAGTTGCCGCCGGGGCGCGCCAGCAGCCACGCGGCGCGCGAGGTCAAGGGCATCAAGGGAACGAGTCTGGGCGGTGAGCGTCCGAAGCTGACGGTGCTGCACAAGGGCCAGTACTGGATCGCCAAGCTCCAGGACCGTGGCGACCCGCCCCACGCGCCGCTGCGGGAATTCGTGGCGATGCGCCTGGCCCGGCGTTGCGGCATTCGTGCGGCGGAGGTGGAGTTCACGCCGGTCGGAGACCGCGAGGTGCTGCTGGTCAGGCGCTTCGACCGGCACGTGGATGCCGAGGGCCAGGTCTTCCGTTCTCTCTATGCCAGCGCGCACACCGTCTTGCGCCTGGATGCCCAGACCCGGGGTGAGCGCCAACGGTCCTACATCGCTCTGGCCTACGAACTGGAGCGCTGGTGCGGTCGTGCAGGCGTCAACACGGCCGAACTCAAGCGGGAGCTCTGGCGGCGGATGGCCTTCAACGCCCTCTGCGGCAACGGTGACGACCATCCTCGCAACCACGGGCTGCTGTACCGGGATGGCCGCTGGGGGCTGTCCGATGCCTTCGACATCGCCCCCTACACCTCGTTCTCGGGCACCTTGGCCATGGCCATCACCCGCGACGGCAGTTCGGTCGCTACAGCCAAGAACCTGCTGAAGACCTGCGAAAACTTCGGCGTCGACCCGACGGATGCAGCGAACTACATCGAGGAGACCCAGGCCACCATCGCCGCCGGTTGGGGCGAAGAGCAGAGGGCGTGCGGCGTACCGCAGGACACGCTGACGCCGCCGAGCTTCGAATGGCTCGCCGGCCAGGCCTGACGCCGACGCCCGGCGGTCAGGCCTCTGCTCGATGTTTCCGACGGGCTTGTGGCAAGCAACCACCCCAGAAGCAACAAAGCCCACCGGGTGAGGGTGGGCTAGGTGCTTGTTTCTGTGGGCTCCCCGGCCTGACGACGTCCACCGTGGAGGCGTGGGCCGCCCGAGAGGCGAAGGACCGACCCGCCCGCGTGCGGCTGGCGCTGCGTATGCTCAAGGCGTTCCTGCGATGGGCCGCCGCCGAACCCGATCTGGCTGGCCGGGTGGATGCTGCCGCTGCGTCGAGTCGTAAGACCCGCAAGGCTGCCGGCCGCGCCCGCCCGAAGGACGACGTACTGCTGAAGGAGCAGTTGCCGATGTGGTTCGCCCAAGTGCGAGCACTCCCGAACCCCATCGTTGCCGCCTATCTGCAGGTGCTGCTGCTGACCGGCGCGCGCCGGGAGGAACTGCTGCGCCTGCGTTGGGATGACGTGAACTGGCGGTGGAAGGGTCTGCGTCTGGCTGATAAGGTAGACGCCGCCGGCCGCGAAGTACCACTGACGCCATATGCCGCTGCGCTGCTGGCAGGCTTGCCACGCGCCAACGACTGGGTGTTCGCCTCAAGCCGCGTCCTGAGTCTCGACCCTTTACATGCTCGTCGCCGCGCTCGATATCACGAGCGGCAAGGCACTGAGCCGCCGGATGGTGAGCTTGTGCAAGCCAGCGGATCTGGCCGGCTATCCGACCCAGACATCGCGCACCGCCGAGCCTGTGCCGCCGCCGGCATAGACGGTCTGACACTGCACGGCCTGCGGCGCAGCTTCGCCAGCCTCACCGAATGGCTCGAGGTCCCTGTAGGCGTCGTCGCCCAGATTCAAGGCCACAAGCCCAGCGCCACCGCCGAGAAGCATTACAAGCGCCGCCCCCTGGATTTGCTGCGCGTGCACCACGAGCGTATTGAGCGCTGGATGCTCGAGCAGGCCGGTGTGGTTTTCGACTACGACGCGGTCTCCGAGACGCGGCGTCCCGCGCTGGCCGTGATCGGCAACTGAAACACAAGTGGTATCTTTTGGAATACCATCATGGAACTCCGCACCTACCTCACCGTGGATGGCCGTGCGCCGTTCGAGGAGTGGCTCGCAGCCTTGCGCGACGTGACCGGCCGTGCTCGCATCCGCGCCCGATTGGTCCGCGTGCAGGCCGGCAATCTCGGCGACTGCAAGTCCCTGCGCGACGGGGTACAGGAGTTGCGAATAGACCACGGGCCGGGCTACCGCGTGTATCTGAGCCGCCAGGGCGCAGTGATGGTGCTGCTGCTGTGCGCCAGCGACAAGGCGGACCAGGATCGCACCATTCGGCAGGCCGTGGAATTTCTCGAAGACTGGAAGCGCAGAGGCCGACCATGACCACACCCCGCGACAAGAGCTACGAAGACTCCCTGCTGCAATCGCTGCAGGACCCTGCCGAGGCCGCGGCGTACATCGATGCGGTGCTCGAGACGGGTGATCGGGCTGCGCTGCTGCTGGCGCTGCGACAGGTGGCCAGCGCCCACGGCATGGCCGAGGTTGCCCGGCGCGCCGAGCTG
This sequence comes from Rubrivivax sp., assembly GCA_027491255.1. Taxonomy (GTDB): domain Bacteria; phylum Pseudomonadota; class Gammaproteobacteria; order Burkholderiales; family Burkholderiaceae_C; genus Rubrivivax. The sequence continues at coordinate 34,396 of JAIXWM010000161.1, read as the reverse complement.
GGCGAGAAGACCTTGTTCAAGTCCTTAGCTGAAGAAGGGAACCCGACGCTGGCTACGTTGACCCGCGTGCTCCACGCCGTGGGCCTTCGGCTGACTGTCACGCCGCAGCACTCCTGACGATCGGCACAGTGCCGGGCTGCTCCATCCAGCACTCGCGCTTTCGAGGTGATCACATGAATTTCTCGGTCGATATCGGTGGCCGCAAGGCCTGGCCGGGCTGTGGAGTTACACCACGCGATGGGACACGATCCGGATGTGGGGCCACCCGGCGTGGATGTCAGCGAGGCCATGCAACACGAGGTGCCGCCTGTCACGCCTCGCGTTATCGAACTGTTCTGCGTCAACGAGTTGACGAGGGAGTTCATCTTGAAAATGCTAATGGGGTACTGACCGCCCCATCTCTGATCCCGCCATGAGACGTGGGTGGAGGATGTCCTGTTCACGGCGTAACAGAGCTTCGTCCCGGAATCGACTCTGCAGCGAGGCCCCCCGCGAGACTTTCTGCAAGCAGCGGTGGTCACTCTCGACAGCCGACTGCCCGAGTCGGGTTTGCGGGGTCAACGTGGCGGGCCACAACGTGGAGACAGCTACCGAAAACAGTGTTCGGTTGGCTACATGGTGGCTACATGATCCCCAGAAGCAACAAAGCCCACCCGGTGAGGGTGGGCTAAGTGCTTGTTTCTGTTGGCTCCCCGACCTGGGCTCGAACCAGGGACCTACGGATTAACAGCCGAAAAAGAAGGCTTGCTTCTGACTGGTGACGAACGCTAAGTGGTTGATTCGATTGCGATTCCGTCTTGATTGCAGCTGACTGGCAGCGACTGAATTGTAGTGGGCTCTGTGGCAGAAACGTGGCAGTCGTCGACCTAGGCGCCCAGCACCTCTACAGGGCCTCTGCGCCGGACAACGCCTCCGTCCGCCTTACCCAAACAAGTAGCTTGGGTTCGGACTCCTCCGGCTGAATCTCGAAGCAGTCGCCCAAGTCCTCGACAACAATTTCACCATGCTCAGGGTCGTCCTCCCACTCGACGGCGATGATGTCCAGCAGCTGCTGGTGCATGAAGTCGAGGCTGGCGGCAACATTGGGGCCTTGCGGCTTGATGCTTGGGAGATCTGCAAATCCAGCAGAGTACTTCTCTTCGAACAGTGAGACTGAAAGACACTCTCTGACAGCGGCGATCGCCTCACGAAGGAGCTCGAGCGGATTCGCTGACGGCGCGTCGGGACCGGCGTCCTTGGCTTTGTCAACCGTCCTGAGGTAGTGCTCCATGGACATGCACTGAAGATCAAAGCACTTGCTCGCCTTCGCTTCGCGCTTGAGCCGGTCAAAGGCCCGCAGAACGAAGCCCACATACTTATTGATATTCCTTAGATCCGCGAGCAGTGACTCGTGAATCTTGATCGTGACGAGGCTCGCAGCGACACTTGAATTTTGCTGCTCCACGCCCGCCACGTCTATCGAGCCGGCCGATCGCCTCTCTTGGTGCAGCGCCTTCGCGAGGCGCTTCAGGACGACAGCGAGAGCCTCCCGGCGGGCCCTGAGCACCCCAGCACATTGGCTGAGTGGGTCTTCGGCTGCGCCTGTTCCGACGTCTCGACGGCACTTCTCCTTGGCAACGCCTTGCATCTGAAGGAGCTCGCTCATCTCGGGAGCACGTAGACATTCGGACACCAACTCCAGCGCCGAGTCCGTGACTTCTCTAGCCGACGCACGCCTTATCCAGAGGTCCCGTCGTTCCTCAGATCGACGAGCTTCACATTGGCCAAGCGCCCGATACCAAGCAGTGAGACTCTGCGCCACCTTCTGTTGATCCACAGCGATGCCCGCGTGCGACTCGATCAGCAAGTGGCCGATCATCTGGAGAAGGCGAACACCGCCTGGAAACAGTTTCAGTAGGGGGTAGTCATTGTGAGTGATCTGCCCGCCAAGGACGGCTGCGTGAGCGACTCCCGCAAGGGTCATGTCGCACTGCACCTTGTCTCCGCGAATCATGTTGAGCCAATAGGCTCCAACACCGGAACTCACGTCCTTCCTGGGGACCTTGTAGAGATCCTGCAAATCTTGGCCAGCCTCGCCTTTCGACGGACAGGGAGCATGTCGCTGCAGCAGCAACGTCGAAACGGTTCGAGAGGCGGCCTCCTTGCCTTCCTTCACATCCTGGGAGCGAGCAACGTTTGACATTGGGTCTTCGCACTAGTGATCTGCTTCGATCCAAGTCTATTGCTTCTTGGTCTATAACAGCCGCTCCGACGAACTCACTTTTCTGGATTGCTGTCGTTACGGCGTAACGGGAACTGCGCGATTGGAGCTGCGAGGCTCACCTTGGCCAAAACGCGGTCGGCCGTACTCCCAGGACTGCAACCAAAAACCGACTATTACGGGTCTTCGACGTCTCAGATCAAGCTGAATACGCTGGGTGCCATCTCAATCAATGGTGGTACAGATGACCAAGAACGTCGATCTCGAAAAAATCCGGAAGAACTTGAACGACTACTCCGACGACCAGCTCATCGGTGCGGCGGAGCTGGCCGCGCTCCTGTACACGACAGTGGGCATGGTCTACCGGCACCTCTACATCAATCCGTCTGCGCTCCCGCCTGGCATGCAGGGATTTGGCAGGAAACGAGTTTGGCATCTGGGCACCTGCCGTCGATGGGTACAGGATCGAGCCGCAGTAGGTACATCGCCGTCGGCGGCTTCGCCTGCGGAAAGGCGCACCGGAAGGCCTCGGTCGAGTAACTCGGGTGCTGCGGCTACGCGCTAGGAGCGTGCTTGAAAGGCGTAGCAGCAGCGACGGTGCTGCAGCCGGACCGGCATGCAGCCCTCGTTCACCGAAATGCGAATCGACAGGTCGTCATCTGGACACCTGACCGCGAGCCGCGCTGGCGCACACGGCGGGCAAGCGACGCCATCAATTTGCTGGCACAGGAGGTCAAGGCCGAGAACGTCTTCTTCAGCGTAAACCAGTTCTTCGGCCGTCGCCAGGTGAGGCATCTCGCCTCTCTCAATGCCCTATATGTGGACGTAGATTCCCACCAGGAAGAGGTCAATCTCTCAGCTCTCATGGACGACAGGCTCGCGGAAATAGCAAGGTCCGGAGTTCCCGAGCCAAGCCTGATTGTCTTCAGTGGCCGCGGCCTGCACTTCTACTGGATCATCAACCCGACGCCGGCGGCTGCACTGCCGCGCTGGCAAGCGTGCCAGCGACAGTTGCAACGCCTATTGCAGGGGGATCCAGCGGCAGTTGACTGCACAAGACTTTTGCGCGCCATCGGCTCGGTCAATGCGCGAGCGCCCGAGACCTGCCGGACGGTCACTGGCATTCTCTTGTCCACTGCCTCGTACGACTTCGATTGGCTGGCGGCCGAGATCCTTCCGCGCTCCAGGGCAGAGGTTCGCGACATCCGCGCGATGCGCGCAAGGAAAAACGGTTCGCGCAGGAGTGCGGCGTCGTCAGGAAGGCGCTCGATCTTCGATTGGTGGATGGCGGTCTACAAGGACCTGTACTTGATCATTGAGTATCACTGGCCCAAGGGCGTCGCAGAAGGTCATCGCGATCGGATGGTCTTCTTGTTGGCCGTGGCTCTCTCCTGGTTCACGACCGGCGATGCCCTGGATGCCGAGGTGGTGAGCGTTGCCAGGCGCGTTGCGCCGACGCTGTCGGAGGCCGAGGTGCTGAGCTACACCAGCTCTGTACGAGGCAGAGCAGTCCGAGCTTCTGATGGTGAGCGCGACGTGTGGCGTGGTACGCCGAGAGATCCTCGGTATCACTTCAAGCGGGCGACGCTCTACGACTGGCTTGCGGATCTGATCCCGCCGGCACTCGAACAGAACCTGACCGCGATCATGTCGAAGATGGAACACGACCGTCGTCGGTCGGAGCGGGAGGGTGCACGTGATCGGGTCGCCGAAGGCCGCCACCGTTCAAGCCACGCGCCTCAAGAAACTCGTACTCGTGCCCGGTTACTGTCGCTGGAAGGCCACTCTCCCCGAACCATTGCAAGCATGCTTGCAGTGCCTCGATCGACCGTTGCTGACTGGCTTCGATCTGCAAATACCAGCTGAAGCCTGGTCGGCTTCACCCGCCTTACATAGTCCTGGCGAAGCCATCGGGCGGAGATCCGTCCGGGCTGTAGCAATCAAGGGGTTCCTCGGCGCGCTCCGCTTGGATTGGTTCCTCAATCGCGGAAGCTCCATTCTTGGTAGTGGCAGGCTGTGGAGCTTGTGGTCGAAGGCCGGCGCGGTGGGCAACGCGAAGCGTTGTCCACGGCAAGCCGGCCGTTGCGCGCAGCGCATCGTCCACAAATCCACAGCCTGTGCCGCCCCGGTGAGCAAAAGTGGGGTCTTCGAAACTGAGTTTGGGTGGAAATCAACGAGCCCCGAAGCGGTGGTGCTTTGACTCCGTCGCTAGGACACCCCGACATCTGCGAGCTGGCGCTTCAGTCCTTGTTCACGTAGTCGGCGGGTAGTAGCTCAGCCGTTTCCTGGATGAGCGCTGCGGCGCTCATTCCCAGGCCCTTCGACAGCTTGAACACAGCGCTGAGGGTCGGCATGTGCTCGCCTCGTTCGATTTTTCCCATGTGACTTCTCTCGATCCCCGAGAGATGTGCGAGGGCTTCCTGGGCGATCCCGCGGCTCGTTCTGGCATTACGAATCGCGCTGCCAAAGGCAGCCGCGACGATGGGGTCGGCGGTTTTCGAACCGGACGGGCGGCCTCGCCGCAACACGCGCTCTTGCATGGACAGGAGCGTCTTGCGGACTCATAATAAAAACCACGTTAAAGATAACTCATCGTGTCATGGATGAACTTTTGCTTCTGCTTCACGGCCTGATGAAGGTCGCGCTCTGTGCGGGCATCCTGGTTCTTGTGGCAACCGCTCCCTCGCGCGCTGCAGGCAGCGGGCAAGCCGATCAGGCTCCTGCTGATCCACGACCGCCGCAAAACTGGACCGCGTTGCACATCACTGAGGATCTGGCCTTCCCTTGGGCTGCCGGCTTTCCCTCTGACCACGCAGCACACGCTTCCCCCCTGAGCATCGATCATGGCGCTGTCCTGGAGGTTGACCACTACGAGTTCGACGACTCCTCCAGAGGAGCCTCAAGCCGTCTCTTCGGCAACGACGACTCTGGAATCGAATGGGCAGAGGACGAGCCACTCATCAACCTGGACGGTACGCCCATGAACGGCGACATGGACCTGCACGGCAACGCCTTCGGCATATCTGGCTGTGACCACGATCTCTGGGACTGAGAGCAGCGTCCGCCAACAAGCGGGAGAACAGTGCAGGGTTTTCAAACTCAGTTTCTGATGGCCTTGGCTCGCCGCACTTCTGGGCAGCAATCAAAGCATGAAGCACAAACTTTTCTCGTCAGGCCGCTGGCCGTTGCTGGCCACCATGGCGGCTGTTATGTTGGGCGGCTGCTCGATGAACCCGAAGGTTGCTGGCGGTGACTCGATCCAGGAATTCGCCAGGAATCTGCATGCAAGGGTGTTCCTTCTCGAACAGGACGGGCGGGTTTTGGTACCGGCAATGTCGGGTGCGCTGGTGACATCGCAAAGAATCCCGAAGGGCCTTCTGGTCGCTCTGGCACCGGCCCAGGCCCACTGCGCCGCGGGAGGCGGCGAGCCTCAGTTTCCCCAGACCAAGGAGGCACCGAACGCGGCGCATGTCCCGACTCGCATGGTCTGCCTGAAGCAAGGGCGCCCTCTGTGGGTGCTGGACCTGACGTACCCCGAGATGCGCCTGGTGTCCGGCGAAGGGGTGCCTGGTGCAGCGCCGTTGTCCTACCTTCGGCTGCAGACAAACGCCCAGCTCATGACCGCCGACGAGTTCGACGCAAAGCTGCGAGACGAACAAGCTTCGGCACGAGAACGTGAACGAATTGCTGCTTTCCTAAGAGAGCGTGAACAAGCGGCCGAGCGTCAGCGGCGCGAGGCGGCCCTCAGGCAACAGGCCGCCGAGCAACGCGACGCGGCCGAGTGGCCTGCGCGTGTCGCCCAGTTTCAGGCGAACCTCAAGCCTGGCGATCGCTTCCGCTGGACAGCTCCGCCCGGGATCTCGGGCGATGTCGTCGGGATGGTCGTGCGGGTCGATGCCGAGGTGGTCTTTGTGCAGTTCGACAACCTGACGATTGGGGCCCAGGCGACGTGGTACGTCCCCCGCAATCAGCTGGAGCCCTTCCGGGGGCGAACGCCAGCTGGCACCTACAAAATCGAGTGACGTTGCCCCGCAAGCTGTTGCACTCAGAGTTGACGCTCGAATCGGCCTGCTTGCACTACTCGGGGCATAGGCACGATGGCGCGCAGTTCCAAGCGGCCCCGTGCCTGCCACGAACCTGCCTTACCTCCTTCAGGGTGTGGCAGGCGAGTGCTCTGCTATTCCCCCTTGGAGCCGTCCATCGTTTGTGGTCCGTCCGGCGGGAAGATCTTCATGATGAGGTCGATCTCTCCAGGGCGATGGTGCACGGGCCCTGCCAAGCTGGCCAGCTTGTCGCGGTCGAGTTCTGGGATCTTCTCGGCCGCCCTTCGGCAGGCTTCGTCGAACAGGTCGGGGGTCAGTTGCATCCGAGCTGAGAACTCGGCCAGCAGTTCGAGGCGCGTCTTCTTGTTCTTCACGGCCGGTCTCCTTGATGTTGAGAATTTGACGTTGCGTTGAAACGAGTTCTGGCCCACCGTGCAGCGTCGGAGTCAGACAGTACTCGTGCGGCAGGAAGCCACTCCAGCTTGCTTGGCGTTGCCGTTGCACGGAAGCCCACGAGGAGCGAACCTCCCCGAAGCGCCACGGCTACGCACAGCCCGCCACGTACTTCGAAGGGGCGCTCGGCCCATAGGGTTCGCGCGGATCCTGCCGCACGAGTTTTGCGGCCTTCTGCCTCAGACACGAGGTTGGGCCGCTGATCCACCCAAACGGTGGCAGGAGGACGATCGATCGACATGGTTTGCTCCAATGGACTCGCCCCCACAGAGCGAATGCACCGTGGGTGGTCAACAAGGAAGCGATGTCGACAGATTCTTCTGCTCGCGCTGCAGAGTGTGCCATCAGTCTGCTGCCGCCGCATCGCGATCGGCGCTGCTCGGCTCCGTGTCGTCGGGACCGGTGAGGATTCGCCCATCGTCCGAGATCATTCGGAACGAAACCTTCTGGTGAACCCAGTCCGGCACTTCGGTCAGGTGACTCAGGGTGGCTGTTCCCTTGGTTGTATCGCGCCACACCCTCAAGCTGGTGCCAGGCATGAAGGCTTCGCCGTAGCGCCTTGCAATGGCTCTCGACGTGGTCAGGATTTCGAATCGGTCGAATCTCGGGCGCTGGCCATCCTCGCCTTCGGAGAGTGCCGCGATCGTCTTTCCGACGAAGTCATCGAGTTTGCGATCCCACTTTGCCGTGAGTTCGACTTCGACTGCGATGCGTTCGCCTTTGCGGCTAAACCAAACAACATCAGGTTGCTTGGTTCCTTGAGCGCTCTTGGTGGCGAGCACTCGTTCCGTCATGAAGGACTTGATTTCCCCTCGGCGGGCAGCGTGCAGGGTCAGCTTCTGCGCCAGCAGGTTGTGCCAGATGGTCACGGGCGAAATCCTGTGCGGATCGAGTTCGCTGTACTTCAGCAACTGATCGGATCGCTGTTCAACCCAGGCGAGCCCCTTCTCGGTCAGCGTCAACACTCGAACGCGCTCTCGCGATGTCATGCCTGTCTTGCGCATCCATCCTTGCTTCACCGCACCGTTGGCCCAGCTCATCCCGGCATGTTGGAGCAGCAACTGGAGAATCGATGGTGTTGAGAAGCCCCAGTTGTAGGTCCAGACGAGTGCCTTCTTTTTGTTGGCCTCGCCCTGAGCACGGGGGTTGTCCTCGTCCATGAACTCGTGCGCGTTGCAGCCCATACCGGTTCCTCTGGATAGTTCTCTCCGAACCAGCTCCGTACTGGTGGTACGAAGCCGACTGCGGATGCTTCGATGAATCGACGCGGTGTTGACGGGTCGACGCGCGACAAGACGACCACCCGCCCTGGCGGGCCTGCGGCCCGGCGGCTAGGGCCGCTGCCCCGGGCGTGGCGAGGCTGGACGCCTCGCCTGGCCGCCTTGACGCGCCTTCACGGCCTGCGGCCTCCAGCACCCGCCTGGCGGCGGGCTCGGGGGGCGCCGCGCAAGCGCGGCTACCCCGCTGGGGGGCTCCGTTCCGTCCGGGTCTTCGACCCGGCCTCCACTTCGGGCTGCGCCTCGGCGCTGGACGCGCCGACCTTCCTCGCCCTAAGGGCGTCGGAACCTCTGCTTCGCAGAGGCCCCAGCGGGGTAGCCGCGCTTCGCTCGGCGCCGGGGCTGCGCCCCCCAGAACGCTAACGGCGCCTTGGGGCGCCTGGCCCGCTGTCGCGGTCCTACGCGTTCCGGCTCCCCCCGCCGCGATCGGTCCCGCTTGGGGCGGGAGCCGATCGCGGGGCTGCGGCTGAACGCCTTGCCCCATCTCGGCGTAACCGCCGAGATGGCTCCTGACGTTGACCAGATCTGCCGAATCCGACCGCGCCAGAACTCGCTCAAGTGATTCGATCATGTCGGCCATCCGTCATTCCAGGTCGTGGTCGACTCAGACCGGCCTGGTTCGACGACCGTGATCGCAATCTGGCGCATGCGCTCAATGGCCGATTCGAGAATCTGGACGTCCAGATCGCCAAACATCAGATCGAAGATTTGTGCCTTGCCATTCCCGACTGCGACACAACGAATCGTAAGGTCGTCGAAGAGCGGGCTGATATCGATGTCCAAGATGCTGCAAAGCAGGACTCGCTTTGGCCTGGGCTCACAGAACCTAACAGCCGATCTGTGGTCTTTCACCATGCGGCTCATCGTGCGGCTCCCACAAGCTTGGCCAGGACGGCTGCGGAAGACGCGCAGTCCTGAAAGCTCGAACGCGATGCGCGCTCGACCAGGCCTGTCGGGTCAGCGGCCATCGCATCGACAAGCCTCTTGGCTTGGCGTTCGGTGAAGTCGCGGCTGCCGAACGCTGCACGGATCGAATCAGGCATGCACCCCAACTTCTGAAGCAGGCATGCCTCGGTCACGCAAAGGCCAAGCCCTTGACTGGCCCGGCGGATGCTGGGGAAGTACCCGCGGTGAAGGACGATCGCCAGGGTTTGACCCAAACGCCAAGGACGCCAGCACCCATGACTGCGGTACTCGAAAAAGAACTGTCGAAGACCTTCCGCCTCAGACACCTGTTCGATCATGGCCAGCACGGGCAGGCCAAGTTCGAGGCACGCCCTGACGCGTGAGTAGCCGAACACCAGCTCGAAGTTGCCAGCCGCGGCAGCGGCATAGTTGCTGCTGCCCAGCGCCTGGCTGGTTTGCTGAACTTTGACTGGTTGCAGATTGCCGCCGAACTCGGCGATCGAGTCCTTCAGCCGCTCGAACCGCTGACCAACGTAGTCGAACGGGTCGGTCTGCGCCCACTGAGCGGGCTCGATCGATTTGGGATCGAGAAGCGCGACCCTTCGGTCGCTGGATTTGTCCGAGAACTCTTGTGGGAACATTTGCGGTGAACTCCAATGCTGGCGTGAGGCGATCGCAGAGCCGCTGCGAACAGAACTGCGTTATGCAGTACGGAGTCATCAATTGAAAGACCGCTTCCCACAGCTCGAATTGCGTATCAAGTTGACTGCATCTGATTTCAGTTGAGTGCCGCGCCGCCACCCGAACTGGGTTTGATGAGGCGGCTCCGGAGAAACTTTTCGCAGTGATGCCAGAGCGCAACATCGCACCGGCGTCCTCCCGCGGCCAAGGCCCTCCGCCGCAGAACGAGCCCACCGTCACCAGTTCATTAAGATCAGCACCGGTTACAAGAGCGTGCGGTCCGGCGGCGGCCTTGCCCCGACCGCGTATCAATGCCGATCACGGCGCCCAACGGGGGGAGGCAAGGCCTGATGCGACTCATCAAGAACGTCGGTGCTGACCGTGTTCTGGACCACCTCCAGCCACAGCTGCCTGCGGGTGCAAGGGTCGACGTCGCCACCGACGGCTTGTCGCTCTTCGCCTTCGATGAACTCGCGCGGCTTCTGACCGCAGCAGGTCCGACGAGGCTTCTGCTGTCCAGCACGGCCCCGAAGCCGCGTCCACGGGTGCCGGGCTTCGACAGCCCCCCCGCGGTCGATCCCGATCCGAACGCCAGCGGTCTGCTGGGCGATGACCTTGACCGTGAGCGCCGAAACGCGCTGCGGGCGCGCGGTTTGGCCGCTGACCTGCTGCAGTGGCTAGAAGCCGCCGTCGACGTTCGGGCCGTACCGGGCAAGCTGCCGCAGTCAGCCTGGATCACGGAGAGCTCGAGCACTCTGGCGTCGGCCGGTGGAGGGCAACCGGCCGGCGTTGCCATCACGGGCGACTGTTCCGCCACCACGCGCGGCCTGGGCTTGTCGCCCGGCAACCAGTTCAGCCTGATCCAGTGCTCGGAGACAGAAGCTGAGCGTCAGATGTTCGCTCAGTGGTTCGACGCCACCTGGCGCGCGGTAGGTGACGACGCGGGGGCTAAGCAGAAGCTTCTTGATCAAGTCAGGCGGCTCGCCGAACAGGAAGCGCCTTCGGCCATCTACTTCGGCATCCTCTACAACCTGTTCAAGGACCTGGGCGACGAGCTGGATGAGGAGCGCATCGTCAAGAGCGCTACCGGCATCCGGAACACGCAGGTCTGGAAGAAGCTCTACAAGTTCCAACGAGACGGAGTCGTCGGAGCGATCGACAAGCTGGAGCGCCTGGGCGGCTGCATCCTGGCCGACAGCGTGGGCCTAGGTAAGACCTTTGAGGCGCTGGCCGTCATCAAGTACTACGAGCTGCGCAACGACCGCGTCTTGGTGCTGGCGCCCAAACGCCTGCGAGACAACTGGACGCTCTACAAGGCCAACGACCGGCGCAACTCGCTCGCGGCCGACCGTCTGAACTACGACGTCCTGAACCACACAGACCTGTCTCGCGACGGCGGGAGCTCTGGCGACATCGACCTCGCCCACGTGAATTGGGGCAACTACGACCTCGTCGTCATCGATGAGTCGCACAACTTCCGCAACAAGCAAAACCACCGCGATCGCGACAGCCGCTACAAGCGCCTGATGCGTCAGGTCATCCAGTCAGGGGTGAAGACCAAGGTGCTGATGCTGTCCGCCACGCCGGTGAACAACCGGCTGGCTGATCTGAAGAACCAGATCGCCTTCGTCACCGAAGGTCGGGACGATGCGCTGGCCGGGCACGGCCTGCCCAGTGTTGAGACCACGGTTCGGCTGGCCCAAGGGCAGTTCAACCGCTGGCAGCAGCTGGACGAGGCCGAACGCCGGCCCTCGCGGCTGATGGACATGCTCGGCTTCGACTACTTCCGTCTGCTGGACCTGCTGACCATCGCACGCTCGCGCAAGCACATCGAGAAGTACTACGGCACGGCCGAGACCGGCACCTTCCCCAAGCGTCTGCGCCCGATCAACGTCAAGGCCGACGTCGACTCGGCCGGCTTGTTCCCGCCCATCGTCGACATCAACACCGACATCCGGCGCTTGAACCTCAGCGCTTATGCACCGCTGCGCTACGTATTGCCCGCCAAGCAGGCCGAGTACGACGCCAAGTACAGCGTCGCCATCCGCGGGGGCGAGAGCATCTTTAGGCAGGTCGACCGCGAGGAGAGCCTCATCCACCTGATGCGCGTGAACCTGCTCAAGCGCATGGAGAGCTCGGTCCACGCCTTCGCCCTGACGGTAGAGCGCCAGTTGGCCGACGTGAACGGTTTGCTCGCCAAGCTGGAGAACCACGCCGACAGCATTGAAGAGCTGAGCATCGAAGACGTTGAAGTGGACAACCCGGCCTTCGAGTCGCTGCTCGTCGGCCGCAAGGTCAAGGTGTTGCTGCAGGACGTGGACCGCATCCGCTGGCGGCAAGACCTGACCGAGGATCGGAACCGCCTGGCCAGGCTGCTGTCGAATGCCCGCGCGGTCGATCGCGCCCGTGATGCCAAGCTCGATGCGCTGCGTACCCTGATCAAGGACAAGATCGCCACGCCCATCAACGTGATCGATGGCAAGCCCAACCGCAAGCTCATCGTCTTCACCGCCTTCGCGGACACGGCGCTGTACCTGTACGACGCCATCGCCTCATGGGCGCTGGCGGAGTTGGGCTTGCATGCGGCCATCGTCACCGGCACCGGGTCCAACAAGACCAACCTTCCGGGCCTGCGCACCGATCTGGCCAGCGTGCTTACCGCCTTCGCACCCCGTGCGAAAGAGCGGCCCGCCGAGTTCGCCGGCGAAGGCGAGCTCGACCTGCTGATCGCCACCGACTGCATCTCTGAAGGCCAGAACCTTCAGGACGGTGACTACTTAGTCAACTACGACATTCATTGGAACCCGGTCCGGATCATCCAGCGCTTCGGTCGCATTGACCGCATCGGATCGCCCAACGCCCACATCCAGCTTGTCAACTTCTGGCCCAACATGGCGCTGGACGAGTACATCGGCCTGGAGCAACGCGTCAGTGGCCGCATGGTGCTGCTGGACATTTCGGCCACTGGCGAAGAGAACCTGATCGAGCGCGACGCCGGCAACCTGATGAACGACTTGGAGTACCGGCGTAAGCAGCTCCAGAAGCTGCAGGAGGCCGTGATCGACCTGGAAGACCTGTCCAGCGGCATCTCGATCGCCGACCTGACGCTGGCCGACTACCGCATCGAGTTGGCAGGCTACCTGCGCGAGCACCCCGGCAAGCTCGCGGCCATGCCGCTCGGCGCCTACGCCGTCACGTCCAGCGCGCAGGCTGACGATGCGCTACCGCCTGGCGCCATCTTCTGCCTCAGGGCGGAGGGTGAAGCTGCGCTCGCCACCATCGAGCCCGGGTACCCGCTGGCCCCGCACTATGTGGTGCACGTTGGGGCAGACGGCGCAGTGCTGCTGCCCCATAGCCAGGCCAAGCAGGTGCTCGACCGCCTGAAGGGCCTGTGCCTGGGGCGTGACATGCCCGACGCCCAGGCCTGCGCTCGCTTCGACAAGCTCACCAAGGCCGGCCGGCAGATGCAGCCCTACCAAACCATGTTGCAGCAGGCGATTGCCACCATCGTGGGCAAGTCGCAGGAACGTGCCGTGGCCAGCCTGTTCACGCCGGGCGGCACGCACGCCCGGAAGGGCGAATTCGCGGGGATGGCCGACTTCGAGGTGGTCGCGTTCCTCGTGATCGCATGACCGGCGATCGGCACAAGCAGGGAGATCCAAAGTGACTTTCAGAACCGCCGAGCCAGCTCTCAAGGATGTGCTGGACGCCATCGCCAGGGGCGAGATGCAGCTACCCGACTTCCAGCGCGGCTGGGTTTGGGATGACCAGCACATCCGTTCACTGATCGCCAGCCTGTCGCTGTCCTACCCCATCGGCGCGGTGATGTTTCTCGAAGCCGGCGGCGTCCCCTTCAAGCCGCGCCTTTTCGAAGGCGTGTCCATCACGCCCTCGCCGCCGCCCAAGAAGTTGGTGCTCGACGGCCAGCAGCGCCTGACCTCGATGTACTTGGCCCTTCGCAGCGGCAAGCCCGTGAACACGCGCACCGAGAAGGGCGAGAGCATCCAGCGCGTCTACTTCCTCGACATGGCCAAGTGCCTGGACCCGGCGGGTGACCGGGAGGAAGCTGTCATCTCCGTGCCCGCCACGCTGAAGCAAACCAGCGACTTCGGCCGCAAGGTCGACCTGGACCTCAGCACGCCCGAACTTCAGTACGCCCAGCGCCTGTTTCCGTTGTTCCTGATGTTCGACACCGAGGCACTGATGAAGTGGGAGATGGGCTACTCCCAGCACTACGCCGGTGACAGCGAAGCCGCCATGTTCTTGATGAAGTTCAAGAACGCGATCTGGCTGGTCTTCCAGCAGTTCAAGGTGCCGGCCATCGAGATGTCGGTGGACACGCCGCGCGAGGCCGTGTGTCAGGTGTTCGAGAAGGTCAATCAGGGCGGCGTCTCGCTGACCGTCTTTGAACTGATGACCGCCACCTTCGCCGCCGACGAGTTCCAGCTTCGCGACGATTGGACCGCACGCGAGAAGCGGCTGCGCGACAAGCGTCCGGTGCTGGAGGCCGTGGACGGCACCAGCTTCCTGACCGCGGTCACGCTGCTGGCCAGCTACGAGCGCCACTTGGTCAACAAAGACTTGCCCGTGGCGTGCAAGCGTGCCGACGTGCTGCGGCTCACGCTCGACAGCTTCAAGAAGCACGCACCGGCCGTGGAGCAGGGTTTCCGCAAGGCCGCGGAGTTGCTGGCTGAGCAGAAGATCTTCGATGCACGCAGCCTGCCTTACGCTACCCAGCTGATCCCGATGGCTGCCATCTGCGCAGCCTTGGGCCCGCAGATTGACCTGCACGGCAACCGGCAGAAGTTGCTGCGCTGGTACTGGTGCGGCGTGTTTGGCGAGCTGTACGGCAGCGCGAACGAAACTCGGTTTGGCCTGGACCTGCCGGGCGTCGCCCATTGGATCGCTGGGGGCGACGAGCCTCGCACGGTGCGGGATGCCAGCTTTGCGCCGACGCGGCTGTTGTCGCTGCAGTCGCGCCTGGCGGCAGCCTACAAGGGCCTGGCTGCGCTGCTGATGCAGCAAGGCGGACGCGACTTCATCACCGGTATGCCCATCGACCTGCACACTTACTTCGAGCGCAGCGTCGACATCCATCACGTCTTCCCGCGCAAGTGGTGCGAAGACGCCAAGCTGCCCCGCGAGAAGTGGAACAGCGTCGTCAACAAGGCCCCGCTGGCTGCCGAGACGAACAGGTCCATCGGTGGCGATGCACCGACCCACTACCTGAAGCGGATCGAGACGTCGAAGAAGGTTGCAGCCGCGGAGCTCGACGGCTTTCTGGCCACACACTGCATCCCCGTTGCAGCGTTACGTTCCGATGACTTTCAAACGTTCATCCAGCATCGTGCGGCTGCCTTGCTCGGCCTGATCGAGGCGGCCACCGGCAAGACCGTTGCCGGCCGGGACAGTGAAGAGACGATCGAGGCCTTCGGTGCAAGCCTTGCAGCGCAGGGCTAGTGTGGTGCGCTCGAAATCCCTGAACCGGTGTCCGCTGGGCAATGTCGGCTTAGCCAACTTGCCGGCTTCACGCAGTCGGCCAGGAGCGTACTGACGCTTCGATCACCTTAAGCGGTCAGTCCCCAGGCGACATGATCCAGGCTTGTTGCACCGGCAGACTCAGTGGCCGTGCCGATGATGAGCGTCGGGGAAGTGCGCGTGCGCATGGGTCAGGGGTTCGTGCCGATGGGGGTGCGAGTGACGGCCAGCAACCGGCCCCTCTGCATGCTCGTGCAGGTGGTGCACGTCATGTTCGTGCTCATGGTCATGCTCCTCGGCATGGTGGGCGTGCGCGTGGTCATGACGCTCGGTCAGATGCAGCCACACCCCAGCGGCCATCAAGGCACCCGCCACCATAAGACCCGGCGTGACCGGCTCGCCAAGCCAGGCCACGGCGAGCGCTGCGCCAAAGAACGGCGCCACTGAAAAGTAAGCTCCGGTGCGTGCCGTACCGAGGTGCCGCAACGCGACGACGAACAGGGTCAGGCTGATGCCGTACGCCCCGAGTCCGAGGAGAAGTGCCCCGGCCAGCCACGGCGCTGGCGGCAAGGACGCGCCGATGGCCAGTCCGAGTGCCAGGTTCACGCTGCCCGCGACCAGCCCCTTGATCGACGCGATCCACGTCGCGTCGGCGAGCGCCACTTTGCGGGTCAGGTTGTTGTCCACCGCCCAAGCCAAGCAGGCGCCCAGTACAGCCAGTGCCGGCCACGCCTCGCCGATGCGCGCTTCGCCCGGCCAGCTCAACACCAGGGCGCCGGCGACGATGGCCACCATCCCGAGTGCGATGCGCCGGTCGAAGTTCTCCTTGAAGGCAAACCACGCCAGCAGGGCCGTGAACACGCCCTCCGCATTCAGCAGCAAGGATGCCCCCGACGCTGGCATGCGAGACAAGCCGAACATCAGCAGCAGCGGGCCCAAGACCCCGCCCGCAAGCACGGCACCAGCGAGCCAGACCCGTTGATCGGCTGGCAGCTTCACGGGCGCGGCACGGGTGAGCAGGCGCCACAGCGCCAGGCCGACGCCCGAGCCCAGGTACAACAGTCCCGCAAGCAGCCAGGGATCTACGGTGCCCAGCAGTTGCTTGGCCATCGGCGTGCCGGCGCCAAACAGAGCAGCCGCCGCAAGCGCTGCGGCGACTCCGGGATGGACCAATGAGCTTCGGATCGTGGGGGTCACGTTGGTGTCAGGCGTCGGGATTCGATTCGCGTCATTGCCGAAGGTCGAGATCGGCCACGAGCTTCGACGCTTGCGCCCGCGATTTGACCTCATCGACCTGAACGGCCTCCCACTTGAAGCTCGTTCCCCAGGTCCAGCCCGAACCAATGAGTTCGACGACGCGCAGGTCACCGGCGCGTCCCTGGACACTGATGTCCACGGTCCGACCCTCCCACTGCGCCGACAGGCGGTGTGCGCCCGGCTTCAGGCGCAGGCGCGCCAAAGACTCGGGAATGGTTGCCATGCCGGCCGCGCCGTCCACCGTCACGGGCACCATCATGCTGGCGTCCGCCCAGCGGCGGCGCAGCACGTACACGGTCAAGGATGCTGGGTCGGCCTCGAATCGTTTGGCATCGGCTTCGACGGCATCGGTCGGAACCGCCGTCGGTGTGCAGGTCAGTTTGGGGCGGTAGCTTTTGCCGATGCGATAGCAGTAGGTGCCGTCAGCATTGACCGGGCGCAGGGGCTTCGACACGCAGCCGGACAGGGGCACGAGGCCCACCGCCGCCAGGCCGATCAGCAGGGTCCTGCGCTGGGGAAGTTGAGCTTTGCTCATGTTCGAGCCCGCCCTACTTCAGCGCAAACCGCACGGTTCCGGACGGCTTACCGGCGATCGTGACGATGGCGACCACCTTGGTGCCGGGGCCCACCTTGAAGGTGCCCGTAGCCTCCAGCTTGTCGCCGGCTGGCTTGAGTTCGACCTCCTGCTTCTCGGTGCCGCTGAGCAGTGTCAGCTTGGCGCTGGCCTTGGACACGTCGACCGGCTTGCCATGGTCGCGTAGGTGCAACTGGATCGCGGCTGGCTTGGCGACCAGTTCGTAGTCCATGTCCTTAGCCTCGGTGACCACGCCGCCGTGCTTGGGGCTGTGGTCGTGCGCGCCGCCGGCGTGGGCAGCGCTGGCCAGGGCGAGAGCGATGGCGGCGGCAGCGTAGAACTTGGCTTTCATGAGTTTCCTTTCAGTGGAGTGGGAACAGTGAATGGTTGAGATCGCGCTCACAGCGCCTCGGCGTCCTTGGCATCCATCAGCTTTTCTGCCGGCTTGCGGCCGAACAGCCAGAACATCGCGGGCGTGAGGAAGGTGTCGAGCAGGGTCGAGCTGATCAGGCCGGAGAAGATCACCACGGCCACCGGATGCAGCACCTCGGTGCCGGGGCGTTCGGCCTCGAACAGCAGCGGTGCCAGCGCGAAGGCCGTGACCAGCGCCGTCATCAGCACCGGGCTCAGCCGCTCCAGCGAGCCGCGCACGATCATCTTCTGGTCGAAGTTCTCGCCCTCGAAGCGCATCAGGTTGATGTAGTGGCTGACCTTCAGGATGCCGTTGCGCACGGAGATGCCGGCCAGCGTGACGAAGCCGACCATGGCCGCGACACTGAGCGGCTGGCCCGACAACCACAGCCCGATCACCGCGCCCACCAGCGCCAACGGGATGTTCACCATGATCAAGGCCGACAGCACGGCGCTCTGGTAGCGCGTGTAGAGCACCACGAACATCAGCGTCAGCGACACGATGGACAGCAGCCCGATCAGCCGGGAGGCTTCCTCCTGTGCCTGGAACTGGCCGCCCAGCGTGATGAACATGCCCTCGGGCAGCCTTGTTTCGGCGGCCACCTTGCGGATGTCGGCCACGATCTCGGACAGTGCCCGGCCCGAGGCGTTGGCCGACAGCACGATGCGCCGCTTGCCGTCGTCGCGGCTGATCTGGTTGGGACCGTCGCTGTCCTCGATGCTCGCCACCTTCGACAGCGGAATCCGCCCGCTGGGCGTCTCGATGAGGATCTGGCTCAAACCCTCGATCGAACGCGCCGACTCCGGCAGCCGTACCACCAGCGCAAAGCGTCGGTTGCCTTCGACGATCTGCGCCACGCGCTCGCCTTCCACCAGGCCCTGCAGCGTGGCCAGGATCTGCGGCGCCGGCACGCCGTACTGCGCAGCGGCGGCGTAGTCCACGCGCACCTTGATCTGTGGCGCGAGCACCTGCTTCTCGATCTGCAGGTCGGCGATGCCCGGAATGGTGGCCAGCTTCGCACGCAGCGCATCGGCCTGGCCGCGCAGGGCGTCCAGGTCTTCACCGTAGATCTTGATCGCGATCTGCGAGCGAACGCCAGAGAGCATGTGGTCGATGCGGTGTGAGATCGGCTGCCCCACCTCGATGGCAGCAGGCAGGTTGACCAGTCGGCTGCGGATGTCAGCCCGCACCTCGTCCATAGTGCGCGTCAGCTGCTCGGCTGGAACGATGCCGACATCGAGCTCGCTGACGTGCACGCCCTCGGCGTGTTCGTCGAGTTCGGCCCGGCCGCTGCGCCGGCCGACGTGCGTGACCTCAGGTACCTGCGAGATCAGCACTTCCGCCTGTCGCGCCAAGGCCGAGCTCTCGGTGAGCGTGACGCCGGGGTTCAGGCGGATGCCCACCAACAAGGTGCCCTCGTTGAAGGGCGGCAGGAAGGTGGTGGGGAAGAAGGGCACCGCTGCGCCGGCCGTGAGCACCGCCAGGCCGGCTGCGGCCAGGGCAGCCTTCGGTCGGTTCAGCACCGCCTGCAGGCCGCCGCGGTAGTGCCGCTTCAGCCAGGCCAGGGCCCGCGTGTCGCCATGGTCCAGCGTCTTCAGGCGCGGCAGCAGGTAGTAGCTGAGCACCGGCGTCACCGTCACGGACACCAACAGCGACGCCAGGGTGGAAGCGATGAAGGCCACGCCCAGCGGCACGAACAGCCGTCCTTCGATGCCCGGCAATGCAAAGAGCGGCAGGAACACCAGCACGATGATGACGGTCGCGTACAGGATGCCCGACCGCACCTCCATCGAGGCCTTGGCCACCAGCTGCAGGGGATGCAGGCGGTGCTGCGGGTGGCGCGCCCGGTCCTCTTTCAGCCGGCGCAGGATGTTCTCCACGTCCACCACGGCGTCGTCCACCAGGCCGCCGATGGCGATCGCCAGGCCACCCAGCGTCATCGTGTTGATCGACAGGCCGAAGTAGCGGAAGACCAGCGCAGTGATGAAGATCGACACTGGGATGGCCGTCAGCGCGATCACGGTGGGCCGCACCGTGCCGAGGAAGAAGAACAGGATCACCGCGACGAAGATCGACGCGCCGATCAGCTTGCCTTGGAGCGTGGTGATCGAGGCCTCGATGAAGCTGGCCTGCCGGAACGTCACCCGCGGTGCTTCCATGCCCGCGGGCAGTGAAGCCTTCAGCCCTGTCAGCGCGTCTTCGATGGTGCGCGTGAGCGCGATGGTGTCGGCCGTGGGCTGCTTCTGGATCCCCAGGATCACCGCCGGCTTGCCTTCGAAGCCGCCCTCGCCGCGCTTGATGGCCGCGGCGAATGTCACCTCGGCGATCTGTCGCAGCAGGATGGGTTGACCACGATTGCTGCCGACCGCGCTACCAATAGCCAGGTTGCTCAGGTCCTCCAGCCGCGAGGTGCGGCCCAGGTGGCGGATGAGGTACTCGCGCCCGTTCAGTTCCAGGAAGCCACCCGAGGTGTTGGCCGAGAAGCCGCGCAGCGCCGCCTCCAGCTGGTCGTGCGTGATGCCGAGTTCGGCCATGCGTGCCGTGTTCGGCTGCACCTGGAACTGCCGCACCTCGCCGCCGATGGGGATGACCTGCGCGACGCCGGGTACCGCCAGCAGCCGGGGCCGCAGCACCCAGTCGGCGTACTCGCGCACAGCCATCGGGCTGATCTTGCTTTCGTCGACCGGAATCGCGATCTGCATGATCTCGCCCATGATCGAGCTGATCGGGCCCATGCGCGGCACCAGGCCTTCGGGCAGGCCTTCCTCCATCGCCGACAGCCGCTCGGCCACGAGTTGCCGTGCGCGATAGATGTCCACGCTCCAGTCGAAGGTGACGTACAGGAACGACAGGCCGGCCGACGAGGTGGAGCGCACGCTCTCCACGCCCGGCAGCCCGTTCATCGTCGTCTCCAGCGGGAAGGTGATGAGCTGCTCCACCTCTTCGGCGGCCATGCCGCCAGCCTCGGTCATGATGGTGACCGTGGGCTTGTTGAGATCGGGGAACACGTCCACCGGCGTGCGCGTCAGCGTGAACGCGCCATAGACCATCAGCACGACGGCCGCGATCAGCACCAGCAGCCTGTTGGCCAGGCTGTTTTCGAGTAGCCACTTGAACATGTCAGCGCACCTGGTTGATCAAGGTGGCGCCTTGTGTCGCGACGCGGTCACCGGGTTCGAGCCCTGAGGTGACTGCGGCGTTGACACCGTCCAGCGGCTCGGCGGTGACGGTTCGGGGTTCGAATCGTTCCGGCGCCGTCTTCACCCAGACCACGGTCTGGTTGGCCGGGTTCTTCATCAGCGAAGCCACTGGCACCGGGATGCCCTTGACCTTGTCCTTCGTCTGCACGAACACACGCACCGGCTGGCCCACGGCCAGCTGATTGAGTGCGGCCCCCTGGGCGCGGAAGGCCAGGGGCAGCGCCTGCTCGCGCAGGCTGCGCGAGGCGCCGATGAAGGTGAGCGGTATGCGCTGGTTGCTCAGGGCCATCGTCGCGGTGCCGATGTTGGAAGCGATCGCGGCGTCGAAGGCCAAGGCCTCGATGCGCAGGCGCGAGGGGTCGACGATCTCGAAGACGAGTTCGCGTGCATCCACAACCTGGCCAGCCACAACATTGGCCGAGGCGATCACGCCCGAAACCGGCGCCAGCAGCGCCTCGCGCGTGGACAGGCCACCCCCTACCGCAGCAATGCGCGCCGACAGGCTGGCGGCTTCGCTCTCGGCGGCTTCAATCTCCTTGCGCGGCACGGTGTCGGCCAGTTCCTGCAGACGCGCGATGCGCTTGTCGGCCAGGGCCTTGGCGGCACGCAGCTCGGCGAGCTGGGCGGCCTGGTTGGAGCGCTCGATGGGCGCCGCAGATGGCACGACATAAGCCAGCACTTCGCCCTTGCGCACCACCTGCCCGGGGTTGGGCAGGCCACGCGGCCCGGGTTCGATGCGGCCGGCGTTCAGCGGCTGCACCTTGCCGCCGGCGTTCGGGTCCATCAGCACCTTGGCGCTGAGTTCCACTGTGCGGGGCAGTTCAGCGGCTTCGGTGACGATCGTGCGCACGCCCAGCTGGCGCTGCGCGGGCTTCGGCAGGAAGACGCTGCCATCGGGCTGGCGCTGCGGTCCGTTCGCGCTGGGCGCGGCGGGGGCGTCGCCATGGTCGTGGCCGGGGCCTGCATGGGCGAAGCCGATGGCCGTCAGGGCGATCAGCAGCCCCAGGCTGGAGGCAATCAGGGTGCGCTTCATGCTGCAGCTCCTGCACGGACGCTGCGCGCATTCATCACACGACGCCCGCCCCATCCGAGCAACGCCAGTGCGGCGATGCCGGCCACAACCCATCCCGCGTATTCCGTCCACGAGTGCGTATGCGCGGCCTCGTCGGCGTGCGCCTCTTCGTGGATGTCGAGTTCACCCGCCAGCAGGTCAGCTTCGTTGCCGGCGGTCACCGTGGCGGTCACCGGCAGCACGCCGGGCTTGGGTGCTTCGGGCAGCACGACCTCGTACTCGTCGACGCCTTGCTTTTCCGCCTTGAACTTGGCCCCGCCGATTTCGAGCTCGATCTGCGCGCCGCGCACAGGGCTGTTGTCGGCAAAGCGATCCAGGTACAGCGTGATCTGCTTGCCGCTGAGTACGCCGACGAGTTCGAAGGTCTCGGACACGGCCGAGAAGCGCGGCAGCGCCTGGCCGACGGCTGCGGGCGCTGCGTCACCGTGGTCGTGGCCGGGGCCGGCCCAGGCGGGGGATGCAACAAGGATGGCCGCAGCACACAGTGCGACCGGGAGATTCGGGAAGTTCATGGGGATGTCCTGAAGGATTCGTTGAATGGCGTCACTGCGGCAGGAGGCCCAAGGCCTGGCGCCATGCAGAAATCGCCGCTGCGAGCTCGATGCGGGTGCGTGCGGCCTGGCGCTCGGCCTCGGCGGCTTCGGCCTCGATGCGCAGGCGTGTCGGCAGATCGATTTCACCCAACCGGAAAGACTTGTCGAAGAAGCCGCGCGACTCGCGGGCCAGCTGTGCGCGCTTCTCAGCGGCCATCAACTGGGTGCGCGAAGCCTCGACCCGCACGCGTGCCGCTTCCCGTTCGGCAGCGAGCCGCTCACGCTCCAGGGCCAGCTGGGCCTGGATCTCGGTGGCTTCAGCACGCGCGTTGGCGCTGCGGGCATCGAAGCGCGGGCCGGCGCCGAAGGGGATGCGAATTCCCAGCGTGATGGTTTGCTGGGACGCCTCGCCGCGCGCACCGCGGTCGCGCGTGGTCGCCAGCATCAGCTCAGGGTTGGCGCGCGACTGGGTGGCTGTGAGTTCGACGGAACGCTGCGCCACGGCGGCACGGTCCTTGAGCTCTTGCAGCGCAGCATGCGCTCCGATCTCGGCGGCTGCAGTGCCGGGATCCGGCTCTGCCAGGGTGTCGTCAGCGCCGGACCAGGCGGGTGCGGCGCCGGCCAGTGCACGCAGATGCTGTCGAGCCAGCGCGAGGCCCGCCTCAGCCTGCGCAACAGCAGCTTCTCCACTGGCCACCGCGCCGTCGGCCTGGTGCTGATCGGCGCGGGCAAGATCGCCAGCCTTCGCACGCCGCGCCACGTCGGCGGCGATGAGGCGGGTGCTTTCGAGCTGTGCGCGGGCCGTCCCCACCTCGATGCGCGCACGCTGCCACTGCCACCACGCATCGCGCACCGCGGCAGCCACGCGCAGTTGCGATGCGCTGGCCCGGCTTTCGATGGCGGCGCCGTCGGCATCGGCCAGCGCTGCGCTGCGGCCACGTTCACCGGGCAGCCACAACGGCACGGCGATGCCAACTTCGAGTTCACGCGCGCCCAGGTTGTTGCCCAGGCGGTCGGTCCTGTTCGAGACTTCCAGTGCCGCCGGCTCCGGCGTCCACGCCTTGGCGGCAGTCTGCTTGGCACGGGCGGCGTCGCGTCGCGCCTGCAGCGCCAGGGCTTCAGGCTGGCGGGACCAGGCCGCGTCGAAGGCCTGTCGCAGATTCAACGGGCTTGCAGCGGCTTCCGTGCTGCCTACTGCCGGCGCCACTGCGGCAGCTGCGGCTGTCTGCGCCACCACGGCCGTGCCGCACAGGGTCACAGCGCCCGCCACACTGGCGCGCAACAGCCAGACCTTCGTTCGAGTTCGATGATTCATCCAATGCTCCAGTGTTGAAAACAACCCACGGGAGATCGGCAAGCGGCGACCGACAGGTCGCGTCGTACCCGACGGCGCCGCATGCTGCGGCGCGCACTCAGGCGCGAACGGGCTTCAGAGAGAGAGGAGACCCGCCTCGCCGATCAGGCGAGGGGCAGCCACTGAGGGCGTTCGGGTCGGGTCGGTGCGTATGCACCACCCGTTTCATCGAGGGTGACGCTGGGCAACGCGGTCGAGAGCGCGCCGGGCTGCCCCATCGGCAATGTCAGCATCGCACTGCAGGTGCCGTGGCAGTGACCACAGTCCAGGTCCATAGCGCCAGGCAACTTGTCGCCCTTGACGCCACCAGCCTCGTCCGGAGACGAAGTCAGATCTGCACCCGCATCCGCAGCCGGCGCGGTATCGCTGCCGGTGTGGGCATGATGCTCATGGTCATGGTGACCGAAATGTCCGGTACTCGCCTGACTCTCATGCGCGCAATACGACGCCACCGCTGCCCAGCTGAACTGGAGCGGAAGCATGGCGAGCAGAAAAATGGCGAGGAAACGACGCACGGCCGAGAGTCTAGCTGCTACAGGGTTTGTCCGGGCGCATGCAAGGCGAGCAGGTCATGGGGTTTCACCACTTTGACTCGCGGATGCGCGCGACGTTGCGGTTCATCGCGTGGCGGATGACGCGTTGGTACAGCCAGCGTTTGAGGCCCGAGAGGTTGGACCCGTGGCGCGCGTAGAACTCGTCCGGGCTGTCGAAGAGACCGAAGTCGTCGGCAATGCCTTCCTTCTGGATGTAGGTGTCCTGGCCCCGCCATTCGACCCCCGGCGCCGACAGGTCGGGCGTGGCAGCACCGTAGCCGCAGAAGCGGCGGGCTTGCGGAAACCTGCGCTGCAGGCTGGCCAGGTACGGCCCATCGAGGATGAAGCCTTCCAGCGTGATCCAGCGGCCTTCGAGGCTGACCTCGACCCAGCTGTGGATGATGCGCTGCGGTGCCAGCCAGTAGGCCAGCCCGGTGATCGCACCCTTCTGCAAAGGCTTGTCGATGGTGAAGCCGTGGCAGCGGCAGGGGATGCCCACCGCCCGCAACAAGGCCATCAGCAGCGTGCTCTTGGTGTTGCACTGGCCAATGCCGTCGGCCAGCACCCTGGATGCCGGCAACTCGTCGCCTTCGTTGTAGCCAAAGGCGATCTCGTTGCGGACGAAGTCGTACACAGCGCCGATGCGGTCGTAGGGGGGCATGGCTCGCCAACCACGGCGAGCAACCAGCGCTTCGATGTCGGGGTGGTGGACATCCAGCAGCGGAGTCTCGGCCAGCAGGGGGTGCATCGCGTCGGACATGGTGTCGCTCCTGTCAGGCGTGCGCCGGCACGGGGCGAAGCTCAGCCCGTGCCTGCTGGATGACCGAGCGCGCAGCGGTCAGCGCCAGCACGCCCATGACTGAGGCGACCGCAAGATCGGGCCAGCCGCTGCCGGTACCGAACACGCCCAGAGCGGCGGCCATCACCGCCACGTTGCCGATCGCGTCGTTGCGGCTGCACAGCCACACCGAGCGCATGTTGGCGTCGCCCTCGCGCCAGGCGTAGAGCATCGCGGCGACCGACACGTTGGCCAGCAGCGCCAGGGCGCCGATGGCGCCCATCGTCACCGGCTCGGGCACGGTGCCGGAGGCGGCCGACCACGCAGCCCGGCCGAGGACGAAGATGCCGAAGGCGCCCATGGTCAGGCCCTTGAAGAGCGCAGCCCGGGCCCGCCAAGTCAGCGCCATGCCCAGCACCAGCAGAGAGATGCCGTAGTTGGCCGCATCGCCGAAGAAGTCCACGGCGTCGGCCAGCAGCGAGACCGAACCCGAGCTCAGGCCGCCGGCCAGTTCCACCCCGAACATGGCCAGGTTGATGATCAGCGCCGCCCACAGCACGCGCCGGTAGCGCGGGCTCTGGCTGGCCGCAGGGGTGGCGCAGCCGTGGCTGCCGCAGGAGTCGCTCATGAGTGGCTTTCGGGTGTCGATGCCGGCATTTGAAACCCTGTAGCGGCTCCAGAGTCAAGCGGCTATGCTGCAGAGCGTTGTGCGCCCGTTCACGCAGCCGAGACCCTCGATCCATGGTCGACTTCATTCGCGTCACAGGACTTTTCTTCGTCACCGCTGTTGCCGAGATCGTCGGGTGCTATCTGCCGTGGCTCGTGCTCACCCAAGGTCGGCCGGTCTGGTGGCTGCTGCCGGCGGCCGCATCGCTGGCGGTGTTCGCTTGGCTGTTGACGCTGCATCCCAGTGGGGCAGGCCGCACCTACGCGGCCTACGGCGGTGTGTATGTCGTCGTCGCCCTGATCTGGCTGTGGCGTGTCGACGGTGTGGTCCCGACGCGATGGGACCTTGTCGGTGGAGGCATCTGCCTTGTCGGCATGGCGATCATTGCCCTGCAGCCCAGGGCGGCAAGCTAAGGAAGGGACTCGGACATGAAGATCGGTGAACTGGCGCTGGCGGCGCAGACCCAGGTCGAGACCATCCGCTACTACGAGCGCGAAGGGCTGCTGCCCCAGGCGCCGCGCAGCGAGGGCAACTACCGCATCTACGGGCCCGAGCATGTCGAGCGGCTGGCCTTCGTGCGCCATTGCCGGTCGCTGGACATGACGCTCGACGAGATCCGGGTGCTGCTGCGTTTCAAGGACGAGCCGCAAGCCGAGTGCGGCGAGGTCAACGCGCTGCTCGATGAGCACATCGGCCACGTCGCCACGCGCATCCGCGAGTTGCGCCAGTTGGAGAAGCAATTGAAGGCGCTGCGCGAGCAGTGCGCCGGCGTTCGCGATGCGGCGCACTGCGGCATCTTGAACGAACTGGTGCAGGCGTCCTCAGCGACGAGCATCAGGTCGGCAAGCCCGCATGTGTCAGGGGCCCATGGCAACCGTGGGCGTCGCAGTAACGGCTCGACAAGTGATTGACCGCGCGCCTCCAGCACCAGCGGCTCATGAAGTATCACGAAGAGAACATCGAGTTGCGGCCCGACAGCCGCCGCTCAGCCTCGCAAGTGAGCACAGTGCATGCAGTACGTTGATGGACAAGCACAGAACAGAGCTGCACACCACACCAGCTTCTCGGCAGCACAGTCGGGCTCCATGACGATGCTCAAACGCCTTGAGTTTCGATGCAAATAAAGCGACAATCGGCGCCGAATATGCATCAATCCCTGCCCGCACTGCTGTTCCCCGAGTACCGCCGCCGCGTCCTCGGGCTGCTGCTGCTTCGGCCGGACGAAGCGCTGCACGGGCGCGAGATCGCTCGCCGTACCGGCCTGCCGGCCGGCACCATCACCCGCGAGCTGGGCAAGCTGGCTGAGGTGGGCCTGCTCAAGCGCGAGAAGCGCGGCAACCAGCAGGTCTACAGCGCCGACACCAGCGGGCCCATCTTCACCGAGCTGGCCAGCATTCTGCGCAAGACCTCGGGCCTGGCCGACGTGCTGGTGCAGGCACTGGCGCCGGTGGCCACCCAGCTGCGGGTGGCGTTCGTGTTCGGCTCGGTGGCCCAGGGTCGCGAGACCTCCGGCAGCGACATCGACGTGATGCTGATCGGCGACATCAGCTTCCGCCAGGCCGTGGAGCTGCTGCACCCCACGCAAGCCGTGCTCGGCCGCGAGGTGAACCCCAAGTTGTTCTCGACAACTGAGTTCAGTGCCAAGGCCCCCTCCGAGCCCTTTCTGGCCGACGTACTGTCCAAGCCCAAGCTCTTCTTGATCGGAAACGCGCATGACCTTGAAGAACTTGCTCGGCATCAGCCTTGATGCCGTGCCGGCTGACAAGGGGCTCGTGGCCAAGCTGTTGGCTGCGGCGCTGCGCAACATCGCCGACGCACAGCTGGCCGGCCTGAGCGCCGAGAACCGCTTCGACGCCGCCTACAAGGCCATCATGCAAGTGGCAATGGTGGCCTTGAACGCCAACGGCTACCGCACCCTGACCAGCAAGCCTGGCCATCACCAGACCGCCATCCAGACGCTGCAGCTCAGCGTGGGCCTGCCGCATGCCAAGGTGATCGTGCTGGACGCGCTCCGCAAGCAGCGCAACCTGTCGGACTACTCCGGCGACCTGATCCCCGACGCCGCTGCCGCCGAGTGCCTGGCCAGCGCCCAGGAGCTGCTGGCCCACGTCCGCGCCTGGCTGCAGGCCAAGCGGCCGGACCTGCTGTAACCGCCGCACGATGACAGCCCAGGTGCTCATCGACGCTTTCCGCCTGCCGGCTCAGGCGCAGGTGGACCAGCGCATTCCGAAGAAGTTGCTGGTCGAGCAGGGCGCCCCGACGGCCGCCGACAAGCGCTTGATCAACGACACCATCGATGAGCTGTGGTGGCAGGCCACGCTGAAGCCAGGCACCGTGGGCGTGCCAGCCTTCCACGTGGCTCCGATGAAGGCGACATCCGAAACTGCACCAACCGACGGTGCAGGCTCGGCAGTCGCAGGACCTTCAGACGTTGGCGCTGCCAGTGCAGACGCTACCGACGTGATCGAGATCGCGCTGGTCTCGGCGCAGCTGCGGCCACCCACCCGCGAGGCGCAAGCCCGGCGCTTGATGCAGCTCATTCACCGGGCCATCCCGTACCCGGTGCTGCTGGTCGCGCAGGCCCCTGAGGGCACAGTGCTGTCGCTTGCGCACAAACGGGCCTCGCTGGGCGAGGCCGGCAAGTGGGTTTTGGCCGACAGTGCAGACACGCACGCCTTCGACCCAGCGCAGCCGACCTCGGCTGAAACTCAGTTCATGGCCAGCCTGGCACTGGAACAGATGCCGCACAGTGCAGTGACCGACTTGCGGGCGCTCTACCAGGCCGTGGCAGACCGCATCACGGCGCTGGCCGTGGCGCAAGTCACGGGCCACTTCAAGGCGCCCGAGGCGGCAGCAGCCACACCGGCGGCCAGCGTTGCTGCGCAACGGCAGGCCCTGGCCGAACGCAGCCGACTGATCGACCAGCTGGTTTCCGCCCGAAACACGGCGGCCAAGGCGCGGCAGATGAGCCAGCGCGTGGAACTCAACCTGCAGATCCAGCGGCTGCAACGCCAACTTCAAGAACTTCAGGACAGGCTCGCCACATGAGCCACCGCAACTTCAGACTCTGCCCATGACAGCTCACCAATCCCCAGCAACCATCCAGCCGATCGACAAGGCGAGCCCAGAGGCGCAGAGCGCCAACCTCATGGAGGGCAACCTCGCGCAGCTGAAGGCGCTTTTCCCTGAGGCCTTCACCGAAGGCCGGGTCGACTTCGAGGTGCTCAAGCAGTTGCTGGGCACAGCGGTGGACGAGCGGGAAGAGAAGTACGGCCTGAATTGGCATGGCAAGCGCCGCGCACGCCAGCTGGCGCTGACGCCCAGCACGGGCACGCTGCGCCCCTGCCCGGAAGAGAGCGTGGACTGGGACACCACGCAGAACCTCTTCATTGAAGGCGACAACCTGGAGGTGCTGAAGCTGCTGCAGAAGAGCTATGCCGGCAAGGTGAAGCTCATCTACATCGACCCGCCCTACAACACCGGCAAGGACTTCGTGTACCCGGACAACTTTCAGGACAGCATCAAAAACTACCTGGAGTTGACGGGACAGGTGGAGGGCGGGCAGAAGATCAGTTCGAATACCGACGCGTCGGGCCGGTTTCACACGGACTGGCTGAACATGATTTATCCGCGACTACGGTTGGCGAAGAATCTGCTCACCGAGAACGGTGTGATATTCGTTTCGATCGACGATGCTGAACAGGCCTCCTTGCGAAAGTGCCTCGACGAGGTTTTCGGTGAAGAAAACTTCGTGGAACAGTTTGTTTGGAAAAAGAGCTATGGTGGCGGCGCAAAAGAGCGGTATGCGGTTACTCAGCATGAGTATTGCCTCATGTACGCTCGTGATATTCAATGTGTTGATCCACTTTGGCTTGCTCCTGATGCAGAGGCAGAGGAGAAGTACTACGAAGGCCGAGATGAGCACTTCGAAAAGAAAGGGCCGTTTCGCCTCAAGCCGCTTGAAGCGACCAAGAGCATGGATAGAAGAGAGAATCTTATCTATCCAATAACGGCCCCTGATGGGACGCAAGTCCTGCCAAAACGACAATGGTGGTGGAGCAGAGAGCGCGCTGAGAAGGTTCAAGCGGAGAACGGCTTGCATTTCGCTAAGCGTCCGGATGGCTGGAGCGTCTCGTACAAGCAGTATCTGATTGGAGAAGACGGTGAAAAGCGCGGGGCAAAGCCTTTCTCAATAATTGATGGAATCTACACCCAGCATGGCACAAGCGAAATTCGCGATATGTTTGATGATGAGGTGGTCTTCTCCTATCCGAAACCAGTCCAGCTTCTTTCCCGCTTTATTGAGTTTGGAAGTGATAAAGACAGTATTGTTTTAGACTTTTTTGCTGGCTCGGGCACCTTGGGTCATGCTGTGCTAGCTCAGAACTCGCTGGACGGAGGAACGCGGCGCTATATTCTTGTCCAGCTCCCGGAGCCCCTGGATCCGGAAGCGAAGGAGCAATCAACCGCAGCTGCATACTGCGACAGGCTCACTCGCCCGCGACGGCTGTCAGAGCTGACAAAGGAGCGACTACGAAGGGCCGGCAAAGCAATTCACGACAAGGACACGCTGTTTACCGGGGACGTTGGCTTCCGTGTTTTCAAGCTTGATAGCTCGAACATTCGCGCTTGGAATCCCCGGCCAGACGACTTGACGGGGACTCTTCTCGACCACGCGGAGCACCTAGACCTGGGCCGCAGCGAGCAAGACGTGCTGTACGAGTTGCTCCTGAAGCTCGGCCTTGACCTCGCCGTGCCCATGGAGTCGCGCCAGATCGCCGGCAAGACGGTGCACAGCATCGGCGCCGGCGCCTTGATGGCCTGCCTTTCGGACGGCATCGGCCGCGACGTGGCAGAGCCCCTCGCTCTGGGCATCGCGGCGTGGCAGAAAGCCCAGGCCCAGGCACTGCAAGGCGGCGACGACAACGCCAAGCCCGTCAGCACCAAGCTTGTCTTCAAAGACAGTGCCTTCGCCGATGACGTGGCCAAGACCAACCTGGCCGCCATCCTCAGCCAGCATGGCCTAGACGACGTGCGCAGCATCTGAAGGGGGCCGCATGGCACATGACGCTCAAGACCCTAACAAGGGCCGCCTGCAAGGCCGAATCCAGCGGGTCAGCATCGAGGGCTTCCGCAGCATCGCCAAGGTAGAAAACCTGGGCCTGCCGCAGCTCACCGTCTTGATCGGCGCCAACGGTGCCGGCAAGTCGAATCTGATCCGGTTCTTCGAGATGTTGGCCTGGATGCTGCGTGGCCAGAACCTGCAGGACTTCATCGCCCGCAATGGTTTCGGCGACGACCAGCTCTACATGGGCGCCAAGCGCACGCCGCGCTTGAATGGCGAGATCCGCGTCGAAACTCACCGCGGCTTCAACGACTACCGCTTTGGCCTGGCCCACATCAGCGCCGGCGACACCCTCATCTTCGTCGACGAGGCCTACCGATACTCCGACCGCAAGAAGGGCGGCGAGGCCAAGTGGACTGTTCTTCCCTCGGGTGGCAAAGAGGCGGCGTTGGTAGAAAGTGCAGCCAAGAACCAGACCGCGCAGGTGGTGGTGAGCCTGCTGAAGCGCTGCACGACCTACCAGTTCCACGACACGTCCGCCAAGGCCAACGTGAAGCAGGCCTGGGATGTCGAGGACGCCGTCTGGATGCGGTCTGACGGCGCCAACCTCGCGCCCATCCTGCTGCGGCTGCAAGAGAAGGACATCAAGCGCTACAAGTTGATCATTCGGCAGATCGCCCGCGTGCTGCCTGGGTTCGCTGATTTCGAGTTGCAGCCCTCGTACGGGAAGGTGGCGCTGCGCTGGCGCTCGCGGTTCAGTGACAAGACCTTCGGCGCACACTTGACCTCGGATGGCTCGCTGAGGTTGTTCTGCCTGCTCACGCTGCTGAACCTGCCGCCCGAGATGCTGCCGGACGTGATGTTCTTCGACGAGCCCGAACTGGGTTTGCATCCGCACGCCATCACGCTGGTGGCTGAGATGGTCAAGACGTTGGCGCATGAGCGGCAGGTCTTCATCGCGACGCAGTCGCCCTACATGGTGGATTGCTTCGCGCTGGAGGACGTCATCGTGGCCAGCAACCATGAGGGTGCGACGCAGTTGCGCACGCTTCCACGCGAGCGATATCAGCAGTGGCTCGACGAGGAGTACCTCGTGTCCGACCTGTGGCTGAAGGAGCCTGTCGGGGGTGACACGTGACGCGTTTGTTGGTGATCTGCGAAGGCCAAACGGAAGCCGAGTTCGTCCGCACGTGCTTGGAGCCGCATCTTCGCGACCATGGGCTGGCCGTGCACCCGTCCTTGCTCAAGACCCGACCTGGCAAACAAGGGGGCGGTGCGGTATCCGTGGAACGGGTGGCGCAACACATTCGCTTCGAATACCACCACTTTGACTGCATCACGACGCTGCTGGACCTGTACGGGTTTGGTCATGCAGCGGGTCGGGACAAGCAGGCGTTGGAAGCCGCGATCCTTGACGCCACCACACGACAGATCCCGGACCTCCGGGCAGATCGCGTGGTGCCGCATGTTCAGCGGTATGAGTTCGAGACGCTGCTGTTCAGCGACATCGAGGCCTTCGAGTGGGTGCAGAACGGCTGGAGCGCCGAGACGCGAGCCAAGCTTCTGGCGATCCGCGCTCAGTACGCGACGCCGGAAGACATCAACGACAGCCCTCAGACTGCTCCTTCGAAACGCATCATGTCGGTGTTCTCGGGCGGGCAGTACGGCAAGGTGGCTCACGGGCCGCTCATTGCGGAAGCGATCGGTATGGAGCGGATGAGGGCCGAGTGCCCTGGCTTCGATGCCTGGGTGTCACGTCTTGAACAGTTGGGCGGGCGCTGAAGCGCACGGACGGATACGTGATGAAGCTCCAGTTTGAACACAACCTTGACTACCAGCTCGCCGCCATCGACGCGGTGTGCGACCTGTTTTCCGGCCAAGAGGTCTGCCGCACCGAGTTCACGGTGACGGCACCGCGCTCGGTCTACCTGGGAGAAGGGACGCAAGGCGCCCTTCCTGGCACGGCGGGCGACGGCGTGCAATTGGGCCTGGGCTTGGCCGAGTCCGACCTGGGCATTGGCAACCGCCTTCAGCTAGACGGCCAGGACCTGCTGGCCAACTTGAACAAGGTTCAGCAGCGCCATGGCTTGAAGCCCAGCGAGAGCCTGGCCTCGCGCGACTTCACCGTGGAGATGGAGACCGGCACCGGCAAGACCTACGTCTACCTGCGCACGTTGTTCGAGCTGAACAAGCGCTATGGCTTCACCAAGTTCGTGATCGTGGTGCCTTCGGTGGCGATCAAAGAAGGCGTCTACAAGAGCCTGCAGATCATGGCGCCGCACTTCCGGTCGCTCTACAGCGGGCAGCCGTTCGAGTACTTTCTGTACGACTCCGCCAAGCTGAACCAGGTGCGCAACTTCGCCACCAGCCAGCACCTGCAGGTGATGGTGGTGACGGTGGGCGCCATCAACAAGAAGGACGTCAACAACCTCTACAAGGACAGCGAGAAGACCGGTGGCGAGAAGCCCATTGATCTGATTCGCGCCACGCAGCCGGTGCTGATCGTCGACGAGCCGCAGAGCGTGGACGGTGGCTTGGAGGGGCGTGGCAAGGAGGCGCTGGACGCTATGAACCCACTGTGCACGCTGCGCTACTCGGCCACGCACGTGGACAAGCACCACATGGTCTACCGTCTTGACGCGATCGACGCCTATGAGCGGCAGTTGGTCAAGCAGATCGAGGTGGCTTCCGCCGAGGTAGATGGTGGCCAAAACAAGGCGTACGTGCGGCTGCAGGAGGTGCGCAGCCGGGGCAACAGCGTGCTGGCCAGGCTGGAGCTGGACGTGCAGCAAGGCGGCAAGGTGGTTCGCAAGGACGTGTGGGTGCAGGACAGCGACGACCTGGAGCAGCACACCGGCCGGCAGCTGTATGCCAACTTCCTGGTCGGCGAGATCCAGGCCAAACGCGGTGCGCAGCGTGTCGAAATTCGCATGCCTGGTGGCGAGCAGTGGCTGCAGGTCGATGCCGCCATCGGCGACATCGACGGCGACGCCATCAAGCGCCAGATGATCAAGCGAACAATCGAGGAGCACCTGAAGAAGGAGCTGCGCCTCGGGCCGCAGGGCATCAAGGTGTTGAGCCTGTTCTTCATCGACAAGGTGGAGCACTACCGTCAGTACAACGAGGCCGGCGAGCCGGTGAAGGGCAAGTACGCGCTGATGTTCGAACAGGAGTTCGCCCGCCTGGCGCGAAACCCCGATTACCAGAGCCTGTTCAACGAGGTGGACCTGACGGTGGCGCCGAGCGAGGTGCACGACGGCTACTTTTCGGTGGACAAAAAGGGCACGTGGACCGACACAGCCGAGAACAATCAAGGCAACCGCGACAACGCGGAGCGGGCCTACAACCTGATCATGAAGGACAAGGAGCGGCTGCTCAGCTTCGAGACGCCGCTGAAGTTCATCTTCTCGCACTCGGCGCTGCGCGAGGGCTGGGACAGCCCCAACGTCTTCCAGATCTGCAACCTGCGCGAGATGAACACCGAGCGCGAGCGCCGGCAGACCATCGGCCGCGGGCTGCGGCTGGCCGTGAACCAGAAGGGCGAGCGGCTGCGCGGCTTCGCGGTGAACACGCTGACGGTGGTGGCCAACGAGAGCTACGAGTCCTTCGCAGAGAACTTGCAGCGCGAGATCGAGCAGGACACCGGCATCCGCTTCGGCATCGTCGAGAGCCACCAGTTCGCGCCGCTATCCATCGTCGGCACCGACGGACAGCCCAAGCCCATGGGCGTGGACTTGTCCAAGCAGCTGTGGGAGCACCTGAAGACTGCGGGCCTGATCGACGCCCGCGGCAAGGCGGTGCGTGTCAAGGTAGTTGTCGCACGATTCATGCCGCGAGTGCGCCTTTCACCGCCGCCGCCGCTTGCTCCGCGGCCACGTCCTTGCGCTCAGGGTTCAGTGTCACGATCTTCTCG
>JAIXWM010000141.1 GCA_027491255.1 Rubrivivax sp. | reverse complement strand
CTCACCGAGGTGCTGCGCCAGGCCATCGACCAGGGCCGCTGGGCCGTGGGCGACGCCCTGCCCAGCGAGGGCGAGATCGGCGCGCGCTTCGGCGTCAGCCGCATCACCGTGCGCCATGCGCTGCAGTTGCTGCAGTTCGAGGGCTATGTGCGCACCCAGCGCGCGCGCCCGGCGGTCGTGCTGGCGCGCGAGTCGCGGCCTGCGGGCGACCTACGGGCGGATTACGTGAGCGAGCTGATCCAGGGCTCGGTGGACGCGCAGATCCAGATGTTCAGCTGGCGCCCCGAGCCCGCGCCGGCCGCCGCGGGCGTCCTGGGGGTGCCGCCCGAGCAGCCGGTGCCCTGCCTGCGCGGCCTGCTGCGGCGCGACGGCCAGCGCCTGGCGCGCATGGCCTTCCACTTCCTGCCCTCCATCGGCGAGCGCCTGCGCCTGGAGGACTTCGACGATTCGGTCGTCTTCCGCGTCGTGCAGTCGCGCCTGGGGGTGCGGGTGGCCGACGTGCGCATGACGGTCTGGGTCGACAGCGCCGACGACGAGGACGTGGCCCAGCTCGGCTGCGAGCCGCGCTCGGCCGTGCTGTGCTCGCGCATCGTCTACCGGGACGAGCGTGGCCAGCCCTTCGAGGTGACCCTGGCACGCGCGCCTGCCGCGCTGCGCAGCTACTCCTTCCGCGTCAAGGTGGACCCGACATGACCGACCCGAGCCCTGCCGCCCGCCCGCCGGCGGTACTGCCGATGTTCGACCTGAGCGGCCGGGTGGCCGTCGTCACCGGCACCGCCCAGGGCCTGGGACGGGCGATGGCGCTGGCGCTGGCCGAGGCCGGCGCCGACCTGGCGCTGCTGGACCTCAACGCCGACGGCAACGAGGCCACGGCCGCCGCGGTGCGCGCATTCGGCCGCCGGGCGCTGGCGATCGCGGGCGACGTGACGGCCTTGGCCCACATCGATGCCGTCTTCGAGCGCGTGGACCGCGAGTTCGGCCGCATCGACTTCCTGGGCAATGTGGCCGGCAACGCGCGCATGGCGCCGGCGGAGTCGATGTCGCTCGAGGACATCCACTACACCTTCCACAACCTGGTCATCAGCCGGCTCTACACCTGCCAGCAGGCCGGCCGCCGCATGCTCGCGCAGGGCCGCGGCAGCATCGTCAGCATCGGCTCGATCGCGGGCGACCGCTCCCTCGGCCGCGACCAGACGGTCTACGGCATGGCCATGGCGGCCGTCATCCACATGACCAAGGAGCTGAGCACCGAGTGGGCGGGGCGCGGCGTGCGCGTGAACTGCATCCTGCCGGCGCAGGTGGTGGGCGACAACGGCCTGGGCCCGCGCATGCAGGCCGATCCCTACCTGGCCGACACCTTCCTGCGCGGCATCCCGCGCGGGCGCTTCGGCCGGCCCGAGGACATCCGCGGCCTGAGCGTGCTGCTCGCGTCCGACGCCGCCGACTGGATCACCGGCGCCTGCATTCCGATGGACGGCGGCAACCTCGCCATGAATGCCGGCGGCGGCCTGCTCGCGCCCATCATCCGCAAGCACCTGCAAGCCAACCTGGGGGGTTGAACCGATGGCCGAGTACCGACTGCACTGCTTCCGCGAGAGCGGCAACGCCTTCAAGGTGGCGATGATGCTCGACCTGTGCGGCGCCGACTGGGAGCCCGTGTTCGTGCCCTTCGGCACCGGGCTGACGCGCACGCCGCAGTGGCGCGCCGAGGTCAACCCGATGGGGGAGGCGCCGGTGCTGGAGCACGGCGCCGAGCGCCTCAGCCAGTCCGGCGTGATCCTGGACTACCTGGCCGCGCAGACCGGGCGCTTCGGCGCGCGCGATGCGGCGCACCAGCGCGAGATCTGGCGCTGGATCCTGTTCGACAACCACAAGTTCACGAGCTTCTACTCGATGCTTCGCTTCCAGTACGGCATCCAGAAGACCGGCGAGACCCCGGTGACGGAGTTCCTGCGCGGCCGGGTACGCACGGCCTGGGGCGTGGCCGAGGCGCGCCTGCGCGACAGCCCCTTCATCACCGGCGATGAGCCGACCATCGCCGACCTCTCGATGGCCGGCTACCAGTACTACGACGAGGCCACCGGCCTGGACCGGGCCGCGGAGTTCCCGGCGATCGAGCGCTGGGTGGCGCGCATCGCCGCGCTGCCGGGCTGGCGTCCGCCGGCAGTGGCGATGCCGCGGCCGGGGCTGTGATCCCGAGCCTGGCAGGGGGGGCCGCCAGCCCGGACGGCGCGCGCTTCAGGGATTGACCGGCCGCCCGCGCAGGATTGCCTGCGGGTAGCGCTCCAGCAGCTCGGCCAGCGCGCGCAGCGCGCGCGCGGCACTGGCCATCTCCACCAGCGCGGCGTCGGCGTTGCGGCGCAGCGTCGAGTCCTCGGCCGCGGCAGCGCCGATGGCGGCGGCGGCGCGGCCGATCTCGTCGGCGCTGCGGCGCAGGTCGGCCACCAGCGGCTGGCCGGCGCGCGCCAGGGCCTCGGCCTGGGTGGCGGCACTGCCCCACTGTCCGGCCGCCTGGCCGACCTGGCCTGAGGCGGTGGCGATGCTGCCCGCAGCGGTGTTCAGCGCCGAGCCCGCCGCGCTGGCGGCGGCCTGTGCGGCGTCGGCGGCGCGGCGCGCGCCCAGACGCAGTTCCTCGGCCACCGGCTGGCCGGCGCGCGCCAGCGCTTCGGCCTGCGCGGCTGCCGCCCCCACCTGGGCGGCGGCCGTGCCGACGCTGCCCGCCGTCTCGCGCAGCGCCGCGCTGGCAGCCCCG
>JAIXWM010000096.1 GCA_027491255.1 Rubrivivax sp. | reverse complement strand
GGCTGCCGGCACCAGGCTTCGGTGACGGCCGGCACGATGATGGAGCATTCCAAGCTGCCGCTGACCACCTGGTTTCTGGCCATCCATCTCATCAGCCAGGCCAAGACGGGGATGTCGGCGCTGGCGCTCAAGCGCGATCTGGGCGTGAGCTACCCCACCGCGTGGCTGCTGCACCAGAAGATCAACCGCGCGATGGCCGACCGGGAGGCCGCTCACCCGCTGGACGGCGCAGTGCAACTGGACGACGCCTACCTCGGTGGAGAGCGCTCGGGCGGCAAGGCGGGCCGCGGCTCTGAGAACAAGGTGCCGTTCGTGGCGGCGTTGTCGCTGGATGAAAGCGGTGGGCCGACGCACTTGAAGCTCGATGTGGTCAGCGGCTTCACTTCCCTGGCCATCGGCAAGTGGGCCAAGACCCGCCTGACGCCCGGCTGCGTCGTCCTCTGCGATGGCCTGAGCTGATTCGCCGCCGTCACCGACGCCGGCTGCATCCACCTGCCCCGGGTGGTGGGCGCCCTCAAGCCGAAGGACCTGCCCGAGTTCAAGTGGATCAACACCGTGCTGGGCAACCTCAAGACCACGCTGTCCGGCACGTTTCACGCGCTGAAGTACCGCAAGTATGGCCAGACCTACCTGGCTGCCTTCGCCTACCGATTCAACCGCCGCTTCGACCTGCGCGGCTTGGTGGCGACCCTCATCGCCGATGTAGTGCGGAGCAAGCCGGCGCCGAAAAAAGTGGTCAGGCGGGGGCATGCTGAGGCAGCTTTCTAATCAAGAAAATTCATATGGACGACAAATTACCTGCAGAAAAATTACTTAACTCAGCTCAGATTGAGGAGTTTCAGCGTAATGGTGTACTTGTCCTGCGAAGTTTCTACGATTTCAGTCGTGATATCGAGCCCATACAACGCGCTATCTATAGCCTGATTGGCGTTCTGATCGCGAAATATAAGGTGCCGGTAAGTCGTCCGGCATTTGCGCCTAGTACCTTCGATGTGGGTTACCAACAACTGATCGCCGCCAATCGCGCCTACGGCGCTGAGCTGTACGACGCCGTCAAACAAATACCGGCATTTGTGCGGCTGGTGGCGCACCCGCTCCACGACCGTCTGTTTACGGAGCTGCGCCCAGGCTCCATACCGGCCGTTGCAGGTGGCGGTTACGGCATCAGAATCGACAACCCAAATGAGGACCGATTTCGTGCGAATTGGCACCAGGAGTATCCAGCCCAGTTGCGCAGCCTTGATGGCCTGGTCTACTGGAGTCCACTAGTGGCGGTAACCAAGGACATGGGCCCTGTAGAGTTCTGCCCTGGCTCCCAGGTTGAAGGGGCAGTGCCGGTTTACACGCGCGATCCGCACAACTCGGAGAAAACTGGCGCCTACTCCCTGACGCTAAAGGGTGAAGCCGAGTTGCTGAGCAAGTACCCGCAGGTTGCACCGCTAACCTCGCCTGGCGACCTGGTGGTGATCGACTTCCTTGTACTGCACGCTTCCGGCCACAACCGCAGTCAGCGTTCGCGCTGGACCATGCAGCTACGATATTTCAACTTCTTGGAACCGACTGGTCAGTCCCATGGTTGGCGCGGCTCCTATGCCGCAGGTGTCGATTTCCGCACCATTCACCCGGAACTCTGCGTAAACTGACCTTGTCATTATGAACTGCAACCTTTGCGGCACACCGTTGGGTGACAAGATCTACGACTCTGGCGACGCCTTGTCCCTGACCTCGCTTTGCAACGTGCATGACGGCCGTACCGAGGTCTATGTCTGCGGCTGTTGCGCCCATGTGCAAAGCGCTGCCATGGCGGATATCGACGCCTACTACGACGACAGCTACGACATCCTGATCGACAGCGAGGAAGAGGATCAGATCTACGAGGTCGTAGCCTGCCGTAAGGTCTATCGCACCGAGCACCAGGTCAAGGTGCTTCGCGACAAGCTCGCGCTGACCACCGGCACACGGATCCTGGACTACGGCTGTGCCAAGAGCGCCACCATGCGCACGCTTGTCGGTCAGATTCCCGAGCTGGAAGTCCACCTGTTCGACGTTAGCGACCGTTACCGGCCGTTCTGGGACAAGTTCATCACCTGGGAACGCGGTGCCACCTTCGAGTTGCCGGCTGACTGGAAAGGCAGCTTCGACATCGTGACCTCGTTCTTCTCGCTCGAGCACATGGCGCAGCCACAGGAAGCACTGCGCAAAATTGCTGCCCTGCTAAAGACCGGCGGCACTTTCTACGGCATTGTGCCCAATGTGCTTTCCAACACGGCCGACCTGATCGTGGTCGACCACGTCAATCATTTCACCCCGCCTTCCTTGGCGTGGCTGCTGCGCGCCAACGGGTTTGAAGTACAGGAAGTCAGCGACAGCGTGCACCGGGGCGCCCTGGTCTTCGTGGCCCGCAAGCTGGCGCAACCTGCCAGTGCGCAGCCTACCGTGCAGGACGAGGTGCAAGCTATCGTCGACCGCGCGCGGCGAATCGCCGACTTCTGGCAACAGGCCGGCGCACGCGTGCAGGCCTTCGAGCAGACCCTCGCGGCCGATGCACCGGTGGCCCTCTATGGCGCTGGCTTCTACGGTGCCTTCATTGCCTCCTGGCTACGCCAGCCGCAACGTATCCGCTGCGTCATCGACCAAAACGCCTTCCTACAGGGGCGCCAGTTGCATGGCGCACCGGTAATCGCACCAGCCGACCTGCCATCAGACATCAGTGCGCTGCTGGTCGGCCTGAACCCAGCCCATGCACGCCAGATCGTCGGCGAGATTCCTGCCTTCGCCAGGCGCTCGCTGAACTGCTTCTATCTATGAGGGCCTGACATGCTGACTGGCAACAAGGTGGTGCTGCGTGCCTGGGCCAACGAGGATCTACCGGCGCTGCAGGCGCTGCGCAACGACGTGCCGCTGCAACGCCAGTTGATGGCGCAGCCCAAGGGCAGCTCGCTGGAGCAGGTGCGCGTGTGGCTCACCACCCGCAGCCAGACGGCCGATGCCGTATTCCTCGTCATCGCCGACCGCACCAGCAACCAAGCGCTGGGCTATTTGCAGTTGCTGGACATGGACCTCTTTCACGGCAGCGGCCGGCTCGGTATCTGCATCGGCCCGCAGGCGCAAGGCCGCGGCTGCGGCGGCGAAGCGCTAGCGCTGCTGGCTAACTACGTGGGAGAGGTTTTTGGCCTACGGAAGATCGTGCTCGAAGTGCTGGCAAGCAACGAAGGTGCGATCCGTCTGTACCTGCGCCATGGCTACCGCGAGGTCGGCCGCTGGCAACAGCACTTCCGCACCGCCACTGGCTACGTCGACGTCGTCATCATGGAAAAGCTGCTCGCGCCATGAAGGTGGTCATCTCCCAGCCGATGTTCTTCCCCTGGGTGGGGATGTTCGAGCAGATCCGGCTGGCGGATGTCTACGTCCATTACGGCGACGTGCAATTCTCCAAGGGAAGCTTCACCAACCGGGTGCAGATCAAGACGGCCCAGAGCAGCAAATGGCTCACGGTACCCCTGCAGCAACTGTCACTCGGGCAGAGCATCGACGAGGTGCAGCTCGACACGCGCACCGACTGGCGCCGCCAGCACCTGGACCAACTGAAGCAGGCCTACGCCGGCGCGCCCCACCGCAAGGACATGCTGACCCTGGTGGAGTCGGTCTACCAGCGGCCGTACACCACCATTGGTGAGCTCAGTCGGGCCTCGATGATGGCCTGCTGCCGCTACTACGGGCTGGAGACCGGCCGGCGTTTCGTCAAGGTGGATGAACTGGGCATAGCCGGCGCAAGCAGCCAGCGGGTCTGCGATATCGTCAAGGCACTGGGAGGCACCCGCTACATCACCGGCCTGGGCGCACGCCACTACCTGGACCACCAACTGTTCGAGGACGCCGGCATCCGGGTCGAGTACATGGACTACCGCAAGCTGCCCTACCCGCAGCTGCACGGCGAGTTCACCCCCTATGTCTCCCTGCTCGATCTGGTGGCCAACACCGGACCGCAAGGCATTGACGTCATAGTGTCAGGAACGCAGAACTGGAAGGACTTTTTGCAAAATGAATGAGATCGAAAAATTCAAGGACGAGGTTCGCGCCAACATCCGCGGCCTGATGGACGACCACGACGTGCAGGCGCTCTCGCGCATTTGGGTGCGCGAGATCGCCCGCCACAACTACGCGTACAACTTCTCGTGGATGGGCCGCCCCATCATCCAGTTTCCGCAGGACATGGTGGCGATGCAGGAGATCATCTGGGCCAGCAAACCGGACCTGATCATCGAGACAGGCATCGCCCATGGCGGCTCGCTGATCTACTACGCCTCACTGATGGAGATGATGCAGCTCGACGGCTATGTGCTCGGTGTCGACATTAACATCCGCGAGCACAACCGCGCCGAGATCGACGCCCACCCGATGCGCAAGCGTATCCAGATGATCCAGGGCTCCTCCATCGCGGCCGACACCGTCGCCGAGGTAGCCAAGCACGTACAGGGCAAGAAAAGCGTGATGGTGATCCTCGATTCCAACCACACGCATGAGCACGTTTTGCTGGAACTGCAGCAGTACGCTCCCTTCGTCAGCCCGAGCAACTACCTGGTGGTGTTCGACACCCTCGTGGAAGACATGCCTGACGACTTGGTGCATGACCGCCCCTGGGGCAAGGGCAACAATCCCAAGACTGCGGTGCGCGAGTTCCTGAAAGCCAACGACCAGTTCGAGGTCGACAAGGCCATCGAGGCCAAGATCCTGATCACCGTGGCGCCGGACGGTTTCCTCAAGCGCGTGCGCTGAATACGCCAGCCAGCCAAAGCTTACCGGCCAGCTGGCGAATGCCTCAGGCCTTGGCCAGCCGCTGCACCACCGCGGCCACGCGCGCGATCTCCTCGACGGTCATATCGTGGTAGCTCGGCAGGTTGATGGCCCGGCCGGGGATAGCCCAGGCATGGCGGTTGACCGGGCAGTCCTCAAACATCGGCAGGCTGGAGAGCGGGTGGAAGAACACCCGCGCATCCACGTTTTCATCCGCAAACGCCTGCCGCAGCGCTTCGCGCTTGACGCCGCTGGCCCCGTCGAACACCACCGTCGGCATCCAGGCGCCGATCACGGTGCCGGGCGGCTCCGGGTTCAGCTGGACTCCGGGCAGGCCCGCCAACTGCTGCCGGTAGGCCTGCATGATCTCGCGCTTGCGCGCGATCAGGGCCTCGATCCGCTCCACCTGACCACAGCCGATGGCCGCCTGCAGGTTGGACATCTTGTACTTGTAGCCCACCACGTTGGGCCAGAACTGCTTGGTCTGCCCGCGTGCGCGGCCATGGTTGGACAGCGTCAGCACGCGCTCGTACAGCGCGGCGTCCTTCGTGACGAACATGCCGCCCTCTCCGGTAGTCAGGGTCTTGGTGCCATGAAAAGAAAAGCAGCCGAACGCTCCCATGCTGCCGGCACGACGGCCCTGGTATTGCGAGCCGATGGCCTCGGCCGCGTCCTCGATCACCGGAATGCCGTGGCGCTGGCCGATGGCCAGCAGTGCGTCCATGTCGCACAGGTTGCCGTAGAGGTGTACCGCCAAAATGGCCTTGGTACGCAGCGTGATGGCGGCCTCGGCCGCCGCCGGAGAGATGCACCAGCTGTCCGGCAGGATGTCGACAAACACCGGCTTGGCGCCCAGTTGTACGATGGGCGCGGCCGAGGCGATCCAGTTGGTATCCGCCATGATGACTTCATCACTCGGACCAACCCCCAGGGCTGCCAACCCCATGTGCAGCGCACCCGTGCAGCTGGAGGTGGCAATAGCATGTTTGGCACCGAGGTGCTCGCAAAACGCGCGCTCGAAGCGATCGATGTACTCGTAGCAGCGTTCGCCCCAACCGTTGGCCGCGGCGTCGGTTGCGTAGCGAACCTCCAGCTCCGTGATGGAGGGCTTCGTGTAGAGGATGCGAGATTTCATGGGCACCTCAAGACGACAGAATCTTAAGCGAAGGCACGGCAGTCACAAATTGCGCCCCACACGCCTGAAGATCAGCCAGTTCGGTTTGAACTTCTGCCGCGATATTCCATGGAATGATCAAGACAGCGCCAGGTGCATCCGTGCGCAAGGCCTCGGGCGGGCGGACGGGAATATGACTGCCCGGCAGATACTTCCCCTGCTTGGCAGGAGCTGCGTCGCACACAAAGGGCAGCAGGTCGGGTTTCACCCCGGCGTAGTTGAGCAGGGTATTTCCCTTCGCCGCCGCACCGTAGCCGGCCACGCGGCGGCCAGCACGCTTTTGCTCGATCAGCCAGGCCAGTAGGTTATTCTTGACCTTGTCGGCCTTCGCCTGAAAGCCTGTGTAAGTGGCCAGGCTGCGTAGTCCCGCTGCGTCTTCACTGGCCAGGAGGGCGGCCATGCGCTCGGTGACCACTCGCCCAGCGCCCGCCAGGCAGCCGTACACGCGAAGGCTGCCGCCGTGGGTGGGCAGTTCCTCCACGTCCCACACCCTCAGGCCGGCAGAATCGAAAATGCGGCTCACCGTGCCCAGCGAGAGATATGAGAAGTGCTCGTGGTAAACGGTGTCGAACTGCGTATGTTCAATCAACCGCATCAGGTGGGGAAACTCCAGCGTCACCACACCGTCGGGCTTCAGCGCTGCGGCCAGTCCGCGCGTGAAGTCGTTGACGTCGGGCACATGGGCATAGACATTGTTGCCGACGATGAGGTCGGCACGGCGCCCCTGCGCGGCTAGGCGTTCGCCCAGAGCCTGACCGAAAAACTCCCGCAGGACGGGAATACCCAGGGCCTCAGCCGCTTCGGCGGTGCTGGCCGTGGGTTCAATGCCAAGGCAGGGGATGCCAGCCTTGACGAAGTTGCGTAGCAGGTAGCCGTCGTTGCTGGCCACTTCGATGACGTGGCTGGATGCAGTCAGGCTCAACTGCTGGGTGATCTGGTCGCAGTAGCGCGCGGCATGCTGCAGCCAACCGGTGGAGGTCGAAGAGAAATAGGCGTAATCGTCACGGAACAATTGCCCGGCGGCCACGAAGTCTTGGGTCTGCACCAGCCAGCAGTGTGGGCATACCAGCACCTTGAGGGGGAACGTCAACTCAGGCTTGGAAAGGTCTTCGGTTCGCAGGTAGGCGTTGGAAGGCGGGGCAAAGCCCAGATCCAGAAAGACATGATGAATCGAACTGGCGCAGTGGCGGCAATTCACTCGTCAACTCCCGTGAAGCTCGTTGAAATTCTCGGATGTTGTTGGTCGCGATGCGAGCGCTCGGTGATGGGTAGCGGCCAAACAATGGACAAGGCAGGGTCCAGGGCATCAAGCCCCGCCTCGGCCTGTGGCGCGTACAGGGAGCTGTGCAGATAAAGCATCTCGCAGTCATCGGTCAGGGTTTGGAAACCGTGGGCAAAGCCTTCGGGGACCAGCAACGTCCTGTGATTGTCAGCGCTCAGGCGCTCCGCGTGCCATTGCAGTCGGGTCGGTGAATCGGGCCTGATATCCACGGCCACATCGAAGACTTCGCCGCGGAGGCAACTCACCCACTTCATTTCAGCGTGAGGCGCTTGCTGGTAGTGCATTCCTCGCACGGTGCCTCGCCGGGCCGTGATGGTGTGGTTGACTT
This sequence comes from Rubrivivax sp., assembly GCA_027491255.1. Taxonomy (GTDB): domain Bacteria; phylum Pseudomonadota; class Gammaproteobacteria; order Burkholderiales; family Burkholderiaceae_C; genus Rubrivivax. The sequence goes on along the minus strand of JAIXWM010000096.1, from coordinate 2,520 downwards.
GCATGATCTGCCGTCCAGCCATAAGGCTGGCCGCTTCCTCAACGCAGAACATGCGCTCCAAGTAGCCCCGTGCGTCGCCAAGAGGATGGCGTTGTACCACCGTAAGGCCGGCCAGGCGGGTGGGGTGAAGGGTCAAGTGTGCGGTGCGCGTCATAGGGACTGAGGCGCTTTGCAGGCGACCGGGTGTCAGGGGCGGCCCAAGAAGGCGGCCAAGTCTTGCCGGCACAGCTCGAGCGCGGGTGCGCCGTCAGCCTGCCCTCTGTACCAATGCATGGTGCGTGACACCGCCTCGGCCAGCATCCAACGGGGAGCAACCCCCAGGGCACTTCGGGCGCGCGCGGTTTCCAGGGCCAGCAAGCCGGCCTCGTGCGGGCCTTCGTGGGTAGTGGCGTAGGTCACTCGGCCGCTGCCGTAGGCCTGTCGCGCCAGTTCGATAACGTTCTGCACGGTGGCAGCCTCGCCGCTGGCCGGGCCAAAGTTGTAGGGCTTCGCGGCCGCGGAGTCAGTCCACAGCCGTTCGGCCAGTACCAGGTAGCCGGCAAGTGGCTCCAGCACGTGCTGCCATGGGCGCACAGCTTTCGGTCGCCGTACTTCCAGCGTGGTACCGGCCTGCCAGGCACGCACGGCATCGGGCAAAAGGCGGTCCGCAGACCAGTCGCCACCACCGATGACGTTGCCAGCGCGGGCGCTGGCCACGGTCGTTCCCGCTTCGGCCAGGAACGACTGCCGCCAGCACTCGATCGCAATCTCGCTGGCCGCCTTGCTGGCGCTGTAGGGGTCATGCCCGCCAAGCGCATCATCTTCGCGGTAAGGCCAAGCCCATTCCCGGTTGCGGTACACCTTGTCGGTTGTCACCATCACGGCAGCGCGCACGCGACCTGCCGCGCGGATGGCCTGCAGCACGTGAACCGTGCCCATCACGTTGGTGGAGAAAGTGTCCACTGGGGCCTGATAGGCGGCGCGCACCAGGGGCTGAGCCGCTAGGTGAAAGACGACCTCGGGCACTGCATTTCGAAAGACTTTGGTCAGTGCAGAACCGTCACGGATGTCGACGAAGTGGGTCTGACAAGCAGCGGCAACGTCAGCCAGGGTATATAGATTGGGCGATGTTTGGGGCGGCAGGCTGATACCGGTGACCCGGGCACCCATCTCTGCCAGCCACAGCGTCAGCCAGCCACCCTTGAAACCTGAATGGCCGGTGACCAACACCCGTTTGCCCGCCCAGAAGCTGGGCGTGGGCTGGGCTAACGATCGGTTCAGTCCCAGATCTTCCATGGGGCTTTACCCGAATGCCAGAGTTCCTCGAGCTGGGTCTTGTCACGCAGCGTGTCCATGGGCTGCCAGAAACCCTGATGCTTAAAAGCCATCATATGAACTCAAATCTGTGAATTCATACAGTCCCTTCTGCGGGACTGGTCCGAAACCCTCCGTTCGGACACCTTTGCGCAGCGCGCGCGCCATCCCAGCCACCCAAAAGCCTTCACACGTCGGCGATCGCTGCCGTTGCCCACGCTGGTGGCGACCCTGCTTCGCATGCGCGGCACCTCGCAGCAGTCGCTGTTGGACAAGGTCCTCGCTTCGCTCGGCGGCGTCTCCACACCTACGCGCAGCGTAAGCGATCGGGCCTTTGCCAAGGCGCGCTCCCACTTGCATGTGCCAGCGTTGAACAGCCTCAAAGATGATCTGCTCGCCCGCGCCGAAACCGCTGGTCTTCTGCCCCGCTGGCAGGGCTTCCGGCTGGTGGCTGCCGACGCTTCGGTGCTGATGCCAGCCATCCGCCGCTGCCCGCGCACGCAGGGCCTGGCCGCTGCCGAGCAGCGTCTGTTTGCTCTGTACCTGCCGGGCGCCGAGATGACGCTGCATGCCGCGGTCTGCGCCGCCACCGAGTCCGAGCGCGCGATGCTCGCCAACGCCCTGGAGCTCGGCCCCAGCGACGTGCTGCTGCTGGACCGCGGCTACCCGGCGGCCTGGCTGGTCAACATGCTCAATGAGCGCGGCATCCGCTTCGTCATGCGCTGCGACAGCAGCCGTGGCGGCTGGGTCAGCCTGCGCCGCTTCATCCAGGGCAGCGAGCTCGACGCACACATCACCCTGACCGCGCTCGAGCCGCAGGACGCTGCCGCCTGGCAATGCTCGCACCTGGGCCCCACCGTGCGCGTGGTGCGGCAGATCGCCCCAAATGGACAGACGTGAGTGCTGATGACCAACCTCACCGCCACGCAGGCCCCGGCGCAATGCTTCGGCGCGCTGTACCACCAGCGCTGGCGCATCGAGGAAGCGTTCAAGAGCTTGAAGCATCGCCTGCACCTGGAGTCCGTCTCCGGTCTCAGCAAGCACGCGCTGCTGATCGACGTGGCGGCCAAGATCCTGGCCGACAACCTGGCGTCGCTGCTGGCGCGCGCCCCCCCGCGTCAGAATAGTTGTCGCCCCGATAGAACTTGGTCTTTGACTTCCAAGTTCATCCAAATGGTGGTGGGAGGCTGTGGAGCTTGTGGGCGAAGGTCGGCGCGGTGGGCAACG
>JAIXWM010000077.1 GCA_027491255.1 Rubrivivax sp. | reverse complement strand
GCGATGTGCTCACGTTCTACCAAGACAACCTCGCGCGTGAATCGCGGCTCGTCACGGCGACGCAGCGCAAGAGCGTCATCGCGCTCGCGAAAATGCTCGGCTACCGCCTCAAGGGCGCGCGCGCCGCCACCGCATCCGTGACCTTCGAGCTCGCCGCAGCTCCGGCTGCGAGCGTGACCATCCCCGCGGGCACCGTCGTGCGCACGAAGGAGGTCACCGAGCCGATTCGCTTCCAGACCCTCGCGCCGGTCGTGTTCGCTGCGGGCCTCAACCCACCGCGCGTCGTCGCCACCGTCGAGCACTCGAAGACGCGGTCGCAGCTCGTCGATGCGAGGGGCCTCGCCGGGCTCGACGTGAACCTCGACTTCGCGCCGTACCTCGATGGCTCGGCTTCGGTCTCGACGCTCCAGGGCACCTTCACCGAGGTGGAGAATTTCCTCGACTCCGGCCCCGGTGACCTCCACTTCGTCGTCGCCGTCGACCAGAGCGATCGCGCGACCGTGCGCTTCGGCGACGGCGTGAGCGGAGCTCCTCCGCAGGGCACGATCGCGATCACGTACAAGACCGGCGGCGGAGTCGCGGGCAACGTCGACGCCGATCGTCTCGTCGTCGTCGAAGGAGGCTTCAAGGATGCCTTCGGCACCGCCGTGCAGGTCTCGGCCCACAACGCGCGGCCAGCATCGGGCGGGACGGATCGCGAGTCGGTCGCTGCGGCGAAGCTCCTCGCACCCGAGAGCTTCCGCGCCCTCACGCGCACCGTCGCGCGCGAGGACTTCGAGATCAACGCGCGCAAGCTCCCCGGCGTGGCTCGCGCGCTCATGCTCACGTCGAACGAGGACGCATCGATCGCGGAAAACACAGGGATTCTCTACGTGATTCCGCAGGCGAACGCGGCGGGCGCGATGCCCACGCCCGCGCTCAAGAACCTCGTGCTCAAGCAGGTGACCGAGGTCTTCCCGTGCACGCTGACGTTCCAGGTGAGCGTCCAAGATCCGGTCTACCGGACGCTCGACATCGCCGCGCGCCTCTTCCTGCGACAAGGCTTCGCCAAGGGCGACGTGCGGGACCGCGTGCGCGCGAACCTCGCCGCCTACTTCCGCGTGAGCGAACCCGACGGTACGCCAAACCCGCTCGTCGACTTCGGCTTCAACCTCAAGGACGCGGAGGGCAACCCGAGCGGCGAGGTCGCGTGGTCCGACGTCTTCAACGTGATTCGCGACACCGTCGGCGTGCGGAAGATCGGCGATGCGCGGCTCGATCTCACGCTCAACGGACTGCCCTCCGACGTAAAGCTCACGGTCAGGGAATTCCCGGTGCTCGGCAGCGTGAAGCTCGTCGACGGCGACACCGGGGAGCTCCTCTGATGGCCCTCGCGAACCCGAGCTTCGAGGACGCAGGCTCGCTCCCAGGCAATGCCGCGCATTGGACGCTCACCGCGCGCACGAGCCTCGAGGCCGTCGCGGGGTTTGGCGCATCGGCCCCGGAGGCCTTCGAGAGCTTCGAGCGATGGTTTTCGTTCGTCGACGCGCTCGCCGGCGTCACGACTGTGATCGCGTTCTTCGACGGGGGCCGCGACGGGTACGAAGACTTCGAGCACGCGTGGGCGAACTCGCTCTACCTGCGCGAGTTTCAGCCTGCGGTGCTCGTGCCGCTGCACACGCCCGCGGCCGAGACCTTCGACGCGAACTGGTCTGGCGCCGCGTATTTCCTGGCGTGGGGAGCGGTCGCATCCGACGCCGCGACCTTCGGTGCTCAGGGCGCCGAGGACTTCGAGGCGCGCTGGCATGCGAACGAGAGCTTCGAGCACGACCTCGCGGCGATCGCGACGGACGCGGCACGCTTCGCACCCGGCGCGCTCGCGTTCGAGCCCTTCGAGACCGCGTGGGTGCACGCGACGACGCTCTGAGAGGAGGCAGCATGGCCGAGACGGACTGGTCCTATCTGAACGGAGGCCTCGACATCGCGACGGTCGATCGTGGCGTCACCGCAGGCCTCACGCCACCACCGGGCGGCGGCAGCTTCGTGTTCGCGTTCAACTCGCTCTCCGCGGCACAGGGCGCAGTCGGACTCTTCGCGAATCAGGCGAATTTCGCGCCGATGGCGAAGGGCGGCTCGATCCGCGGGGTGCTCCAGCGCGGTCCCGGCGGCGGGCCCACGGGCTTCTCGCCGTTCCTGTTCCTCTGCTGCCGCGGCAACTCGGTGAACGACACGGCATACCTTCTCGGCCTCTCCGACGACGATCCGCACCGCATCGTGCTGCGCAAGGGCTCGGTCGCGGTCGGCCTTCCGAGCGCCGATGGCCCCGGTGTGCTGATGAAGTCCTCGGCGAGCTTCGCCCAGGCCACGTGGATTCACGTGCGCCTCGACGTCATCGTGAACGCGAACGGCGACGTGGTCCTCAAGGTGTTCCAGAACGACCTCGCGACACGCCCCATTGGGTCGGCTCCCGACTGGCAGCCCGTCGCGGGAATGTTGGAATTCATCGACGATCAGCTCGCCATCAACTCGGGC
>JAIXWM010000031.1 GCA_027491255.1 Rubrivivax sp. | reverse complement strand
GCTCAGAAGCTGTGAGCGGGCCTTCGGCGGGCGTGAGCCAAAGCGCTCCGCGCTGCGAGCGACGGCCACGGGGGCATCGACCGGGTGAATGCCCGCATCTCGCCGAGCCGCGTTGCGGCCATCCGCTTCGTCCAGAGCGACCGCAGGTTTCGTCGAAGCTAATGGTCGGCCTTCACCACCTCCGCGACGGCTACCACCACCCGCGCCGCGACGCAGAGTGCGAGGTGAACCGTGCGTCACCGCAAGCGCGGTCGCGCCTCACTTCACAGGTCTCTTCACAAACTGCGTCCGACGCGTTATGATTCGATTGGTGGTGGTGCCGAGCCGCCCCTGACGGAGGAGAGACGACCCGTGAACACGCCGCAGACCCCGCTTACGGGGCCGCCCCCAGCTGAGGTCCCGCTGGCCAATCCGCCGCTCGTGCGCGTGATCGCCCAGGTACGTTTCCCCGTCATCGCCTCGGTGGAGAAGCGTGAGTTCATCGCCCCTTTTCAGGAGGCCATCCGGAAAGACTACGCCGTGCTGCGGCCTGAACAAAGCCGGAGTGTGGTTCTAGGCCTCGATGGCGTCCGCGACGCGCGGAACACGACGGCGTGGCGCTTCCATGACGTGGGCTCTGACTGGAGGGTGACGCTTGCCCCCGACTTCCTTGCGCTCGAGACGGGCCGCTACACGAGTCGCGAAGACTTCCTGGCGCGATTCCGCAGTGTGCTCCTCGCGCTAGAGGAGCACGTCGACCCGAAGGTCATCGACCGGCTGGGGGTTCGTTACATTGACCGGGTCACAGGCACGAATCTCGCCGACCTCCCGGCGCTGGTGCGTCCAGAGGTAAGCGGAGTCCTCTCGACCCCGCTAGCAGGACTCGTGCGGCACGCGCTCTCCGAGCACGTGTTCGTCCTTCCCGAGGAGGCGGGGCTCGTGATGGCGCGTTGGGGTCTCGTTTCCGGCCGCTTCACCGTGGACCCGGCAGCGGTTGAACCCATCGAGGAGCCGAGTTGGCTGCTCGATGTAGACGCCTTCCAGGGAGACACCCACGCGCTCGACGTCGACGCCATGGTCGCGCAGGCGAGGAGCTTCGCCGAGCGGATTTACAGCATCTTCCGGTGGGCGGTCACCGACGAGTTTCTGCAGCGCTACGGAGGAAAGCCATGAACCTCCAGGCTCCCGACAACAGCTCCGCGCGTTACGGCAACACTGCGGCATCGTTCATCGGTAGGGAGCGTCTCCCGCGCTTTTCCGTGATCGTCGTCAGCGGTGCGCTCTCCGTGTCGGGCACATCCTCGGCGGAGCCCACCCGTGTTTGGGAGGCGCCCTACGTCCACGAGTACGACGCGACCGCGAGTGGCGAGTGCTGGGTGGAGCCCGAGCGCGAAAGCGCCGAGCAGCCGCACGAGGCCACGCGAGAGGCCGTCTCCGTGCTGCGGCGCATCTCGGGCCTGACCTGGGAGCAGCTTGGACAGCTCTTCGGGGTCTCCCGCCGGAGCGTTCACTTCTGGGCGAGCGGCAAACCCCTCAACGCGGAGAACGAGACGCGCCTCCTCCAAGTGCTCGACATCATCCGAACCGCAGATCGGGGCGGGGCGCGCTCCACACGCTCAGCGCTCCTCGACGTGCACGATGGATGCTCTGCCTTCGACTTGCTGGTGGAGGAGCGGTTCGAGGAGGCCCGCGCGCGTCTGGGCGCCGGCGTCGGGCGTCCTCGCCCCGTGCTCGGCGAACTCAGCGCTGAGGCGAAGGCTGCACGTGCACCCCTTCCCCCGGAGGAGTTGGTCGAGGCGCAGCACGACCGTGTGCATCGGGACCCCGGGCGCGCACGCGCCGCCCGCACCGTGAGGAACTCGCGGCGTGAAACCACTTGATGCCGATGGCTGCGCTCATGTCGACGCTGCGCTCCTGACTTGGCGGCAGGGCGACTGCGTCGTCGGTGAGCAGTGGTTCGTGTTCCGCACGGACCTCGAGCGGCCGCTTACGCCTGACGGCGCGGCAGCGTCCGCGGAGGGCGTCGATACGGCGGAGTCGGAGGTCTTCGGCTTCATGGTGCTCACACAGACGTGCGACCTCGTGAGGAAGTCTGGCGAACGGCCCTTCGTTGAGGTGTGCCCCCTCGTCGAGGTCGACGAGGCGCAGCATCGGGAGACCGAGCGGGGGCGCCGACCGAACTACGCGTTCGTCCCCGCGTTGGCTGACCGGCGCCTCGTCGGAGATCTCGATCGCGTGATGACCGTCGAGAAGGCGCTTGTCGCCGGCTGGGCTCGCGTGGCCGGCTGGCAGACCGACGCCGATGCCCGCCGGCTCGCGCTGGCCCTCGCGAGGAAGCGAGCGCGCGTCGCGTTTCCCGATGACTTCGTGGAGTTCGCGATGCCGCTCATGAGCCGGATGTCGTCGAAGCACGACAAGCAGAGCGACGAGGGACGGGCGCTACGGGCTCTCCGGGAGATTCGTGTTCGCGCCGAGCCGTCCTGGGGTGCCGATGAGGTGAAGCTCGCGTTCTGGTTCATCCGGGACGCGGACGACGCGACGTTCGAGGGCAAGCGCTGGGATCAGTTCCTCGCGGAGTGGGAGAGGCGGATTCCGAAG
>JAIXWM010000118.1 GCA_027491255.1 Rubrivivax sp. | reverse complement strand
CTCCACCGTCAGCGTCGTCGCGGAGCCGGCATAGCGCACGGGCGCCACACCCGACGTCGTGCCGCGCAGGAAGGTCTCCAGCGCCCCCGCCGTGCCGCCCAGCACCAGGCTCGACGTGCCCTGCCCGCTCAGCACCGACACCCCACCGGCCGCGGTGGCCGACAAGGCGCCGGCCGCCACCCGCAGGCTCAGGGTCAGCGTGTCGTCGGCGCTCGCGTTGCCGTCGTCCAGGTCCGCGCCGGTGAACAGCAGCGCCGACGACTCGCCGGCGGTGACGGCCAGGGCCGCAGGCAGGCTGGCGAGGGCCGGGACGGCCACCGCAGGTATCACCGTGGAGCCGACCGTCGTCGTGACAACCGGGCCGCCGGCGGCGTCGCCGGACAGGCGGGTGACCAGGTTCGCCGACGTGCCGCCGGCATACAGCACGCGGCCCGCGCTCTGCAGGTAGCCGCTCAGGCTCTGCGCCGAGCCGCTCAGCGTCAGCGTGCGCGTGGCGCTGTCGTAGGCGGCCGCCACGCCGACGTCGGCGCCACCGACCTGCACCGTCGACGGGTGGCTGCTCTCACCCGGCGCGAACAGCGACGAACCCAGGCTGCCTGCATCCACCGTGAGCTTCAGCGTCAGCGTGCCGCCGCCCGACACGGCGCTCGCGGGGAACTCGAGCGCGCCGCCCTGCGGGCCGACGCCGAACGTGCGCGGCAGGACGAGCAGCGGTGTGACCGGCGCCGTCTGAACCGCTGCCTGGGCGGCCACTGCGATGTCGCGAACGCTCGTGACACCCCCGGCCTGCAGCGCCACCGTGACCGTGCCGTCGCCCGTGGCGCCGACCTTCACGCCGCCCGCAGACAGGTAGGCGCTCAGCGCAGCCGCACTGCCCTGGACCGTGACCGTCCCGCCCGAGCCCTCGGTGCGCAGCACGCCCGGGGTAACCCCGTCGGTGAGCGCGCTGCTGCCCAGCCAGTTGAGCGACGCCCCACCCGAAGCCGTGAAGACGAGGCGCAGCGTGGACGCGCCGGAGACGGCATCCACCGGGAAGGGAATCGACACCAGCGCGCCCGGCGTGGTGCGCACCTGCGCCGGGGCGACGAGCCGGGCGGCGGCGGTGTCGGCCTGGGCGGGCGTGACGAGTGCCACGGCCGTCGACACGACCTCACCCGAGGCCCGCGAGAGGGAGACGCCCAGCGACAGCGCGCCGCCACCGTCCAGCGTCGCCGGGCCGGTGTAGGCCAGCCGGCTCATCGAGCCTGCCAGCAGGCCCTCGAGCAGCGCGGCCGTCCCGGTGAAGGTCTGGGTGCGCTGCGCCGGTCCGGCCCCGAAGGTCAGGCCCTCGCCGGCAGCCAGCGTCAGCCCGGTGGTGGGCAGGCTCAGCGTCACCGTCAGCGTCTCGCCCGGGACGACCTCGCCGAGATCCACCCCGGTGAACAGCAGTTGCGAGCTTGCCGCGGGCGTGATCTGCAGCGCCGCAGGCAGGCTGGCGAGGGTGGGTGCCTGCACCGGCGCGCCACCACCGGCCCCCATCACCGCCACCGCCGACGCGCTGCGCAGGCCCGAGGCCGCCGCGCCGGCGACCGTGGCGACCGGGTTCAGGTCAACCTGGACCGTCGCGGTCTGGCCCAGGTAGCTCGCCGCCAAACCCAGCGTCGGCGTGCTGCCTGCGGCGGCCGCCACGGCCAGATGGTCCGCAGCGCTGAAGTAGGCATTGAAGGCGGACGCGGTGCCGCGCAGCGTCACGCTGCCGGCACCGGTCGCTCCGGTGAAGGCCGCCGTGCCCGCGGCGTTCAGGATCCCGGCGCCGGCTGCCGGCGCCGCCAGGGTCAGCGTCGCGCCGGCGGTCGCGCTCAGCGTCAGGCTGAACACCGTATCGCCGGCACCGACCTCGGCGAAGGCGTCGTCGGCCAGAACCACCGCGCTCGCGCTGCCCTGCACCACCTGCACCGTTGCCGGAACGCTGACCGACAGGCTGGGCGCGGCGGTCGAGAACAGGATCGCGGCGCTGCCGGCGGCGGTGAAGACGCTGCCCGCAGCCCCGGCGCGGACGAGGCTGGCGGTCAACGTGGTCGTGGCCGATCCGCTGAAGCTGACCCGGCCCGCGGTCGCGAGGAAGTCGCTCAGTGCGGTGGGGGTGCCGGTGAGCGCCAGCGCGCCCGTCCCGGAGCCGCTCACGGTCACACCGTCGTGGCTGCCGTTGCCGGTGGCGCTGGCAAGCGCGCCGCGCGCCACGGCCAGCGTGAGGGCCACCGGCGTCGAGCCCGTGCCGCTGACCGAGCCCGGGGCGAAGGCCAGTGCCGTCCCCTGCCCCGGCGTGACGACGAAAGCCTGCGGCATCGAGATCGCTGCCCCGTGGCCGACGTCTGCGGCGGTGCGCGTCTCGATCGCGATCGAGCCTTCGCTGCCGGCCAGGCGCAGCTTCAGTGCGTCGCGGCCGGTGGCGTCGAGGAGCACCTGCCCGGCGGTGTTGAAGAAGGCGTTCAGGTCCGCCGCGCTGCCCGTGAAGCGGGTCACGGCGACCGCCGCGCCACTGCCCGCCGGGGCGACGCTGGCCGACTGCACGTCCACCCGGGCCACCGTGCCCACGCCTGCGCGCGCATCGCCCAGGCCGCTGACCGACAAGGCCGAGCGCGGCGCCTCGATCTCGACCGTGAGCACATCGCCCGCCGCGTAGAAGGCCTGGCTGCTCAGCGTCAGCGGCAGCAGTGCCCCGGGGGTGGCGGTCAGCGTCTTTGGCAGCACCACGCGGCCGCCCACTGCCTGCGTGGCGTTCGACTGCGCGGGGGCGGTCAAGTCGACGCTGGCGCGCGCGCCCTCGACCCAGTCCGGACCGATCTGGTGCTCGAGCGCCAGGGTCAAGGACGTCGCCGAGCCCTGGTAGCGGACCTGACCTGGCGTGCGCAGGTAGGCCTCGAGCGCGGCGGCTTCGCCCTGGATCAGGATCGAACCATTGGAAGCGACGGAGACCGACGAGCCCGAGGACTCGGCGATCGTGTAGAGACCCGGCGTCGAGGTCGGCGCGAGCGCCTGGAAGCTCAGATCGCCTGCGCCGGCGCTCAAGCGCAAGCGCAGCCCGCCGGCCGCTGCATTGCTGTCGAAGTCGACCGTGGCCAAGGCGATCTGCGACGACACCCCGGGCGTGATCCACGCCTGCTGCGACAGGCTTCGGATGGACGACACCGTGGCCGCGGCGCCGGTCGGCCCGAAGGCGACGAGCTGGGTGCGCGCCTGCGTATGGACGAGCGCGTTGTCGGCGCGCTCGACGCGCACCGTCAGCGCCTGCGGGCTCGCGCCGCTGTAGCGGGCGGTCATCGGACCGGCGTCGCCGGCCGGCGCGAAATAGGCGCTGAGCGCGGCCGCGGTACCGCTGAAGACCTTGGAAGATGCGGACGCGCCGTCGGCCACTGTCACGTCGCCGACGGAATCACCCGACAGCGTGCCGCCGTCCGCCGTCAAGGTGACCTTCAACGGCGTGCTGGCGTCCGAGCCGAAGGCGGCGTCGCCGAGCACGAGGCGGCTCGCCGTCGAGGTCGTGAACGGCACGGTGGCCGGCAGGGTGAGCGGCAGCGACCCCGCCGAGGGCACCGCCTGCAGCGCCACCGCACCGGTGACCGAGCGGGTGGCCGAAGCCAGCTGCACCGTCAGCACTTCGCCCGGGCCGGTGTAGCGCAACCCGCCGGAGGCCAGGTAGGCGTTCAGTGCGGCGATGGAGCCGGTGAGCGAGACGACATTCGCCGCCGTGTCGACATCGCTCAGCCCCGCCAGCGAGCCGCCGGCCGCCAGCACGCTGCCCGCGCCGGCCACGCCGAGCGTGAGCGTGTAGCCGCTGGACGCTGCATCGCCGCCCAGCGCGTTGTCCGCCAGCGCGATGGAGGACGCGAGCCCGGCCGTGACGCCGAGGCTGGTGGGCAACGCGAGTTGCAGCGCCACGGGCGCGGCGGTCTCGGTACGCACGGCGGCCTCCAGGCCAAGGCGCGCCGTCGCGCTGCGCAGTCCGTCAAGCTGGGCAAGCTTCAGGTCGAGTTGACCGAACACGCCGGTGCCGGTGCCGGTGTAGCGCAGCTTGCCGGCGCTCAGGTAGGTGCCGAGGGCGGCCGCGGAGCCTTGGAGCTCGACGAGCGTGGCGGTCGCGCCCACTTTCAGCGTGACGCCGTCCACCGCCACGCCGCTGTTCAGCGCCGTCGCGTCGAGCGTGCCGGTGTCGACCCCGATGGACAGCACCAGCGTGCCCGGGCCGGACAGCAGGCCCTGCGGCAGCGTGAGCGGCGAGGACGTGCCGGACTCCACGAGCAGGCGCTGCGGCGCCGTGACGACGGGCATCGCCGCGATCGCCGCCACCAGTTCGGTGCCGGACTGCAGCACCTGGTTGACCGTGGCGCCGTCGGGCTCGAAGCCGCGCAGCGTCACGCTCAGCGCGGCGCCCGAGCCCGTGTACTCGAGCCCGCCGGAACCGAGATAGGCGTTCAACAGGGCCAGGGTGCCCTTCAGCGTGACCAGCCCGGTGGTGGCAGTGGCGGGCGTCGCCGTCACCCCCGCGGGCAGAGCGGTTGCCGACAGGCTGCCCTCGGTGACGCCCAGCACGGCTTCGTACAGCGCCGACCCGGCACCGCCGCTGAACGGGCTCGCGATCACCACCGGCGTGGGCGCGCCGTCAACCAGCGTCAGGCGCTGCGGCAGCGTCAAGCTCACTTGCAGCGGCCCCGACACGGTCGTGGCGCTGGCCGTCACGCCGATCAGCGGGATCGCGCCCAGCGACTCCATCGCACCGGCCACGCGGACGCGCAGCACGGCCGTGCCGTCGGCGGTGTTGTCGTACCAGACGGCGCCGACCGTGCCGAACAGCGCGCTCAGCGCCGCGGCCGTGCCGGAGAAGCGGGTGGCGACACGGGCCACGCTGTCGCCGCGGTTGAACCCGGCGCCTGCAAGCACCACAACCGGGCCGGCCGCGGTGTTCAGGGTCTGGTTTGCCGAAGCCCCGGTCCAGGCATCCTCCGCGTCCGCTGGCTTGATGCCGCCGATGTCCAGGAACTGCCGCTCGGCCTCGATCTCGATCTCGACCGTGCCCGCCCCGGCGAAGGCTTGGCTGCCCAGGTGCACCCGCGCCGGCGCGCCGGGCGTAACGTAGATCGCCGTCGGCAAAGTCAGGCGCACGGCCTCGGGCTGCACCGGCTCGGTGAGCTGGATGCCGCTGACGACGCTGCGACCCGTCGCTGACGAGGCGGGTTGCAGCGTCAGCGTCAGCGCGCCCAGCGGCCCGGTGTAACGCAGCTTGGCAGCCGACTGCAGCACCGTCTCCAACTGCGTAGCCGTGCCGGTGAGGGTGACACTGCGTCCGTCGGCGGAGACCGTGGCCGTGGCGAGCTCGCTGCCCGCATTGATGCGCGACACATTGAAGCCCGGCAGCCCGTCCATCGCCACCGTCGACGGCAGGGCAAGGGTCGCCGACAGCGTGCCTGCTCCCGCCAGATCGAGCCCGGCGAAGCGGACGTCGCTCGCCACGCCCCGGGTGACGTAGACCGCTGCGGGCACGCTCAGCACCGCCGGCGCGCTGACCGTTGCCGTGCTCGACAGGACGACGAGCACCGTCGCCTCGGACCGCACGGCGCTGGCGGCCGGGTCGGCGCCGCGCGCCACCGACACCTGGATCGCCGTGCCGCCGGCGCCGCGGTAATTGAGCGCCAGCTCGCTGCCGAAGAACTGGCTCAGGCGGCTGGCCGTGCCGGTGAAACTGAGGCTCGCGTAGCGGTTGACCTCGCCGGCGGCGGGCACGAGCCCGCCGATCTTGAGCACCTGCCCGGCCACGGGGAAGCCGGCGCTGGCGGCGCTGTAGCCGAGCGAGCCCACAGGCACAGCCACCGTGACCGTCAGCACGCTGGTGCCGGTGCCGAAGGCCGAATTCGGGAAGACCACCGGGCTGGTGGTGCCGGTACCGAGGGTCACGCTGGCGGGCAGCGCGATCGTCGGCGTCTGCAACGTCGGCGCGGCAGCGAGCTCGACATGGCCCGCGACCTGGAAGACCGCGTTGCCCACCGCGCTCGGGCCGCCGCGGGTGAGCATGAAGGACAGGGTCTCACCCTGACCGTTGTACAGCAGCTTGCCGGCACCGAGCCAGGTGTTCAGCGCCTCGATGGTGCCCGACAGCCGGACAGAGCCGCCCACCGGGTCGAGGTCGGTCACACCGTTGAACGCCAGGCCCGACAGCGAGCCCGTGGACACGCTCAGGTCCAGCGTGTAGACGGTGCCCGCGCCGGCCTGGGTGTCACCGGTCAGGGCGCTGCCGATCGACAGAGGCGTGGAGACCCCCGCGCCGACGGCGATCGTGGCCGGCAGGCGCAGCTGCATCGCCACCGTACCCGCCTGCTCGGTCGCGGCCGCAGGCGCCAGCGTCACCGCGGCGAAGCTCTGGGCGCTGGCCAGCGCCAGGTCGGCGGCGTCGCGCAGCGCCAGGCTCAGGGTCGTGGGGCCCGCGCTTGCCAGCGCAGCCGGCGCCAGGTAGGCCAGCCGCCCGGTGGCGAGGTAGCTCGCCAGCGCCGGCGCGCTGCCGGTGAGGATCACGTCGAAGCCGTTGCCGCCGACCTGCACGCCGTCGGCATTGCCGGTGGCGGCATCGTCGAAGGGCACCAGCGAGCCCACGCGCGTGACCGCCGGACCGTCCGCGGCCGAGGCCACCGACACGGTCAGCGTCAACAGGCCGCTGCCCGAGACTGCCGTGGCCGCGCCCAGGCCCAGCAGGGGCAGCGGCGTGGCCGTGAGCGAGCCCGGCTCGACCACGATCCGACCCGGCACCGCCAGCGCGAGCACACTCGCCGACACCGGCGCTGCGACGTGCGTGATGGGCGCCTGCGCGGTGCTGACGCGCGCGCCGACCGCGCCCTGGGCCAGGGTCGCGACCGACACGGTCAGGACGCCGCCGGCGCTGCCCTGGTAGACCAGCGCGCCCGGCCGTGCGGCATAGGCATTGATCTGCGCCGCCGTGCCGCGCACCGTCAGCGACGCGCCCGCGCCTGCGGCCCAGGCCGTCGCGCCGTCGGCGCCCCGCAAGGCCGCGTCCGCCTGCCAGCCCAGCACAGCGCCCGTGCCGCTGACGCCGATCGTGGCCTCGAGCACCGCGTCTTCAGCGGTGGCGCCGTCGGGACCGGCGTCCGGAGCGCCCACCAGGCCGGCGGGCAGGCGCAGCAGGCCCCCCGTGGGCAGCGTGTAGCCGGCCGGCAGGGCCAGCCGCGGGCCGAAGCCCGTGGAGTCGGCCCGCAGCCACTCGGTGGCGATCTGTCCGCGGGCCGTGCCGCCCTGGCCCACGGCCTGGACGTCGATCGCCGCGTCGACATCGCCCGCGCCGCGCGCAAAACGCAGGCGCCCGTCGGCCGCCGCAAGATAGGCGTTGATCGCGGCGGCCGTGCCGTGCAGCGTGAGGCTGGACGCGCCGGTGACCGGCGAGGCCGCCAGCGGCGCGCCCCCGGCGAACGCGCTCAGCGTCGACGACGCGGCCCAGTGCAGCGCGCCGGCCGATGCCGTGAAGGTCACCGCCAGCGACGTGTCGGAGGCTTCGACGGCCCCCTGCAGGCCCAGGCTCGCCAGCGCATCGGGCACGAAGGCGATCGGCGCCAGCGCGCCCGGCGTCACGGCCACTGCGGTCGGCAGCGTCATTCGCACCGCATGGCGCACGGCGTTGTCCTGCGCCGGCGCGCCGAGCGTCACCGCCACGCTCGAAGAGCCGGCCTCGTGGCCCAGCGCCAGCGTCAGCTGCGGCGCGCTCGCGCCGTCGGCCAGCAGCGCCGGGCCGGTATAGGTGATGCGGTCTGCCGTGCCCGCGAGCAGGGCCTCCAGAGCCGCCGCCGTGCCCTCCAACACGACCGTGCGTTCGCTCTGCGAGCGCACCGTGACGGCCGGGTCGCCGCCCGGCGGCAGCAGCACAGCCAGCCCCTGCCCGGCGCCCAGGGCCAGCGCATTCGCTGCCGGCAAGCTCAGGGTCAGGCGCAGCACCGCCGTGCCGCCGGCCGTGCCGTCATCGAGTTCGACGCCGGTGAAACGCAGCTCCGACGCCATGCCTGCGGTGATGGGCAGCGCGCGCTGCGCCAGCACCACGGTGGGCGTCACTGCCTGGGCCGGCGCCTGCAGGTCCACGCTCACGGTGGCCGAGCGCAGCGTCGGCCCCTGGCCCTGGCGCAGGGTGACCTCGAGGCGCCCGGCCGGGCCGCTGGACACGGGGTTCACGCCCGTGTAGACCAGGGCCCCCGGCAGCCCGAGGAAGGCGTTCAGACCGGCCACGGTGCCGGTCAGGACCAGGGTTTGCGTGTCGCTTGCGGCATCCACCGTGCCCGCGTCGAGGCCCACGTCAGTCGGCAGGCTCTGCGCGTCGTCACCGAAGGCCACCAGCCGGCCCCCGGCCGGGGTCTTCAGCGTCAGCGTGAGCCGTTCGTCGGCCGCACCCGAGGCAAGCACGGCCGCCGGAAGCACCAGCGCCGTGCCGCCGGCGCTGGCGATGGCCATGCGCTCGGGCAGGGCCAGGCCGGGCGCCACGAGGCTGCCGGTTGCTGCAAGGACGGTGATCGCGACCTCGCCCTGGGCACGCAGCGCCGGTGCGGCCACCGCCTGCACCGTGAACCGCAAGGTGTCGGGCAGCAGGGTCGACACCGCAAGCCCGCCCGCGGCGATCCACTGGTCGATCTGGTCGGCGGTGCCCGTGACGCTGACCGTGGACACCCGGCCCGCGGAGGTCGTGGCCACAGGAATCATGCCGGCCACGGTCCGGGACACCAGACCCGCCTTCGGCGCGTCCACCGTCAAGGTCAGCTGGCCGGCGTCGGCGAAAGTGATCCGGTCCAGGCCCGCCAGCAGGGTGACGGCGGCGCCGGGCGGCACCGCCACCGCCGCCGGCAGCGTCAGGCCGGGTGCGGCGCGCAGCGCCGTGGCCACGAGTTCCACGGTGGATGTCGTGCGTGCCGCCCCGGATTCGGCCCGCACCTCGAGCGTGCCGGCGGCGCTGGCCGCGCCGTCGGCCGGCCCGTAGAGCAGGCTGCCCGGGCTGCGCAGCCAGGCGTTGACGTCCGCCGCCGCGCCCGACAGCGTCACGGTGGCGCGACCGCTGGAAGCCTCGACGCCGGTGAGCACGCCGACCGAGTCGCCACCGGCGGCGGCCGTGAACACGCCCCCCGTGGGCGCAACCAGCGTCACCAGGACCTGCCCGCTGCCGCCACCGACCGCCAGCAGGTCCTCGGCGAAGAGCAAGGCGCTGCGGCCGCTGGACGCGAAGGCCAGCGACTGCGGGACGGTCGCGCGCAGCGACGGGGCCTGGGGAGCGGCCTCGACCGAGCTCAGTGCTGCCTGGGCCCGGGTGCTGACGACCGGCCCCCGGGCCGGGTCCGAACTCACCGACACGGTCAGGCCCGAGGCCGCGCCGCTGTAGCGCAGCTTGCCGGCCGCCGAGAGGTAGGCGTTCAGGGCCTCGGCCGTCCCGGTGAAGCTGCGCTGCAGACCGCTGCCGCCGATCACCACGCCGTCGGCGTTGGGCGTCTGCCCGGGCTCGACCGCGTCGTCGTTGTGGACCGTCAGCGTGCCCTGGCCCACCGAGACCGTCACCGTCAAGGTGCCGGCACCGGCGACCGCGGTCGGCCGCAGACGCAGTTCACCGCCGCTGGACGGCAGCGCGAAGGACTGCGGCAGCGTCAGCCGCGGGCCCGCCGTCGCCGCCTCGGCCGCCGGTGTGGAGGTGATGGCGATGGCCCCGGCGCTCTGCACCGGCGCGACCACCCGCAGCCCCAGCGTGGCGGCCGACGCAGGGTCGTACCAGGCGGCGCCGGGCTGGCTGAAGAAGTTGTTCAGCGCCGCGGCACTGCCCGACAGCCGGGTCGCGACCTGGCTCGGCCCGCCGTCGGCGGACGTGAAGAGCGCACCCGCGCCCACACTGACGCCGGGCAGGCTTGCCAGCACGAGGCGGTCGGCCGGCGCGAGGATGTCGATCGCCACCGGCTCGTCGGCCTGCGCCGACTGCAGCAGCGCGCCCAGCAGCAGCGGCACGCGCGCGCCCGGGGTGGCCACCAGACCGGCGGGCAGTGTGAGCCGCGGGCCCGTGGTCGACGTCGCGGGCTGCTCGGCTGCCGCCAGCGCGACGCGCTGCTGCGCCTGGCCGACGGCGCTTTGCAGTTGCAGATCCAGGGCGATCCCGCCGGCGGCGCCGGGGCCGGTGTAGACGACGCGCTGGCCTGAGGCGCCCGTCAACCAGTCCTGCAGCTGCTGCGCCGTGCCGGTCAGCACGAGCTCGCGCTCGCCGCTGCGGGTCGGCGCCAGCGCGCCCGTCGGGTCGACGAAGGCGCCTGCGGCGTCCACCAGCGCCAGTCCCTGGCCCGGGCCCAGGGGCAGCGCGCCGCTGGCGGGCAGGCTCAGGCGCAGCGTGATCGGGCCGTCGGCGGACCCGGCCTCGAGCAAGGCGCCACCGAACGACAGGTCCGAGGTGCTGCCGGGGGTGACCCAGAGCTGGGCCGGCAAGGCGGCGAAGCGCGGGGCGACGGCCTGCTGCGGCGCCTGCAGAAGCACGTCGACAGCGGCCGTGCGCGGGGCCTGCGCCGTCCCGGTGTCGATCTCGACCCGCAGCGCGCCCTGCGCCCCGCTGACGGCCAGCCGTCC
This sequence comes from Rubrivivax sp., assembly GCA_027491255.1. Classification (GTDB taxonomy): domain Bacteria; phylum Pseudomonadota; class Gammaproteobacteria; order Burkholderiales; family Burkholderiaceae_C; genus Rubrivivax. The sequence continues at coordinate 18,872 of JAIXWM010000118.1, read as the reverse complement.
GGCCTGCGCCAGCCAGGCCGCGATCGCGTCGACCGTGCCCGACAGGATCAGCACGCGCGTCGGGCCCTCGAAGGAGACCGTCACCCCGTCAGTGGTGCCCAGGGACTGGCCCGCATCGACACTCTCGCCGTCGACGACCCACTGCGCACCCAAGGGGGCAGCGAGCCGCACGACGGCAGCGGTGCTGCCAGGCAGGGCTGCACCAGCGCTGATCGAGCCGGCACCGAACACCACCGAGGTCGTCCCGGCCGCGGCCATCGCCAGGCGCTCGGGCAGCGCCAGCGTCGGCGTCTGCTGTGCCCCGGCAGGCGCGGCCATCGAGACCGACGTGCGGCCGGCGGCGCGCAGCGTCGGGTTCGAGACGCTGACCAACTGCACGTCCAGCGCCACCGCGGCTTCGGTGCGCAACGCCAGGCGGCCCGCACTCAGGTAGGCATCCAAAGCGGTGGCCGTGCCGCGCAGCACCACGGTGGGCTCGCTCGCGGAGAGCACCTGCACCCCGGCGCCGGCCTGCGGTGCTGCGGCAACCAGTTGCGCGCCGGCATCGGCGCCGAGGTCGATGCTGAGGTCCAGCAGCTCGGCGGCGCCGAAAGCGAAGCGGTGGTCCGTGCCCAGCCGCAGCGGCGTGAGGGCGCCGTTGACCACGCGCAGCTCGGCCGGCAGCACCAGCCCCGGGCTGGCCATCGACCCCTGCAGGTTCACCGCCACGGACGCGGACGCCTGCGCCGCGCCGCGGCCGATCCAGACCGTCATCGCGCCCGCGCCGGCGCCGGCTTCCTGCACACGGTAGCCGAGGGTGCCGAAGCTGCCGAAGTAGCGGTTCAGCGCGTCGAGCTCGCCGACGACCTGGGTCACCCGGCGCTCGACACCGCCGACGGTCTCGGTGCCCAGGGTCACCGTCACACCCTCGGCGGCCTGCGCCTGCACCTCGGCACCCGCTGCCGGCATCAGCCGCACCGTGTGAATGCCGCTGCCGCCCAGCCCGCCGAAAGGCGTGCCCTCGAAGACGATCGGCGTCACGCCCTGGGCATGCACCTGCAGGCTCGCCGGCACCGCGAGCGACAGCGGGGCCAGCGTCTGCTCGGCCTGCAAAGGCTCGACGCGGGCCTGGGCGCTGACGCTGCCATCGGCGCTGCTGATGCGCACGCTCAACGCAGCCGCGGCATCCACGGTCGCGCTCAGCGCGCCGGCGGCCGACAGCCATGCGCTCAGGTGCTCGGCGCTGCCGCGCACGCGCAGCACGGCGCCGGTGCCGGACTCGAGCGGCAGGCCCTGCGCACCGCTCAGCGGCTGCGCCCCGGGCTGCCAGCTCAGCGAGCCACGGTCGAGCGCGATCTCGACCTCGAGCTCGCCGCCACCGGTGATCGCCCCGGCCGGCAGCCGCAGGTCGGCCGCTCCTGCACCCACCGTGTAGTGCTGCGGCAGCAGCAGCGACGGCCCGGAACGGCTGCCCTCGGCACCCCGGTGGACGAGCGCGATCGAGGTCCGCGATTCGATGCCGGTCGCGGTCGACTCCCCGGCCGTCGGCGCCGGCGCGCGCAGCAGCACGTGCAGCGCCGCATCGGCGTCTCCCGCCACGCGCAGCGACCCCGCGGCCGCCGACAGCCAGGCGTTCAGATCGGACGCGGTGCCGCAGACGCTCAGTTCGGTCGCGCCCGCGGCCGGGGAGGCCGCCAGGGCCTGGCCGTCCGCGCCCTGGAGGGCGCCGTCGGCCTGCCAGTGCAGGCGGCTGCCGCCTTCGGCCAGGACCTGCAGCGTCAGCCTGCCGGCGCCGGCCACGGCATCGGCCGCGAAAGGCAGCGCCACCCGGGCGCCGGGCGTCAGCACCACGCTGGCGGGCACACGGATGGTCGCGCCGGGCTGCTGCAGGCTGGGCTGCGCGGGCGCCACCAGCTCGGCCACCAGCGTCGATTCGCCCGCCGCCGAGGACAGGCGCACCGTCAACGGCAGCCCTGCCCCCACGCCCGCCACCGGCGCCGGGCCCTTGTAGACCACGCCACCCGGGGTGGCGAGCAAGCTCTGGAGCGCCGCCGCCGTGCCTTCGAGCACCAGGCTGCGCGGCGTGGAAGCCGGCAACGACGTCACGCCGTCGCCGGCCTGTGTCTGCACCGACAGACCCTGGCCGATCGCCGCCCCCTCGGGCAGGCTCAGCGTCAGGCGCAGGACGCCTTCGCCGCGGAGCTCTGCGTCGACGAACTGCAGCGGCGAGGCCGTGCCGTCACCGACCCACAGGCGCGTCGGCAGGCGGGCGATCGCCGGCGCGGCCGACTGGCCGCGGCTGGCGCCGTACAAACCCACCGTCGTGCGCGACTCCAGCACCAGACCGGTCTGCGCGTCGGCGCGCAGCACGCTGACGCCCAGGGTCTGCGCAGCCTGCCCGGTGTAGCGGACGAGGCCTTGCGCGTCGGCCAGGAAGGCGCTCAGGGCTGCAGCGTCGCCGGTCAGCGTCAGCATGCGCGTGCCTGCGCCGGCAACGGCCACGGACGCCGTACCGGCGGCGGTCAGCACCCCCGCGCTCGCGGGCACCGACAAGGTCAGCGTCAGGCGGTCGGCACCCGCGCCGAAGGCGCCCTTGCCGTCGGCGCCGCCGGAGAACACCAGGGCACTGGCCACGTCGGGCACCACCACGACCGCACCGGGGAGCACGCCCACCGGCGTGCGCACGATGGTCGGCGCGGCGACCTCGGCCGTGGTGATGTCGGTCACCAGGGCGCCGATGGCCTGCGCCCCCTCCTGCAGTGCCGCAGGGTCGGCCACCAGCCAGCGCTCGGTCGTGACCTGCGCCCCCGCGGGCAACTCCACGCCCTCGGCCACCAGCAGCACCCCGTCGGTGGCGATGGCCAGCGGCACGGTGGTCAAGGTGTCGGGGAGCGCGCCGGCCAAGGCCACGTAGCGCGGGCTGGACAGGAACAGCCCCGAGGGCGTGGACGCCGCGGCGCCGAGCAGCATCGGCCCGAAGAAAGACTCGTCGGCCAGGAAGGCCAGGCGCTGCGCCGCGAACACCGCCGCGCTGGCGCGCGCCTGCGGCGCGGTCTCGTCCAGTTCCTCGGGCTCGAGCAGGACGACGACGCCCGGCTGTTCGGCCTCGCCGCCGGCACCCAGGAACTCCTGCGCCGAGCCGAGCCGCAGGCCCTTGCCGGCGCGGTAGTCGCTGCGGCTGGAGCCGGTGAACAGGCGCGAGCTCGTGATCACGCCGGCCGCGGCGATGGTGAGGTCGCCGATGATGCCGTCGAAGGCGCTCAGCGCGCTGCGCAGCAGCGTGATGTCGCCGCCCGACTCGAGCGCCACCGTCACCGTGTCCTCGGCCGCGGCGGCAACCCGCAGGCGCTGGACGGCGATCGCGCCGCTGCTGCGCAGGCTGACGTCGCCGGCCAGCACGGTCAGGTCCTGCACCTCCAGACCGGACGCGTCACCCACGCCGTCGATGTCGATCAGCCGCAGCCCGCCCTCGTCGACCTGACCGGCCACCGCGTCCACGGCCACCGGCAGCTCGAAGAGGCTGCGCGCACCGATGCGCAGCGTCTCGGCCGAGATCGCCGGCGCCGTCAAGCCGTATTCCGAACGGGTGATGGTGTCGGCGTCCAGCACCACGTCGCCACCGCCCGGCAGTTGCGCCAGACGCTGCGACAGGCGCGCGACGAAGGGCGCCGAGACCACGCGCGCCAGCTCCAGCTGCCCGCCGGCGCGCAGCGTGACGTCGCCGCCGCCGCTGCCGATCGTCGTGCCCGCGGCCTGACGGATGGAACCTGCGGCCTGCAGCAGCACCTGACCGCCACCGAGACCGCGTTCGACGTCGCCCGAGACCACGCTGGCCTGCAGCAGCAGGTCGCCGGGGTCTGTGGTGGCGCCGGAGTCGTCGACAACGATGCGCGCGACGAGCTCGACACCGTCGTCGCCCGCGCGGATGCCCACGCCGCCGTCGAGGGCTGGGTCCGACAGCACGGTGATCGAGCCCTGGGAGTCGACCGAGACCCCACCGTCGGCGCCGGTGCGCAGACCCGAGACCTCCAGGTCGTATTGCGGCGCCGCAAGCCCGGTCTGGACCACCCGGGCCCACCGCATGTCGTCCAGCGGGCCGATCTCGACCGCGCGCTGGACCGACAGCCGGATGTCACCGCTGGCGGTGGAGCCCGCCAGGCGAGCCACCTGCAGGCGCAGCGGCCGTTGGGCATCGCCGACGCCCTCACCGGCCTCGAAGCGCAGGCGTTCGGCCGTGACCTCGCTGATGCTGTCGTCGGCGCCGAGCGCGCTGGCGATCTGCCCGCCGGCCACCAGCGACAGGTTCTGCCCGGCAACGATCTCGGTGAGCGTCAGGTCGGCGCCGGAGGCCAGGCGGACATCGCCGCCGCCGCTGTCGACCCGGGCCCAGGCCGGCGCCGCCGGATCGGCGGCATCGACCTGCATCGACAAGCCTGTCGGGCCCGCTTGCAGGTCGATGCTGCCGCCCTCGGACAGGACCGCCGCACCCGGCGCAAGCACCAGCGCGCCGCCAGCCTGCAGCGTCATGGCACCGGCCACGCCCTGCACGTCGGGCAGCGTCGGCTCGGCCGGCCGCAGGGCGATGTCCACATGGGCGCCCAGGCGCAGGTCGCCGGCCGCGCGCAACAGCAGGTTCGCCCCGCCGAGCACCTCGACCCCGCTCTCGACGGCGAGGTCGCCCGAGGTCGTGATCACGCTGACCGAGCCGAGCCCGGCCAGGCCGGCCGGCACGTCCTCGGCGCCGCTGCCCAGCCCCTGCGCCTGCAGCGACGGCAGCGCCTGGAACCGCGGCGCGCCAGCCCCGCCGGCACGGCCGACCGAAGCGTCGACGTCGCCGATGCGCAGCGTGCGGTCGTTGACCAGGGCCACCCCGCCGGCGGCGTGCACCGCCAGGCGGTCCACCGAGGTCGCCAGCGGCTCGTAGCGGCGTCCGACGCCGCCCAGGCCCAGCGGCGCGTCGACCAGCAGGCCCCCGGCCGTGAGGTGGATGCCCTGGCGGCCGGGCACGATGGGCGCGCCGTTGACGACGATGGGCGCAGCCGGGCGCACGCCGCCCGCGTCGCTGACCAGCGCGATCGTGCCCGCCGCCGATGCCGGCACGGCCGGGTTGCCGGCGTCCAGGTCGGCGACGACGATGTCGCCCCCGGCACGCACGACGATGTCACCGGCACGCGAGCCGCCGGTGGCGATGCGCGCCGAAGCCTCCTGCTCGAAGCGGCCGCCGGCCTCGATGTCGATCGTGCCGCGGCCGTCGCGCGCGCTGTTGGCGTTGCTGATCTGCGTCGCCCGCAGCTGACGCACGTCGCCGCCGGCGATCAGCGACACCGCGCCGCTGCCCGCCAGCACATCGTCGGCGATCGTCAGATCGCCGTCCAGGGCCTCCAGGCGGATGCCGCCGGCCGGGTCGAAGCCCATCTCGACCAACCCGCGCAGCGCCCGCCCGCTGTCGCCCAGCACACCCGGCTGGCCGGTCTGCAAGGCGCCGGCCGCGCGCACCAGGATGCGTCCGTCGTAGGCGATGCGCAGGCCACCCGGCACGGCCGGCGCGTTCGCGTTTGCGCCGGCCCAGCCCTCGCCGGCGATCGTCAGGTCGTCGATGTCGTCGAGGGCGATGATGGACTGCGCGAAGCTGCGGGTGCGCGCCTGCAGCTCGTCGGCGTCGATGCGCAGGGCCGCCTGCGCGCTGCCGATCGTGACTGCGTCGAAGGGACTGCCCGCGGCGTCCAGCGCCTGCAGCGACACACGCTGGCCGCTGAGGGCCACGATGCCCGCGTCCCAGGGCCGCGGCGAGGCCAGCAGGCTGCCGTCGTAGGCCGACAGCGTCAGGTTGCCGCCGGCATGCACGCCCGCCAGCAGGATGTCGCCGCTGGGCAGGGCGAGCTTCACGTCGCCCGCCGCCTCGACCCGCAGCGTGGCGTCGTCGGGGACGGTGAAGACCATCTCCAGCGGCGCCTGCCCCAGGCCGCGGGTCACGAAGACGCCGCCGCCGAAGACCGTCGGCTCGCCGATGGCGTTGTCGCCGCCCTCGGCCACAAGCACCAGGTCGCCGCCTGCGCGCAACAGCGGCACGGTCAGCGCCGGGTTGTCGACGGCGAAGATCGAGCCTTCGGCCCGCAGGTCCATCGGCCCGGCCGACTGCAGGCCCACCGTCGCCAGACCTGACAAGGTGCCGTTGTCGATCGCCAGGTCGCCGGCGGCGCGCAGCACCAGCTCGCCGTCGCTGAGCGCCCGAACCATGCCCCCGGCGCCGATGTTCAGGTCGTCGCGCACCTGCACGGTGACCGAGCGCAGCGCGCGCGCGTCCTCGACCCACTGCCCCCGGCGGACGTCGGCAAGCCCGTCGCTCGAGGCCAGTGTGTCCTGCGGGGAGACCTCGCTGGCCCGCACCTTGCGCCACAGGCCGGGGTTGGCGAACAGTCCTTCGGCCCCGAGGTCGAAGGTCGTGTCCTCGCCCAGGTATTCGTAGCGTTGGTAGACCACCTCGACGATATCGTCGGGCTGGATGCGGCTGAGCAGTTCGCGTGCCGACTCCGGCAGGGAGCCCAGGTCGCCGTCGGGCGTGGCGATGGTGATGCGGTCGGTCGCGCGGCCGATGCCCGCGTCGCTGAAGACCGGGGGCGGGTTGTCGATGTAGCCCAACAGCCGCAAGCCACCCTGGCCGCCGACGCCCTCCACCGCCAGGGCCGACGAGGCGAGGTCTTCGTAGTCGGACAGCGTTTCGCCGGCCTCGGTGACCTGGGGCTCCATGCCCCAGGCGTACAGACGGAACTCGGTCTCCTGGGTGATCTCCATCTCGCCGAGGTGGAACACCCAGACCTCGTCGGTGGCCGTCGGATCGAGTTCGATCTGCATCAACCCGTCGAAGCCGTCCAGGCTGGTCGACAGCGCGGCGTGGCGGGCGCCGCCGGTGGCCGAATAGTTGCGCGTGGACAGCTCCAGCGCGCTCAGGCGCAGCACCCGGTCGCCCTGGCCCGAGGGCTGCGGCGCGATGGTGAAGCTGGCGTAGCGGTCGCGGTTGACTTCGGTCTCGGTCACACCGTCGAACAGGGGCAGCACGTCGGTGTTGCCGAAGCCCGAGGACAGGCCCGTCAGCTTCAGCGCCGACACCGACACGGCGTCCGACCACGGCACCCCGCCGAGCCCGTCGTCGGACGTCTGCGCGCCCAGCGGGTCCCACAGTCCCAGCAGCACGGGTTCGGTCGGGGCCGGGCTTTCGGGCTCGCCCGAGATCAGGCCCATGCGCGACACCAGCGACACGTTGGCGCCGCGCACGTTCAGCAGTTCGTCCTCGCCAGCCAAGGCGCCGGACGCCGACATCCCGGCGTGCGGCAGCAACCGTGCCAGCACGTCGGGGGCGAGCGCGTAGCGGGCGCGCGCCTGCAGCGCAGCCAGGCTGCCGAAGCCGGCCGCCTGGACCTCGGCCTCGTCGAACTGCGCGGCCTCGATCAGCGCCGCCAGTTGCCCGGGCTCGGGCGTGAAGCGCTCGAAGGCGGTGTCGAGGATGGCGCCGCGCGCGGCCTCGAGCTTGACGTCCTGCAGCACCACGGTGGACTCGCCCGTGGTCTCGTCGACCGTGACCGTGGCGGCGTCGATCGAGGCCACGGCATCGTCCCAGGCGTCGGGCGTGATCAGGCGCAGGTCGCCCTCGGCCTCGATGAGCGAGATCGTGCCGGCCGAGCGCGCGGCCACGCCGCCGGTGCCCAGGCCCGCGACATCGCTGTCCACGCGCATCATCAGCAGGCCCTGGCCGGCATCGAGCTGGATCGTGTCGGCGACGATGCGCGACTGCCCGGGCCGGCCTTCGAGGATGCCGTCGGTGGCGATCACCGTGACGTCATGGGCGGCGGCGACCGTCAGGTCGCTGAACGTGACCGGGACCGGGGCCCAGATCGGCGAGGCCGGGTCCATGTAGGTGCCCGCCAGCACCTGCGCGAGCTCGCCCGCATCCAGGGTCTGCCCGCGCCAGGCATAGGTGGCCGCCAGCACCTGCCCGATCTTGACGGCGCTGGACCGACGCGGGTTGTCGATCTGCTCGATGCGCACGTCGCCGGTGGCGACGATGTTGAGCATGCCGCGCGGGTCCTTGACCCGGATCGTGACGTCGCTGTTGGTCTTGATGTCGGGCACGGCGCCGGAGAAGACCACCTCGCCGGTGATCTCCAGCGCGTCGGCCGACAGCGCGATCGGGGTGAAGTCGTCGTAGTTGGTCTGCGGGTCCTGCGCGTTGCCGTAGGCGATCGAGCCGCGCAGCACCATGCCGGCGGGCGAGTCGATGTTGATGGTCTGCCGCGTGGCCCCGAGCATCGGCTGGATCGCGATCGGGAAGTCGGCCTTCAGCGCATAGCTGTAGAAGTCCTTCAGGCCGGTGATCGTCGTCGTCTTGGTGGTGACGACCTTCTCGCGCAACCAGCCGCCGCCGGTGACCACCGGCTTGTCGGCGATGGTCTCCTCGTTGGCGAAGTCGCTGTCGTAGCGGTTGTCCTTCTTCGAAGGCTTCCAGTCCTCGTCGTCATACTCGACCCGGTCGCTGTCGGTCGACTCCCAGACGTAGAAGTACTTGAAGGCATCACCGGACGGCCCCTTGTAGGCCGGGTCCTTGATCTTTTCGGCGTCCAACTTGCGCACGCCGCCGGTGAGATCGGCCACCTTCTCCCACTTGTCGGTGTCGCTGAAGTCCAGCACCGGGAAGGTGACCTTGCCGGTGTCGTCGACCCAGCGGTAGAGCCGGTTGCTGAAGACATCGCGCACCAGCGAGACGTCCTCGATCAGCTCGATCTGCGGGTTGGTCTTCTGCTCGTACTGCACGAGCAGCAGTTCGTCGCCGCGCAGCCCGGCGGAATTCGGGCCACCCGCGCGCACCAGGACCTCGGCCTCGCGCAGCGGTTGCCCGTCGGTGAACTTGGTGTCGGTGAACTTGGCCTCGGTGTCGGGCGAGAGCCAGTCCCAGTCCCAGCCGAGCAGGTTGAAGCTGCGCTGCTCGTAGATCTTGATCGTGGTGCGGGTCTTGGCCTGGCCGGTGGTCCACAGGTAGTAGCGGTCCTCGACCGGGCGGTACTCCAGCGGTGCGGTCGCGTCCAGACCCAGCCTTGCCTCCCACCAGACCTCGTCGTAGGCAATGGTGCTCAGACCGCCCTCGGTCGTGAGCGCGCCCTGGAAGACCCGGCGATCGACCTTGCCGTCCTGGACGGTGTAGGTCTCGCGCCGCAGCGTGGCCGAGTCGGTGATCGAGATGCGCCCGACGCGATTCTCGGACGCATCGATCTCGTCGACCGCGAGCTTGTAGGGGCTGCGGTTGACGATGTTCACCGCCGCGTAGCCGCTGGCCACGCGGATGCGGCCCGCGCCGGTGCTGACGATCTGGCCCGTCAGGTTGACCACGCCGGCGGTGGGCTTGATCGGATCCAGCAGGATCAGCCCGCGGTCCATGTCGAAGTAGCCGTCGACCGACTCGAAGCCGCCGGCACCGAAGACCAGGCCACCCAGGAGATTGCCCTGGGAGTTGGTGAAATTGCCCGACGAGTAGGGGCGGAAGTTCTCCGTGATCGTCAGGTCGATCGAGTCCACCCCGCTCTGGATCAGGCCGTTGACGTTCAGGTAGCGCGCATTGATGTTGATCTCGCCCAGCGCGAAGACCTGCGAGGCCTGGCCCTTGGACTCGATCGAGGCCAGCAGCCGCGGGATGCGGAGGAACCAATCCAAATCGACGGAGCCGAAGCGCTGCGTCCTCGGCTCGGCTTTGGGGTTGCTAGTCGGGTCCGAAAGCCAGCGGCCGAATTCCCAGAAGAAGTCCATGTACTGGGTCGGGTCGGCGCCCGAGTGGTACCAGTCCTCTGTGGCGAGGTTGAAGTCGCCGGCCGCCGAGAGCTTGACCGAGCGCGCACGCAGCTCGCCGGTGACGTTGATCGAGCCTTCCTTGTTGACGAGGTAGAGGTCGCCGTCGGCGTTGTCGATGCGGCCGCGCACGTACAGGTCCTGCGGCGCGGCGGGAATCTGGAAATCGCCGCCCAGTTGGTAGAGATCGTTCGGGTAGGCGTCCTGGGTGATGCGGATCTCGCTCACGCCCGTGGGCGAGGCGAGCGTGCCCACCTGGCGCCCCTGGAACCAGACCTTGCCGGCCGAGAGCTGGACAAACTGTTTGTCGATGATCTCGTTGCGGCCGCTGGACAGGATCCCGACCTCGTTGATCTCGAGGCCGAAGGGGATGTTGTTGACGATGTTGATGCGCGCGCTGCCGTGCGCGATGGCGCGGCCGCCGTCCACCGCCGCAGCCAGACCGGCTTGCGAGGCGCTGCCCGCCTTGACGTAGATGCCGCCGCCGGAAGCCTGCACCGTGGGCATGCGCAGGAACAGCATGTCGAACTGGGCGCGCGGCGCGACCGTGGCGCCCTGCTTCTCGGCCAGCCCCATCTTCAGGAGCTTGTCGTCGATCTGCGCCAGCAGCGCCGAGTAGCGCGCGATCGCCTCCGCATTGCCCGCATGGCTCTGCATCCAGTCGACGACCTTGGCCCGGTCCTCGAACAGCTGGTTGGCCACGTTGGCGTAGACGAGCTGCGGCAGCGGCATGTCCGCGGGCTTGACGACGTAGAAGTCGTCGGACAGCGCCTGGGCGAAGAGCAGCCCCTTGTCGCTCTTCATCGCGAAGAGTTCGGTCCAGCCGGCCGCGAAGGACTCGCCGGCGCCGATGGTGACCTGGTTGCCGCTGCGCTGGTACCACTTGCCGGCACTGGTGCGCACGATGTCGCCCTGCTGGACGACCGTGGCGCCGCTCCACCACCCCAGCTGGTGGTTGGGCACCACGAGCTGCCAGCGGCTCGTGTTGGTGTAGTCCTCGCGCTCCAGGACGACGTTGGACTCGGCGGGGCCGTCGGCGGTGGTGGCGATGAAGCGGTAGGCCGCATTCGCCACGCCCCTGCCGTACGCGCCGGGCACGAGCTCGACCAAGGTGCCGGTGGACACGTTGATCGCCACGTCGCTCATCGTCAGCGGCGCGTAGACGTAGCGCTGGGCCGCGTCCAGGCCGAGTGCGGTCTTTTCCTGGGTGCTCAGCGGCTTGTCGAGCTTGGCGGTGTCGAAGCGCTGGTCGCCGACGATCAGCGGCAGGATCTGGACCTCGGTGCGGTAGTTGACCCCGGCCTCGAGCTGGGCCGCCGGCCCGATGTCCACCAGATTGGTGCTGGTGGCCTCGCCGCTGGAATCCGGCCTCGTCACATAGACCGGCACCGCCAGGTTGGTGGCCAGCCCGTCGGTCTTGGCGCGCTTGCTGCCGCCCAGCCCTTCCTCCGCGTTCATGTCGATGTCGCGGATCGCCCGCACCGCGGATTCGCCCAGCACGCGCACCGTGTTGCGCTCGTCGATCCGGGCATCCGCGATGGGGATGCTGAGACCGTACATGGACACCACCGCGATGTCGGTGCGGGCGGTGGCGAACATCAGGTTCGTGACCCGGTCGCGGTCCTGGCCGGCGTAGAGCTTGACGTCGGTGCCCATGAGCTCCGCGTCGACCAGGTTGATCGAGTTGTCGGCCGACACCGAGGTGAAGGCGTTGGCATTGGCGCCGGAGATCGCGCCCACCGAGGCGACGTTGACCGCAGCCACCAGGTCGGTGTCGGTGCGGGTGTTGAGCTCCAGGTTGCCGCTGAGGTTGCGCAGGCTGGCGCCGCGCACGTCGATGCTCGACACCAGGGCCGCGTCCTGGTCGACGACACCGAAGTTCAGCGCCAGGCCGCCGAAGCCGTCGACGCGCACCTTGTCGACGATGTTGATGTCGGTCAAGGCCTCGATGCGCAGCGTCGCGCCGGTGCTGCGCGCGGTCTGCGTGGTGATGCTCGTGCCCTCGTCGACCAGCACGCGCGCGCCGAAGCGCCGGGCCTGCGAACCGATGCCCGTGGCGATCTGCAGCGCCGAGATCGAGCCCAGGCCCGCCGAGGTCGAGCGCAGCGAATCTTCCTCGGCGGAATAGCCGGTCTTGTCGGCCGTGTTGCGCGCCTGGATGAGGACGGTGGCCGCGTCGATCTCGCTGTCGCGCCCGATCACGACATCGGCCGTGCCGGCCAGCACCGCCGACATCGCCGCGCCGCTGCCCGAGGCGATGCCGCCGATGGCGAGGTTGGACGACACGGCATCGAAATCCTGGTCGCGGTCGGCCAGGATCTGGACCGTGTGGGCCAGGATGCGGTTGCGACTGCCGATCGAGGTCACGAGCGAGCCGAGGATGGTCAGGCTCGAGTCGGCGCCGGTGACGCCGACGAACAGACCGCCGCTGGAGGCGCTGGCGCGCTGGAAGATCTGGTCGCGGGCGTTGCCGGTGATGCGCAGCGTGCCCGCCTCCAGCGTCACGTCGTCGCCCAGGCCGGCGCGGACGACGCTGCGGTCGGTCGTCGTGGCCGAGGACACGCCCACCGAGGCACCGGAACTCACCGACAGCGCGTTGGACTCGGCCATCGAGCGCTGCAGCGCGCGGGCGCGCACGTCGACCGTGGCGTCGAGGTCGGTGGTCACCTCGGCGCCCGAGACCGTCGCGCCGACGACGGCGCCGATGTCGTTGACGACGACCGTGCCGGCCGCCGCCGCCGCGATCAGGCCGAAGGCCGCGGCGGCGGCGAAGACTTCGCCGTACAGCGCGGCCGACTCGTCGGCCAGCACGGTGATGCCGCGACCACCATGCAGTTGCGACCAGCCGGAGATGCTGCCGTCCACCGCTGTGGTGCCGCTGCGGCTCGCGCCCGCGAAGACCTCGGTGGTGATGGTGTTGTAGCTGTTGGCGCCGCCACCGGCGAAGGCCAGACCCACCGCACCCGTGATCGCCACCGACACCGCCGTGGAGTAGCTCTCGATCGAAGGGGTGGCCGAGGCCAGGATGCTGAGCGTGCCCGCGGCCTCGACCACGGCGCGGTCGGCATAGGCCTTGACGGCGCCGTCGATCTCGTTGTCGGCGACCGACACGCCGATCGACAGCGAGCCGCCGAAGCTGCCGAAGGCCGCCGCCACCGACACCGCCATGACCGAGCTGTAGATCTCGGCGTGGTCGGTGGCCGACAGGGTGACGTCGCCGTCGGCGAGCACGCCATCGCCCACGGTGTCGCGCACCCGGGCGTAGGTTTCGGAGTTGACGCGGTTGGTCGCCGAGCCGCCAGCCCCGGAAATGGCCACGCCCACCGTGCCGCCCACCGAGGCGGCCACCGAGCCCGCGAACACGCGCGAGGCCACGGCCTGCTGGTTGTCGGCGATGACGAGGACATCGGCCAGGTCGAGCGTGGCTTCGCCCTCAGGCACGGCGCCGGACGCGCGCTCGGCGACGATGGAGCTTGCGCTGACCTCGGCGAAGATCTGGTTCGCCGATTCGGCCAGCAACTGCTTCCACTTCGTCTTGTCGCCGTAGTCCTGGGCCGCGAAGATGTCCTCGGGGGTGCCGTCCTCGTCGGCGTCAGGGCGCTGGAGGGTGTCGCTGCCGATGTACTCGTAGACCTCGCCGGCGCGCGCGCCGGAGGTGGCCGACAGGCGGACGGTGTCGCCTGTACCGACTTCGGGCGGGTTGTCGCTGCCCTGGGCCCAGGTCGGCGTGCCAGAAACTCCGTAGGGGTTGTAGCCGATGTAGTTGCGCGCCACCGACACGCCGATCGACGCGCCCACGCCAGCAGCGCCGCCGGCGCCGACACCGACCGAGGCGGAGATGATCGTGGACTCGATGCGGCTGCGCGCCAGCGCGGCCACCGAGACGTCGTCGCCGGCCGTCACGGCGCTGCCGTCGATCGCGGCGAAGGTGTCGCCCAGGATCACGTTCAGGGCCGAGGCGCCGGCGCCGCTGATGCCCACGCCGGTCGTGCCGCCGATGCCGATCGCAACCGAGGCGGCGAGCGAGAAGACGTCGATCACGGCGTCCGACACCGCCAGCACGTCGACCCGGCCCTCGGTGTCGAGCGTCGCCGAGGCGATCTCGGCCCGCACCACGCCGTCGATCACGTTGCGGGCGAGCGAAACCCCGATCGACAGCGCCGCGCCGGTGGTGCCGCCGATCGCGGCCGCGATCGAGGCGGCGCCCGCAAAGGCGTCGATGCTGGAGCGGTCGGAGGCGAAGACGCCCACGTTGGCGGCGCTGATCGTGTTGGCGCGCACGGGGCCCACCGGCAGGCCGTCCTCGTCCAGCCCCGTGGCCGCATCGGCGGCCTGGCGGGAGCGATCGATCCCGGAATGCACCCGGGTGCCGATCTTGTTCTCGGCCCAGACGCCCGAGGCGCTGGCGGCCAACCCGGTCGTCCCGCCCAGGCCCACGGCCACCGAACCCGAGAAGACCATGGCGTCGATGGCCTGCCGCGCCGTGGACACGAGCGTGAGGTCGCCTTCGGCGGCGACGTCGCTGTCGACGATCAGCGCGCGAACGGTGGCAACCGCCTCGTCCCCGGACAGGCCGAAGCCTTCGGCGCCGATCAGGTTGCGCGCCACCGAGATGCCGATGGAGGCGCCCACGCCGGTGGTGCTGCTCGCGGCGATGGCCGCCGACAGGGCGGCGACGGTGGCGGCGATCTTCGACTCGGAGACGGCGGAGACGGTCACGTCGCCGGCCGCGGCCACGGTGCTCGACTCCAGCACCGCGTCGGTGGAGCCGCGCAAGGTGTTGATGGCGACGGCACCCGCCCCGCTGAAGGCCAGGCCGGAGCCCCCGGCGGCCATGCCGATCGCGGCCGAGGCCGCCACCGACACGGCGTTGATGTTGTTGCGCAGGACCGAGACCCCGCCGCCTTCGCGGTCGAGGTTGAAGCTGTTGCCCGCGGCGTCGACGATGCGCCAGGCCTGGCCGCGCTCGAGCACCGACACCGACAGCGTCGGCAGGACCTGCTCCCACTGCGTGTCGTCGGAATAGTCGGCCTGCGACAGGTTGACCGACTCGTTGTTCTTGCCGATGTAGCGGTAGACCGACTTCGGTTCGCCACCGAAGGCATAGCCGGGTTCGAGCGCGACGGTGTCGCACTTGCGCAGCAGCTTGTCCTCGGGCTCGACGACCTCCCAGAGGTCCTCGTCCGCGAAGTCGGTCTCGGCCAGGTTGACCGTGGCCTCGTCCTCGCCGACGTAGCGGTAGACGCCGCCGGTCTCGCCCTCGGCGTCACCGACGAGGTCGCCCTCCTCCAGCTCGACCTCGCCGTCCTCGGTCGTGTACTTCCAGTACAGGCCGTCGGCCGTGGTGTAGAGCGCGGCCGGCCGCAGGACTTCGGCATCGGCGAGCTCCAGCCCGGCCTCGCGCAGCACCGCCTCCAGCGCCTCGACCGTGGCCGGGTCGGCGTAGTCCTCGGCCAGCTCCCAGAGCTCGGTGTCGGAGTAATCTTCCTTCCACAGCGCGACGTCCTCGCGCTCGAAGCTCTGCTCGTCCCAGAGGTCCTCGTCCTGGAAGTCGGCCGCCGACAGGTCGAGCGTCCCGTCGGCGCCCAGGTACTCGAAGACCCGCCCGACCCAGCCGGCCTCGGGGTGGTCGATCGCCACCTTGACGAGATCGCCCTCGGCGATCTCGACCTCGCCGTCGGCGGTCGTGTGGTCGACCGCGGTGCCGATGAAGCGGTAGACGCGGCCGGCCTCGCCGCCGTACTCGTGCAGCGGGTCGACGAGGACCGTGTAGCCGCTCTTGACGGTGTAGGTGGGCGTGTCCTTGCGGGTCCAGGCGCCGGCGTCGGCGGGGTCGAAGTCGTCGCTCAGGTCGACTTCTTCGCCATCGGCGCCGGTGTAGGTCCAGATCTCGCCGTCGGCGGCGCGCAGGAGGTCACCGTTGCGCAGCACGGTGGGGCCGTCGCCGGGCAGGTAGTCCCAGGTCTGGCCCTCGCTGGAGACGAAGCTCGTCGCCTTGCCCGCGTTGGCCGCGGCGTCCAGCGCCTCGGCGGTGATGTCGGCGTCCTCGAGATCGGCCCAATCGAGCGGCGGCAGGACTTCGATGCCGGAGGAGCGGGCGCTGAGCTCGAGCCCGCCATCGGTGGTGGTGACCGTGGCACCGCGGACGTTGGCGAGCACGTCGGCGTCGATGCTGTTGAAGGCCAGCGACAGGCCGATCGAGACCGCCAGGCCGCTGCCGCCACCGGCCAGCGAGGCGGCCAGCGCCGCCGCGCCCGCGATCGCGTCGATCGAGGCCTGGCTCTCGGCCACGACCGAGGCCGAGGCGGCGTCGATCAGCGCCGGCGTGGCCTTGGGCGCGGCAATCAGCGCCTCGACGCTGGCGTAGATGCGGTTCTCGGCGTAGACCCCGGCGGCAGCCAGCGACTTCGACCCCTGGGCGCTGGCGGCCACCGCCGCAGCGCCGGCCAGCACGGTGGCATCGATCTCGGCGCGCGAGACGGCGCGCAGGCGCAGGTCCCCGGCCGCCTCGACGTCGGAGCGGTCCAGCCGCGCCCGCGTGGCGGCGATGGTCGGCGCGTAGCTGATCAGCTTCCAGAGGTTTTCGTCACCGTAGTTCTGGACGTGCAGCAGGATGCCGTCCTGGCTGGTGGCGTCGTCGCCGACGTACTCGTAGACCTCCTTGCCCAGCAGCGCCGTGTCGTTGAGGACGCGCTGGCCCTTCTTCAGCTCGGTGAGCGTGGTCTGGCCGTCGGCGCCCGCGTACTCGGACGCCTTGAGCACCCCATCCATCGACACCGGCACCGCCTG
Source organism: Rubrivivax sp. (assembly GCA_027491255.1). Classification (GTDB taxonomy): domain Bacteria; phylum Pseudomonadota; class Gammaproteobacteria; order Burkholderiales; family Burkholderiaceae_C; genus Rubrivivax. The sequence continues at coordinate 2,273 of JAIXWM010000118.1, read as the reverse complement.
CTGCCCGATGATGTTGCGCGCGACCGAGACACCCAGCGCCACCGCCTTGGTCGGCTGACCGCCGATGCTGACCGCCACGGCCACCGAGCGCAGGTAGGCGTTGATCCCGGCGCCGTCCTGGGCCCGCACGGTGACATCGCCCGAGGCATCGTCCTCGCCCGCGGCCTCGAGCACGACCTGCTGCGCGGAGGCGTCGGTGCCGCCGCTGATGCGGTTGAAGGCGAGCGTGCCGCCGCCGGCCACGGCCGGGCCGCCCTTGGGGCTGGCGGCGATGGCCACCGCGGTGGCGGTGCCGTTGGCCGTGATGGACGCGTTGCGCCAGGCGCCGATGCGGATCTCGCCGGCGGTCGAGGTCAGCGTCGGCCGCTCGTCCTGGCGCACGGCCTCGTCGGCGCGGATCGACGCGTTGACGTTGCTGTCGATGTCGTTGCGCGACAGGCTCAGGCCGACCGAGATGGCCTTGGAGGAACCCGTGGTGCTGGCCGCCACGCTGATCGCGCTGGCGGCGACCTCGGCATTGATTTCCGTGCTCGACACCGCCTCGACGACGATGTCGCCGGCCGCCACCGAATCCAGCGCGCCGTCGATGGTGGCGGAGGTGTCGGCGGCGATCTTGTTCATCGCGATCACCGGAGCCACCGTGATCGCGCTGGCCTGGCTGTCGGCCGCGCCGCCACCCGCGCCGCCGTCCGCCGCGCCGCCGGCGGCCGGTCGGTCCACGACCAGCGCCAGCGCCGAGTTCTCGACCACGGCCTCGATCGCGCCGTCCCACTGCGCCGAGACGTCGACACTGCCCGAGACGTCGAAGGCGGTGTTGTCGGTCCAGGCCCGGGTCGCGGCGCGCCGGGCGTCGCCGAAGCTCGTGCCCAGCACGCTGTCGGCGATGTTGGCCAGCAGGTTCTGCGGCGCGTAGCCGATGGTGTTGAAGGCCAGCACCACGCCCACCGAGGTCTTGGCCTGCACCTTGCTGGCGGTGGTGGCGACGATGGACGAGTCGTTCAGCGCGCGGATGCTGAAGCTGCCGTCCTCGGCCTCCTCGTCATCGTCCGAACCGTCTTCGTCGGCCTCTTCGAACAGGGCCTCGGCCTCGTCCTCGGTCTGCGCCTCGGCTTCGAGCTGGGCGTCTTCGCTCGCCTCGGTCTCGCCCGCTTCGTCCGCACTGGCGTCGGTCTCGTCCTCCGGGGCCGCGGCATCCTGGTCCGCGGCGGCGGGGTCTTCGTCCGTGACCTCTGCGGCGTTGTCCTCGGTTTCGTCGACAGCCGCCTCGTCGTCGCCCGTCTCGTCCTCGGCCGCTTCCTCGTCCTCGACCAGGGCGGTGACCGTGGTGTCCTTGGCCCAGGCCAGCGCGTCGCCGAGCACGGTGTTGGTGGCGATCATCACGTTGGCGCCGGTGCCGCCCACGGTGACGGTGCTGTCGTTCTGCGCCACGATCGCAGCGGTCTTCTCCGCCAGCAGGCTCACGTCGCCCGCAGCCGTCAGCTCGACCCCCTCGAGGTAGGCCTTGACGTCGCTGCGCACGTCGTTGCGCACCACCAGACCGCCGATGCCAGTGCCCTCGCCGCGGCCGCCGCCCAGCGCGTCGGCGCCGGCGGCGGCGTACTCGACGATGGTGTCCAGGTCCAGGGCAAGCCAGCGGTCGGTGTCGGTGTAGTCCTCGTTCGCCAGTTCGACCGGCTGGCCGTTGGACGTGCCCTTGAAGATGTAGACCAGCGACGGATCGCCGGCGACCTTCTCCCACAGCGTGTCGTCGGTGAAGTCCTGCTTCTCGAAGCGCACGTCCTCGATCGGCTCCTCGCCGACGTATTCGTACAGCGCGCCCGCCTCGGCACCGCCTGCGCCCGACTGCATCAGCACGCGCTCGCCGTTTTCCACCACCTCGGGCCGGTCGAACTGGGTGTAGGCGTGGCCGCCGATGCGGACGCGGTCGCCGAACTTCAGTTCCTGGATGCCCGAGCGGTCGCTGTAGGTCAGGCCGAAGAGGTTCACCACCGCGCGGGTGGCCAGCGCGAGCTCGCTCTCCTCGCCGGTGGTGGCCGACAGGGTGACGTTCGAGAAGATCCGGGCCTCGTCGGTCGCTTCGGCCGACACGCCGCCGCCCTGCGCGGTGATCTCGCGCTGGTCGCCGCGGATGAAGGCCTGCGCGCCGCCGTGGACCATGTTGCTCGCGAGCACGACGCCGGCCGAGGTCTCCTTGGCGGCGGCGCCGCCCGATCCGCCACCGGCTGCGCCAGCCGCGCCCGCGCCCGCGCCCGCCGCCGCGTCGGCCGCGTCGG
>JAIXWM010000129.1 GCA_027491255.1 Rubrivivax sp. | reverse complement strand
GCAACAGCCTGACGCAGAACGTGAACGCGATCGAGACGACGGTGGGTGTGCTGTCGGCGTGGGTGCGGGGCTCGGACGGCGTGAACGTGCGCGAGACGAACGCGCTGGTGATCGGCGATGTCCAGAGCCTGGTGGATGCGACCAAGGCGGTGTCGGTGCAGACGGTGGCGCTGAACGCGACCACGAGCGCGAGCACCGAGACGATCCAGAGCGACGTGGTGACCGCGAGCACCAACGGTGCCAACGGCTCGATCGTGATCCGCACGACGGCCGGGACGATCACGATCAAGGAGGGCGATGCAGACGACACGGGCGTAGTTGCGCACGGTTCGGGCAGCGTTAGGCTGGACGCCAACGGTCCGGGCAACGACGTAGTGCTGAACGCGGACGTGAAGAGCACGACGGGACACCTGACGCTGAAGGCCGCGGGCAGCGTGCTGCTGGGCCGCAACGCGGACACGACGGTGACGCCGAACGTGAGCGCGGTGGCGGACGTTGACGTGAGCACGGGCGGCACGATCAGCATCGACGCCGAGGGTGGAGCGCTGACGATGGCCGGCGACGCCGAGGTCACGGCCACGGGCAGCAGCGCGAGGCTGAACGCGGCCACCAGCGTGACGCTGGGCCACGTGGTGGCTGCGAACGTGAGCGTGGTGGCCGACACGGGCGCGATCGTCAACGCCGCGGGCAGCACGAAGAACGTGACGGCGACGAAGCTGCGCCTGCAGGCCGATGACGCGATCGGTGCGGCCGCGCGGCACATCACGACGAAGGTGGGCACCCTGACGGCGCTGAGCGCGGGCACGACGACGGCGGGGATCTTCGTCACCGAGGACGATGCGGTGACGGTGGACACGGTGACGGTGAGCGTGACGGAGTTCACGCGCACGGCGGGCACCGACACCGTGACCGACGCATCTCAATCTGACCTCGTCGCCCGAAACGCCGGCAGCATCGTCGTCGTCGCCGGCGGCGACATCACGCTGAACGACGGCACGGTCCCGACCGACCAGACCGCGGTGTCGACCGATGGCGGCGGCCAGGTCAGCATCACCAGCACCGGCGGCGCGATCACGGTCAACACCGGGGTCGTCACCGCGAGCGGCAGCGTCGACATCCGCAGCCAGCAGAGCGTGGTCTGGAACGGTGACGATGCCAAGGTCAGCAGCAGCGACCCGACCGCGCAGACCGCGCTGACGATCCGGCCGGTGGGCTCCGGGCAGGACCTCGTCATAGGGGGTAACGCGGGCGGCGGCAATACCAACGCCTGGCGCTTCGCGGCCGAGGACCTCGAGCGCCTGCAGGCCGGCTACGACCGCATCGTCATCGGCGGCGACGATTTCACGGGCCGGGTGACGATCGACGGCACGGTTACGGGCGGGCTGGCCTTCACGAACCCGGTGGAGATCCGCACGCAGGCCGGTGCCCAGGTCGAGATCAAGGGCGAGGTGCGCGCCGACTCGATGTCGGTCGACGGCGATGCCCCGGTGACCTTCACCAACGCCAAGGTCGTGCTGGACGAGGCCGAGGGCCTGCAGATCCAGGGCGCGGCCGTGATGCGCGGCGACGTCGTGATCACCGCGCCCTCGCTGGCCTTCCTCGGTGGCGCCGGCTCTGTCGCGGCTCAGGCCGGTGCGACGCTGACGCTGCTGCCGCAGGACAAGGCGCAGGCCATCGTCATCGGCAGCGGCGCTGCGGCCGGACCGGGCTTCGAACTCGGCACACGCGAGTTGCGGGCCCTGGGCGACGGTTTCGCCGCGATCGAGATCGGCCATGCCGACCGTGCCGCCGACCTGCGCATCGCCGGCGATGCCGTCTTCTCCGACGCGGTGACCTTGTGGGGGCGCGCAGTGACGATGGAGGCGGCCAGCCGCATCACCTCCACCGGCGATGTGACGCTGGCGGCCGCCGGAGACATTTCGGTCGGCCGCATCGAAGCCGCGGGCCGGACGGTGACGGTACGCGCCGAGGGAGCCGGCTCGACGGTCGAGTCGAACGCGGCAGGGGCATCCAACATCGTTGCGGGCACCGTGGTGCTCGAAGGGCGTGGCCCGGTCGACGGCTCGGGCCAGGCCTTGCGGGTGTCCAGCGACCGGGTCGACATCCACACGCCCACGGGCATGGCGATGCGCCAGACGCAGACCAACGGGGATGTGCACTTCCTCGTCGTGGTCGATGGGGTCCACTATCTGCAACTCGTCAACACGCAGCGCGGCGCGGTGGCCACCGGCAAGACGGTGCTGCCCAGCGTGCAGAGCACGCAGGGCAGCGTGGACGCGATCGTCGATACCGCAGGCCGGAACCCGGTGTGGGCGCAGGGGGCGGGCCCTGGGTTGAAGGCCCTTGCCGGCGTCGCCCGCAGCAGTGAAGCACCGGCCCCGACAGGCGCCTGGGTGCTCGGCGCCGGTCAACGTCCGCTGGCGGCCATCTCCAGGCTGGCCACCGCCGACATCACCTGGACCAGCGCTTCGTCGGCAGACGACGACATCCCGGGCGAGAGCCTGCACACTGCCTTCCTGCTCGGACAGCCGGGCGGGCAGCCGTCGGTCGCCGGTCTGCAGGCCGCCGGCACCCTGCCTTTCGACTACTGGGTCGACAACCTGACCCTGTGAGCACTGAACAGAGACGACCATGAAACCATCGCTCCGAACCCTGGCTTCCCGGCGCTCCGCGTGGGGCCTTACGGCGCTGACCCTGCTGCTCGCAAGTTGCGGCGGGGGCGGCGGCGGCTCGCCGCTGACCCTCAGCGGCGAGGTGCACGGCCTCGCCCCGACGCTGCAGGGCCGGCCGACTGCCGGCATGCTGGTGCTCAGCGTCAATGGGATCTCGCAGACCTTCTCGACCGGTTCCTACGCGGACAAGACAGCGATCTCGTTCTCGCGGACCTTTGGCGTCGGCGAGACCTACGTCATCGCCGTGGAGAAGCACCCCGAGGGGCAGATCTGCGCCGTGACACGCGCGGGTACGGGCAAGCTGGATGCCGCGGTGTCCGATGTGCGGGTGGACTGCCACACGACGCGCCTGAACGACACCGGTATTGCCGGCACGACATCGGCCGAGGTCACTGCGCGCGCCCCGGACAGTCAGAGCGGTCGCGACGCCGAACGCGCCAAGCTGACCAAGGTGGGCTCGGGCGCCGTCGGTTTCGACTTCACCCGGATCTGCCCGACAGGCGAGCAGGCCGACGCTTCCGGCGGATGCACTGCCCAGGTCCAGTGGGCGACTGCCGCGAACAGCTGTGTGCGCGACAACGTCACCGGGCTGATGTGGCGGCGCGCCGATACGGCCTATGCGGGGGTCGTCCCCGCGGATTCAGAGCGGGTCTGCGAGCGGGTCGGCTGGCGCGCGCCGACGGTGCACGAGCTGCTGTCCATCGTCCACGCCGGGCAGGCGTCGGCGCCTTACGTCGATACCGACTTCTTCAACGTCGCGTCGGCCCGCTTCTTCTCGTCGGAGATCTACCGCGATCTGCCGCAGAACGAACGCTGGACCGTGGATCTGGCCAGCGCCGGCATGGCGACCAAGTACTCGGCCGGCGGCGGGCCCGAACAGCGTCGGGCGCTCTGGGTGTCGGGCACCTCGGCGCTCGACGATCCGGCTTCTTCGGCCTACACGCGCAGCGACGTCGGCACCAGCTACACGATCATCGATACCCGGCGCGAATTGATGTGGCTGGTGCCCAAGGTGGTTTCCCCAAGCGACTGGGCGGCAGCGGTCGCCAGCATCGACGCCGTCAGGGCCGCCGCGCCTGGCGGCTACACCGACTGGCGCCTGCCCAATCGCAACGAACTCGATGCGCTCGTGAACCGGTCGCTGGCCAATCCGGCCATGGACCCGGCGGTGAGCGTGGCCATTCCGAGTCCACAAGCTGCATCGGTCGTCTACTGGACCTCGTCGGTCGATGTCGGCAGCCCGGCCCGGGCCTGGACGATCGACTTCACGTACGGCGACGTCTCCACGATGCTGAAGACGTCGACCGCGCGTCTGATCTACGTGCGCAACCGGGTCTTCAACCCCGCCCCCACGACTCCATGAGCCCCTTCCTGCCGGCGCGTCGGGCGATGCGCCACACGCCTGGCCTCTGCCGGCCGCGCAGCGGGGTGTCGCCTGTGATCGCCTGGGCGGTGCTCTGGGTGGCCGGATCTGCCTGGGCACAGGCAGCGTCGACGGTCGCCGCCGAGGGCGCATCGGCCACGGCGCCGCCGCTGGCCGTGGCCGAGTTCGTGCATCGCGTCGTGGTCGGCAACGCCGGGGCGCAGGCGGCACGTCTGCAGGCCCAGGCCGCTGTCAAGCTGGTGGATGCGGAGCGGGCGCTGTACGACCCGACGACTTTCGGTCGGGCGCGCCGGGCGGGCGCGGATCGGCCGCGGACCTTCGAGGAGCAGACCAGCGGTCTGACCAACGTGGGCAAGCCCAGTGCGGTCGAATACAACGACACGCTGCAGGCCGGCCTGCGGGGCAAGCTGTCCACCGGAGCGACCTTCGAGCTCAGTCACGACCTGAACCGGCGCGCGAGCAATCTCCTGCAGAGCGCCGATGTGCGCGAATACCGGGGTACGCTGGCGCTGACGTTCAAGCAGCCGCTGCTGCGGGGGTACGGCCGCGCCTCGACCGAAGCCGACCTGCACGTGGCCGAAAAGGAACAGCAGATCGAGCAGCAGCGGCTGGTCAAGCAGTTGCTCGACCTCGTCGGCGAAGCCGCGGGCATCTGGTGGCGCCTGTACCACGTCGAGCAGATGCTGGCGACCCGCCGGGCGGGTGTGCAGACTGCGCTGGAACTGCAGGGCGAGACGCGCCGTCGCGTCGAAGGGGGTTTCGCGCCCCGTATCGACCTGCTCGAGGCCGAGTTCGCGATTGCGACGCGCCAGACCGAACTGGCGCGTGTGGAACAACTGATGGTCGAGGTGCAGGCGCGGGCGCGCAGCCTGCTCGGGGCCGATGACGATGGCAGGTCGATGCCGAGCCCGCGAGCGCTGGCCTCGCCGCCGGCCTGGCTGCAGATCGACGGCTTGGTGACCACGCTGCCGACGCAGGCCCTCGAGCGCTGGCCTTCATGGGAGATCGCTCGCCTGCGCCTGGAGCAGGAGCAACTGCGCTTGGATTTCGCGCGGCGCCAGGAAAGACCCGACGTCAGCCTGGAACTCGGCTTGAACCGCAACAGCCTGACCGACCGTTCTCAGTCTGCCTTGGAGCGATCTTTCGGCGCGTCACACCAGGGTTTTCAGGCGGGCGTGGTGGTCGAGATGCCACTGGACAACGGTGCCGCGCGATCGAGGCGCGAGGCACAGGCCTTGCGGCGCGACGCGGCCCGCGCCCAGCTCGATGCCGAGGCGCGTACCGTGGCCAGCGAATGGGCCACCCGCCGCGGTCAGGTTCAAGCCACCCGCGTGGAACTGGAGCAGTTGCACCGCGAACTCGCGGCCCGCGAGGCGCTCCTGACGGCCGAGCGCGAGAACCACAGCGTCGGTCGAAGTCGCCTGCGTCAGCTCATCGAAGCCCAGGACCGCGTCGACGAGGGCCGGTTGCGCATGGCCGATGCCCAACTGCGTGCCCGGCTGGCCGATATTTCCTACCAGACCGTCGCCGGCACGCTGCTGGAGGCCTTCGAGGTGCGAGTGGCATCCCGCTAGCCCGCGCATCCTGGTCGCCGGCGCAGCGGGCTGGCATCGGGTTTCCTGGCACAGTTCCCCCATGAGCGGCACCTTCAGCGAATCCTGGCACCGCGTCGCGCACGCGCGGCTGGCGCTGCTGCCCACCGTGGCGGTGCACAAGCAGCGCTTCCGCGGGCAGGATTGGTATGTGCTGCGCGACACCTACACGCAGCGCTTCTTCCGCGTCACGCCGCAGGCCTATGCCTTCCTGGCACGGCTCGGGCCGCAGCGCACGGTCGAGGAGGTGTGGCAGTCCTGCCTGCGTGACATGCCGGCGCAGGCGCCGGGGCAGGAGGAGGTGATGCAGCTGCTCGGGCAGATGCACCAGTCCAACCTGCTGTACCACGACACGCCGTCGGACAGCCTGACCATCTTCACCCGCTACCGCGAGCACAAGCAGCGCGAGGCGCTGGGCAAGGTGCTGGGCTTCCTGTCGATCCGCATTCCGCTGTGGGACCCGAACCGCTGGCTCGACGGTCAGCGCGGGCTGTCGCACGCGCTGGTGAGCTGGCCGATGGCGCTGGTGCTGACGCTGCTGGTGCTGTGGGGCGGGGCCACCGCGCTCGCGCAGTCCGACCGGTTGTGGAGCCAGACCGAGGGCCTGTTCGTCTTCGGCAACCTGGTGCTGCTGTACGCCTGCATGGCGGTGATGAAGGGCCTGCACGAGCTGGCGCACGCGCACGTGGTCAAGCGCTTCGGCGGCGAGGTGCACACCTTCGGCATCATGCTGCTGATGCTGCTGCCGCTGCCCTACGTGGACGCCACGGGCAGCTGGTCCTTCCGCGACCGGCGCGCGCGCGCGCTGGTGGGCGCAGCCGGCATCATCGCCGAGCTGGTGCTGGCCGCGCTCGGCGCGCTGGTCTGGGCCCACACCGGCCCGGGCCTGGTCAACAGCCTGGCCTTCAACGTGATGGTGATCGGCTCGGTGTCGAGCCTGCTGTTCAACGGCAACCCGCTGCTGCGCTTCGACGCCTACTACGTGCTGTCGGACCTGCTCGACATCCCCAACCTCTACCAGCGCGCCGGTCAGCAGTGGCGCTACCTGGCCGACCGCTACCTGCTGGGCACGCCGCGCCTGGAGTCGCCGGCTATCGATGCGCGCGAGCGCTGGTGGCTCACCTCCTACGGGTTGCTGAGCTTCGTCTACCGGGTTGTCGTCTTCGCGACCATCCTGCTGGTGCTGGCCGACATCGCGCTGCCGCTGGCAGTGGCCTTCCTGGGCACGCTGTTCGTCGTTGCGGTGGCGATGCCGGGCTCCAAGCTCTGGCGCCACCTGCGCGGGCCGGCGACGCTGCGCAACCGGCGCCGGGCCGTGGGCGTGGTGGCGGCGCTGTTCATCGTGCCGGCGGGCTTCCTGGCGGCCTGGCCCTGGCCCGATGCGATCCGCGCCCCGGGGGTCGTGGAATCCACCGAGTACACGCTGGTCAACGCCGGCGTGGCCGGGCGGCTGGAGCGCATCGAGGCGCCGCACGGCAGCCGCGTCGTGCCCGGCCAGGTGCTGGCGCGGCTGTCCAACCCCGAGCTGGGCTGGGAGGTCGACGCCGCGCGCGCCGCGCTGGCCGAGGCCGAGCTGCTGCGTAACCAGGCGCTGGACAAGGCGCCGGCCGACGTGGCGGCGCTGCAGCAGCGCATCGCCGCCGCGCGCGAGCGCCTGGACGACCTGCTGGCGCGCCAGGCCGAGCTGACCGTGCGCGCGCGCCATGCCGGCACCTGGGCCGCGCGCGATCTGCACGAGCGCCTGGGCAACTGGGTCTCGCGCGGGCAGGCGCTGGGCGAGCTGTCCAACCCGGCCGGGCTGCGCTTCTCGGCCGTGGTGTCGCAGGAGCAGGCGCAGGCGCTGTTCGAGCACCCGCTGGCCGGCGCCGAGCTGCGGCTGGCCGGCCAGGCCGGGCAGGTGCTGGTGCCGCGCGAGCTGGTGCTGGTGCCCTATCAGCGCGACCGCCTGGCCTCGCCGGCGCTGGGCTGGCAGGCCGGCGGCACCGTGCCGGTGCGCCCCGACGACCCCGAGGGCCTGCGCGCGATGGAATCCTTCTACGAGCTTCAGGCCGTGTTCGACGCCGACGCCGCACGCGTGACCGCGCTGCACGGCATGACCGGCTGGCTGCGCGTGCCGCTGCCGCCGCGCAGCCTGCTCGAGCAGGGCGAGCGCGCGCTGCGCCAGCTGCTGCAGAAGCGCTACGCCCTCTAGGGCTGTGCCGGTCATGGACGCCACCGCCCTCACGCCCGAGGCCCCGCAACTGCGCTGGAGCGCGCCGCGCGCCCGGCTGCGCGCCACCGGCGCCGCCTGGGCCGACTGGCGGCGCTGGGCCGACCACCTGGCCGGCGGCTACCAGCGCCGGCTGCAGGCCGATGCCGCGGCCGCCGACGCGTTGCGCGCGCAGTGGAGCGGGCCGCAGGGCCTGGACGAGGCGGCGCTCGACGCGCGCCTGGCCGAGCTGCGCGCGCGCGTGCGCCTGTCGCGCCCCGGCGCGGCCGATGCGCGCGGCCTGCGCGTGCAGGCGCTGGCGGCCGTGGCCGTGGCGGCGCAGCGCACCGTCGACAAGGCCCCTTACCCGGTGCAGCTGCTCGCCGCGCTGGCCATGCACGAAGGCCTGCTGGTGCAGATGGCTGCCGGCGAAGGCAAGACCCTGGCCGTCGCGCTGGCCGGCGTGCTGCACGGCTGGGGCGGGCGGCCCTGCCACGTGGTCACCGCCAACGACTACCTGGCCGCGCGCGACGCCGAGCTGATGGGCTCGCTGTACCGGCGCTGCGGCGTGGCCGTCAGCGCGGTCGAGCACGGCCTGGCGCCGGAGCAGCTGCGCGCGCGCTACGACGCCGACGTGGTCTACGGCACGAGCAAGCAGTTCCTGGCCGACCACCTGTTCGACCAGATCGTGCTCGAGGGTGCGATCGACCCGGTGCGCCGACGCATCCGCGAGCTGCAGCCCGCCGCCGGCGCGGTGCGCACGCGCGGCCTGCACACGGCCATCGTCGACGAGGCCGACAGCGTGCTGATCGACGAGGCCAACACGCCGCTGATCATCTCGGCCCCCCAGCCCAACCCGCTGCTGGTGTCCGCGGTGCTGGCCGCGCGCGAGGTGGCCGAGGAACTGCAGGCCGGCCGCGACTACACCGTCGACCTGGAGTTCCGCGACATCGAGTTCACCCCGGCAGGCCGGACGCAGCTCGAGGCGCTGACGCGCCGGCTGCCGCCGGTGTGGCACGCGCCCGAGCGGCGCGACGACCTGGTGCGCCAGGCGCTGTCGGCGCGCGAGCTCTACCTGCGCGACCGGCACTACATCGTGCAGGACGGCAAGGTCGAGATCCTGGACGAGAACACCGGCCGCGTGATGCCCGGGCGCTCGTGGAGCTACGGGCTGCACCAGGCGATCGAGGCGCGCGAGGGCGTGCAGATCACCCACCCCTCGCGCACGATGGCGCGCATGAGCTTCCAGGAGTTCTTCCGCCACTACCACCGCCTGGGCGGCGCCAGCGGCACGCTGCAGGGCGTTCGGCAGGAGCTGTGGTGGACCTACGGCCTGCTGACCTTCGTCGTGCCCACGCGCCTGCCCAGCCAGCTGCAGGTGCCGCCGCCGCGCCACTTTGCCGACAGCGCGGCCAAGTGGCAGGCCCTGGTGGACGCGGTGGAGCGGCTGCACCGCGAGGGCCACCCGGTGCTCGTGGGCACGCGCCGGCTGGCCGACAGCGAGACGCTGCAGACCCGGCTGCAGGCGCGCGGCCTGGAATGTGCGGTGCTCAATGCCAAGCAACTGGCGCAGGAGGCCGAGATCGTCGCCGAGGCGGGCAAGCGGGGCCGCATCACCGTGGCCACCAACATGGCCGGGCGCGGCACCGACATCCTGATCGGGCCGCTGGTCGCCAGCCAGGGCGGGCTGCACGTGCTGATGCTCGAGCCGCACGAGTCGGTGCGGGTGGACTGGCAACTCTTCGGCCGCGCCGGGCGCCAGGGCCAGCCCGGGCACGCGCAAGCCTACGCCGCGCTCGACGACGACCTGCTGCGCCGCCACCTGCCGCTGGCGCTGGCCCCGCTGCGCGCGCTGGCCCGCCTGAGCCCGCGCTGGCGCGGCGGGCTGATCGGCCCGATGATCGCGCTCGCGCAGCGCCGCGCCCAGGCGCGCGCCTTCCAGCAGCGCCGCTACCTGCAGCAGCGCGAGCGTGAGCTGCGCAAGCAGCTGTCCTTCACCCGTGCGGGGGCCGCGTGAGTGCCCGCCCCGCATCCTTGCCGACCCCGATGCCCGCAACCACCCCGCACCCCGCCGCCGCTTCGCTCCCCGCCGCCCCGCGAGCCCGGCCGCAGGCCGGCACGCAGGGATTGAGTCCCTCTGCCCTTGCGGGATCGGCGCTGGGGAGAGGGGGGCGTGCCCGGACGCTGGCCTGGTGGCGTGCCGGGGCCCTGATCTGCGGCTTGCTGGCGGGTGCCGGGGCTCATGCCCAGGGCGCCGAGTTCGTCGGCATCGTCTACCCGGTGCGTGACCTGACGCTCAGCGTCCACGTCGCCGCCGTGGTCGAGCAGGTGCCGGTGGCGGTGGGGCAGCGCGTCTCTGCGGGGCAGCTGATCCTGCGCCAGGACTCGAGGCTGCAGGAGGCCGAGCGCGAGCGCCGGCGCGTGATCCTGCAGGACCGCAGCGAGCTCGACAGCACCGAGCAGCGCCGGCGCCTGATCGAGGGCCTGGTGCGCGACGCGAGCGCGCTGTACGAGCGCGCCGGTACCGTGAGCCGCGACGAGGTGACCAAGCTGCGCCTGGAGCTGGAGTCGGCGGCCGGCCGCGTGGAGCAGCTGCGCCAGGCCGAGCGGCGCGAGCAGGTCGAGCTGGACCTGGCCGAGCGTGAGCTGGCGCTGCGTGAGCTGCGCGCGCCGGTGGCCGGTGTGGTGACGATGATCAAGGTGCAGGGCGGCGAGTGGGCCGCCCCGGGCGAGGCGATCGTGCGCCTGGTCGACGAGACCGTGTGCGAGCTGCGCGTCAACGTCAGCGCCGCGGCGGCGCGCCGGCTGGCCCCTGGCGCTGGCGTGGCCGTGCGCGTCGAGGACCCGGCCGTGCCGGCGCCGGTGCCGGGGCGCGTGACCTTCGTGTCGCCGGTGATCGACGCCGCCAGCTCGCTGGTGGAGGTGCGGGTGCAGTTCCAGAACGCCGACCGCCGCGTCCGCCCCGGCGTCAAGGGGCGCCTGCGCGTCGAGGGCGCCTCGTGAGCATGGACCCGCAGCAGGTCTTCGAGACGCTGCGCGCGCTGCGCCGCGCGCCGCGCGACGCCGCCTACTGGGCCGGCCTGAGCGCCTGCCTGGCAGCGCTGTGCCGCGCCCGGGCCGTGCTGCTGCTGCGCGCGGCCGACGACGGCGGCTGGCGCGTGCTCGGCAGCCAGCCGGCCACCGACAACCCGCTGGCGGCGCAGGCTGCGGCCCGGCTGGCCGAGCTGGCGCCGCGCGCGCTGGCCCAGGGGCAGGCCTACCAGCCCGACGTGCAGGGGCAGATCGTCGCCGCGGTGCGGCTGGTCGACCCCGAGGGCAAGACGCTGGCGCTGCTGGAGATCCCCGGGCGCGAGCGCGCGGCGATCAACGACCTGCTGGTGCGGGCGCAGCTGGTGGCCGACCTGCCCGCCGGCGGCGAGCTCGCGCCCGCGGCGTCGACGGCAGCGGCCCCGGCTGGCTCCCCCGCCCAGGCGCTGGTGCCGGCGCAGGAGCTGGTCGACCTGGTCGACCTGGTGGCGCGCGTGATGAAGGAGACGCAGGCCGGCGCGGCCGCGCTCGCGCTCGTGAACCAGCTGGCCGCGGCGCTGAAGTGCGACCAGGCGGTGCTGGGCTGGGCCGAGCACGGCCTGGTGCGGGTGGAGGCGATCAGCCACATCGACCGCTTCGAGCGCAAGGCCGAGAACGTGCAGATGCTCGAGGCCGCGCTCGAGGAGGCGCTCGACCAGCACGGCGACCTGGTCTTCCCGCTGCCGGCCGACAGCCCGGCGATCTCGCTCGCGCACGACCGGTTGGCGCGCATGATGGGCTACCACCACCTGGCCACGCTGGTGGTGCGTGACGACGAGGCGCCGGAGCGGCCGCCGATGGCGCTGCTGCTGGGCCGGCGCGAGGGCGGTTTCGACGCCGCGCGGCTGCAGCAGGTGTCGGTGGCGATGCACCTGCTGCACCCCTGGCTCGCTGCACTGCGCGAGCGCTCGGGCGGCTGGCTGCGGCGCAGCGCGAGCCGGCTGCGCCACGGCCTGCGCGAGGCGCTCAGCCCGCAGCGCCCGGGTCGCAAGGTGCTCGCGCTGGCGGTGCTGCTGTTCGTGCTGGGCATCAGCATCGGCACCTGGCCCTACCGGCTCGAGGCCCCGGCCGAACTGGCCACCGACAGTGTCCAGGTGGTCAGCGCACCGTTCGACGGCTACCTGCGCCAGGTGCAGGCCAACCTGGGCGACACGGTGCGTGCCGGCGCGGTGCTGGCGGCGCTCGACACCCGCGAGCTGACTTTGCAGGCCTCGGACCTGCTCTCCGAGCTGGGCCGCCACGAGGCCGAGGCCGACCGCGCGCGCGCGCTCGGCCAGGCGGCGGAGACGCAGATCGCGCTGACGCGCGCGGCCCAGGCGCGCGCCCGGCTCGAGCGTGTGCGCTTCCAGTTGCAGCAGGCGCAGGTGCTCGCGCCCTTCGACGGTGTGCTCGTCGAGGGCGAACGCAAGGAACTGGCGGGCGCACCGGTGCGGCAGGGCGACAAGCTGTTCCGGCTTGCGCGCATCGAGGGTCTGTATGCCGTCGTCCACCTGCCCGAACGCGACGTGCGCGAGCTCGCCCCGCAGGCCCGGGGCCGGCTGCGCCTGCTCAGCCAGCCCGACCGCGAGATCGGTTTCCAGGTCGAGACGCTGGTGCCGATCGCGCAGGTGCGCGGGGCCCAGGGCGGGCAGTTCCACCTGAAGGTGCGGCTGGACCAGGCGGCCGAGCCCTGGTGGCGCCCGGGCATGACCGGCCTGGCGCAGATCGAGGTCGGCGACCGGCGCATCCTCTGGATCTGGACCCACCGCCTGATGGACACCCTGCGGCTGAAGCTCTGGTGGTGAGCCGCGCAGGACGCGCCCGCGCCCAGGGCTCCACGCCGCGGGCCGCTCCCGTACACTCTTTGCCTGATGTCCATGTCCGGCCCGCTCCTGTCCCTGGCTGCCGTCGTCGCGGCCTACCTGCTGGGGTCGCTGTCGTTCGCGGTCATCGTCAGCCGCGTCGTCGGGCTGGCGGATCCGCGCACCTACGGCTCGGGCAACCCCGGGGCGACGAACGTGCTGCGCTCCGGGCACAAGGGGGCGGCCGCGCTCACGCTGGCCTTCGACGTGCTCAAGGGTTATGTGCCGGTGTTCCTGGCGCTGTGGTGGCGCGAGCCGCTGGGCTTCGGTCTGGCGACGGTGGCGCTGATCGGCCTGGCCGCCTTCGTCGGCCACCTCTGGCCGGTGTTCTTCCGCTTCCAGGGGGGCAAGGGCGTGGCCACGGCGGCGGGCGTGCTGCTGGCGCTGAACCCGCTGCTCGGCCTGGCCACGCTCGCGAGCTTCGTGCTCATCGTCGGCTTTTTCCGCTATGTGTCGCTCGGCTCGATCGTCGCCGCCGTGTTCGCGCCGTTCTACCAGATGCTGATCTGGGGCGGTGGCCCCTACTTGATCGCGCTCGTGCCGATGAGCCTGCTGCTGATCTGGCGCCACTCGGCCAACATCCGCAAGCTGCTGGCCGGCACCGAGAGCCGGCTGGGGCAGAAAGCGGCCGCGGCGGGTCAGGCATCCGCGTCGCCTGCCGACAAGGGTGGACAGCGCTGAGCGTGGCGCAAGGTGACGGCGCAGGCACGCCTCGGGGCGCGTCGCTTCACACGATTTCCCAACCCTCCCACGGAGTTTGTTCATGATCCAGCGATTCGATGTCGGCGCGCGCCTGTCCGAGATGGCCGTGCACCAGGGTGTGGCCTATCTGGCCGGGCAGGTGGCTGCCGACGGCAGCCAGGACATCAGCGGCCAGACCACGCAGGTGCTGGCCCAGATCGATGCGCTGCTGGCGCGCGCCGGCACCGACAAGTCGAAGATCCTGATGTGCCAGATCTTCATCACCGACCTGGCCGACTTCCCGGCCCTGAACGCGGTCTGGGAACGCTGGGTCGCCCCGGGCAACGCCCCCCCGCGCGCCACCGTCCAGGCCCGTCTGGCCAAGCCGGAGTGGCGCGTCGAGATGGTGGTGACGGCGGCGGTCTGAGCCTGGATCGGGTGGTTGACCGCTTTCTTCCGCGAGCAAGTTCTTGCTGGGTCGGGAGATTGCGGCCACGACCGGCCTCACCAGGGGGTGACAGCGCTGCGCGCCCGATCGAGCGGCCCTCGATGAGCGGCCCTCGACCACGCTGGCGGCGTTTGGAATCGTCGCCCTGGCCCGAGCGCAGAGGCGGGCAGCGGCCTATCCCTGGCTCAGCCCCAGCGCGGCCGGGTCGCCGCGGCCCAGCCGGGTGATGAAGGGCTCGGGGCCGCTCAGGTCGATCACGGTGGTGGGCTCGCGCGGGCAGGCGCCGGCGTCCACGATCGCCTGGAGCTGCTTCTCGAAGCGCTCCCGGATCTCCTGCGCGTCGTTCATCGGCTCGGTCTCGCCGGGGGCGATCAGCGTCGTGGCGAGCAGGGGCTGGCCCAGCACCTCCAGCAGCGCCTGCGTCACCGGGTGCGCGGGCACGCGCAGGCCGATGGTGCGGCGGGCCGGGTGGCTCAGGCGCCGCGGCACTTCCTTCGTCGCCTCGAGGATGAAGGTGTAGGGGCCGGGCGTGCCGCGCTTGAGCAGCCGGTACTGGCGGTTGTCCACACGCGCGTAGGTGGCCAGTTCGGCCAGGTCGCGGCACAGCAGCGTGAGGTGGTGCTTCTCGTCGACCTGGCGCAGGCGGCGCAGCGCCTGGGCGGCGTCCTTGTCGTCCAGGTGGCACACCAGCGCGTAGCTCGAATCGGTGGGAATCGCCGCCACGCCGCCGGCATGAAGGATCTGCGCCGCCTGCTTCAGCAGGCGCGCTTGCGGGTTCTCGGGGTGGACGTCGAAGTATTGCGCCATGCAGGGATTGTGGGGCGGCGTCCCGTGGGCTGCTTTGCTATGCTGGGGTATATGAAGCTGCTTGTCCGCTGGGCTTTGTTGGCGTGCTCTCTGCTGCTGGTGGCCCACCTCTACGCGGGTGTGGAGGTCAGGAGCTTCGGCGCGGCACTCGTCGCGTCGCTGGTGCTGGGTTTGCTGAACACCCTGGTGCGGCCGGTGCTGATCCTGCTCACCTTGCCGGTGACGTTGCTGACGCTGGGTCTGTTCATCTTCGTCATCAATGCGCTGATGTTCTGGGCCGCGGCCTGGGCGCTCGCGGGCTTGCACGTCACCGGCTTTGGTGCCGCGCTCGTCGGATCCCTGCTGTACAGCCTGTGCGCGCTGGCCATCGATGTCGCGATCGAGGCCGTCTTCAACCGCGGGGGCTCGGCCGGCTGAAGCCTTCCTCCGTGTCGCTGGGTGCGTCTGCGCTCCGGTTCTCGCGCGCGGCCCGATGGGGTCGGTGCCGCACTGCGATGCCTGCGGGCGTCAGACGACCGGTGAGCGCGCCCGCAGGTTCAACCACGCGCTGGCCGCTCCGCTGCTCGCGATCAGCAGCATGCCGGCGAACGCCGGTCCATCGGGCAGGCGCTCGAAGGCGAGCCAGCTCAGCAGCACCGCAAAGGCGATCTGCCCGTAGTGCAGCGGCGCCAAGGTCGCCGCCGAGACCTGACGGTAAGCCAGCACCAGCAGCAGGTGGCCGAAGCTGCCACAGGCCGCGATGAACAGCGCCAGCGCCCAGATCCCCGCCGGCACCTGGGCCAGGCGCTCGCTGTACGACGGCAGCAGCACCGCCAGTGCGGGCAGCACCAGCGCGGTGCCGGTGAAGCCGGTCCAGAAGTGGGTCGTCAAGGGCGGGTCGAGCTGGGCCATGCGCGTGGTCAACACCTGGAAGCTGGCGTAGCCGAGCGCCCCGACCAGCGGAAACAGCGCCGCCCAGCCGAACAGGCCGCTGCCCGGGCGCAGAACGATCAGCGCGCCTGCGAAGCTGACCGCCACGAGCACCCAGCGCGCCGGCGCCACCGGCTCCTTCAGCACCAGGGCCGACAGCAGCGTCACCAGCACCGGCGCCAGCATCGACACGGCCGTGAACTCGGGCACCGGCAGATGCTGCAGGCCGAAGAAGGCGCAGAAACTGGCCGCCAGCAGCAAGGCCCCGCGCAGGGCCTGGAAGCGCGGGTGCGCCACGCGAAACGACAGGCCGGGACGGCTGGCGATCCAGACCGCCATCGCGCCGGCCTGCACACCGTAGCGCAGCGCCAGCAGCAGCAACGCCGGAACGTGTGCGCCCGCCACGCGGATGGCGGTGTCCATCGCCGCGAACAGGAAGACCGCGACCAGCGTCAGCGCGGCCCCGGCCAGTGGGTGACCCCGGCTGCCGCCGCTCACCGGGCGCGCCAGATCCGGTCCTGCAGCGCTCCCCACACCGGCTGCAGCCGACCTGGCAGGTCGGGCAGCGAGCCCAGTTCGGTGCGGCTCTCGTCCGGGTCGTGGAAGTCGCTTCCGCGCGAGGCGAGCAGCCCGAATTCCAGCGCCATGTCAGCGTATTTGTGCTGCTCGGCCACGCCGTGCGCACCGGTGACGACCTCGACGCCGCGGCCGCCGTGCGCGACGAACTCGGTGAACAGCGCGTACTCGACGGTCGGCGTGAAGGGGTAGCGCGCCGGGTGAGCGACCACGGCGATGCCGCCGGCGCCGGTGATCCAGCGCACGGCGTCGCCCAGCCGCGCCCAGCGGTGCGGCACGTAGCCGGGCTTGCCTTCGGTGAGGTAACGCCGGAAGACCTCGTGCGTGTCGCCGCAGACGCCGGACTCCACGAGGAAGCGGGCGAAGTGCGTGCGCGAGATCAGGTCCGGGTTGCCGACGTATTTCAGCGCACCCTCGTAGGCGCCACGCACGCCCACCCGGGCCAGCGACTCTGCCATCTCGCGCGCCCGCGCCGAGCGCCCCGACCGCGTGGCCTGCAGGCCGGCCCGCAGGGCCGCGTCGTCCGGGTCGAAACCCAGGCCGACGATGTGCACCGTGACGTCGGCAAAGGTGACCGAGATCTCGCAGCCCGTGAGGTAGTCCATCCCGACGGCGCGCGCTGCCGCGGCGGCGCGGTGCTGGCCACCCACTTCATCGTGATCGGTCAGCGCCCACAACTCGACGCCGCGCGCCTGCGCGCGCTGAGCCAGCGCCTCGGGTTCCAGCGTGCCGTCGGAGACGGTGGAGTGGCTGTGGAGGTCGGCGTTGAGCAGATGCACAGCTTGAGTGTACGGGCGCCAGGGCGTTGCGGGAGCGGCTCGACCGCCGGGGCACGACAACCGCACGCGACGGGTTTCCGCCCTTGCCCTCACCGAAAGCCCAGTGCTAGTATTGCCGGAAATGGAAACCGTGGTTCCATTTTTAGAGACCACTCTGCGTTCCTCCATTCCTGCGAACCCATTTCCGAGGCGACCCCGAGACCGATGGCGTCCCTAGAACACACGGCCCGTGTGCTGCGCAGCTTCAACGACGGGCGCAGCACGCTGACACTGACGCAGGCCACGCAACTGCTGGGCCTGCCCAAGAGCAACCTGTCGCGCCTGCTGCGCGGCATGTGTGACGCCGGTTTGCTGGAGTCGGCGGCGCCTGGACGGGGGTATCGGCTCGGTGCACTGTTGCACCAGCTCCGCGGGCCCGGTGGGGACGCGCAGAGCCTGGGCGCACGCGCCAGCGCCGCGGTGCGCCGGCTGTGCGACCGCCTGGGCTATACCGGCTACGTCTCGGCGCTGCGCGGCGCCGACATGGTCGGTCTCGTGCACCATCTCGGCCACAACCCCTTGCAGGTGGGCGTGCCGCTGGGCGGTCGTCTGGCCGTCGACGCCTGCGCCACCGGGCGCTCGATGCTGGCGGAGATGGGTGACGACGACGTTCGCGCCTTGTTGGGCGGGCGGGTCTCGCGCGCCACCCCGCAGTCGCCGGCGACCTTCGACGAATTGCTGCAGCGCCTGGCGCTGGTACGTCGGCAGGGTTGGGCCGAGTCCCAGGACGAAGCCGGCAAGGGCGTGGGCGCGCTCGCCGTGGCGGTGCGCGACGCCCGCACCGGCGAGCGTCTGAGCCTGTGCATGACCTACCCGATGGCCGTGCTCGACCCGCAGGAACGGG
Organism: Rubrivivax sp.; assembly: GCA_027491255.1. GTDB lineage: Bacteria > Pseudomonadota > Gammaproteobacteria > Burkholderiales > Burkholderiaceae_C > Rubrivivax. The sequence goes on along the minus strand of JAIXWM010000129.1, from coordinate 68,069 downwards.
CGCAGGCCATCGAGATCCTGCTGCAAGCGCGCGCCGAGCTGTCGGCCTGAGCGGCCGACACACATCCCCGAGGATCCCCGCCGATGAACGACACCGCAACCCCGAGCGCCGGCGCGGCGCCGACAGACCACGCCGCGCGCTGGCGCATCGGCTTCGACATCGGCGGCACCTTCACCGACTTCATCCTGCACGACGCGCGGCGCGGCGAGGTCGTGCTGCACAAGCGGCTGACCACGCCGCACGACCCGTCCGAGGCCGCGCTGCTGGGCCTGGACGAACTCGTGGCGATGCGCGGCATCGGCCTGGCCGACGTGGGCGAGATCGTGCACGGCACGACGCTCGTGACGAATGCCGTGATCGAACGCAAGGGCGCCACGCTCGGGCTGCTGACCACGCGCGGCTTCCGCGACATCCTCGAGATGGGCACGGAACAGCGCTACGACATCTACGACCTGTTCGTCGCCTTCCCCGAGCCGCTCGTGCGGCGCGACCGCCGGCTCGAGGTCGACGAGCGCGTGGACGCGCTCGGCCGTGTGGTGACGCCGCTGGACGAGGCTTCGGTCGAGCGCGCCGTGCACCGGCTCGTGGCCGAAGGCTGCGAGGCGATCGCCATATGCTTCCTGCACGCCTATGCCCACCCGGCGCACGAGCAGCAGGCCGCGGCCGTGGCGCGGCGCCTGTACCCCCAGCTCGCGGTGTCGCTGTCCAGCGAGGTCGTGGCCGAGATGGGCGAGTACCCGCGCTGCGTCACGACCTGCGCCAATGCCTACGTGCAGCCGCTGATGGCCGGCTACCTCGGGCGGCTGCAGGCGGCGTTGGCGCAGCGCGGCTTCGGCGGCAGCCTGCGCCTGATGCACTCGGCCGGTGGCCTGGTGTCGGTGGAAGCGGCGAGCGCGCTGCCGATCCGCCTGCTCGAAAGCGGCCCGGCCGGCGGCGGCCTGGCCACGGCGCTGTTCGGCACACTGGCCGGCCAGACCGACGTCATTTCCTTCGACATGGGCGGCACCACCGCCAAGGCCTGCCTGATCGAGGACGGCCGCGCCGAGGTCGCGCCGCTGATGGAGGCCGCGCGCGTGCACCGCTTCACGCTCGGTTCCGGCCTGCCGATCAAGGCGCCGGTGATCGAGATGATCGAGATCGGCGCCGGCGGCGGCTCGATCGCGGCGATCGACGAGGTCGGTCTGCTGAAGGTCGGGCCGCGCTCGGCCGGCTCCGACCCCGGCCCCGCCTGCTACGGCATGGGCGGCACCGAGCCCACGGTCACCGACGCCAATCTGGTGCTGGGCTATTACGACCCGGCCTTCTTTCTCGGCGGGCGCATGCGGCTGGACGTCGAGGCCGCGCGGCGTGCGATCGAACGCGTGGCGGTCCCGCTCGGGCTGACGGTGGAGCAGGCGGCGCTGGGCATCCACAAGGTGGTGGTCGAAAGCATGGCGGCGGCCGCCCGCGTGCACCTGGTCGAGCAGGGCAAGGACCCGCGGCGCTACGCCATGGTCGGCTTCGGCGGCGCAGGGCCCGCGCACGCCGCCGACGTGGCGCGCGCGATGGGCGTGCGTGAAGTCATCGTGCCGCCCGCCTCGGGCGCGGCGTCGGCGCTGGGGTTCCTGGCCGCGCCGCTGTCGCACGAGGGCGTGCGCTCGATGCGCACCGAGTTCAGCCCCGGCTTCGACGCCGCGGCGATCAACCGCGTGCTGCGCGAGATCGAGTCCGAGGGGCGGCGCCAGCTCGTCGCGGCCGGGGTGGACCCCGCGCAGATCCGCGTCGAGCGCCACGCCGACATGCGACTGGTCGGCCAGATGCACGACATCGCCGTGCCGCTGCCCGAGGCCGACCTGGGTGCCGGCGACCTGCCGGCGCTGCGCGAGGCTTTCTCGCGCGTCTATGCCCAGCGCTACACGCGCGTGCTCGAAGGCATGCGCTTCGAGGCCGTGAACCTGCGCGTGCGCTGCGCCGGGCCCACGCCCGCGCTGACGCTGGACGGCGCGACCGGTGGAGCCGACGCCGCGCAGCGCGTCAAGGGCCGGCGCCGGGCGGTGTTCGAGCAGGGAGCGGTCGAGGCCGCCGTGATCGACCGCTACGCGCTGCGCCCGGGCGACCGTTTCGACGGCCCGGCCATCGTCGAGGAGCGCGAGTCGACGACGGTCGTCGCCCCGGGCGATTGCGTCGACGTCGACGCGAACCTGAACCTGCGCATCACGGTGTCGGCCAGCCGCGCGCCCGAACCGGTGGTGCGCGCCGGCATGGACCGCGCCGAGGCCGTGGCACGCATCGAGCGCGACCCGATCGGCCTGGAGATCATGTGGAGCCGCCTCGTCAACGTCGTCGACGAGATGTGGCTGACGGTGTGCCGCACCGCGTTCTCGCTCGTCATTTCCGAGGCGCAGGACTTCGCCTGCGAACTTCTCGACCGCGACGGCGAGACGCTCGCGCACTCGCCGCGCGCGATGCCGGTGTTCAACCTGACGCTGCCGCGCGCGGTGAAGGCGCTGCTGGCGGCTTACCCAGCCGATACGCTGAAGCCGGGCGACGTGCTGATCACGAACGACCCCTGGCTGTGCGCCGGCCACCTGTTCGACATCGCGGTGGTGACGCCGGTGTTTCGCGCCGGGCGGCTGGTCGCGCTCACGGGCACGGTGGGTCACGTCTCGGACATCGGCGGCACGAAGGATTCGCTGAAGGCGCGCGAGATCTACGAGGAAGGCTTCCAGATCCCGCCGATGAAGCTGTACGACGCCGGGCGCCTGGACGAGACGCTGGTGCGGCTGCTCAAGCTGAACGTGCGCAACGGCGAGCAGGTGCTGGGGGACCTGCAGGCGCTGGTGACCTCCAACGCCATCGGCGCCGAGCGCCTGGTGGCCTTCATGGACGACTACGGGCTCGAGGACCTGGGCGCGCTGGCCGAGGTGGTGCAGGGCCGCTCCGAGCGCGCCATGCGCGAGGCCATCCGCGCCCTGCCCGACGGCGAGTACCGCGCCACCGTGACCAACAACCCGCTGGGGCAGGTCATGGCCTACCCGGTGTGCGTGCGCATCCGTGGCGACGAGGTCGAGATCGATTTCGACGGCGCGCCGCCGCAACTGCCGCAGGGCGGGCTGAACTGCACGCTGAACTACACCGCGGCACACGCCACCTACCCGCTGAAGTGCATGCTGACGCCCACGGTGCGGGGCAACGCCGGCTGTTACCGGCCCTTCACCGTGAAGGCGCCCGAGGGTTCGGTGCTGAACTGCACCTACCCGGTGGCGGTGAACCTGCGCACGCGCACCGGCTGGTACCTGGCGCCCAACATCTTCCGCGCGCTGGCCCAGGCCGCGCCGCGGCAGGTGCAGTCCTTCACCGGGCTGGCCGTGGCGGCCAACATCTACGGCCAGGACGCGTCGGGCCGCTTCTATTCCGACATGCTGTTCTGCGGCGGCGGCCAGGGCGGTTCGGTGCGCGGCGACGGCCGCTCGGCGCTGCTGTGGCCGACCTCGGCGGCCAACACCGCGGTCGAGCTGATCGAAAGCCGTGCGCCGGTGCTGGTGCTGGAGAAGACCTACGTCACCGATTCCGGCGGCCCCGGTCGGCAGCGCGGGGGCCTGGGCCAGCGTGTGCGTCTGCGCAAGCGCGACGACGACGGCCTGCCCACCCTGGTCTCCATTTATCCTGAAGGCGTGAACAACCCGATCGACGGCCTGTTCGGCGGCCAGCCCGGTGGCGAGGCCCAGGGCCGGCTGCTCGACACCGCCGGCCGTGAACTGCGCAACTGCGGCACTGGTGAACTCGTCGAGTTGAAGCGCGCACACGAGGTTGTCGAACTGGTGCTGGCCGGCGGCTCCGGTTATGGGCCGCCCGAAGACCGCTCCGAGGAGCTGCTCGCGCTGGACCGCCAGCTCGGTTTCGTCAGCGATGCCGGCGCGCGCCAGGACTACGGGCGTGACGGTCGCCCCGCCGCTCAGCGCTCCCAGGCCGCCCCCGCCCTGGCCACGGCCAGCGCATGCCCTCCCACCCTTGTTCCCTGACCCGACCCGAAGGAGTCCGCCATGCCCCCGATCGAACTGTCCGATGTCTCGCGCCGTCACGTCCTCGGCGCCGCCGGTGCCAGCCTCGCCAGCCTGGTGCTGCCCCAGGCCGCCTTTGCCCAGCAGGGAGGTCGGCGCGTGCTGGTGATCGCCTCGAACCAGGACATTCCCAATTTCGATCCGCACATCGCCACCGGCTACTCGGCCAGCTTCCTGCTGCGCAACGTCTATGACTCGCTCGTGCGGGTGGAGCAGAACCCGCCGCGGGCGGTGCCGTCGCTGGCGACCTCGTGGACCGTGTCACCCGACGGCCGCACCTACACCTTCAAGCTCAACGGCGCAGCGCGCTTCCACAACGGCAAGCCGGTGACCGCCGACGACGTCGTCTACTCGTTCAAGCGCGCGGTGCGGCTGAACAAGGGCAACGCCTGGATGATCCAGGGCGTGGTCGGCCCGGAGAGCGTGACCGCGGTCGACGCCGGCACGGTGCGTTTCGCCCTGCTGCGGCCTTTCGCCGCCTTCCTGCAGGTGCTGCCCTGGATCTGGGTGGTCTCCAAGGCCGACGTCGAGGCCAACCTCGGCAGCGACGATGGGCAGACCTGGCTGCGCACCAACATCGCCGCCTCGGGCCCCTTCCGGGTGCGCCGGGCCGAGGCCGGCAACCTGTACGAGCTCGAGCGCGTGGCCGGCGGCTGGCGTACCGGCGGCGGCAACCTGACGGGCGTGATCTGGCGCATCACGCGCGAGACCTCGGCGCAGCGCATGGCGCTGCAGCGTGGTGAGGTCCACATCGCTGTCGACCTGACGAGCGAGGACATGGACGCGCTGAAGGACAAGCCGGGCGTCGTGCGCGTGATCGAGCCCGAGTACCGCACCTTCTCGATCAAGCTCAACACCATGCACGGCCCGCTGGCCGACGTGGAGCTGCGCAGGGCGGTGTCCTACGCCACCAACTACCAGGGCATCCTGGACGCCGCCGGCTACGCCGACCTGATGGTCGGCCCGCTGCCCAACGGCATCCTCGGTCACAACCCGCAGCTGTCGGTCTACCGCACGGACCTGGCCAAGGCCCGGGAGCATCTGGCGAAGTCGAAGTCGCCCAATGGCGGCATCACGCTGACGATGGTGCACGTCTCGGGCCTGGAGCAGCAGCGCCGCTTCGCCCTGGTGATGCTGGACAGCCTGAAGCAGCTGAACATCGGCCTGAACATCAAGCCGATGATCTGGCCCGACATGGTGGCCGCCTGCCGCGCGCCCGAGACCTTCCCCGACCTGTTCCCGGTCTATCAGACGGCGAACTACGGCGACCCGGACAATATTGCCTTCGCCGCCTACCACTCGTCGCGCAACGGCAACTGGCAGAACGCGGTCTACAAGAACCCGGACGTCGACGCGCTGATCGAGCGCGGGCGCGCCGAATCCGACGAGGCCAGGCGCATTGCGATCTACCGCGAGATGCAGCAGAAGGTGGTGGCCGACGCACCCGACATCTTCGGTGTGCTCGAGAAGCGCAAGCTCGCGCTGGCCAGCGCGGTCAAGGGCTTCGCCTTCGTGCCGGTGGCCTCCAACGCCGTCGAGTGCTTCGGCCTGTCGATCTGATCCGGGTCGCCGGCGCGCAGGCAGGGGCGTCGGCCCCGCCTGCGGCGCCGCACGCGCCTGAACACCCCTGCCGATGCTGCGTTTCCTGCTGCGCCGCCTGCTGCTGACCGTGCCCGTGCTGTTCGGGCTGACGGCGCTGGTGTTTGCCATCGCGCGCCTGCTGCCCGGTGACCCGGTGGCCCTGGCCGCCGGACCCAATGCCAGCGCGGCCGAGATCGCCGCCTACGCGAAGGAGTTCGGGCTCGACCGGCCGCTGCTGACGCAGTACTTCGACTACCTGGGCAACCTGCTGCGCGGCGACTTCGGGATGTCGCTGTACACGCGGCGCCCGGTGGTCGAGGACCTGGCGGCCTACCTGCCGGCCACGCTGGAGCTGGTGTTCGCGGCGATGGCGCTGGCCATGGCCGTGGGCATCCCGCTGGGCCTGTGGGCCGGCGTGCGGCGCGACGCCTGGCCCGACGTCGTCTCGCGCACGCTCGCGCTCGGCGCGATCTCGATGCCGCGGTTCTTCCTCGGCCTGCTGCTGCAGCTGGCCTTCGCGATGGCGCTGGGCTGGCTGCCGCTGGGCGGGCGCTACCCGATCACCCTGGACCCGCCGGCGCTCGTCACCGGCTTCCTGACGGTGGACGCGCTGCTGGCCGGCGACTTCGAGGCCTTCGCCACCGCCTGCCGTCACCTGGTGATGCCGGCGCTGGCGATGTCGCTGTCGCCGATGGCCACGCTGATGCGCATGATGCGCGCCTCCACCATCGAGGTGCTGCAGCAGGACTATGTGCTGACCGAGCGCGCGCTCGGCCTGCCGCAGCGCCTGATCGTGCTGAAGTACGTGGCGCGCAACGCGATCTCGGCCACGCTCACCGTCACCGGGCTGTACTTCGGCTGGCTGCTCGGCGGCACGGTGCTGGTGGAGACGGTGTTCGACTGGCCGGGCCTCGGGCTGTACGCCACCAAGTCGGTCGTGACGCAGGACTTCATGCCCGTGATCGGCGTCACGCTGGTCATCGGCACGCTCTTCGTCGCGGCCAATCTCGTCGTCGACCTGCTGTACGGCTGGGTCGACCCGAAGGTGAGGCAGGGATGACGGCGCCGGACGGCTCCACCGCCCCCGGCCGGCTGCAGCCGCCGAGCGCGCGGCGCGAGGCCTGGCGCCGCGGCGTCTACCGCTTCCGCCAGAGCCGCATGTCGCTGGCGGGCCTGGCCATCGTGCTGCTGCTGCTGGCGCTGGCGGTGTTCGGGCCGTGGATCGCGCCGTACCCGGAGCACATCGCCGGCGGCATCAGCACCGGGGCGCGCTTCGCGCCGCCATCGGCGCGCCACTGGTTCGGCACCAACGAGATGGGCCAGGACGTGTTCTCGCTCGTGCTCGGTGGCGCGCGCGTGTCCATCCTGGCCGGGCTCGCGGTGGTGCTGCTGGGCGCGCTGGCAGGCACGGTGGTGGGCGCGGTGGCCGGCTATGCCGGCGGCTGGACCGACGAGCTGCTGATGCGGCTGAGCGACCTGAAGCTCACCGTGCCGGGCCTGATCCTGGCGATGGCGGTGGCCGCGGCGCTCGGCCCGGGCATCGTCAACATGGTGTTCGCCATCGCCCTGTCGTGGTGGCCGGGCTATGCGCGGCTCGTGCGCGGCGAGGTGCTGGCGCGCAAGCAGGACCTGTACGTGACGGCTGCCCGCGCCGTGGGTGCCGGGCCCGGGCGCATCGTCTTCCGCCACATCCTGCCCAATGTGATGACGCCGGTGATCGTGAAGATGTCGCTCGACATGGGCTTTGCCATCCTCACCGTGGCTTCGCTCGGCTTCATCGGCATCGGCGTGCGGCCGCCGACGCCGGAGTGGGGCTCGCTGCTGTCGGTGGCGCGTGGCTACATGCCCGACTACTGGTGGACTGCGATCTTCCCGGGCTCCGCGATCCTGCTCGCGGTCTTCGGCTTCAACCTGCTCGGCGACGGACTGCGCGACGTCTTCGACCCGCGCTCGCGCCGCTGATTTCCGCCGTCCATGTCCGCCGCCACTTCAACGCCCCTGCCGCCTTCCTCCGCGGGCGCGCCGTTGCTGCACATCGAGCAACTGCACCTGTGGATGCGCAGCTTCGAGGGCGAGGCGCATGTGCTGGCCGGTGTCGATCTGAGCGTGGGGCGCGGCGAGGTCTGGGGCCTGGTCGGGGAGACGGGCTGCGGCAAGTCGCTGACCGGGCTGTCCGTGTCGCGCCTGGTGGCCACGCCGCCCGGGCGCTACAGCCAGGGACGCATCGTCTTCGATGGGCAGGACCTGCTGGGACTGGACGAGGAGCGGGTGCGCCCCTTGCGCGGCCGGCGCATCGGCATGATCTTCCAGGACCCGACGACCAACCTGAACCCCTTGTTCCGCATTGGCGATCAGCTCGTCGATGTGGCGCTGGCCGCCGGCGCGCGCAGCCCGCAGATCCTGGGCCTGACACCCGGCGCCTCGCGCGCGCAGCAGCGCGCCGCCGCGCGCGAGCTGGCCGCGCAGATGCTCGAGCGCGTGCGCATCCCGAATGCGCGCGAGCGTCTGGACGACCACCCGCACCAGTTCTCAGGCGGCATGCGCCAGCGCGTGCTGATCGCGATGGCGCTGATCGGACGGCCCGACCTGCTGATCGCCGACGAGCCGACGACGGCGCTCGACGTCTCCGTGCAGGCGCAGATCCTGTCCCTGCTGAAGGAGATGGTGGCCGAGTACCGGATGGCGGTGCTGCTGATCACCCACAACCTGGGTGTCGTGGCCCAGACCTGCAGCCACGTCGCGGTGATGTATGCCGGCACCATCGTCGAGCGTGGTCCGGTGCGCGACGTGCTCGCGGCGCCTCGCCACCCCTACACGCGCGCGCTGTTGAAATCCATCCCCACGCGCGACACGCCGCGCGGCGGCCTGGAGGGCATCCCCGGCACCGTGCCCGATCTGGTGCGCCCGCCACCGGGCTGCCGCTACGCGCCGCGCTGCGTGCGGGCCTCGGGCGCCTGCGCGAGCGCGGCACCGGGGCTCGTGCACGTCGCCGCGGCGCAGGCCGCGGCCGCCGCGCACGAGGTGGCCTGCTTCCACCCCCACACTTCCGGCTGAGCCATGCTCGAGCTCGAACAGGTCAGCAAGGTCTACCCCGGCTCGCGGCGGGGCTGGTTCGCGCGCGGCACGCCGGTGCAGGCGCTGCAGGACGTGGGCTTCACGGTCCAGCGCGGCGAGTGCTTCGGGCTGGTGGGCGAGTCGGGCTCGGGCAAGACCACGCTGACGCGCTGCATCCTTCAGCTCGAGACACCGAGTGCGGGGCGCATCCGTTTCGAGGGCGAGGACCTCGCGCGCCTGAGTCCGGCGGCGCTGCGCCGGCTGCGTGCGCGCATCCAGATCGTTTTCCAGGATCCGCAGGCCTCGCTGAACCCGCGCATGTCGGTGCACGACATCGTCACCGAGCCGCTGGTCGTGCACCGGCGCACGCTGGGGCTGGACGCCCGGTCTCGCACCGAGCGCGCGGTCGAGTTGCTGGGTCTAGTCGGCCTGGGTCCGCAGCACCTGTACCGCCATCCGCACGAGTTCTCGGGCGGGCAGCGCCAGCGCATCGGCATCGCGCGCGCGCTCGTCACCCAGCCGGCGCTGCTGCTGCTGGACGAGCCGACCTCGGCACTGGACGTGTCGGTGCAGGCGCAGGTGCTGAACCTGCTCGAGGATCTGCAGCGCCGTCTGGGGCTGACCTACCTCTTCATCAGCCACGACCTCGCGGTGATCCGCTACGTCTGCGACCGCGTGGCGCTGATCCGCCACGGCCGCATCGTCGAGCAGGGGCCGTGCCGGCAGATCTTCGACGCGCCGCAGACCGACTACGCGCGCACGCTGCTGGCGGCGATGCCGGAGGTGCGCGTCGACGGCGGCGGTGAGTGGAAGACGGCCGCCAGCGGCGCGCCAGCCTGATTCCCCGTCCCTCGGTCAGACCGGAGCCCGACATGAAGCGCATCGCGGTGGGCGGTTTCCGCCACGAGACCAACACCTTCGCGCCGACCAAGGCCGGCTACGCCGCCTTTGCCGAGGAGAGTGCCGAGCCCAGCCCGCTGGAGGGCGAGGCCTTGCTGCACGCGCTGGCCGGGGCCAACGTGCCGATGCAGGGGTCGCTCGACACCCTGCGCGCGGCTGGCTGCGCGCCGGTGCCGCTGGTGTGGGCCTCGGCCTCGCCCTCGGCCCACGTGACCCAGGACGCCTACGAGCGCATCGCCGGCCGCCTGATCGACACGCTGCGCGCCGCCGGCCCGGTGGACGGCGTCGTGCTCGATCTGCACGGCGCGATGGTGGCCGAGCACCTGGACGACGGCGAGGGCGAGCTGCTCGCCCGCGTGCGCGCCGTCGTGGGCGAGCGCGTGCCGGTGGTCGCGAGCCTGGACTTGCACGCCAACGTGACGCGGCGCATGGTGGCGCAGGCCGACGCGCTGACGATCTTCCGCACCTACCCGCACGTGGACATGGCCGAGACCGGCGCGCGCGCGGCGCAGTTGCTGCTGCGCATGCTCGCCAGCGGTCGGCGTCTGCACAAGGGCATGCGCGCCTTCGACTTCCTGACCACGCTGCCGCAGCAGTGCACGCTGATCGAGCCGCTGCGCGGGCTGTACGCCGACCTCGCGGCGCTGCAGGCCCGCAGCGGCGTGGCGCTCGATTTCGCGCCCGGCTTCCCGATGGCCGACATCGCCGAGTGCGGCATGGCGCTGGTGGGCTATGGCGACGAGGCCGCGGGCACCGAGTCCGCGCTCGGCGCGATGGCGCGCGCGATCGAGCAGGCCGAGCCGCGCTTCGCCGCCGAGCTGCTCGGGCCCGACGAGGCGGTGCGGCGTGCGCTGCGCGACGGCGCGCCGGGGGCCCCGGTGGTGCTGGCGGACACCCAGGACAACCCGGGCGTCGGCGGCAACAGCGACACCACCGGCTTGCTGGAGGCGCTGGTGCGCCAGGGCGCGCGAGGCGCGGTGCTCGGCCTGCTGGTGGACCCGGCGGCCGCGGCGCGGGCGCATGCGCTCGGCCCGGGCGCAGCGGCCGCCTTTTCGCTCGGCGCGCTGTCGGGCCTGCCGGGGCACCGGCCTTTCGAGGGCCGCTTCGTCGTCGAGCGCCTGGGCGACGGGCGCCTCACCTGCACCGGGCCGATGTTCCTGGGCCTGGCGCTCGAGCTCGGGCCCATGGCCTGCCTGCGCCACGAGGCCACGGGCGTGCGCGTCGTGGTCTCGACACTGAAGTTCCAGGCCGCCGACCAGGCGCTGTTCCGCCATGTCGGCATCGAGCCCGTGGCCCAGACCATCCTGGCGCTGAAGAGCTCGGTGCACTTTCGCGCCGATTTCGAGCCGCTGGCGCGCGCGGTTCACGTCGTCAAGGCGCCGGGCCCGGCGCTGGTGGACCCGGTCGAGTTCGCATGGACGAAGCTGCGCCCCGGCATCCGCCTGCGGCCGATGGGGCCGGTGTGGCGGGGCAGGGCGGCCGGGCCCGCGGGTCCTCAGCCGTAGTCGACGTCGACCGGGGCGCCGCGCCGCGCGCTTTCCAGCACGGCCAGCGCGACCGCCAGCGAGCGCTGGCCCGCCAGCCCGTCGGCCAATGTGTTGGGCTCGCCGCGCACCGCGGCGTGGAACTGCTGCAGGCAGCGCTCGTAGAGGTTGGCGCGGTCCAGCGCCTGCGGCTCGACGCCGGCAGCGCTGCGCAGCAGCAGCGAACCGTCGGCGCGCTGGTTCAGGATGCCGTCGCCCTCCAGCGTGCCCTCGGTGCCGTGGATCTCGATGCCGGTGCGCGCATGCGGCGTCGTGAAGGCCTGGTGGGTGAAGGCCGTCAGGCCGCTGGCGTAGCGCCACAGCGACATCGCATGGTCTTCCAGGCCGCGCGCCATGCCGGTGCTGGAGACCTGGGCCTGCACCTGCACCGGGTACTCGCCCAGCACGAAGCCCAGCGAATCGGCGTTGTGCACCGCGATGTCGAGCACCACGCCGCCACCGGCAGCCGGGTTGTCGATGCGCCAGCCCTGCAGCACGGGGCGCAGGTAGACGGCGTGGTGCACCCGCGCGGCCACCAGCCGGCCCAGCCGTCCCTGGGCCAGCAGTTCGCGCATGCGCCGGTGCGCGGCGTTGTGCCGCAGGTGGTGGTTGGTGCCCATCACCACGCCCGCCTGCGCGCAGGCGCGCACCATGCGCTGCGCCGCGCCCAGCGTGGTGGCGAGCGGCTTTTCGCACAGCACGTGCCAGCCCTGCGCGGCCGCGTGCAGCACCGAGGCCTCGTGGCGCTCGTTGGTCGACGAGACGTAGACCGCGTCCAGGCCCAGCGCGTCCAGCGCGTCCTCGCGTGCGAATGCGTGCGCCAGGCCGTGCTGCTGCGCGAAGGCGCGCGCGCGGTCGAGGCTGCCCGAGACCACGGCCACCGGCTCGTCGCCGACCGCGCGCAGCGCGCCCACCATCCATTCGCCCGCGATGTTGCTCGCGCCTATCAATCCCCAACGCATCGGTGCTCTCCTCGGTCGCCGCCCGGGTGGACGAGACCTGGATGATAACGATTACATATTGTGGACCGAGGTCTTGACAGTCGATGTAATCGTTTCCAAAATCCAGCGTTCCAGGATTTCCGAGTCTGCAGCCGCGACGCCTGCGCTGCACCAGCCCCCATGTCCGCCGAAAAGCCCACCGTCCGCACGCTTGCCCAGGTCACGGGCCTGTCGCTGGCCACGGTGTCGCGGGCGCTGTCGGGCTCGGCCAGCGTGTTGCCGGCCACGCGCGAGCGCGTGCTCAGCGTCGCGCGCGAGCTGCACTACGTGCGCGACCGCGCCGCGCTGCGCCTGAAGACCGGCAAGACCCAGGTGCTGGCCTTCATGATGGACCGCTACGATGCCAGCCAGCCCGGCTTCAAGCACCTGATGCTGGGCATCAGCGACGCCACCCAGGGCACCGATTACCACCTGATCGTGCTGCCCGACCGCCCGAGCGTCGATCCCCTGTCGGGCGTGCGCTACGTCGTCGAGCGCGGGCTGGCCGATGGCCTGCTGATGTCGCACACCACGCCCGACGACCCGCGCGTGCGCTACCTGCTCGAGCAGGACTTCCCCTTCGTCACCCACGGCCGCACGCGGCTCTCGCAGCCGCATGCCTGGGTCGACTTCGCCAACGAGCAGTTTGCCGCGCTGGGCGTGCAGGCGCTGGCAGCGCGCGGCCGCCGGCGCCTGGCCATCCTGCTGCCGCAGCCCGGCAGCGAGTTCCGTGACCACCTGGGTGACGGCTTCGAGCGCGCCTGCGCCGCGCACGGCGTCCACGGCGAGCGCGTGCTGTCGGTGTCGCTGGACGACGGCCCCGAGGCCATTTATCAGTGGGCGTGCGCCGAGGCGGTGCGCTTCGACGGCATCGTGCTGTCGCTCGAGGCACCGGCGCTGTCGCTGCTGGGCGCGCTGGCCGACACGCAGCGCCAGCCCGGCCGCGACGTCGACGTGGTGCTGAAGTACAGCAGCGACCTGCCGCACTACATCCGCCAGCCGCTGATCGTCTGCTTCGAAGACCTGCACCTCGCCGGCCTGACGCTGGGCCGGCAGCTGCTCGCGCAACTGCGGCAGGCGCCTGGCGCAGCGCCGCAGCATGTCCTGTTCTCCCCGCCTGCCCTCGAGGCCCTCCATGACCGCTCCGGACCCGAACGCCCCGTTCCTTGACCGCATCGTTGCCTCCAAGCGCGAGCTGAAGGCGGCCATCCCCGACCTGGCCCGGCGTTTCGCTGCGCTGGGCGACGCTGTCCGGGCCCAGGTGGAGGCGATCGAATCCGAGGTGGCGCGCGGCGTGCAGCCCGTGCCCGAACTGCGCTACGCCGACCTGGACCACATCGACGCCGCCACCGTGGCGCGCGTGCGCCAGCGCGGCTGCGTCGTCATCCGCGGCGTCTTCGAACCGGCGCGGGTGCAGCGCTGGAACGACGAACTGGCGGTCTACCTCGAGCACAACCGCTACCTCGAGAAGTCGGAGTCCAAGCGCGGCATCGACCAGTACTTCAGCGCCCTGGCGAGCTCGCGGCCGCAGATCTACGGCATCTACTGGTCGCGCCCGCAGATGCAGGCGCGCCAGTCGGAGGAACTGGCGCGCACGCGGCGCTGGCTGAACCGGCTGTGGGACGTCGACCAGGACGGCACGCCGGTGTTCGACCCTGACCACGAGACCACCTACGCCGACCGCGTGCGCCAGCGCGAACCCGGCGATGCCTCGCTCGGGCTGTCGCCGCACTGCGACGGCGGCTCGATCGAGCGCTGGATCGACCCGGGCTACCGCCGCGTCTACCGCCATGTCTTCGGCGGCGACCTGGTGCGCTACGACCCCTTCTCGGCCGCCTGGCGCACTTCGACCGAGGAGATCCCGTCGCCCGCGGTGTGCCGCATGTTCCGCACCTTCCAGGGCTGGACGGCGCTGACGCCGCAGGGGCCTGGGGACGGCACGCTGAACCTGGTGCCGGTGGCCAATGCGATGGGCTGGATGCTGCTGCGCGCGCTCCAGGACGACGTGGCCGACGATGACCTGTGCGGCGCGCGCGCCGGCCGGGCGATGGCGGTGTCGAAGGCCCACCACGCGATGCTGCTGGGCGCCTACGTGCCGATCCCGCGCGTCGAGCCGGGCGACACCGTCTGGTGGCACCCCGACGTGCTGCATGGCGTCGAGGACCGCCACACCGGCAGCGGCTACAGCAACGTGATGTACATCGGCGCCGCGCCCGACTGCGCGAAGAACCGCGCCTTCCTGGCGCTGCAGCGCCCCGCCTTCGAGGCCGGCCGCTCCAACCCCGATTTCGCGCCCGAGGACTACGAGGTCGACTTCGAGGGGCGCTTCGCGCCGCAGGACCTGACGTCGCTGGGGCGGCGACAGATGGGGTATTGAGCCGGCGGGCGCTCAGCCCACCCGCTCACCCGTGGCCGTGTCGAACAGGTGCAGCTTGGCCGGGTCGAAGCCCACGTGCAGTTCGTCGCCGGGCCGGTGGGCGGTGGCCCCGGCCAGGCGCAGCGTGAACTCGCCGAAGCCGCCCTGCACCAGCACATAGGTCTCGGCGCCGGTGGGCTCGACCAGCGTCACGCGCGCCGGCTGGCCCTGCGGGTCTACGCGCAGGTCTTCCGGGCGTATGCCCACCTGCAGCGCGCGCGGGGGCTCGCCGGGCCGGCGCAGCCCGGTGTCGATGCCGGCCATCAGCACCCGGCCGTCGGCGGCGAGCTCGCCCGCGCACAGGTTGATCGACGGCGAACCGATGAAGCCGGCGACGAAGAGGTTGGCCGGCTTCGCGTACAGCTCCATCGGCGTGGCGAGCTGCTGGATGCGGCCGTCCTTCAGCACCGCGATGCGCGTGCCCAGCGTCATCGCCTCGACCTGGTCGTGCGTGACGTAGATGGTGGTCACGCCGGTGGACATGTGCAGCTTCTTCAACTCGGCGCGCATGTCCACGCGCAGCTTGGCGTCCAGGTTGGACAGCGGCTCGTCGAAGAGGAACAGCGAAGGCCGGCGCGCCAGCGCCCGCCCGATGGCCACGCGCTGGCGCTGCCCGCCCGAGAGCTGGCGCGGCTTGCGCTCGAGCAGGTGGTCGATCTGCAACATCTTCGCCACCTCGGCCACCGCGGCGGCGCGCTGGGCCTTGGGCACCTTGCGCATCTCCAGCGGGAAGGCGATGTTCTGCGCCACCGTCATGTTGGGGTAGAGCGCGTAGCTCTGGAACACCATCGCCACATCGCGCTCGTCGGGGGGCAGGGCGGTGATGTCGCGCTCGCCCAGGCGCAGTTCGCCGGTGCTCGGCTCCTCGAGCCCGGCGACGATGTTCATCAGCGTGCTCTTGCCGCAGCCCGAGGGCCCGACGAGGACGAGGAACTCGCCGTCGGCGAGTTCCAGGTCGATGCGGTGCAGCACCTGGGTGGGCCCGAAGGCCTTGGAGACGTTGCGTATCGACAGCGTTGCCATGGGAGTGCCGGGCCCTTCAACCCTTGACCGAGCCGGCCATCAGGCCGCGCACGAAGTACTTGCCCGACAGCACGTAGACCAGCAGCGTGGGCAGCGCCGCGATGAAGGCCCCGGCGAAGTGCACGTTGTATTCCTTGACGCCCGTGGAGCTGCTGACCAGGTTGTTCAGCGCCACCGTCAGCGGGAACGACGAGTAGTCGCTGAACGAGGCGCCGAACAGGAAGTCGTTCCAGATGTTGGTGAACTGCCAGATCACGTTGACGACGATGATGGGCAGGCTGTTGGGCAGCATCAGGCGCCAGAACAGCACGAAGAAGCCCGCGCCGTCCATGCGCGCCGACTTCACCAGCTCGGGCGGGAAGGCGGCGTAGAAGTTGCGGAAGAACAGCGTGCCGAAGCCGATGCCGTAGACCGTGTGCACGAAGACCAGGCCGCTGACCGTACCCGCCAGGCCGAGTTCGCCGAGCAGCCGCGCCATCGGGATCAGGACGATCTGGAAGGGGATGAAGACCGAGAACAGCAGCAGCCCGAAGATCAGCGTGGCGCCGCGCACCTTGAACTGCGTCAGCACGTAGCCGTTGAGGGCGCCGATGGCGGTGGACAGCACGACCGCCGGCACCACCATCAGGAAGGAATTCATGAAGTAGGGCGCCAGCCCCGTGGCCTGCACGCCGATCTGCGCCCGGCTCCAGGCCTGCAGCCAGGGCTCGAAGGTGGGCTCGAGTGGCAGCGCAACCAGGTTGCCGGCACGGATCTCGTCCAGCGGCTTGACCGAGTTGACGACCATCACGTAGATGGGCGCCAGGAAGACCAGCGCGACGAAGCCCAGCACCGCGTACAGCAGCACGCGCTCGGGTCGCAGCCCGTTCTTCACGGCGCGCCCCTGCGGGCCTGGCGGATCTCGCTGCGCACATAGGGCACGACGACGATGGCCACCGCCACCAGCATCACCACCGCGCTGGCCGCGCCCACCGCCATCTCGTTGCGGGTGAAGGTGAACTGGTACATGAAGACCGAGGGCAGCCAGGTGTCTCGTCCGGGGCCGCCGCCGGTCAGCGCGATCACGAGGTCGTAGCTCTTGATCGCCATGTGCGCCAGGATCACGAAGGACGAGATGAAGCTCGGCCCGAGCTGCGGGATGATGATGCGCCAGTAGATGCGCCAGCTCCTGGCGCCATCCACGCGCGCGGCGTTCAGCACCTCCTGGTCGATGCCGCGCAGGCCGGCCAGGAACAGCGCCATCACGAAGCCCGTGGTCTGCCAGACGGCGGCGATGACGACGGTGTAGATCGCCATCTCGCCGTTCTTGATCCAGTCGAAGGTGAAGCTCTCCCAGCCCATCAGACGCACCGTGCGCTCCAGGCCGATGCCGGGGTCGAGCAGCCACTTCCAGGCCGTGCCGGTGACGATGAAGGACAGCGCCATCGGGTACAGGAAGATCGAGCGGAAGACGTTCTCGGCCCGGATCTTCTGGTCGATCAGGATGGCCAGCAGCATCCCGAGCGCCAGGCACAGGCCGACGTAGAGCGCCGCGAAGAGGCCGAGGTTGCGTGCCGACAGCGCAAAGGTGGACAGGCCGAAGAGCCGCTCGTAGTTGTTGCGCTCGCTCCACTGCAACTGCGGCAGGATCGTCGACGAGGTGAACGACAGCACCACCGTGAAGGCGATGAAGCCGTAGACGCAGGCCCCCACCAGCAGCAGGCTGGGGCTCAGCACCAGGGTCGGGAGCCAGCGGTGGCGCATGGGGTGCAAAGGAAGGGGGCCGCGCGGCCCCCTTTCCGGTCGGTCAACGGTTGTGCCGGATCAGCGCGGCCTCACTCGGCCGCCTGCACCATGGCCTTGACGGCCGCGGCGCTGTCCATCTTGCCGTTGAAGTGCTGGGTGATGACGTCGTAGAAGGCGTTCTTCACCGACGCCGGCACCGCATGGCCGTGCGCCATCGAGCCCACCAGCGTGCCCTTGGTGTTGGCTTCGGCCAGGTCCTTCATGCCCTTCTTGCCGCAGTCGTCGAAGGCGCGGTCGGGCACGTCGGTGCGGGCCGGCACCGACCCCTTGACGACGTTGAAGGCGCTCTGGAACGACGGGTTCATGATCGCCGAGGCGAGCTTGATCTGGGCGTCCTGGGCGGCGGCGCCGACGTTGAACATCGCGAACTGGTCGGAGTTGAACGACACCATGCCCTGCGTGCCCGGCACGCGGAAGCACAGGAAGTCCTTGCCGGGGGCCTTCTTGGCGTTGATGAACTCGCCCTTGGCCCAGTCACCCATGATCTGGAAGCCGGCCTTGCCCTGGATCACCATCGCCGAGGCGAGGTTCCAGTCGCGGTTGGAGAAGTCCTTGTCGACGTACTTGCGCAACTGCGCCATGCGGTCGAAGGCGCGCTTCATCGTGTCCGAACCGAGGGATGCCTTGTCCTTGTTGACCAGCGCCTTCCTGTAGAAGTCCACGCCGCCGGTGGCGAGCACCACACCGTCGAAGATCGTGGCCTCCTGCCAGGCCTGGCCGCCGTGGGCCAGCGCGACGAAGCCGGCCTTCTGCACCTTATCCAGCGCGTCGACGAAGGCGTCCCAGTTTGCGGGCGCGGCGTTCACGCCGGCCTTGGCCAGCACCTCGCGGTTGGCCCACACCCAGTTGGTGGAGTGCACGTTCACCGGCGCGGCGATCCACTTGCCGTTGTGCTTGGAGAAGGCCTGCAGAGCGGCGGGCACGGTCTTGTCCCAGCCTTCCTTGGCGGCCAGCGCGTTCAGGTCGCCCAGCGCGCCCTGCTTGGCCCAGTCCTGGATGTCGAAGCCCAGCATCTGCACCGCGGTGGGCGGGTTCTTGGCCGTCACACGCGCGCGCAGCGAGGTCATCGCCGCCTCGCCGCCGCCGCCGGCCACGGGCATGTCCTTCCAGGCCACGCCCTGCTTCTCCAGGTCCTTCTTCAGCACGCCGAGTGCGGCCGCCTCGCCGCCGGACGTCCACCAGTGCAGCACCTCCACCGACTGGGCCCAGGCCCCGCCGGTGGCCAGCAGGCCGGCCGCAGCCGCAGCGATCACGTGACGCTTCATGACATCTCCTCGCATGTATTCAAGTGGGGGGGGGAATACGAAAACCGGGATCGGCATCGCCGACACGGACGATGGTAACGATTACATCCCAGGTCTCTCCTCCGGGGAAACCAGTGGTCTGCAACAGGCCAGGCGGCGCCGGTTGCCGGCGTCCTGCCCTGCGTGTGCCCGGCCTGCGGGTCAGTCCGAAGCCAGGCTTTCGACCACGGCCGCCAGGGCTGCCAGGCCACGGTCACGGGCCGCTGCGTCGACGAAGCTCGCCTCGAAGCTGTTGGCCGCCAGTTGCCAGGCTTCACGCGGGCCGAGCGTGGGGTGCGCCGCGAACAGGGCGCGGTAGTTGTCCAGCACATAGCCGCCGAAATAGGCCGGATCGTCGGAGTTGACGGTCACGCACAGGCCGGCGCTCAGCAACTGCGGCAGGACGTGATCTTCCATGCGCCGGTAGACGCACAGTTTGACGTTGGACAGCGGGCACACCGTCAGCGGCACGCGCCGGCGCACCAGCTCGGTCACCAGCGCCGGGTCGTCGACGCAGCGCACGCCGTGGTCGATGCGCTGCACGCGCAGGTCGTCGAGCGCGGTGCGGATGTAGGCGGGCGGGCCTTCCTCGCCGGCGTGCGCCACGATGCGCAGGCCGAGTTCGCGACAGCGCGCGAACACGCGTGAGAACTTCTCCGGCGGGTGCCCGCGTTCGCTGGAGTCGAGCCCGACGCCGATGAATTGCGCCCGCCAGGGCAGGGCCGCCTGCAGCGTCGCGAAGGCGTCTTCCTCGCTGAGGTGGCGCAGGAAGCACAGGATCAGGGCGCTCGAGATGCCGAGTTCGCGCTGCGCCTGCGCCTGCGCGCGTGCCAGACCCTCGATCACTGCGCCCATCGACACGCCGCGCGCGGTGTGGGTCTGCGGGTCGAAGAACAGCTCGGCGTGGACCACGCCGTCGGCGGCTGCGCGACGGAAGTAGGCCATCGCCATGTCGCAGAAGTCGGCCTCGTGCAGCAGCACCGAGGCGCCCGCGTAGTAGATGTCGAGAAAGCTCTGCAGGTCGGTGAAGGCGTAGGCCGCGCGCAGCGCCTGCACCGACGCATAAGGCAGCGACACGCCGTTGCGCTGCGCCAGCGCGAAGATGAGCTCGGGCTCGAGCGAACCCTCGATGTGCAGGTGCAGCTCGGCCTTCGGCATGCGCGCCAGCAGGTCCGGCAGGCGTTCGCGCGGCAGCCGCTGCAGCGCGGCGGGTGGGGGCGGCATCGTGGTCATGGCGGGCAAGGCGGGCAAGCCAGGAAAAGCGGGGATCGGGGGAAAGACGCTCGGCCGCTCAGGCGCGGGGCGGCAGTTGCGGCTCCATCGCGCGCAGTTCCTGCAGCGGCGGGATGGTGTCGTACATCACCGGGTCCAGCAGGTCCCAGACGATGCCGCAGGTGGGCTTGTGCGGGTGGTGCACCTCGATCGTGCGGGTGGGGGTGAAGATCAGGTCGGCGACGGTGTCGAAGACCTCGGGGTGCAGCGTCTCGCGCAGCACCTGGCAGTCGTGGACGAGGGCGATGGCCGGCGTGGTGGTGTCGATCACGCCGATGCGGTAGAGCATGCCCCACTCGGCGTCGAAGAAGCCATGGCCCTTGCCGAAGCGCACGCCTTCCTCGTTGATCGCGCCGGTGCCGGTGATCATGCAGTCCAGGCGTGGCAACTGTGCGCGGATCTGCGCCAGCGTCAGCGGCCGCGCATGGCGCTCCATGCCGTCCAGCGTCGCGGCGTACAGCAGGCGGTCGGCCGGGATCTCGGCCGGGTCCAGCAGCCAGAAGCCGCGCTTGATCGAGTAGGTGGTGATGAGCACGCGTCTGCCCTGCAGCAGCGCCTGCCAGCGCAGCCACTCCAGGCAGTTGTCGGGGGTGATGAAGACGACCTGCGAGCCTTGCCAGGCGGGGTGCGCCATCAGGCGCCGCGCCGCGGCCTCGCTGCCTTCGAAGTCGGCGATGAACTCGCCGAAGTCGAAATGGAAGCGGCTGTCCGGCAGCGCGACGCGGCGCAGGTCCTGGAACACGCGTTCGCGAACCGAACCCTTGTGGTCGGCGGGTGCGGCAGCGGCCTGAGCCGTGGCCGTGGGCAGGGGGGCGTTCATCGGGTTCTCCAGATGCGTCGAGGGCATCGGTTCAGGGGGCGAAGGCGAAGCGCCGCAGCACCCGGCGCTCGAGGGCGGCCGCGGCCGCGTGCAGCGCCACGGCCACGGCCACGGAGACGACGGCCACGCTCCAGATCGTGCCGTAGTCCATCCTGCCGCGGGCCTCGTTCAGCAGGTTGCCCAGGCCGGTGCCGGTGGCCAGCCACTCGGCGATCATCACGCCCAGCAGCGCGCGCGGCGCGGCCAGGCGCAGCGCAGCGCACAGGTAGGGCGCGGCCCACGGCACGGCCACGCGGCGCAGCCACACGCCGCGGTCGCCACCCCAGGCGCTGACGAGGTCGCGCAGCCCGGGCGGCACCAGCGCCAGGCCCTGCGCGATGGTCACGAAGGCCGGGAAGAAGGTCACCGAGACGGTGATGGCCAGGATGCCGCCGGCGTCGCGCCCGAAGACCAGCACCACCAGCGGCGTCAGCGCCACCAGCGGCATCGACTGCGTCACCAGGGACAGCGGCAGCAGCGTGGCGCCCAGCGGCGGCCACAGCAGCGAGACGATGGCCAGCGCAAAGGCGAACGCCAGCCCGAGGGCCATCCCGCCGAGTGCGAAGGGCAGCGTCTGCGCCAGCGCGCTGCCGAGGTCGGCGCGGTGCTCGGCCGCCGTCTCGTGCCACAGCAGGTGCTCCAGCACGCCCAGCGGGTCGCGGTAGACGACCTCGGACACCTCGGTCAGGCGCAGCGCCCAGGTGCCGGCCTCCCACAGCAGGAAGGGCAGGAAGAAGGCGATCAGGGGGACCAGCGCGGCCCGCCCGGTCCGATGGGTCCATGCCAGGGGCGCGCCGCCCTCGCGGGTGCCGCCGCCAGCGTCGGCCGCCTGGCCTACGGGCGTCGATGCCGACACGGTGTGCCCGGCAAAGCGCCCCGCCAGCAGGCCCACGGCCAGGTAGGCCAGCGCGCTCAGTGTCGTGGCGGCCAGGCCGATGCCCCACAGCCGTGCCGGGTCGGCACGGCCGAGCGAGCCGATCAGGTAGGTCCCCAGGCCGGCGCTGGCGCCGCTGCCGAACTCGGCCAGCAGCGAGCCCAGCACGGCGGCAGGCGCAGCCACGCGCAGGCCCGACAGGAGGGTGGGCAGACCACCGCGCAGCCGCACCCAGCGCAGCGCCGCGAACGCGTCGCCGCCGTAGACCTGCACCAGGTCGAGCAAGCGGGGGTCGGTCTGGCGCAGGCCCAGCACCACGGCGACCATGACCGGGTAGTACACCGACAGCGCCGACAGCACCACGCGCGGGGCGTCGCCGGGCAGCGCGATGATCAGGATGGGCACGAGCGCGATGGCCGGCATCGCAAACACGGTGACGTCCACGCCGGCCATCACCCGCTGCAGGCGCGGCCAACGCACATAGGCCAGGCCCAGCGCCAGCCCGAGCAGGCTGCCGAGCGCGAAGCCGGCGGCTGCGGTGCGCAGCGTGCCCAGCACATGGGCGGGGTAGTCGGCCCGGTCCGCCCAGGCCTGCAGCGCGATCTGGCTCGGCGCGGGCAACGCGCCGCCGGCCACCCAGCCGCCGCGGCCGGCGGCCTCCCAGCCCAGCAAGAGCAGCAGCAGGCCGAAGACGGTGCCGCGGCGGGCCGCGCCCACGGCGGCCGTCACGCCGCGGCTCCGGGGCCGTGGCCGTAGAGCACGCCGGCCACCTGGTCTTCCAGCGCGCGAAAGGCCGGGTCGCCGAACAGCGCCAGCGGTCGCGGACGCTCGAAGGGCACGTCGATCACGGCGGCGATGCGTCCGGGCTGGCCCTGCATCACGACCACGCGGTCGGCCAGGAACACCGCCTCGTCGATGCCGTGCGTCACCAGCACCGTCGTCGTCGCGCGGCGCAGCCAGATGCGCTGCAACTCCACGTTCATCGTCCGGCGCAGGATCTGGTCGAGGGCTCCGAAGGGCTCGTCCAGCAGCAGCACGTCGGGTTCGGTGACCAGGGCGCGCGCGATCGCGACGCGCTGCCGCATGCCGCCCGACAGTTGCGCCGGCAAGGCCTGCTCGAAACCTTGCAGTCCGACCAGCGCCACCAGGTCGGCGATGCGCTCGCGCGCAGCCGCGTCGCGCTGGCCGGTGATGTCCAGCGGCAGCCGCACGTTGTCGACCACCGAGCGCCAGGGCAGCAGCGAGGCGTCCTGGAAGGCGATGCCGAGCCGGCCCTGGCGCTGCAGCACGCGCGGCGCGGCGCCGCCCACCTGCAGCGTGCCGCCGTCAGGTTCGTCCAGCCCCGCGACCAGCCGCAGCAGCGTCGACTTGCCGCAACCCGAGGGCCCTATCAGCGCCGTGAAGGAGCCTGCGGGCAGGTCCAGGCTGACCTGGTCCAGCGCCAGCACGGGCGCCTGCCCGGGGCGCTCGAAGCGGCGCTCGACCGCCTCGATGCGGATCCCGCGCGCGCTCACGGGCGGCGGCGCCGGCACGCGCCGACGGCTGCAGGCACAGGGGGGGCCAAGCTCAGATCTCGGCCAGCAGCGAGGTGTCGAAGTGCTCCTTCGAGGCCTTGACGCCGACCTCGTTGAGGGCGTCGATGTTGCCCTGGATGGACTCTGCGGTCATCGCGAACACGCCCCTGGGGTTCTGGATCAGCGGCGCCTGCGCGCGGTTGAAGAAGACCTCGTTGTCCAGCGAGCGGCCCGTGCCCTTGAACCAGGTGCTCATGTACTTGGGCGGGTAGGCTGCCGGGTCCTTGAAGTTCTCGTCCCAACCCTTGCGGCTGGCGCGCAGGAAGGCCACGAGGTCGGCGCGGCGGCGCGTCAGCGTGTCGCGGGTGACGACGACGACGTCGTTGTACAGCGGCAGCTTGAAGTCGGCCAGCAGGAAGCTCACCGCGTCCTGGCCCTTGGTCTTGATCGTGTAGGGCACGTTGGTCGTGAAGTCCAGCGAGGCGTCGATCTCGCCCTTGATCAGCGGCGTCGGATCGTAGGCATAGGGAACGATGCGGACCTTGCTCTTGTCGATGCCGTTGAGCTTGAGCATGGCCTCCACCGTCAGGCGGTTGACCGGCGGCACGGCCACGGTCTTGCCCACCAGGTCGGCCGGGGTGCGGATAGGCTTGCTCGCCAGGCTGACGATGCCGATCGGGTTCTTCTGGTACTGCGCGCCGATGATCACCAGCGGTGCGCGTTGCGTCGTGATGGCGTTGATCACGGTCTCCACCGTCGACAGCGCGACGTCGGCCTTCTTGGAGAGCACCGAGGCTTCGGGGATGACGTCCGGGCCGCCGGGCAGGTACTTCAGGTCCAGGCCCTCGGCGCGGTACCAGCCCTTCTCCATGGCCACGTAGTAGCCCATGAACTCGGCGTCGTTGATCCAGGCGGCCTGCAGCGTCATCGGGCGCAGGTTCTGGGCGCGGCCGAGCAGCGGGCTGGCGGCCAGGCCGGCAGCGGCGCCGGCGTGAAGAAGGTGGCGGCGGGAAAGCGTCATGGTGCGAACTCCAGGGCAGGGGTGGGGACAGGGGGGAAGAGGAGGGTGCGGGATCGGGGGCGCCAGTCGCTGCGGATCAGGGGCTTGCCGGGGCGGTCGTGTTCAAGCCGCGGCCGGCGCCAGCCCGAGGCTGCGGCGCAGTTCGTCCAGTGGCGGGATGGCAGCGGCCTGCGTGTCGTCGACCAGCGCCCAGTCGACGCGCCGAGGGCGCGGGTGGGGTCGGCTCACGGTCAGCAGCCGGGTCGGGGTGGCGATCAGGTCGACGGGCACGTCGTCAGGGCTGGCCATCAGCGGGCGCTCCAGCACCTGCAGGTCGTGCACGACCGTGGCCACCGGCGTGTGCTCGTCGACGAGGCCGAGTTCGGCGAACATCCGCCATTCCAGGTCGAAGTAGCCGTGACCGCGGCCGAAGCGCACGCCCGACAGCGCCACCGCCGACGAGCCGGTGACCACGGCATCGAAGCGGCCCAGTGCCGCCAGCGCCGCCAGCGGGGCCGGCGCGCCGAAGTGCTCGATGCCATCGAGCCAGGAGGCAAAGCGCGCCTGGCCCGGCGGCACCGAGTTCGGTGCGAAGTGACGAAAACCGCGGGCGAGATTGAAGGTCGGCACGACGAGGCTGAAGCCGGCCGCGATCAACTGCTCGCGCAGCCCCGTCAGGCTGTTGTCGGGCGTGACCATCACGTGCGGCGCCCGGCTGCAGGCCCCGGGCGCCGTCAGGCCCAGGCGCGGCAGCAGCCGTCCAGCGGCCTGCGCCGACCCCTCGAAGTCGGGGATGAAGGCGGCAAAGCGCAGGTGGAAGCGCGAATCCGGCAGCGCGACCGCGCGCAGGTCGTCCCAGACCTCGTGGCGGCGCCGCGCCGCACCGGCGCCGGCGGGGTCTGCAGGAGCATCGCTGGGGAGCATCGGGACGGCGGGCGGCGAGGCGACGGGGTTTCGGGGTGTGCCGATGGGGGCGCAGGCTGGGTGGTGGATGACCACGGACCTTGGTGGTTCGGCACGTCTGTTTCAGACAGTATATTCAATGAAATTTTGGTTTCAGTGTCGCGCTGCGAGGTTTTTCCCGAGAAGTCGCCGGCGGGGCCTGCTGCGCTGCGATCCCGGATACTGACGCACGATGTCGACCCGTCTGACCCTCGCGATCCAGGAGCATTTCGAGAAGCTCTCGCCCAGCGAGCGCCGGCTGGCCACGCTGCTGGTCGACCGCGCCGATGACCTGCTGGCCTACTCGGCCTCGGAGATGGCGGCCATGGCCGGGGTGTCCAAGGCGACGGCTGCGCGCCTGTTCCGCAGCCTGGGCTATGCGGACTTCAACGAGGTCAAGCTGCAGGCGCGCCAGGAGCGCAACCTCGCACCGCCTTTCCAGCGCGAGGTCGACACGCTGCCGCCGCCGGCGCGCGGCGCACCCTCGCTGTCGCAGCATCTGCACGCCGAGGTCGACAGCCTGACGCGCACTTTCGAGACCCTGCGTGGCGACACGCTGCGCGAGGCGGCGGCGCTGGTGGCCGGCTCACCGCGCCTGTGGCTGCTCGGCCTGGGGCTCGACGAAGGCCTGGCGCGCTTCGTGCGGCCGCAGCTGGCGCGGGTGCGGCCCGAGGTCTTCATGCTCGAGGCCCCCGGCGGGCTGTGGGCCGAGGCGCTCGCCCTGACGGCGGCGCGCGACTGCCTGCTGGTGGTGCAGACCCAGCCCCGGGTGCCGCTGCTGGACGCCCTGCTGACGCACGCGGCGGCCACGCGCATGCCGATCGTGGCCGTGGTCGACATCCGCAATGTCGCCTGGGCACGGCGCTCGGCGCAGGTGGTGCTGCCGGTCATCGGCGCCTCGGCCGAGCACGCCTACTCGGCCATGGCCGGCGCCAGCATGCTGCACCTGCTGGTGCAGCATGTGGCCGAACGGCTGGGCGAGCGCGCCCGCCAGCGCCAGGCCGGTGTTCACGCGATCCGGCGCGAGCTCGACGAAGGGTCCTGAGCCGCCGGCCAGCGGGAACACCGGCGGGGGCGGTCGGCGCGCGGACGGCGCCGCCCGGGTGTGACGCGTCATCGGCCGGTTTCCTGACGGGCTCTCGGTCCGCCACCGAGCCTGCACCGCCCGCGCCCGCGCTCGGCGGGTCAAGGTTCAGCGCTGCAGCGTCAGTGTGCCGTCGCAGCGCGCGGCCAGCGCCGGGTCGTGCGTGACGACGACGAAGGCGGTGCGCTGCTCGCGCGCCAGCTCCAGCATCAACGCGAACACGGTCTCGGCGGTGCCGCGGTCGAGGTTGCCGGTGGGCTCGTCGGCCAGCACGCAGGCCGGGCGCGTGACGAGGGCGCGCGCGATCGCCACGCGCTGGCGCTCACCGCCCGAGAGCTCGCCCGGATGGTGGCGCGCGCGCGCCGCCAGGCCCACACGGTCGAGCATGGCCTGCGCCGCCGCACGCGCCTGCGCCTGCGGCATGCGCCGGATGCGCAGCGGCATCGCCACGTTGTCCATGGCGCTGAATTCCGGCAGCAGGTGGTGGAACTGGTAGACGAAGCCCAGGTGGGCGTTGCGCCAGCGGCCCTGCTCGGCCGCCCCCATCGCCGCGAAGTCGCGGCCCATCAGCTCGACGCGGCCGCTGCTCGGCGCGTCCAGCCCGCCCAGCAGGTGCAGCAGCGTGCTCTTGCCCGCGCCCGAGGGGCCGACGACGGCCAGCGTCTGCCCCGCGTGCACCTGGACGCTGACGCCGCGCAGCACGCTGACGTCCAGCGCCTCGCGGCCACTGCCCTCGCGGTAGCGCTTGTGCAGCTCCACGGCCTGCAGCACGGCGGGCGCGTCACTCATGGCGCAAGGCCTCGGCCGGCCGGATGCGGCTGGCCCGCCAGCTCGGATAGAGCGTGGCGACGAAGGCCAGCCCGAGCGAGATCAGCGCGATCGGCACGATGTCGGCCGCCATCGGCTCGCTGGGCATGCGGCTGATCAGGTAGATGCTGCCCGGCAGGAAGGCCACGCCGAGCGCGCGCTCGATCGCCGGCACGATGACGTCGATGTTGAAGGCCACCGCCAGCCCGAGCCCGACGCCACTGGCGGTGCCGACGATGCCCGACAGCGCACCCTGGACGATGAAGATCGTCATCACCGAGCCCGGGCTGGCGCCCAGGGTGCGCAGGATGGCGATGTCGGCGGCCTTGTCGGTGACCGTCATCACCAGCGTGCTGACCAGGTTGAAGGCCGCCACCGCGACGATCAGCGTGAGGATGATGGCCATCATGCGCTTCTCGATCTGCACCGCGTCCCACCACTGGCGGTTGGTGCGTGTCCAGTCGCGCACCAGCAGGCCGGCCGGCAGGCGGTCCAGCAGCTCGCCGGCGACGGCGCGCGCGTGCTGCGGGTCGGCCACGCGCAACTGCACGCCGCTCGGCCCCTCCAGCCGGAACAGCCGTGCCGCATCGTCCAGGTGCACCAGCGCCAGACCACTGTCGTACTCGTAGTGCCCGGCCTCGAAGGTGCCGGCCACGGTGAACTGCCTCAGCCTGGGCACCACGCCCGCCGGCGTGACCTGCCCGCCGGGCGCCACCAGCGTCACCTGGTCGCCGGCGCGCACGCCGAGCGCGCGCGCCATCTCGCTGCCGAGCACGATGTTCCAGGCGCCGGGGCGCAAGGCGGACAGCACCCCGTCACGCAGCTTGGCGCCGAGTGCCGTGACCGTGGCCTCCTCGGGCGGCGAGATGCCGCGCACGACGGCCCCGCGCATCGTCTCGCCGCGCGCCACCAGCACCTGTGCCGAGATGAAGGGCGCCGCGCCCGCGACCTCGGGGTGGGCGCGCGCCGCGGCCGCCACGGCGCGCCAGTCGGCCAGCGCCGCGCCATCGGCCGACTGCAGCTCGATGTGCGGGATCACGCCGAGCATGCGGTCGCGCACTTCCTTCTGGAAGCCGTTCATCACCGACAGCACGATGATCAGCGCTGCCACGCCGAGAGCGATGCCCAGCATGGACACGGCCGAGATGAAGGAGATGAAGCCGTTGCGGCGCCCGCCGCGGCCGGCGCGGGTGTAGCGCCAGCCGATCTGCCACTCGTAGGGCAGGGCCCAGCGGCGGCTCGGGGCGCTGCTGAGCGGGGCGGCCGGGCCGGGGGGCGGGGTGTCGGGCATGGCGCGGGACTCTACCCGAGGGGTCGCCCGGATAATCAGGGCCGATGCAAGTTTCCTTGTTGACGACGGGTGCCGACGTGGTGATCGTGCCGTTTGCGGGCGTGCTGTCCGAGGCCGGGCAGGCCGCGCTGCGCGAGCTGCGCCTGCCCCGGTTGCAGGCGCTGCTGGCCGCCTGCCCGGCGTTGTCCGGTCTGCCGCTGGCCGCGTCTTCGGGCGACGGCGACCCCGACCCGGCCCCCGAGCTGACACTGAGCCCGCCGCACGAGCGTGCGCTGGCCGCGGCGCTGGGCCTGCAGGCGGGCGACGGCCGGGTGCCGATGGCGGCGCTGCTGGCCCGCGCCGCCGGCTGGCCGCAGCACGGCCGCGCCTGGGGCCGCCTGACGCTGGCGCACTGGCAGCTCGGCACCGAGCAGATCAGCATGCTCGACCCGGCCGCGCTGCACCTGGACGCGCAGACCTCGCACGCGCTGCTGGCGGCCGTGCGGCCGCTGTTCGTGGCCGACGGCGCCGACGCTGGCGCCGACGCTGGCACTTCGGGGGCGGGGTCCGACGGCATCGAGCTGCGCGCCTTCGCGCCGGGCTGCTGGCTGCTCGCCCACCCGGTCCTGGACGGCTTGGCCTGCGCCTCGCTGGACCGCGTCGTCGGGCGCAACGTCGACCTCTGGCTCGGCGCCGGGGCCGGGTTGCGCCTGGTCCGGCGGCTGCAGAACGAGGTCCAGATGCTGCTGCACCGACACCCGGTCAACGAGGCGCGCGAGGCCCGCGGCGAACTGCCGGTCAACTCGTTCTGGCTGGACGGCTGCGGGCGCCTGCCGGCGTCGGTGGATGCGGCGGTGGCGCGCGTGGATGTCCCACGCGCCGCCGGCGACCCCGTCGAGTCAGCGCCTGGCGCCCGCGCGCAACGCAGCGTCACCATCGACGACAGCCTGCGCGGCCCGGCGCTGGCCGAGGACTGGCACGCCTGGAGCCGCGCCTTCGGCCGCCTGGACGACGGGCTGTTCGCGCATTGCCTGGAGCGCGCGCGGGCGGGCGCCGCCGTCGAGCTGACGCTGTGCGGCGAGCGTCGCGCGCTGACCTTGCGGCCCGGCCGGCCCGCCTGGTGGCAGCGCCTGCGTGCCGTCGCGCGCCCTGCCGACCCGCTGGCACTGTTGCAGGCCTTGTGACGGACACGCCGCCTGAAGACCTCGCGCCTGCCCCCTCACCGACCCCGTCGCCCCACCGCCCCATGACCGCCGTCCGCCTCGAGTCCCGTGACGTCCCACCCCGCACCGCCCACGCGCTCGTGCAGGCGGGCGTGCACCCGCTGCTGGCGCAGCTGCTGGCGGCCCGCGGCGTGCGCTCGGCCGAGGAGGTGGACGACGGCCTGGCGCGGCTGCTGCCGCCGACGGCGCTGCGTGGCGCCGATGCGGCGGCGCGGCTGCTGGCCGACGCCATCGAGCAGGGTCGGCGCATCGTCGTCGTCGCCGACTACGACTGTGATGGCGCGACCGCCTGCGCGGTGGCCTTGCGCGGGCTGCGCCTGCTCGGGGCCCAGCCCGGGCGCCTGGGTTACGTGGTGCCCGACCGCGCGGTGCACGGCTACGGGCTGACGCCGGCCATCGTCGACCTGGCGCTGGCGCAGCGCCCGGACCTGCTGGTCACGGTCGACAACGGCATCGCCAGCCTGGAAGGCGTGGCCCATGCCCGCGCGCGCGGGCTGGACGTGCTCGTGACCGACCACCACCTGCCGGCGCTGCAGGCCGACGAGGTGGTGCTGCCGCCTGCCAGCGTCATCGTCAACCCGAACCAGCCCGGCGACGAATTCCCGAGCAAGGCGCTGGCTGGGGTGGGCGTGATGTTCTACGTGCTGCTCGCGCTGCGCGCCGAACTGCGCGCGCGCGGTCGCTTCGACGCCGCGAGCCAGCCGCGCATCGACGCGCTGCTCGACCTGGTGGCGCTCGGCACCGTGGCTGACGTTGTCCGGCTGGACGCGAACAACCGGCGCCTGGTCGCGCAGGGGCTGCGCCGCATCCGCCAGTCACGCATGCAGCCCGGGGTGGCGGCGCTGTTCGCGGTGGCTGGCGCCGACCCCGCGCAGGCGACGGCGCAGGACTTCGGCTTCCGGCTCGGGCCGCGCATCAACGCCGCCGGGCGACTGTCGGACATGACGCTGGGCATCGAGTGCCTGGTGACCGATGACGCCGAGCGCGCCGCCGCGCTGGCGGCCCAGCTCGATGCGATCAACCGCGAGCGGCGCGAGGTCGAGGCCGGCATGCGCGAGCAGGCCGAGGCCGCCGTCGAGCGCCTGCTCGCGCAACTGCAGGCGCCACCGGCGGCGCTGACGCTGTTCGACGAGGGCTTCCACGAGGGCGTGGTGGGCATCGTCGCCGGCCGCATGAAGGACCGCCTGCACCGGCCGGCCTTCGTCTTCGCGCGCGCCCAGGACGGCAGCCTGAAGGGCAGCGGCCGCTCGATCCCGGGCTTCCACCTGCGCGACGCGCTGGATCTGGTGAGCAAGCGCACCCCCGGCGTGCTGCGCCGCTTCGGCGGCCACGCGATGGCCGCCGGCGCGACGCTCGAGCCCGAGGGCCTGGCCGACTTCGACGCCGCGCTGCAGCAGGTGGCGCGCGAATGGCTGGACGCGGCGACGCTGCAGCGCACGCTGCGCACCGACGGTCCGCTGGACGTGCAGTGGTTCAACCCCGAGACCGTGGCCCTGCTCGACGCCCAGGTCTGGGGCTCGGGTTTCGAGGCGCCGCTGTTCTGCGACGAGGTCGAGGTGCTGCAGCAGACCCTGCTGAAGGAGCGCCACCTGAAGCTGCGCCTGCGCCATGCCGGCCAGGTGCGCGATGCGGTGTGGTTCCAGCGCACCGTGCCGCTGCCCGGGCAGGTGCGCCTGGCCTTCCGGCTCGCGCGCGACGAATGGAACGGACGTCAGCGCGTGCAGATGATGGTGGAGGCAGCGCAGGAGAGCTGAGCGCCTGAGGGGCGTTGCCCCGTGCCTGCCTCGCCCGCCTTGCACGCCAAGGCACCCCGGCTTGTCGTTGTGCATCCTCGCCACGAACCTGCCGAGGGCAACGGTTCGGGCGGCGATCCCGGGGTGTCTTGACGCGCCTTTCGGGCGCGCGGACAGGCCGTTCAGGCGCTGGCCGACCGGCTGCGCGCGCCGGCCGCGCGTCGGCCGCTCATGCCACGCGCCCGAACCAGAACACGCTCAGGCCGGCGCCCAGCGCGACGAGAAGGGCGCCCAGCAAGGCCAGCAGCGCCGTCACCTCGGTTTCCTTGCGCTCGACCACGAGCTTGCTCGACAGCGACTCGTAGACCCTGATCAGGTCCTGCGCCGAGCCGGCGTAGAAGTACTCGCCGCGGGTCAGCAGCGCCACCTGCTTGAGCGCCTCCTCGTCCAGGCGCACGCGCATGCTCCAGCCTTCGAAGCCGATCGTCTCGCCCGAGGTCGTGCCCACCCCGACGGTGTAGACACGCACGCCGCGCTCGGCCGCCATCTTGGCGGCGTCCAGCGGATCGGGCCCGGTGGTGCGCTGACCATCGGTGAGCATGATCACGGCCGCGGAGTTGTAGGAGCCCGGCTCCACCGGCTTGAATTCCTTCTTCGGCTTCTCGTCGCCCAGAGGGCGGGGCATCGGGCGCTGGCCGGTGATCTGCGCGATCTCGATGCCGTCGTCGGGGAAGAGCGTGGCCAGTGACAGCACGATGCCGCTGCCGGTGGCGGTGCCGCGCTGGAGCTGGAAGCGGTCGATCGCGGCGATCACGTCATCGCGGCTGGTCGTGGGCGCCTGCACGACCGCGGCGGTGCCGGCGAAGGAGACGATGCCGACCTTGACGTCGCGCGGCAGCGCGTTGACGAAGGCCTTGGCGGCCTCCTGCGAGGCGACGATGCGGCTGGGCTGCACGTCGGTGGCGCGCATGCTGCCCGAGACGTCCATCGCCAGCACGATCGTGCGCTCGGTCAGGGGCAGCGTCACCTTGGCCACCGGCCGCGCCGCGGCCAGCAGCAGTGCCGCCAGCGAGGCCAGCATCAGTGCCGGCGGCACGTGGCGGCGCCAGCCGGGACCCGCGCCGAGCGCGGCCTTGGCCACCGCGATGCTGGCCAGGCGCACGGTCGAACGTCGGCGGCGGCGCAGCAGCCACAGGTACAGCCCCACCAGCAGCGGCAACAGGGCAAGTGTCCACAAGAGGTTTGGCCACTGGAAGGACATGCCAGGGTCTCCCAACGCGTCTCGGTTCCGGCACGATAGCCGGAAGTTTGGCGCAATGCACGGAGTGTGCCAGTACCCGGCGCCGCCTGGGGCGCGGCTTCAGGCTGTCAGCTCGGTGTGTACGCCAATCGTACGTAGATCGGCGCGAAGGCCTCGGCCTGCGTCACCTCGAGCAGGCGCTCGCGGCTGAGCTCCAGCAGCGCGACGAAGGTCACCACCATCACCGCCGGGCCACGGCCAGGGTCGAAGAGCTCGTGGAACTCGACGAAGCGCCGCCCCTGCAGGCGCCGCAGCACCTGGCTCATCGTCTCGCGCACGGAAAGCTGCTCGCGCGTGATGCGGTGATGCTGGTTCAGGCGCGCGCGCTGAAGGATGTCGGCCCAGGCGGCGCGCAGGTCGGCCACGTGCACATCGGGCAGCCGCGGCTCCATCGTCTGCTCCACCGTGACCTGGGCGCGCAGGAAGTCGCGCCCGATCACCGGCAGTTCGTCCAGCCGGGCCGCGGCCAGCTTGATCTGCTCGTACTCGAGCAGACGCCGCACCAGTTCGGCGCGCGGATCCTCGGGCTCGCGGCCGTCCTCGGTCTTGCGCGGCGGCAGCAGCATGCGCGACTTGATCTCGATCAGCATCGCCGCCATCAGCAGGTATTCGGCGGCGAGCTCGAGGTTGCGGCGTCGGATCTGCTCGACGTAGGTCAGATACTGGCGCGTGACGTCGGCCAGCGGGATGTCGAGGATGTTGAAGTTCTGCTTGCGGATCAGGTAGAGCAGCAGATCCAGCGGCCCTTCGAAGGCTTCGAGGAAGACCTCGAGCGCATCGGGCGGGATGTACAGGTCCTGCGGAAGCTGGAACAGCGGCTCGCCGTACAGGCGAGCGAGCGCGATCTGGTCGACGACCTCGGGCGATGGCGCCGCGTCAGCGTCCGCGGCGGAGTGCGATCGGGCCAGGCGCTGCCTTTCAGGCCGGTCAGCCCTTCGTCTGGTAGACGTAGGGCTGCTGCGGCACGCGCGCGGCGCGCCAGTCCGCCTGCGCCTCGCGGTCGATGGGGCGGTCCCACAGCAGGGCGCGGCCGCGCTTCTGCTCGTCCTCGAGCGTCGGCTTGGCCTGCTTCAGCTGCTCGATGAACTGGGTGACGTCGGACTTGTAGGGCTTCCAGAACAGCGGCATGGCGGCGGTGCGAGAAATGCGAAGGAACAGCCGTAGATTCTAGGCCGGCGGGTTGGCCGCCTGTCCCGGCGCCAGTCCTGCCGCTGCGACGGCCTGCGCCACGGTCGGCATGACGCTGTCGACACCCAGCGCCTGCTCGAAGCCGGAGCGCCGCAGCAGCGACAGCGGCTGCTCGGCGACTTCGGCCAGGCGCAGCCCGACTCCCTGGCGCTGCAGCGCGCGGTGCAGCTGGCGCAGCGCCTCCAGCCCCGAGCTGTCCATCAGCAGCAGCCGGTCCATGCCGAGCACGACGCAGCGCGTGCCCGGCAGGATGCGCCCGGGCAGGTCCTCGACCTGGCCCACGGCGCCGAAGAACAAGGCCCCGTGCAGGTCGAAGACCTGCACGCCCGTCAAGGGCGCGGCGCCGCCGCCGGCCCGCTCGGCCACGCGGAACTGCGTGCCCATGCGCCAGATGAAGGCCAGGCAGGCCAGCACCAGGCCGGCTTCGACAGCCACCGTCAGGTCGAAGACCACCGTCAGGGCGAAGGTGCCGAACAGGATGGCGCGGTAGGGCAGGTGGTAGCGCCGGGCGTGGGCGAATTCGCGCCACTCGCCCATGTTCCACGCCACGAACAGCAGGATGCCGGCCAGCGCGGCCAGCGGCACGTGCACCGCCAGCGGCGCGGCCACCAGCACGATGGCCAGCAGCGTGAGCGCGTGCACGATGCCCGACATCGGGCTGGTGCCGCCGGCGCGCACATTGGTGACGGTGCGCGCAATGGTGCCGGTGGCCGGGATGCCCCCGAACAGCGGCGTCACGACGTTGGCCACGCCCTGGGCCATCAGCTCCTGGTTGGGGTCATGGCGCGGCAGCTCGGTCAGGTTGTCGGCCACACGCGCGCACAGCAGCGACTCGATCGCGCCGAGGAGCGCGATCGTGATCGTCGGGATCAGCAGTTGCTTGGCCGTTCCCCAGCTGAATTCGGGCAGGGCGAAGGCCGGCAGCTGCTGCGGGATCCCGCCGAAGCGCGAGCCGATGGTCTCCACCGGCAGCTGCAAGGCCACGGTCGCGAGTGTGGCCCCGGCCAGCGCGATGATGGTGCCCGGCAGGTGCGCGGCGATCCGCCGTGCCCGGGCCCAGGCGGTGGCGGGCGCACGGTCCATCGCGTAGGCCTTGGGCCAGAGCACGACGACGGCGGTGCAGGCCAGCCCGAGCGCCAGCGCCACCGGGTTGAAGCTGTCGAGGTGGCGCGCCAGCACGCCGATCTGGGTGAAGAAGTCTGCCGGCAGCTTGTCGATCTGCAGGCCCAGCAGGTCCTTGACCTGCGACAGCGCGATCAGCACGGCGATGCCGTTCGTGAAGCCGATGACGATGGACACCGGGATGTAGCGCACCAGCGCGCCCAGCCGCAGCCAGCCCATCAGGAACAGCAGCACGCCGGCCAGGCAGGTCGAGATCAGCAGGTTGGCCAGCCCGTAGCGCTCGACGATGCCGTAGACGATGACGATGAAGGCGCCGGCCGGCCCGCCGATCTGCACGTGCGAGCCGCCGAGCGCCGAGATCAGGAAGCCCGCGATGATGGCGGTGAACAGGCCGGCCTCGGGCTTGACGCCGGAGGCGATCGCAAAGGCCATCGCCAGCGGCAGCGCGACGATGCCCACGGTGATGCCGGCGCCGACGTCAGCGGCCAGGCGGGAGCGGTCGTAGCCTTGCAGGCTGCTCAGCAGCCGGGGGCGGAAGGGGTGCAGGGGCAGGGACATGGCGCGGACTCCTCGGGCATGCGTGTCATCGGGGTGTGACGACGCAAGCCCGGAGGGCCGCAGTGGTGCCGCTGCGCGATGAAGCGGCGGCGGCGGGACGGTCCGGGCGGGCTCATCGCGAGGCCTCCCAGCCCGGCCCGGCCTGTCAGCGCACCCGCATCCCCGGCTGTGCGCCGGGTGCCGGGTCGAGCAGGAAGATGCCCGGGTGGGCTTTCTCGTCGGCGTGGCTGGCGGCCAGCACCATGCCCTCGGAGACGCCGAACTTCATCTTGCGCGGCGCCAGATTGGCCACCAGCACCGTCAGCCGGCCCTTCAGGTCTTCTGGCGCGTAGGCGCTGCGGATGCCCGAGAACACGTTGCGCAGCCGGCCTTCGCCGGCGTCCAGCGTCAGGCGCAGCAGCTTGTCGCTGCCCTCGACCAGCGCGGCGTCGACGATGCGGGCGATGCGCAGGTCCACCTTGGCAAAGTCGGCGATGCCGATCTCGGCGGCGATGTCCTCGCCGCCGGGCAGGGCCTTCGGCGGCTCGGCCGGGGCGGGCGGCTCGAAGAGCTTGTCCACCTGCGCGGCCTCGGCGCGCTGCATCAGGTGGCGGTAGGGCGCGATGGTGTGCCGGCCGAGCGCGCGCTGCGCGTCGGCCCACTGCATCGGCCCCACCTGCAGGAAGGCCTCGACCTCGGCGGCCAGCGCCGGCAGCACCGGTTTCAGGTAGATGGTCAACAGGCGGAAGGCCTCGATGCAGACCGAGCAGACGTCGTGCAGCGCCGCATCCTGCCCCGGCTGCCTGGCGATCTCCCAGGGCTTGTGCTGGTCGACATATTCGTTGACGCGGTCGGCCAGCGCCATGACTTCGCGCAGCGCCTTGCCGAATTCGCGCTCCTCGTAAAGCTGGGCCACGGTGCCGGCGTGCGCGCGCAGCGCATCCAGCAGCATCCGGCCCTCCACACCCAGGTCGGCCGACAGCGCACCGCCGAAGCGCTTGGCCAGGAAGCCGGCGGCGCGGCTGGCGATGTTGACGTACTTGCCGACCAGGTCGGCGTTGACGCGGGCGACGAAGTCCTCGGGGTTGAAGTCGATGTCCTCGACGCGCGCGTTCAGCTTGGCGGCGATGTAGTAGCGCAGCCACTGCGCGTTCAGCCCGAGTTCCAGGTAGCGCAGCGGCGAGATGCCGGTGCCGCGGCTCTTGCTCATCTTCTCGCCGCTGACCGTGATGAAGCCGTGCACGAAGATGTGGTTGGGCGTCTTGCGGCCCGAGAAATGCAGCGTCGCCGGCCAGAACAGCGTGTGGAAGGTGACGATGTCCTTGCCGATGAAGTGCACCTGCTCGACCGCGGGATCGGCCACGTAGGCGTCGAAGGCCGGGCCCATCAGCCCCTTCAGCGCCGCGAGGTAGCCGATCGGAGCGTCGAGCCAGACGTAGAAGTACTTGTCCTGCGTGCCGGGGATGCGGATGCCGAAGTAGGGCGCGTCGCGGCTGATGTCCCAGTCGGCGAGCTTGGGCGCGCCGGCCTCGTCGGTGCCGAACCACTCGGAGATCTTGTTCAGCACCTCGGGCTGCAGCCGCCCCGGCGTCTGCGTCCAGTCCTTCAGGAACTCGACGCAGCGCGCGTCGGACAGGCGGAAGAAGAAGTGCGAGCTCGTCTTCAGCACCGGCGTGGCGCCCGACAGCGCCGAGTACGGGTTCTTCAGCTCGGTGGGGCTGTAGACGGCGCCGCAGGCCTCGCAGTTGTCGCCGTACTGGTCCTTCGCGCCGCACTTCGGGCACTCGCCCTTGATGAAGCGGTCGGGCAGGAACATGCCCTTGGCGGGGTCGAAGAACTGCTCGATCGTGCGCTCGGCGATCAGGCCCTGCTCGCGCAGCGCGAGGTAGATGGACTGCGCGAGCTCGTGGTTCTCGGGCGCGTCGGTCGAGTGCCAGTGGTCGAAGGCGATGTGGAAGCCCTCGAGGTAGGCCTTGCGGCCGGCGGCGATGGCGGCGACGAAGGCCTGCGGGGTCTGGCCGGCCTTCTCGGCCGCGATCATGATCGGCGCGCCGTGGGTGTCGTCGGCGCAGACGAACTTCACCTCGTGGCCGCGCATGCGCTGGAAGCGCACCCAGATGTCGGCCTGGATGTATTCCATGATGTGGCCGACGTGGAAGGGCCCGTTGGCGTAGGGCAGCGCGGTCGTGACGAAGAGCTGGCGGGTCATGCCGCAATTCTAGGAGGGCGCTTTCCGCCCCCTGCGCAGGGCGCCCGTCTCACCCGGGCCCTTGACCTGGCCCTGCGCAAGGTGCGGTGGTGGCCGATAGACTCGCGCCTTGCGTTTCGGGTGGAAGGGTCCGCGGTGTCAGTGACACGCGTCGCCGGGCCGGTCGGCCCGCCTGGCGGTGTCGCCCCGAAGGCCTGTCCTTGCTGCCGGCCGCCCCTGCGGGGCAGCTGTTCCGCCCGCCATCCTGGTCACCCTCCTTCGGGCCCCTGTGGCCCCACCGCCGATGAGCCCCACCGAATCTGCCCTCCTGCAGGCCCTGCAGGCCGTCGTCGACCCGAACACGGGGCGCGACTTCGTCACGACCAAGCAGTTGCGCGACCTGCGCGTCGACGGGGCCGATGTCTCCTTTGCCGTCCAACTGGGCTACCCGGCGAAAAGCCAGTTGCCGGCGCTGCGCAAGGCGTTGGTGGACGCGGCGCGCAGCGTGCCCGGCGTTGGCAACGTCAGCGTCGACCTGGGCTGGAAGATCACCGCCCACGGTGTGCAGCGCGGCGTGCCGCTGCTGCCGCGGGTGAAGAACGTGATCGCGGTGGCGTCGGGCAAGGGCGGCGTGGGCAAGAGCACGACCACCGTGAACCTGGCGCTGGCGCTCGCGGCCGAGGGCGCGAGCGTGGGCATCCTGGACGCCGACATCTACGGCCCGAGCCAGCCGATGATGACGGGCATCACCGGCCGCCCGCAGTCCGAGGACGGCAAGACGATGATGCCGATGCGCAACCACGGCCTGGAGGTGATGTCCATCGGCTTCCTGATCGACGAGAGCCAGGCCATGATCTGGCGCGGCCCGATGGCCACGCAGGCGCTGGACCAACTGCTGCGGCAGACGAACTGGGGTGAGCTGGACTACCTGCTCGTGGACATGCCGCCCGGCACCGGCGACATCGCCCTGACGCTGTCGCAACGCGTGCCGCTCACGGGCGCGGTCATCGTGACGACGCCGCAGGACATCGCGCTGATCGACGCGAAGAAGGCGGTGACGATGTTCGAGAAGGTGGGCGTGCCCATCCTCGGCGTGGTCGAGAACATGGCGGTGTACTGCTGCCCGAAGTGCGGGCACGTGGAGCACATCTTCGGCGCCGACGGGGGGCGCCGCCTGGCCGAGCAGTTCCAGGTCGATCACCTGGGCTCGTTGCCGCTGAACCTCTCGATCCGCGAGCAGGCGGACGCGGGCCGGCCGACGGTGGTGGCCGAGCCCGACGGCGAGATCGCCGCGCTGTACCGCCAGGTGGCGCGCTCGGTGGCGGTGAAGATCGCTCAGAAGGCCAAGGATTTCAGCGCGAAGTTCCCGACGATCACGGTGTCGAAGGGAACCTGAGCGCCTGAGGGTTGGCGCCGGCCGGGCTCGTCGGACCGGACTTGCCCGTGGGCTCGCTGCGTGCGGATGCGGTCCGCACGTATGCCGCTGCGGTTTGCGTTGGCGCCTGCAGGCGCGCCGTCCGTTACGTAATACTACGTCGGTCATCCAGTTCCAGACCGCAAATCCGAGGAGACCTTCGCATGCACGCCAACATCCGTCTTCGGCCTTCCCGTCTCGCCCTGTGCGCGGCCCTGTGCCTGGCCTTCGGCGCCGCCGGGGCGCAGACGCTGAAGGTCGACCGGTCGGCTGCCGCGCGCGCCTACAAGGTGACGGTGCAGAACACGGGTGGCTCGGCCTGCGGCGCCGAGCTGAACCTGGGCGACGGGCGTGAGGAGAGGTTCCGCCTCGAGCCCGGCGAGCGGCGCGAGCTGGACCACACCTTCCAGGCCGACGGCAGCTTCACCGTGCGTGCCTCGGGCGTGCTGTACGTCCGCGGCCTGCGGTCGGCGACGCCCTGCGGCTTCGACGAATCGGTCACCGTGCGGGTGGCGGCCGTACCCGCGGCTGCCCCGGCGGCGGCGGCGACACCTGCTCCGGCGCCTGCGCCGACCCCCGCTGCGGTGCCCGTGGCCAACCCTGTGCCGCCGCCGGTGGTGCCGCCGATGCAGCCCGCCGTGGCGCCGGTGGCTGCGCCGGCCGTGCCCGCAGCCCCCGCCGCGCCGCGCCGCTTGGCCGACGCGCGCGACGACCTGCTGGTCTACCACCGGATCTCGAGCCCGGTGCTCGAGTACGTGACGACGGTCGATGGCCGCAAGCGCCTGGTCAGCGGCGAGACGCTGCGCTGGTCAGGCTTCGACGCCTGCGTGCTGGTGCTGCCGCGTCACGCCGAAGCCTTCGGTGGCGCCGAGGTGCAGGACGCCGCGCTGGCACTGGTGCAGCGGCAGTTGTCGGCGCAGGTGGGCGGGCGGCCGGTGATCGGCCGCTGGGTCGACTGTGCGGCGGGCGGCGCTCTGGCGGCCACCACCGACGTGCTGCTGGTGCAGCGCGAGGCGCTGCCCCTGGTGCAGGCGCGGATGGCGGGCTTCGGTGGCCTGCAGCCCTTGGCCGAACTGGGCCACGCCGCGCTCGCGCAGGAAGCGCGCGAGCAGCAGGCCGACCAGGCCCGGCGCGCGCAGGCCCTGGCGCCCCTGGTGGCCGAAATCGAGGCCGGCGAAGACCGTCGCCGGCGCCAGGATCTGGCGCGCCAGTACCCCTACACCGCCACGCTGAGCTGCGGCAGCCCCGTCGCAGTGCCCACCGCCACCTGTTTGAGCGGCCGCACGCTGCGCTCCCAGCTCGTGCTGAACAACGGCGGAGTGGCCCGCAGCTACGCCGCCGGCGAGCTGGCGCAGGTCGGCACCGAGACGCCACAGGGCCTGGTGATCCTGCTGCGCGACCGCTTCGCCATCGAGGCCCAGAACGTCGACGAGCGCCAGCCGCTCACGCTGCGCATCGTCGAGACCGCCACGGGCGCCCTGGTCTACGAGCGCAGCGTCGGCCGTTTCGAGGAAGTGAAGGCGGCACGCTGAGGTCCGGGGCCTGCCCCCGAGCACCTTGCAGCCGGCCGTTCTTCAGGTCCTGTGCCGCAACGGCCCGGCGCCATGATGGGGAGTGCTGCGCGACGAAGCTGACCGGGACCTGCGGCGTGCCTGTGCGACCGACGGCCTTGTTCAGCGCCTCCATGCGGGTGCGGGCCGTTCGAACCGGTCGACGTCGCCACGCAGATCAGGCCAACGCCCCGCGCTCCACCAGGGGCGCCACCGCACCGAGCGGACGCCGCCCGACAGCCTGGTGCAGCCGCAGGAGACCAGCTTCATCACCCATGCCCAGGCCAGCGCCGAGACCGCGCGACCACGCGCCATCAAGGACGACTTGGCCAGCGCGTGCGTGGGCCGTTGCGGCACGGCGGCCGAGCGGCTCTGCTTCGGTTCAGGGCCTGCCGTACTTGGAAGTCGTGAGCCGCAAATCGACCTTGGCAGTCCATCTTCCACCGTCTTCGCGAGCCGAAACGGGGCCTATGGACCTGCGCCTGCGAAGCCGGCAACACCGGTCCTCGATGGGGGCGATCTTTGGCATCGGTGCTCCGAATCCGACGGATCCCTGAACGCCAAGCACGCGCTCGGCCTCGGCAAGGAGGGAGGCCACCGCGGCGACGCCGTCGACGCACCGGTAGCCGGGGGCTGCAGCGTCAGCCGCGCGGCAGCGCGGCGCTCTGCGCCGTCCTGCAAGGTTCGCGTCGATGAGTGCAGCCCCATCAAGGCCTCGCGGGTGCTGCCCGACGTGAACGTGGGCCGCGGCGCGAGCCTGGAGTGCGTCCTCCTCGACAAGTGCTGCTGCCTGCCCGACGGGTTCGAGGCCGGCGCCGAGCGCGGCGTCACGCTGGCCACGGCAGAGATGCTGGCAGGGTGCCCGGCAGCGCCCTGAAGCCGGCGCGCTTTCAGGTGTCGGCGGCGGATGCGGCCTTCTGCGGCCGCGCGTGCCAGGCCAGGATGCCAAGCACCGCTGCGCCGCCGACCAGCGTGACGAGCGGGTCGCCGAAGACCAGGCTCAGCGACAGCAGGTTCAGCAGCACGAAGGCCACCGCGCCGATGGGCCGCCGGCAGTAGCCGGTGTAGGCTGCGCCCAGACCCAGGATCGCGATCACTGCGCCGGTCAGCGCGACCGCGAAGCGCAGGGGGTCAAAGTCAAGCAGCAGCAGCACCGGCGCGTAGACGAAGGCGAACGGCACGAGCGCCTTGCCCATCGACAGCCGGAAGGCGGTCATGCCGGTGCGCATGGGCTCGCTGCGCGCAATGCCGGCGGCGGCGAAGGCCGCCAGCGCCACCGGCGGCGTCACGTCGGCCAGCACGCCGTAGTAGAAGACGAAGAAGTGCGTGGCGAGCTGCGGTACGCCCAGCTGCGCCAGCGCCGGTGCGACGATCGAGGCCAGGATGATGTAGGTGGGCGTGGTCGGCACGCCCGAGCCCATGATGATGCAGGCCAGCGCGGTGAACAGCAGGCCGAACAGGATGGTGATGGACTTCAGCTCGAACCAGCCGAAGACGTCCAGACCGTCGACCCACTGCGCCGCCACGCCCGACAGGTCGAGCACGAAGGCCGAGAACTTGAAGCCCATGCCGGTCAGCGTGGTGATGCCGAGCACGAAGCCCACGCAGGCGCAGGCCGCGCCGATGCCCAGCGCCGACTTCGCCCCCATCTCGAAGCCCTGCACCAGCGCGCGCGGCGTCACCGGCAGCCCGGTCATGTGGCGCCCCAGCGGCCCGAGCAGGCGCGGGATCCACGAGCAGGCGATCGTCAGCGTGATGCCCCAGAACGCGGCCAGGAAGGGCGTGTACTGCATCAGCAGCAGCGCCACCATCACCACCAGCGGGATGAACAGGTGCCAGGAGCTCTTCAGCACCAGCCCGAGCGTGGGGATCTCCGCCGGGTCCATGCCCGCGAGCTTGAGCCGCCGCGCCTCCAGGTGCACCATCCACAGGATCGCGAAGTAGTGCAGCGCCGCCGGCACGATGGCCACCAGGATCAGCTGGCTGTAGGGGATGCCCAGCGTCTCGGCCATGATGAAGGCTGCCGCGCCCATGATCGGCGGCGTCACCTGGCCGCCGCAGGAGGCGCTGGCCTCCACCGCACCGGCGAAGCGCGGGCTGAAGCCCACCTTCTTCATCAGCGGGATCGTCATCACCCCGGTGGTCACGGTGTTGGCGATCGCCGAGCCCGAGATCATGCCGAACAGGCCCGACGAGACCACGCTCACCTTGGCCGGCCCGCCCGAGAAGCGCCCGGCGGCGATGGTGGCGAGGCTGACGAACAGCTGCCCCAGCCCGGTGAGCTGGGCCATGATGCCGAACAGCACGAAGTGGAAGACGAAGGTCGCCACCACGCCCACCGGGATGCCGTAGATGCCTTCGGTGCCCTTGTACAGGTGGGCCACGACGCGGGGCACGCTGTAGCCGCGGTGCGCCAGGTCGCCCGGCAGGTAGGGGCCGAAGATGCCGTACAGCACCGTGGCCACGGCCAGCAGCGGCAGGAAGATGCCCATCGTGCGGCGCGCGGCCTCGAGCACCATCGCGATCGCGATCACGCCCATCATCAGGTCCAGCGGCGTGTGCTGGCCCGGGCGCTGGATGAAGATGCCGTCGAAGAACACCACCAGGTACAGCGAGAAGCCCGAGGCGAGCGCGGCGAAGACCCAGTCGCGCCACGGGATGTGGCGGTGGCTGCCGTCGTAGGCCGCCAGCGGCAGCGACAGCGCCGCGATCGACAGCATCACCGCGCCGAAGGCGAGCTTGCCGGCCAGCGGCACCTCGGCGCCGGCCGACGACTGCATCAGCCCCCAGCCCAGCAGCAAATAGAAGGCCGCCAGCCCGGCCGAGACGATCCACTCCCAGGGCCCTTGGAGGCGCTTCTGCCGCGGGAAGACCAGGAAGCACAGCCCCAGCACCACGCACAGGTGGATGGCGCGGTGCGCCACTTCGTTGTGCAGCCCGAAGCCGGCGGTGTAGTAGTGCCAGCCCGACAGCGCCACCGCCACGATGGTGACGAAGCCGGCCGACAGGCCGGCCAGGCGGCGGAAGTTCGACTCCGGATCGAACTGCTCGATCAGGCGATCGATCTGCTCCTGGTCGCTGGGGGCGGGCGGGGTGGTCGGGGAACTCGGCTTGGCGGTCATGGCAGGAAGCGACAAAGGTTCAGGGGGTGCAGCCCTCGGCCCGGATCTCCACCGCCGGCGCGCCCAGCGCGGCCAGCGGCAGCTCGCCCGAGGGCAGCAGCAGGCGCATGCGCTGCGCGGGCAGCGCACGCACCACCAGCGGATCGACCGGGCGCTGCAGCCGCAGGCGCTGCCGCGTGCCGATGCGCTCCAGCTGCTCGCCAGGCCCGGCGGCAGCCGGCAGACCGTAGCCCTCGCCTTCGAACTCCTCCTCCACCAGCAGCGGCTGCGGCGTGAAGCGGTAGCGGTCGACGACCGTGGTGCC
Organism: Rubrivivax sp.; assembly: GCA_027491255.1. Lineage (GTDB taxonomy): Bacteria > Pseudomonadota > Gammaproteobacteria > Burkholderiales > Burkholderiaceae_C > Rubrivivax. Next base: position 24,181 of record JAIXWM010000129.1, on the reverse strand, counting down.
GAGCACCGAGTGTTCGAAGGCCAGGCGCAGCTCGGGCGCGCCCAGCGGCCCGTGCTCCGGCGGCGGCAGGCGCATCAGCTCGCGCCCGCTGCGGTGTTCCAGCAGGCGCAGCACGCAGCCGGGCGGGCTCTCGCCCGGCGTCGGCGTGCCGGCCGCCCCCGCGGCGGCCGGGGCCAGCGCCAGCAGCGCCGCACCCGCCGCCGCGAGGCGGGGCATCACTTGACGATGCCTTTCTCCCGGAAGTAGCGCAGCGCGCCCGGGTGCATCGGCACGCTGCCCACGGCGGCGGCCGTCTGCAGCGTGATGTTGCGGCCCTGCACGTGCACCTGGCCCATGATGGCGGTGTTCTCGTACAGCGCCTTCGTCACCTCGTAGGCCACGTTGTCGGGCACGCCGTCGTGCGCGGCCCACACCGCCATCACGGCGATCGTGGGCACGACCGCGGTCTGGCCGCGGTAGGTGTTGGCCGGCAGGTTCACCTGCGTGTAGTAGGGCTGCTCCTTCAGCAGCGCGGCGACCTCGGCCCCGGCCAGCGGCAGGATGCGGATCGGGTGGCTCTGCGCCGCGTCGGTGATCGCCGCCACCGGCGTGCCGGCGGTGATCAGCGTGGCGTCGAGGTTTCCGTCCTTGATCTTGTCCATCGCCTGCGTGAACGAGGAGCTGTCCTCCTTGACGTCGCTGCGGCTCAGGCCGTTGACGCGCAGCAGGTCGGTGACGAGCTGGTACTGGCCCGAGCCCGGCGCACCCGAGGAGATGCTCTTGCCCTTCAGGTCCTTGACGCTGTTGATGCCGGAGTTCGCACGCACGACCAGCTGCACCGTCTCGGGGTACAGCGCGCCCAGCGCGCGCAGGTTCCTGATCGGCGCGTTGGCGAACTGTGCCTTGCCGTTGTAGGCCTGGTCCAGGATGTCGGCGGCGACGAAGGCCGATTCGATCTCCTTGGTGCCCAGCAGCCGGGCGTTGCCCACCGAGGCGCCCGCGGCCTCGGCCGTGGCGGCGAACTTGCGCCCGTCGATGGTGGCCTTGTTCGAGATCAGCTGCGCGAGCATGCCGCCCAGCGGGTAGTAGGTGCCGCCGGTGCCGCCGGTGGCGATGCCGAAGAACACGCGCTGCTGCGCGACGGCGGATGTGGCGGCGGCCACCAGGGCGATGCCGGCGACGGCGTGCTTCCAGGACAGGGGCATGTCGGGTCTCCTTGGAGCGGGTTGGAAAGGGCGCGAGGATAGGCGTTTTCCGCGCCCGCGGACATCGAGACTTCCCCGGGCCGGGCGGCCTGGCCCGGTCTGTTGCGGTGGCGGCCGGCCACAATGGCGGCCATGGACGGTTGTGACGTGGTGGTCATCGGCGGCGGCGTGGTCGGCTGCTCGGTGGCCTGGCATCTGGCGGCGCTCGGCGCCGGGCGCGTGCTGCTGCTCGAGCGCCGGCAGGTCGGCGCCGGCACCACGGCGCAATCCAGCGGCATCCTGCGCACGCACTACTCGGTGCCCGAGAACGTGGAACTCGCGCGCCGCTCCTGGGCGGTCTTCAAGCGCTTTGCCGATTACCTGGGCGAGGCCGAGGCCTCGGCCGGGCTGGTGCGCTGCGGCTACCTGATCGCCGCGCCCGAAGGGACGAAGCTGCAGGCCCTGCGCGATGCGCTCGCGCAACAGGCGGCGATGGGCATTGATGTTCGCACGCTGACGCCGGCCGAGGCCGCGGCGCTGCTGCCGATCGCGCGCTTCGACGACGCGGCGCTGATCGGCCACGAGCCCGAGGCCGGCTACGCCGACGCCTACCTGGTGGCCAGCTCCTTCGCCCGCGCCGCGCGCCGCCGCGGCGTGCGCGTCATCGAAGGGGTCGATGCGCTCGCGCTGCGGCGCGCAGGCGCGCGCGTCGTCGGGGTCGAGACCTCGCAGGGCTTCATCGCCGCCGGCGTCGTCGTCAGCACACAGAACATCTGGGCGCGCGAGCTCGAAGCCTGGACCGGCATCGCGCAGCCGATCGCGGCCGAGCGCCACCGCGTGCTGGCGCTGCAGGGCCCGCAGGCCTACACCCCGGCCATGCCGGTCTTCAAGGACCTGGCCTCCCCCGGGCTGCTGTACGCGCGCAGCTACGGCGGCGGGCAGATGCTGGTCAGCGAGGGCCTGCCCGGCGAGACCCTGGCCACGCCCGACGACCGCCAGGGCGAGGTGAGCATGGACCTGGTGGCCGAGATCGGCGCGCAGGTGGCCGAGCGCTTCCCGTCGTTTGCCGAAGCCGGCCTCGCGTCGTCGTGGACCGGGGTCTACGACGTCACGCCCGACTGGAACCCGGTGCTCGGCCCGGTGCCCGGCGTGCCCGGGCTCGTCGTCGGCCACGGCTTCTCGGGCCACGGCTTCAAGCTCTCGCCGGCCGTCGGCCGCGTGCTCGCGCAGGCGGCGCTGGGCCTGCCCACCGACGTGCCGCTGGCGCCCTACGCGCTCGAGCGCTTCGGCGCCGGGCGGCTGCTGAAGGGGCGCTACGGGGCGGGCGCGGTGTCCTGAGCACGCAGCGCCGCGGGCCCCCGCCGTTCAGCTGTGCGCCTTCAGGAACTGCTCCAGCGTTGCCGAGCAGTCGTCGGGCTGATCCATCTGGCTTGCAAAGGCGCGCGGCGTCCAGGGCCGCCAGCGGCGTGCCGGGGTCCTCGGCGCTGCAGATCATCAGCACCGGGCGAGCGATCTCGCGCAGTCGGCCCGTCAGATCGATGGAGGGTGTCGCCTGGCTGCAGCCCACCTGGCCGGCCACCGGGGTGGCCGAGGATCGGCCAGCGCACGTGCTCGACGACCTCGGGCCGGTGCTGGCACACGGCCCCGGCGGACCAGCGCTGCGGCCTCGGCTCGGCCAACAGCCCCATGCCCTGGGCGATGGCGGCCTCGATGCACTGCACCCAGAGGGCCGCCGCCGAGGCCGTCTGGCGGCTCGCCGAGCCGGCAATCGTCAGGCCGCTCAGCCGCCTCAGCTGAGACCGGACAAGCCCGCCGGCACGCGCACCGGCAGGTCCAGCAGGATCTGCGCCAATCCCTTGCCCAGCGGGTCCATGCGCCGCGACGCGGGTCCACCGCCGTCCAGGGCCTGGTGCAGCACGAAGTTCACGGCGCCGATGCCGGGCAGGTGGAAGCGCTCGACCGGCCCGCGCACCAGGTGCGCCAGGTGCGCCGCCACGGCCTCGGGTGTCACCCGGTCCCAGATCAGCGGCAGCCACTCGGGCTGGCGCGCCACCACGCCGATGTTGGCCGTGTCGCCCTTGTCGCCGCTGCGTGCCCAGGCCAGCCGCACCAGGGGCACTTCGATCAGCGGCCCGCCGTCGTCGCGCCAGGGGGCGGGCGCAGGGGTGGGCAACGCCGGTGAGGCGTCGCCGGTGCCGGCGGGCACGGGCACCTCGAAGGCCGGGCAGTCGTCGAACTCCACACGCGCCGGGACCCCGGACTTGTCGACGAGGAAGGCGAACTGCCGGATCAGCGGCGAAGGCGCGGGCCGACCGCCGCCCGGGCTGGTGGTGCCGGGCGCCCAGGAGGTGCCGGCCGGTGCGATCTCGCGTGCGAAGAGCTCGAGCGCCGGCTTCAGCGCGTGGTCGGCCACCACGCGCACCATGACCTCGCGCGCGGCGTCGGCGCGCGCGTGCGGGCCGTACAGCGTCTCGGCTCCCAGCAGTTCCACCGCGATGGCGCTGAAGTCGGGCAGCCCCTCCTCGCGCAGGATGCGGCGGGTGCGTTCGACGATCGCCTGCCCGGTGCGCCGCGCCTTGGCCGCGGCGTCGATGCCGACGATCACCATCGAGCCGGCGCAGCGCCAGCCCGCCATCGCCGTGGCCGACACCTTGTAGCGCGAAGACGGAGCCCGACCGCGCGCGCCGCGCACCTCGACCCGGTCTGCGCCGGCCTGTTCGATCGTCACGTCGCGGAAGTCGCAGCACACGTCGGGCAGCTCGTAGGCGCCCGGGTCGCCGATCTCGTAGAGCAGCTGCTCGGCCACCGCGGCGCGCAGCACCCGGCCGCCTGTGCCCTCGGGCTTGGTGAGCGCGAAGCGCCCGTCGGCGTGGCACTCGACGACGGGGTAGCCGATGTCGGCCCAGTCGGGCACGTCCTCCCAGTCGGTGTGCAGCCCGCCGGTGGCCTGGCAGCCGCACTCGATCAGGTGGCCTGCCAGGCTGCCGGCGGCCAGCAGGTCCAGATCGTCCGGCCCCCAGCCGAACTCGTGGATCAGCGGCCCGAGCGTGACCGCGCTGTCGACGCAGCGCCCGGTGATCACGATGTCGGCTCCGGCGGCCAGCGCGCGCGCCACCGGCAGCGCGCCGAGGTAGGCATTGGCGCTCAGCATCCGCTCGGGGATCGGGGCGCCGCCGGCCAGGTCGCGCACGCCGGCCGCGCGCAGCGCCGGCAGCTGCGCGCTCACGTCGTCGCCCAGCACGACCGCGATCCTCGGCGCCAGGCCGAGACCGTCGGCCAGGCGGCGCAGCGCCTGGGCGCAGCCCTGCGGGTTCACGCCGCCGGCGTTGGCCACGACCTTGATGCCGCGCCGCATCACCTCCGGCAGCACGCTGTGCATCGCCACCTCGACGAAGTCGGTGGCCCAGCCCATCTCGGGCCGCTTCGCCCGCGCGCCGGCCAGGATCGCCATCGTGGTCTCGGCCAGGTAGTCGAACACCAGGTAGTCGATCGTCGCGCGCCGCACCAGCTGCTGCGCCCCCAGCCGGCTGTCGCCCCAGAAGCCGCTCGCGCCGCCGATGCGCACCGTGCGGTCCCTGCTCGTCGCGTTCATCCCGGATCCCCTCCCTCACCGCTCAGCCCGCATCGTGACACGCCGCGGCGGCGCCGGCTTGTGCCGAGCGGCTTCGCCTCGCCGGCGGGCGTCGCGCCTGGGCGCAAGACGGCACCGCCGGCATGGTGCAAGATCGGGCCCGGACCGACGGGGTGCCGCGACAAACCACGAGGAGCGAGGAGGATGGACCAGGGATGCCGAGACCTTCTGGACGAGTACCGGGAACTCGACACGCTCTGCGCCACCCTGGACGAAGCGCAGTGGCGCCAGCCCGGCCCCTTCCACGGCTGGTCGGCCTGGGACGAGATCGCGCACCTGTGCTACTTCGACGAGGCGGCCCTGCAGGCGGCGCGCGATCCCGAGGCCTTCGTCGCGTCGGCGCGCGCGCTGAACGCGCTGATGGAGCGCGGCGGCCAGATCAGTGCCGTCGCGCGGGACCATTTCGGGCCCCTGCCCGGGGCGGCGCTGCGCCAGCGCTGGCAGACGGGATACGAGGAGCTGGTGCAGGCACTGGCTGCGCTGGACCCCCGGGCGCGCCTGCCCTGGTACGGGCCGACGATGAGCGCGCGCTCCTTCGTGACGGCGCGCCTGATGGAGACCTGGGCCCACGGCCAGGACGTGTGGGACCTGCTGCGCCGGCGGCGGCCGCCGAGCCTGCGCCTGCGGCACATCGCGCACCTGGGTGTGACGACCTTCGCGTGGTGCTTCGTGAACCGGGGGTTGCCGCTGCCCGGGCCGGCGCCACGGGTCGAACTGCGCGGCCCCGACGGTGAGCTGTGGTCCTGGGGAGAGCCCGGGCAGGCCGGCCTGGTGTCGGGGGTCGCCGAGGACTTCTGCCTGGTCGTGACCCAGCGGCGCCACGTCGCCGACACCGGCCTGCAGATCCAGGGCGACGCGGCGGCGCGCTGGATGGTGCTCGCCCAGTGCTTCGCCGGTCCGCCGGCCGACGGGCCCGCGCCCGGCGTGCGTCTGGTCCGCTTCGACCCGTGACGAGCGGCGCGGCCCCGACCCGTGGCGCCCCGCTGGCGCTGTCGATGCGGCCCCGCATCGAGCTGCTGCTGGGGCGCCTGGCCGAAGGCAGCGGGGAGCAGGCGCTGGCCGACTGGTCGTTCTCCAACCTGTGGCTGTTCCGGCGCGCGCACGACTGGCGCTTCGTCGACGGCCGGTGGCCGCTGCTCGAGGGGCGTGCCTACGACGGACTGCGCCACGTGTTCCCGCTGTTCCCGCTGCACGAGGTGCCGGTCTCGGACTGGCGCGCGCTGCTGGGGGACTGTGCCGCCTTCTACCCCTTGTCGGCTTCGCAGGTGGTGCAGCTGCCGCCGCAGGATGGCAGCCGCGAGGCCGTGCGCGACGACGCCGACTACCTGTACGAAGCCGGCAGCTTCGCCGAGTACCGTGGCGCTGGCCTGCGCAAGAAGCGGCAGCTCGTCGCCCGGCTCGAGGCCGCGCACGCCGTCAGCATCGCGCCCTATGGCGTGCCGCTGCAGGCCGAGGCCGAGCACGTGCTCGATGGCTGGCTGCTCGACAAGGGTCGCTCACCGGGCCAGGCCGACGACCTGCCCTGCCGCGAGGCGCTGGCGGCAGCGGCCGAACTCGGCCTGGCCGGCTGGGTGCTGCGCGCCGACGGGGTGCCGGCGGCCTTCATCCTGACCGAAACCCTGCGGCCGGGCGTGGACGTGGTCCGCTTCGCCAAGGGGCGGGCGGCGTTCGTCGGCGGGGTGCAGGTCCTGTTCCGCCACCACGCCCGGCACGGCGCGCCCGGCGCCGGCGGGCCGCCGCGATGGCTCAACTTCGAGCAGGATCTCGGCCTGGCCAATTTCCGCAGGACCAAGCTGTCCTACCAGCCGGCCGCCTTGCTGGAGAAGTTCCGGGTCCGTCCCCGGTGCGGCACACTCAGCGGCTGAACACAAGATGACGCTCTACCCGCCGCTCTAAGCTGCGCGTCGGTTCGGGCCCTCTGCCCAGTCTGTCCCTTCCCGCGACCTGCGATGCCTGCTTTCGAATCCTCCCTGTCCCCCGGCAGTGCCGATTACGCGACCCGGCGCGACAGCATGCTTGCGCAGCTCGCCCGGGTGCGGGTGCTGGAGCAGCGCACGCGCGACAAGTCGGCCGCGTCGCGCGAGCGTTTCGAGAAGCGCGGCCAGCTGCTGCCGCGCGAGCGGGTGGCGCTGCTGCTGGACCGCGGCGCGCCCTTCCTCGAGCTCGCCACGCTCGCCGGCTACGGGCTCGACACCGAAGACCCCGAGCGCAGCGTGCCCGGCGGCGGTGTGATCGCCGGCATCGGCCTGGTCAGCGGCGTGCGCTGCATGGTGCTGGCCTCGGACTCGGGCATCGACGCCGGCGCGCTGCAGCCGATGGGGCTGGACAAGGTGCTGCGCGCGCAGGAGATCGCGCTCGAGAACCGGCTGCCCTACGTGCAACTGGTCGAGAGCGCAGGCGCCAACCTGCTGGCCTACCGGGTCGAGGACTTCGTGCGCGGCGGCGCCAGCTTCCGCAACCTGGCGCGGCTGTCGGCTGCCGGGCTGCCGGTGGTCACGGTCACGCACGGCTCGTCCACCGCCGGCGGTGCCTACCAGACCGGGCTGTCGGACTACATCGTGATGGTGCGCGACCGCACCCGCGCCTTCCTGGCCGGCCCGCCGCTGCTGAAGGCCGCCACCGGCGAGATCGCCACCGAGGAGGAACTCGGCGGTGCCGTCATGCACACCTCGGTGTCGGGGCTGGGCGACTACCTGGCCGAGGACGACCGCGACGCGCTGCGCCTGGCACGCGACATCCTCGCGCGCATCCACTGGGCGTGCCCGCCCGGCACCGGCGCCCGTCCGCACGCGCCGCCGCGCCTGGATGCCGAGGAACTGCTGGGCCTGATGCCGGCCGACCCGAAGCAGCCGGTGGACATGCGCGAGATCGTCGCCCGCATCGCCGACGGCTCGGACTTCCTCGAGTTCGGTGCCAACTACGGCAGCGCCACGGTCTGCGGGCACGTCCACCTCGAGGGCTGGCCGCTGGGTGTCATCACCAACAACGGGCCCATCGACAGCGCCGGCGCGTCCAAGGCCACGCACTTCATCCAGGCCTGCTGCCAGTCGCGCACGCCGCTGCTGTACCTGCAGAACACCACCGGCTATATGGTGGGTCGCGCGCACGAGGAAGCCGGCATCATCAAGCACGGCTCGAAGATGATCCAGGCCGTCACCAGCGCCACCGTGCCGCAGATCACCGTGCAATGCGGCGCCTCCTTCGGCGCGGGCAACTACGGCATGTGCGGCCGCGCCTTCCAGCCGCGCTTTTGCTTCAGCTGGCCCAACGCGCGCACCGCGGTCATGGGCGCCGAGCAGGCGGCGCAGACCATGCGCACCGTCACCGAGGCGGCGATGCGGCGCAAGGGCGAGGTCGACAGCGCGCGCCTGGACGCGATGGAGCGCCGCATCGTCGAGCGCTTCGAGAGCCAGACCAGCGTGCTGCGCACCAGCGCGCTGCTGCTGGATGACGGCGTGATCGACCCGCGCGACACGCGCGCGGTGCTGGCCCTGGTGCTGGCGGTGTGCCGCGAAGCGCAGGCGCGGCAGCCGCAGGCCATGCAGTTCTCGGTCGCGCGGCCATGACGAGCGTCGCAATGAGCCGCGCCACCCCCTACACGAAGATCCTGGTCGCCAACCGGGGCGAGATCGCGTTGCGCGTGATGCGCAGCGCGCATGCGCTGGGCTACCGCACCGTGGCCGTCTACTCCGAGGCCGATGCCGGCGCGCCCCACGTGCGCGCCGCCGACCAGGCCGTGGCCATCGGGCCGGCGGCGCCGGCGCAGTCCTACCTGGACATCGGCGCGCTGATCCGGGCCGCGCGCGCCAGCGGCGCCGACGCGGTGCACCCGGGCTACGGCTTCCTGGCCGAGAACGCCGACTTCGCCGCCGCCTGCGCCGAGGCCGGGCTGGTGTTCATCGGCCCGCCGGCCGAGGCCATCCGCGCGATGGGCGACAAGGCCCGCGCCAAGCGCCTGATGGCCGCGGCAGGCGTGCCCTGCATCCCCGGCTTCGACAGCGACGATCCGGCCGATCAGGCCCCGCAGCGCCTGGCGCAGGAGGCGGCGCGCATCGGCTTCCCCCTGATGATCAAGGCCAGCGCCGGCGGCGGCGGCCGCGGCATGCGCCGCGTCGAGCGCGCCGAGGACTTCGCCGCCGCGCTGCAGCGCGCGCAGTCCGAGGCGCTGGGCGCCTTCGGCGATGCCACGGTGATCCTGGAACGGGCGCTGGACGGCGCGCGCCACGTCGAGGTGCAGGTCTTCGCCGACCGCCACGGCCAGGTCGTGCACCTGGGCGAGCGCGACTGCTCGGTGCAGCGGCGCCACCAGAAGCTCGTCGAGGAGGCGCCGTCGCCCGCGGTGGACGCGGCGCTGCGCGAGCGCATGGGCGCTTGCGCCGTGGCGGCGGCCCGCGCCATCGGCTACGAGGGCGCGGGCACGCTCGAGTTCCTGCTCGACGCGCAGGGCGGCTTCCACTTCATGGAGATGAACACGCGGCTGCAGGTCGAGCACCCGGTCACCGAAGCGCTGACCGGGCTGGACCTGGTGGAATGGCAGCTGCGCGTGGCCGCGGGTGAGCCGCTGCCGCTGGCGCAGCCGCAGATCCGCTTTGCCGGCCACGCCATCGAGGTGCGGCTGTGCGCCGAGGACGTGCCAGCCGGCTTCGTGCCTCGCAGCGGGCTGCTGCGGCGCTGGCAGCCGCCGCCCGGGCTGCGCGTGGAGCACGCGCTGCACAGCGGCGCCGCCGTGCCGCCGCACTACGACTCGATGGTGGCCAAGTTCGTCGCCCACGGCGCCACGCGCGAAGACGCCCGTCGCCGCCTGCTGCGCGGCCTGCGCGAGACCGTCGCACTCGGCGTCACCACGAACCAGGCTTTCCTGGCGCGCTGCCTGGAGCACCCCGTCTTCGCGGCCGGCGCCGCCACCACGGCCTTCGTCGGCGCGCACGGCCCCGAACTGCTGGCCCGCGACGAGGCGGCCCGAACGCGGGCGGCCGTGGTCGCGGCCTGGCTGCTGCACGCCACGCAGCGATCGGTCGGCCCCGCGCCGGAACATGCCGAGGCGGAAGACGAGACCCCCTGGGCCGGTGACCACCCGCTGGCCCACGGCCTGCCGGTGCCGATGCGGCTGTCCCTCGACGGCGAGGTGCGGGCCCTGACGCTGACGCGGCGCGAGCGGGGCCGCTTCGATGTCGAGATCGACGCTGCCCCCGGCGGCCCGCCCGGCCGGGCGCTGCACCATGTCGAGACCGGCGCGCTGCGCGCCGGCACGGCCCGCTGCACGCTCGACGGCGTGATGCTGCGCCTGGACTTCGAGCGCGACGGTGGCGTGCTCTGGCTCGCGATCGATGGCCATGCCCACACCGTCGAGGACCTGACGCACGCCGCCGCCGCGCGCCAGGCCGGCCGGGGCAGCGACGGCCGGGTGCGCGCGCTGACCACCGGCCGTGTCGTCGCGGTGGGCGTGCGGCCCGGCGAGCGGGTCCAGGCCGGGCAGGTGCTGCTGACGCTGGAGGCGATGAAGATGCAGCACGGCCACGCCGCGCCGCACGCGGGCGTGGTCATGGGCGTGCATGTCGCCGTGGGTGACCAGGTCGTCGCCGGCCGGGTGCTGGCGGAGGTGGGCGCGGACGCGCCGGTGGCCGCTGCAGGCGAAGGGCCGTCGCGTGGATGAGCCGACCGCGATGGAGGGCGTCGGGTCGGGCCCCCAGGCCTTCGTCGGTGCCGCCGAGGTCCTGCACGAGGTCGCGGGCCCGGTCTTCCGCATCACGATCAACCGGCCCGACAAGCGCAACGCCATCCACGGCGGCGTGGTCGACGGCATTCGTGAGGGCCTTCGGCGCGCGCACGCGCACCCGGGCGTGCGGGTGGTGGTGCTGACCGGGGCCGGCGAGCGGGCCTTCTGCGCCGGGGGTGACCTGCGCCCGGGCCAGGGCTTCGCCTTCGACTTCTCGCGTCCGCGCATCGACTACGCCGAGATGCTGCGCGAGGCCCAGGACGCGACGCTGCCGATGATCGCCCGCATCAACGGCGCCTGCCTGGCGGGCGGCATGGGGCTGGCGGCGATGTGCGATGTCGCGGTCGCGGCCGACCATGCCGTCTTCGGCCTGCCCGAGGTCAGGATCGGCCTGTTCCCCATGCAGGTGCTGAGTCTGCTGCAGACGCTCGTGCCGCCGCGCCTGGTGCGCGAATGGGCACTCACCGGCGAATCCTTCACGGCGCAGGCGGCGCAGGCGGCGGGGTTCGTCAACCATGTCGTGCCGGCCGGTGAACTCGACGCGCGCGTGCAGTGGCTCGTCGACCGCATCGCCGACAAGTCGCCCACCGCGATCCGCCGCGGCAAGGCCGCGATGCGCGCGATCGGGTCGATGTCCTTCGACGAGGCGATCGCCTACACCGAGGCCCAGATCGGGCTGCTGACGATGACCGAGGACGCGCGCGAGGGGCTGGCCGCCTTCAACGAGAAGCGCTCCCCGCGCTGGACCGGGCGCTGACCCGGGAAATTCCTGTCAGGGTCATCCCGGGCCCGGCCGCCGGCACCGGGGGGCTGTGGCACGATCTGAAGAGGTTCGCCGCAGGCGGCGATGGAGACTCCCCGATGCCCATGCCCGAACCGGGCCCGTTCCGCGAGCCCGACCGCCCCGGCCGCAGCCGCGAGCGGCTGATGTGGGTCACGCCCGACCGGCTGTTCTACGCCGGCCTGCTCGGTGCGCCGTCGATGCACGCCAAGGGCGCCTTGCTGGTGTACGTGGCGCTCGACGGCCCGTTGCGCATCCGCACCGGCACCGGGCCCTGGCAGGCGGCCGAGGTGGCGGTCGTGCAGCCCTATGTGCCGCACCAGGCCGCCTGCGACTCGCGCCACGTGCTGGCCCTGTACGTCGAGCCCGAGACGATCGACCCGGACGGCCTGCCCGATGTCCTGCGCGCCCGCTCCGGGCCCGTGGACGCACCGGCCTTTGCGGCGCAGGTGCGGCGCAGCCACGCGCGCATGGTCGCGCTCGGCCGTGAACTCGAGTTGCAGCCGGCCGACTTCGACCCGCTGGTCTTCGGCGTCGGCCTGCCCGCGCGCCGCGTGGATCCGCGCATCGCCGCCGCGCTGGAGCGCATGAAGCACGACCCGGCCACGGCCCTCAGCGCCGAGGACTGCGCGGCCCGGGCGCATCTGTCGGTCTCGCGCTTCCTGCACCTGTTCCGGCAGGAGGCCGGGGCTTCGTTCCGGGCCCTGCGCACCTGGAAGCGGGCCCGCAGCCTGCTGCACCACGTGTGCAGCGACAGCACGCTGGTGCACGTGGCGCTGGACGTCGGATACCCCGACTCGACGCACTTCAGCCACTCGATCCGCCAGAACTTCGGGCTCAAGCCGCGCGACATCTTCGCCGGCTCGCGCAAGCTGCGCCTGATCGCCTCCGGCCTGCGGGCCCAGCCCGCTGGCGCCTGAGGCTCAGGCGCCGGGAGGTTCCCAGCGCGCCAGCCGGCCGCCACCCTGCGCTAGCGCCCGCAGCAGCGGGCTGACGCTCCAGTAGCCGTGGGCGTTGCCCCGCGCCGCCGCCCAGCGGTTCAGTCCCTGCACCACCTGTTCCAGGCCGGTCTCGTCGGCCCAGTGCATGGGCCCGCCCAGATGCCGCGGGAAGCCGAAGCCCGCGGTCCACACGACGTCGATGTCGCTGGCGCGGGCGGCGATGCCCTCTCCGAGCAGGCGCGCGCCCTCGTTGACAAGACTGAACATCAGCCGCTCCACGATCTCGCGCGTGCCGATGGCCTGGCGCCTGGCGATGCCGTGGCGCTGCGCCAGTTCGGCGCACAGCGCCAGCGTCGCCTCGTCGGGCAGCGCGCGGCGGCCTTCGTAGCGGTAGTAGCCGCTGCCGGTCTTCTGGCCGTGGCGCCCGCGCTCGAACAGCGCCCGGCAGACGATGCGGTAGGCCGGGTCGGCGGGCAGGCCGCCGTCACGATCGCGCTCGATCACCGTGCGCGCGCCCACGTCCACGCCGGCCATGTCGAGCATCCGGCAGGGGCCCATCGCCATCCCCAGCGATTCGATCGCGGCGTCGATCTGGCCGGGCGTGGCGCCCTCGACCAGCAGGAACTCGGTCTCGCGCATGTAGACCTCGGCCATGCGGTTGCCGATGAAGCCCCAGCACACGCCGCAGACCACCGGCACCTTCCCCACCTCGCGCGCCAGCTGCACCACCGTGCGCAGCACCGCCGCGTCGGTGCGGGCGCCGCGCACCACCTCGAGCAGGCGCATCACGTGCGCCGGGCTGAAGAAGTGCATGCCGACGACGTCGGCCGGCCGGCCCGTGGCCTCGGCGATGCGGTCCACGTCGAGGGTCGAGGTGTTGGTGGCCAGGATGGCGCCCGGCCGGCAGACCCGCCCCAGCCGGGCGGCCACCTCGCGCTTGAGCGCCAGGTCCTCGAACACCGCTTCGATCACGAGGTCGCAGCCCGCCAGCGCCGTGTCGTCCCGGGCCGTTCGGATGCGACCCTGGCGCTCGAGCGCCGCATCGGGCGTGAGCCGGCCCCGCGCCACGGCGGCTTCGTACACCTGGCCGATCGCCGCCCGCGCGCGCTCCAGGGCGGCCGGGGCGGTGTCGACCAGCGTGACGTCCAGCCCGGCATCGGCGAAGCACATCGCGATGCCCCGGCCCATCGTGCCGGCGCCGAGCACGCCGACGTGGCGCACTGCGCGGGCCGCTGCCGACTCCGGCCCGCCAGCCCGGCGGCCGACGCGGCGCTCGGCGAAGAACAGGTGCCGCAGCGCGCGCGAAGGCGCCGAGCGCAGGCAGTGCTCGAAGCTCTCGCGCTCGAGCTCGGCACCTCGCTCCCACGGCATCGTGGCCGCCGCCTCGACGCAGCGCGCGATGGCCTCCAGCGCCGGCTCCTGCGGCCGGTCGCGGGCCTGCTCGTACGCCTGCGCCAGGGCCTGCCGGGCCTCGTCGCCCAGGGCCAGCGGCAGCAGGCGCGTGCGGCGCAGCGGGCCGCCGGCTTCGGCCAGGGCCCGGGCCCGGTCCAGCGCCGCCGGCACGGGGTCCCCGTCGGAGATCGTGTCCACCAGGCCGGCGGCCAGCGCCTCGCCGGCCTCCAGCGGCTCGCCGCGGGTGATCATCTGCAGTGCGCGCGGCACGCCGACCAGCCGCGGCAGGCGCTGGGTGCCCAACGACCCGGGCAGCAGCCCCAGCCGTACTTCCGGCAGGCCCAGGCGCGTGCCGCGAGCCGCGACGCGGGCGTGGCAGGCCAGCGCGAGCTCGAGCCCCCCGCCGAGCACCGTGCCGTGCAGCGCCGCGACCACCGGTCGGTGGCCGGCCTCCAGGCGTTCGAGCAGCGCGTTCAGCGGCGCCGGGCTGAAGCCAGGCTCGTCGAAGGCCGCGATGTCGCCGCCGGCGCAGAAGGTGCGACCGGTGCAGCGCAGCACCAGGGCGCGCAACGCGCCGCGCCGGTCGAACTCGTCGAGGGAGGCGCCCAGGTCGCGCACCACCGTCGGCGACAGGGCGTTGACCGGCGGGTGGTCGATCGTCAGGATGCCGATGTCGCCATCGGCGTCGAGGGTGACGGTGAGCTGATCTGGAGGCATGGCGGCAGGCTTTAGCAGGGGTCGACGTGGCGCCCGTACGGCCCGGCCGCGACAGGCGATGCGCCAGCCTAGGGCCGGCCGACCGTGCTGTCTTGCGCCGACTGCGCGCCGTGCCGCCGCAGCCCGGCAGCGCCGGGGTGACCGCGTGCAACCAGTCGGCACAAGACGGTGTCCGGGGCGCCGCGTAACCTGCTTGGCAATCTCCTCGGTGAAGTTGCGACCACGATGCCAGAGCCGCCGGTCTACCCGCACCTGCTGGCGCCGATCACGATCGGCGGCCTCAGGCTGCGCAACCGCGTCCTCATGGGCTCGATGCATACCGGGCTCGAGGAGGCTGCCGGTGGTCATGCGCGGCTGGCCGCCTTCTACGCCGAGCGTGCCCGCGGCGGGGTGGGTCTGATCGTGACCGGGGGCCTGTCGCCCAACGACCAGGGTGTGCACTGGGACGGCATGCGCAGCTTCGACAGCGAGCAGGAGGCGCAGCGCCACCGCGTCATCCCCGCGGCGGTGCATGCCGAGGGCGGCGCGATCGTGCTGCAGCTGCTGCACTGCGGGCGCTATGCGCACCATGCGCGCGGCGTCGCGCCGTCGGCGCTGCGCAGCCCGGTCTCGCCCGCCACGCCGCGCGCGATGACCGAGGACGACATCGAGCAGACGCTCGGCGACTACGCCCGCGCCGCGCGGCTGGCCTGCCTGGCCGGCTACGACGGTGTCGAGCTGATGGCCTCCGAGGGCTACCTGATCCACCAGTTCCTCACCCTGCGGGCCAACCGCCGCGAAGACCGCTGGGGTGGCGACGCCGCCGGACGGATGCGCTTCGCCGTGGAGTGCATCGCCCGGGTGCGGGCGGCGATGGGGCCCGGCCCGCTGCTGGTGTTCCGCCTGTCGGTGCTCGACCTCGTCGAGGACGGCAGCACCTGGGAGGAGATCGCGGCCCTGGCCCGCGCCGCGGAGGCTGCGGGCGCGAGCCTGATCAACGCGGGCATCGGCTGGCACGAGTCCCGCGTGCCGACGATCGCGGCGCTGGTGCCGCGCGCGGCCTTCGCCACGGTGGCCCGGCGCCTGCGCGGCGTGGTGGCCCTGCCGCTGGCCACCAGCAACCGCATCAACGACCCGGCCGTGGCCGAGGCGCTGCTGGCCCGCGGCGACGCCGACCTGGTGTCGATGGCCCGCCCGCTGCTGGCCGACGCCGCCTTCGTGACCAAGGCCGCCCAGGGCCGCGCCGACGAGATCAACACCTGCATCGCCTGCAACCAGGCCTGCATCGACGAGAGCTTCCAGGGCCGCCTGACCTCCTGCATGGTCAACCCGCGCGCCTGCCGCGAGACCGAGTGGCCGTCGCAGGCCGCCCGTCGCTCGCGCCGCGTGGCGGTGGTGGGCGCCGGGCCCGCCGGGCTGGCCAGCGCGGTCACCGCCGCCGAGCAAGGCCACCGGGTGACGCTCTACGAGGCGTCCGACCGCATCGGCGGCCAGTTCAGGCTCGCCCAGCGCATCCCGGGCAAGGAGGAGTTCGCGCAGACCCTGCGCTACTTCGAGCGCCGCCTGCAGCGCCTGGGCGTGGAACTGCGGCTCGGTCGGTCCGCATCGGCGCCCGAGCTGGCGCGGGCCCATGACCACGTGGTGCTCGCCACCGGCGTGCGCCCGCGGCCCCATGGCTGGGGCGCGGCGCCCTCGGGCCGGGTGCTCGGCTATGTCGAGGCCATCGAGCAACCGCAGCGCGTCGGCCGGCGGGTCGCGATCGTCGGTGCCGGGGGCATCGGCTTCGACGTCGCCGAGCTGCTGACCGATCCGGCGCACGGCGCCGACCCCGGGCAGGGCGCCGGCAGCGAGGCTTCCGGCGACGTGGTGCGGTCGCGCTTCCTGGCCACCTGGGGCATCGAGCTCGACGGCCAGACCCGCGGCGGCCTGGTGGCGCCCCGGCCCGAGACCCCGCCGCGCGAGGTCTGGCTGCTTCAGCGCAAGCCCGAGCCCCCGGGGCGCGGCCTGGGCAAGACCACGGGGTGGATCCGCCGCGCCGTGCTGGCCCGGCGCGGCGTCAGGCTGCTGTCCGGGGTGTCCTACGAGGGTGTCGACGAGGCCGGCCTGCACCTGATGGTGCAGGGTGTGCGGCGCTGCCTCGAGGTCGACACGGTGGTGTTCTGCGGCGGTCAGGAGCCGGTGAGCGATCTCGAGGGCCCGCTGCGGGCGCTCGGCTGCCCGGTCACGACCGTCGGCGGCGCGCGCGCGGCGACCGAACTCGACGCCGTGCGGGCCATCCGCGAAGGCACCGAAGCCGCGCTGGAGCTGGCGTGATGGACGGCGTCGCCGACACCACGCTCGTGGACACCCTGCTGCGCCAGGCGCGGCAGCGCCCGCGGCAGGCCGCGATCCGGCACGGCACCCGCGTGCTCGATTTCGCGGGTCTCGAAGCCGCATCGGCGCGCCTGGCGCGGGCCTTGCAGGCGCTGGGCGTGGGCCGCGGCGACCGCGTGGCCTGCCTCAGCCAGCACCATGTGGAGTGCCTGCTGCTGACCCTGGCGGCGTGCCGGCTCGGCGCGGTGTGCCTGCCGGTGAACTGGCGCCTGGCGCGCGACGAACTGCGCTACATCCTCGATCACGGGCAGGCCGTGTTCCTGCTCGTCGACGAGACCTTCGTGCCCCTGATCGACCTGCCGGCCCTGCCGCGACTGCGCGCGGTGGTCTGCACCGAGCGTGCCGCTGCCGGGCTGCCCGCGCTCGAGTCCTGGATGGCGCCCTGGCCGGCATCGTTGGAGCCGGTGGCGCTGCAGGGCGACGATGACGCGCTGCAGTTGTATTCCTCGGGCACGACGGGGCGTCCCAAGGGCGTGGTGCTGACCCACCGCGGCCTGCTGTCGACCTGCCTGACGGTGGCCGGCGACTGGGGCTTCGGCCCGGGCGACGTCAACGGCAACCCGCTGCCCACCTTCCACGTCGCCGGCATGACGATGCTGCTGCTCACGCTGTGGGCTGGCGGGCAGACGGTGGCCTTCTCCACCTTCGAGCCCGCGGAGTTCATCGAGGCCGTGGCCGGCGAGGGCATCACCCATGCCTTCCTCGTGCCCGCGATGCTGCTGTTCATGCTGCAGCAACCGGGCTGCGAGCAGGCCGACTACCGCTCGCTGCGCCTGGTCGCCTACGGCGGCTCGCCGATCAGCGAGACCCTGCTGCGCCGGTCGATGCAGGCGTTCGGCTGCGACTTCCTGCAGGTCTACGGCATGACCGAGGTGTCGGGGCCGATCAGCTTCCTGATGCCCGAGGACCACCGGCGCGCGCTGGCCGACCCGGCGCTCGCCGCGCCACTGCGCTCGGCCGGCCGCGCGGCCGGGGGCGCGCGTGTTCGCATCGTCGAGCCGCTGGGCACGCGTGAACTGCCCGAGGGCGAGGTCGGCGAGATCTGGGTCGAGTCGGTGCGCAACTTCAAGGGCTACTGGCGCGACGCGCCGGCCACGCAGCAGGCCTATCCGCTGGGCCGCAGCCCCGACGGGGGGTGGATGCGCACCGGCGACGCGGGCTACCTGCGCGACGGCCTGCTCTACATCCATGACCGCATCAAGGACATGATCATCTCCGGCGGCGAGAACATCTACCCCGCCGAGGTCGAGAACGTTCTCGTGGCCCACCCGGCCGTGGCCGACTGCGCCGTCATCGGGGTGCCCGACGAGGTCTGGGGCGAGTCGGTCAAGGCCTGCGTGGTGCTGCGGCCTGGGGCCCGGGCGAGCGCCGACGAACTGATCGCCTTCATGCGCGAGCGCCTGGCGCGCTACAAGTGCCCGCGCAGCGTCGATTTCCACGACGAACTGCCGCGCAACCCGAGCGGCAAGCTGCTCAAGCGCCTGCTGCGCGAGCCGTACTGGCAAGGACGCAGCCGCGCCGTGAACTGATCATCCCGGCCCACCACCTGCCGCGGCCCGGGCCGGCCGCACCTGTCCACCCGGAGGAGACCCCCATGAACCAGACCGATCGAAGCAAAGAACTGGCGCTGCGCCGCCGAACCGTCCTCGCAGGGGCCGCCTCGGCCGCCGCCGGCAGTCTGCTGGCCCCGGCCGCGGCGCTGGCCTCCGAGGACTGGCGCCTGACCTCGGCAGCCCAGCCCGGGCTGCTGCGCGACCACCACGTGCGGGTGGCCGATGCGATCACGCGCGGCAGCGGCGGCGGCGTCAAGGCCGAGTTCCAGTTCCTCGCCAACGAGCAGGAGGCGGTGCAGCAGGTCGTGCGCGGCCGCCTGCAGGTCGGCGTGATCTCGGTCCTCGGCCTGGCCTCGATCGCTCCCGAGCTGGCCGTCTTCGCCACCCCCTACCTGTGGTCCAGCCCGCAGGAGGGTGACACCGTGCTCGACCGGCACGGCATGCGCCTGCTGACGCCCATCCTCGACGCCAAGGGCCTGGTGCTGCTCGGTCTCACCGAGACCGGCTTCAACGACGTCGTCGGCAAGTCGGCGCTGCTCACCCCGGCCGATGTGAAGGGCCGCAAGATCCGCGTCTCGCCGGCGCCTTCGTCGCGCTTCTTCTGGAGCGCGCTGCAGGCCAACGGCGTGCAGTTGCCGCTGGGCGAGATGTTCCCGGGTCTCGAGCAGGGCCTGGTCGAGGGCGCCGACCTGCCCTTCGTCTACTACATCACGACGCCGGCGGCGAAGAGCGCGCCCCACGTCACGCTGACGCGCCACACCCACCTGTTCAACGCCGTCTTCGTCAACAAGGCCGCCTGGGGCCGGCTCAGCGCGCAGCAGCAGCAGGGCATCCGCGCCGCGGTCCCGGGCTACGCGACGCTGCGTGCCGAGGTCCGCGCCGCCGAAGGGCCGCTGATGGAGAAGTTCGAGGCCGGTGGCGGCAAGGTCCACCGCCTCACCGATGCCCAGCGCAAGGCCTGGGTCGACATGGTCGCGCCGGGCCATGCCGCCTACGTGCAGACCATGGGCCCGACGGCGGTGGCGCTGTTCAACGAAATCCAGGCCGCCCGGCGTGGCAGCTGATGGCGGCCCGCCGGCGGGGGCGCCGCCCCCGCGGGGCCTGGAGGCGCTGCTGCGGCGCCTGCTCGCCGCGGAGCAGGCGCTGGCCAGCGCAGCCATCCTCGGTGCCGCCTGCGCCCTGATCGCCGACCTGCTGGGGCGCGAGGTGTTCGGCCAGGGCCTGTTCGGCGCCCAGCGCTCGGCCGTGCACCTGACCTTCGTCGCCGGCATGCTCGGCTTCGTGCTGGCGCTGGGCCGGGGTGCGCACCTGCGCATCAAGGCCACCGACGCGCTGCTGCCCGCTTCGTGGGCGGGCCCGCTCGAGCGCGCCGGCAGCCTGGTGTCGGCGGCGCTGCTGTCCGTGCTGGCCTGGTACAGCGCGGTCTTCACCGCCGAGACGCGCGGCGTGGGTGAGCGCTCGCCCACGCTCGACATCCCGATCTGGCCGCTGCAGGCCGTGATGGTCTACGCCTTCGCATCGGCCGCGCTGCGCTGCCTGGCCTGGGCCTGGGCGCCGTCGCTGCGGCCGGCCGAGGCGGGAGAAGGGGGTTAGCCGGTGAGCATCCTGCTCGGTCTTGCGGTGCTGCTCGCGCTGGCGCTGCTGCGCCAGCCGCTGCTGCTGATCCTGGCCGCGGGCACGGTCTTCGTCCACGTCGCGCTGGCCGACAGCCAGGTGACCTACGTGATGCAGGACGTCTGGTCGGCGCTCGACAAGGAGGTGCTGATCGCGATCCCGATGTTCCTGCTGGCCGGCGCGGTGATGACGCGCGGCAGCATCGCGCGGCGCCTCGTGCGCATCATGACGGCGCTCACCGCGCCGGTGCCCGGCGGGCTGGCCGTGGCCACGGTGCTCAGCTGCACCGTCTTCGCGGCGATCTCGGGCTCGAGCATCGTCACGATGCTGGCCGTGGGCGCGGTGATGTTTCCGGCGCTGCAGGCCGCCGGCTACTCCAGGTCGTTTGCGATCGGCCTGATCTGCGCCAGCGGCACGCTGGGCATCATCATCCCGCCGTCGATCCCGATGATCCTGTTCGGGATCATGACCGAGACCTCGATCACGCAGCTGTTCATCGCGGGCGTTCTGCCCGGCCTGCTGCTGGCGGCGCTGCTGGCGCTGGCGGCCGTCTGGCATGCGCGCCGTTTCCCGCGCTCCCGCTGGGACCCGCGCGAGATCGTCGAGGCGCTGCGCGAGGGCCTGCTCGCGCTGGCGCTGCCGGTGCTGCTGCTCGGCGGCATCTATTCGGGCTACTTCACACCGACCGAGGCGGCTGCGGCGGCGCTCGTCTATGCGCTGCTCGTCGAGACCCTGGTGCACCGGGAGCTCGACGCGAAGGACTTCTACCGCATCGTCGGCGAGACCGTCGTGATGCTGGGCATGCTGCTGCCGCTGGTGGCCTTTGCCACGAGCCTGAGCGTGGTGCTCGACTACGAACGCATCCCGCAGGCGCTGGTGGCCTGGGTGCAGACCTGGATCGACGACCGGACCTCGTTCCTGATCGCCGTCAACGGGCTGCTGCTGCTGGCCGGCGCGGTGATGGACGTGGGCTCGGCGATCGTGATCCTCGGGCCGCTGCTGATGCCGATCGCGCGCGTCTACGGCGTCGACCCGGTGCACTTCGGCATCATCGTGACCGTCAACCTCGAGATCGGCTACATCACGCCGCCGGTGGGCCTGAACCTGTTCGTCGCGATGGCGGCCTTCAGGGCGAGCTTCTCCGAGGTCTGTCGCGCAGCGCTGCCCTTCATCGGCGTGATGCTGGTCGGGCTGGCGCTGGTGAGCGCCTGGCCGGCGCTGTCGCTGGCCCTGGTGCGATGAAGGCGGCGCCTGCCGAAGCCTGGACCGTCTCGCATGCGCAGGCCCTGCGCGACTGGCTGTCGGCCCGGCTCGGGCCGTGGGACGGACCCTTCGTGGTGGAGCGTTGCCGGGGCGGGCAGTCCAACCCGAGCTATCGCCTGCAGGCCGGAGCCAGGCGCTGGCTGCTGCGCAAGAAACCCGAGGGTCCGGTGCTGCCGTCGGCCCACGCCGTCGAGCGCGAGCACCGGGTGCTTGCAGCGCTGGCCGGCACCGGCCTGCCGGTACCGGCGGTGCACGCCCTGTGCGAGGACACGTCGGTCATCGGCACGCCTTTCTACGTGATGGATTTCGTCGAGGGGCGCGTCTTCCTCGACCCGGCGCTCCCGGGGCTCGACCCGGCGGAGCGCGCGGCGCTGTACCGGGACATCGCGCGCATGATCGCGCGCCTGCACAGCCTCGACCCGCAGGCCCTGGGCCTGGCGGGCTACGGGCGTGCGGGGCACTTCGTCGAGCGCCAGGTGGCCCTGTGGACGCGCCAGTACCGCGCCGCCGAGACGCACCGCATCGAGGCGATGGAGGCGCTGATCGACTGGCTGCCGCGCCACCTGCCGCCGGCCGCGCCGCCCGCGCTGGTGCACGGCGACCTGCGCGTCGACAACATGATCGTGCACCCGACCGAGCCCCGGGTCGTGGCCCTGATCGACTGGGAACTGTCGACGCTCGGCGACCCGCTGGCCGACATGGCGTACCACATCCTCGGCTGGGAACTCACGGCCGAGGAGTTCCGCGGCATGGCCGGGCAGGACCTGCAGGCCCTGGGCATCCCGTCGGCCGGCCAGCACCTGGCCGCCTACCTGCAGGCGCGAGGCCTGGCGCCCGAGCCGCCGCCCGGCTGGCAAGTCTGCGTCATCTACAGCCTGTTCCGGCTCGCGGCGATCCTGCAGGGCATCGCCCGGCGCGCGATCGACGGCAGCGCCAGCGACCCCCAGGCCGCCCGCACCGGGGCGCTGGCCGGCCGCATCGCCGCAGCCGCCTGGCAGCGCGCGCGAGCGCTGGCCTGACCTCGCCCCTGTCCAACGACCATCGATCCCAGGAGAGCCGCGCATGCCTTTCGAACCCAGCGCCCGCGTGCGCGAACTGCAGGACCGCATCGGCGAGTTCATGCAGACCCACATCTACCCCAACGAGGCGCGCTACTTCGCGCAGGCCGAGCAGCTGGGCCCCTGGTCGGTGCTGCCGGTGGTCGAGGAGCTCAAGCCGCTGGCCCGCGCCGCCGGGCTGTGGAACCTGTTCCTGCCCGATTCGCAGCACGGTGCCGGACTGAGCAATCTCGACTACGCGCCGCTGTGCGAGATCATGGGTCGATCGCTGCTCGCCCCCGAGGTCTTCAACTGCGCGGCGCCCGACACCGGCAACATGGAGGTCCTGGCCCGCTACGGCACGCCCGAGCAGCAGGCGCAGTGGCTGCGCCCGCTGCTGGACGGCGAGATCCGCTCCTGTTTCGCGATGACCGAGCCCGCGGTGGCGTCCAGCGACGCCACCAACATCGAGAGCTCGATCGTGCGCGACGGCGACCACTACGTCATCAACGGCCACAAGTGGTACACCACCAATGCCACGCACCCGCGCTGCCGGATCGCCATCTTCATGGGCAAGTCCGACCCCACCCACCCTGACCGGCACCGGCAGCAGTCGATGATCCTGGTGCCGATGGACAGCCCCGGGGTGCGCGTGCTGCGCCCGCTGCCGGTGTTCGGCTTCTACGGCGTGCCCGACCGCGCCTCCGAGGTGGTGTTCGAGAACGTGCGCGTGCCGGCCTCGAACATGCTGCTCGGCGAGGGGCGCGGTTTCGAGATCGCCCAGGGCCGCCTGGGCCCGGGACGCATCCACCACTGCATGCGGCTGATCGGCTCGGCCGAGCGCGCGCTCGAGCGCATGTGCCGCCGTACCCTGGCCCGGCACGCCTTTGGCAAGGCGGTGGCCGACCAGGGGGTGACGCACGAGCGCATCGCCGAGTCGCGCATCCTGATCGAGCAGTCGCGGCTGCTGACGCTGCAGGCGGCGTGGCGCATGGACACCGTCGGCAACAAGGTCGCGCGCGCCGAGATCGCGATGATCAAGGTGGCCGTCCCGCAGATGGCCTGCAAGGTGATCGACTGGGCCATCCAGGCCCACGGCGGCGGCGGCACGAGCAACGATTTCGGGCTGGCCAGCGCCTGGGCCATGAGCCGGGTGCTGCGCCTGGCCGACGGGCCCGACGAGGTGCACCGCGAGCAGCTTGCCAAGCTCGAGTTGCGGCGCTACCGCGGCTGACCCGGTCGCGGCGGGGGGCGCGGGTTTCAATGCCCGGTGCAATGAACTGCCCTGGCTTTTGAGAAGGCTCCTGCGCTGGGGAATGGAGCCGACATGAGGAGGTCGCCGTGGTTGCCCTCTGAGGTGTCGAGCGCGCGGTGCGGATGGCCTTCGAGGCGCAGGACCGGCAGCCGTCGCAGCGTCTGGCCATCGAGTCGATCGCCGACAAGTTTGGCCGCGCGGCCGAGACGCTGCGCAGGCGTGAGCATCTGGACGGTCACGACATCGGTGTGCGGACCGATCCGAGGGTCGCCGAGCAGCAGTGCATCAAGGAACTCGAGCGCGAACTGCGCAAGGCCGCCGAGATCCTGAAGCTGGCCGGCGCCTGTTTCGGTCAGGCAAGGCATTCCCGGGGGGCAGCACGGTAGAGCGGCTGACGCGCCGCAGGGCCTGGAAGGCGCGCGCTGCGGCAAGAAGGCGGCACCGGCGGTGCCCTGCGCCAAGACCGCGCGCCCGCGGTTTCGGGTGAAGCGGTACTTCCATGCCGGTCGACCGAATGGGTTGCGTGTCGCCGACTCGCCGAGGCCGCGCACCGCAGCCTCGGCCCGCGCGAAACCGCACGATGCCGCGGAATCGCTGGCTCGGGACAGCGGATTGCGCGGTCAGACCGTGGTCAAAGCCTGTCGATGCGCAGGTTCTGCGCCACCACCACCTGACGCCAGGAGCCGAAGTCCTGGGCGATGAAGGTGGCCAGGGCCTGCGGGCTGCCGGCGGCGGCGTCGAGCGCGTCGGTGCGGAAGCGTGCCTG